>CAYMTR010000019.1:0-52474 GCA_964393405.1 uncultured Prolixibacteraceae bacterium
TTACAAACAGGAAAATGCAGCTAACACTGAAATTGACCTTGCAGTAAATATCAAACTGATTAAAAAATATTATCACGACGTTGAAAAAGAGGCGATGCGCCGAATGATCCTTGATGAAGGGCATAGGCTCGACGGCAGGAAGACAAATGAAATTCGCCCAATCTGGGGAGAAGTAGATTATCTTCCGGGCTCACATGGTTCAGCAATTTTTACTCGTGGTGAAACACAATCACTTACTTCATGTACATTAGGAACCAAGCTTGATGAGAAAATCATTGATGGTGTAACCGTACAGGGAAAAGAGAAATTTCTTTTGCATTATAACTTCCCTTCATTCAGTACAGGAGAAGCAAGAACATCAAGAGGGCTAAGCCGTCGCGAGATTGGTCACGGCAACCTTGCACATCGTGCATTAAAGAAAATGTTCCCTGATGATTTTCCATACATTGTACGTATCGTTTCTGATATTCTTGAATCAAACGGTTCATCATCGATGGCAACTGTTTGTGCGGGAACAATGGCACTTATGGATACCGGTGTAAAAATGAAAAAACCGGTCTCAGGTATTGCAATGGGATTGATCACAGACAATACCGGTAAATTTGCTGTCCTTTCAGATATCCTTGGAGATGAAGACCACCTTGGAGACATGGACTTTAAAGTTACAGGAACAAGAGATGGTATCACTGCCACTCAGATGGACATAAAAGTTGACGGACTTCCATATGAAGTGCTTGCACAGGCTTTGGAACAAGCACGTCAGGGACGTCTGCATATTCTGGGAAAAATACTTGAAGTAATTCCTGAACCACGTGAAGATTACAAACCAAATGTACCACGTCTTGAAACAATAGTAATTCCAAAAGAATTTATTGGTGCAGTTATTGGACCTGGTGGAAAAATAATTCAGAAAATTCAGGAAGAAACAGGCACAGTTATTACAATTGAAGAAGTTGGTGACACTGGAGTAGTCCAGATATCATCGACCGGCAAAGAAGCAATTGAAGCTGCACTGGAAAGAGTAAGAAATATTGTTGCTGTTCCTGAAGTAGGTAAAATTTACAATGGTACCGTAAAATCGATAGTTGCCTTTGGTGCATTCATTGAAATACTTCCTGGTAAAGATGGGTTGTTGCACATCTCAGAAATTGACTGGCAGCGCCATGAAACAGCTGAAGAAGTTTTCAAAGAAGGAGACAAAGTTGATGTTCAACTCATTGGTGTTGAAGAAAAAACAGGAAAGCTGAAACTTTCACGCAGAGTACTTCTTCCAAAACCTGAAGGTTATGTTGAACCTCCAAAACGTCCTCAGGGTGACAGACCTGATCGTGGTGGTTACGACAGAAACCGTGGTGACAGGAACGACCGTGGTGGAAATCGTGGAGACCGAGGAGATCGCGGTGGATATGGCAACAGAAACGATAACAGAGACCGTAGATAATAAGGAAAAAATCCTTTTAAATAAAAAAACAATATTAGGGTGGCTAACAAGCTGCCCTTTATTGTTTACTTAAGAAAAGAATTACTATTTTTAGGACGCAAAACTATCGTTCGGGCATTATGGTCTTTACAACAAATAGTAAAAACAAATGTTGAGATGAATTTTCTTGTAATTGAAGGCAATATAGGTGCAGGTAAGACAACCCTAGCCGAGAAGATCTCAAATGATTACAATGCCCAGCTTGTAAGTGAGAACTTTGCAGATAATCCATTTCTGAAAAAATTCTACAACGATCCGGTCAATTATGCCTTTACGCTTGAAATGTCGTTCATGTCGGAACGTTATACTCAAATGGTTAACGAATTGCAAAACAGAGACCTGTTTAAGGATTTTGCAGTTTCAGACTATTACTTCATGAAATCCTTGATTTTTGCCAGTGTAACTCTTTCAGATGATGAGTTTAACCTTTACAGAAAATTTTTCAACATAATCTATCCGAGACTCCCCCGCCCCGATTTGTTCGTTTTTTTATATAAAAACAACAACAATCTGTTAAAAAATATTCAAAAAAGAGGAAGAGATTATGAACAATCGATAAAAGAAGATTATCTGGATAAAGTAACAAAGGCATATTTTAATTTTTTTAAACAACAGGTTGATTTTCCGATAGTTATAATTGACACAAATGAAATAGATTTTGTAGATAGTAGAAAAGATTATCTGAAACTTTGTGAAACAATTTTTCAAAATACCTATGATTCAGGCATCACGAGGGTTTTATTATGATAAAATTTTCAATTTTTGCCTTTCAGGATTAAAAAACATTCTTATTTTTGTAGTAATAAGTGAAAGAATGTATAAAATAATAATAATGTGACCATCATGAAAAAATTCAATTTAAAAGTTTTCGTCTCTATGGCGATTGTTGTGTTGCTGTTCAGCAGCTGTGCCAGCATCAAAAAGATGAAAAAAGAAGCTGACCTGATAAAATGGAAAGTGACACCGGAAGTATTGGAAACACATGCAGGCCAAGTAATGGTAGCTGTTGAAGGACAGATTCCAGAAAAGTATTTTGCAAAAAAAGCAGACCTGCTTATAACTCCGGTTATCAGGTATACCAATGCTGAAAATGTTTTAGTTGACAAAGCATATCCCGAAATTAAACTCCAGGGTGAAAAAGTTACATCAAACAATCAGGTTGTTGTTTACAAAGAAGGAGGTAACTTCTCTGTAAAGGGTGCAATACCTTATGAAGCTGCCATGAGAATGTCAGAACTTCAGGTTAAAATCACTGCATCACAGGGTGTTAAATCTCTTGATTTTGAACCAATAAAACTTGCTGATGGTGTTATTTCAACATCAGAATTAGTTAACAAAGTTGGTGAACCAATAATTGGTATACAGAGAGAAAAGAACACTACAGGAAAATATAATCCTGAAACTGATGCATATCAGAGAGTAGTTCCTGATGAATTGATGGCTGACATCCACTACCTCATCAACAGTGCAAAAGTACGTGATGAAGAAACAGGAGCAAAAGATTTCGATGCATTCAAAGTATACGCAAAAGATGCTGTAAAGAATGACCGTAAAGAACTCAAAGACTTACAGATTTCTGCTTATGCTTCACCTGACGGTAAAGAAGACATCAATGCAAAACTTGCAAAAGAACGTGAAACTTCAGCTACTGATTATTTAAATAATCAAATGAAAGCTGAAAATCTTACTGCAAATATCAAAACAAAAAATACAGCTGAAGACTGGGAAGGTTTCCAGAAGCTTGTTTCAGAATCAAACATTCAGGACAAGGAATTAATCCTCCGCGTTCTTTCAATGTATTCAGATCCTGAAGTTCGCGAAAAAGAAATTCGCAATCTTTCAGAAGCTTTCACTTCACTTGCTGACAAGATTCTTCCTGAACTTCGTCGTGCAAAATTCTATGCAAACATCAACTTAATTGGTAGAACTGACGAAGAATTGGTAGCAGATGCTGAAAAGAATCCTGAAAAATTAAATCAGGCAGAACTTATCAAAGCAGCTCTTCTTACTGACGACAATGCTAAGAAATTACAATTCTTCAAAGCTTTCACAAAACAGTTTCCAAAAGACTGGAGAGGTTTCAACAACCTTGGAATGGCTCAGGTATATGCTAATGATTTGGAATCAGCAGCTTCGAACTTTGAAAAAGCTGACCAGCTGAATCCTGGTAATCCAATCATCCAAAACAACCTTGGAGTTGCTTCATTGTACAAAGGTGAAACAGAAAAAGCAAAAGAATATTTCGCTGCTGCTTCAGGACTTGGAAAAGAAGTTGATAACAACATGGGTATTGTAAGCATAATCCGTGCTGAATATGACAAAGCAGTTAAATATTTCGGAGATTCAAACTCTGCAAATGCAGCTTTAGCTAAGATATTGGCAAAAGACTATAACGGAGCATTGAAAGCATTGGAATCAAACACATCTGATTGTCCAATGGTACAATACCTCAAAGCAATTGTTGGAGCTAAAACAGCAAAAGAAGATCTCATAATGACAAGTTTGGACAATGCAATCAAGAAAGATGCTAAATTCAAAACTTGCGCTAAGACTGATCTTGAGTTTGCAAAATACTTTGAAAATCCAAAGTTCAAAGCATTAGTTGATTAAACTAACTAACTTTATAATATTAACAAAGGGTGTTTCAATTATGAGACACCCTTTGTTTTTTATATGGTCTTTAGAATTTGTCAGTATTTATTCTTCGTCATCTTCCTCATCCTTGCTGTCGCGCATACCTCCAACAACAATAACAATTTCTCCTTTTACCCCTTTTTCTGTATAATACTGCAGGGCATCAATCAATGTTCCCCGATAACTTTCTTCGTGCAATTTGGATATTTCTCTACACACACAAACCTTTCTGTCGGGGCCGAAGAACATAATGAACTGTTCAAGAGCTTTGCAAAGTCGGTAAGGAGATTCATAAAAAATCATTGTCCTCTTCTCGGTAGCAAGTTCTTTAATCATCTTTTGCCTACCCTTCTTTTGAGGCAGGAACCCTTCAAAACAAAATTTATCGGCAGGCAAGCCTGAGTTTATTAGCGCAGGGACAAAAGCAGTAGGTCCGGGAAGAGTCTCTACCTCAATCCCCTTCTCAATGCAAGTTCGTGCTAATAAAAAGCCGGGGTCAGAAATACCGGGAGTTCCTGCATCAGAAATAAGTGCAATTATTTCTCCGCCAAGAATTCTATCAGCTATATGTTCAGATGTCTTATGCTCATTAAACTTATGATGAGATTGCAATTTGGTTTTAATTTCAAAATGGTTCAGCAAAAAAGAAGATGTTCTGGTGTCTTCAGCCAAAATTGTATCAACTTCTTTCAGAATCCTTATGGCCCTTAAGGTCATATCTTCCAGATTGCCTACAGGGGTCGGAACAATATAAAGTTTTCCCATCAGAATTTAGTTTTCAAATTTTCTTTTGACAAGATCCATAAATTTTAAGCTTGTGGTGTTCTTAGTCCACTTATAATTTTGCTCAAGGAATTCAATCACCTCGAGGAAACTGTTCATATTGTCTAATTTATTAATACTAGTATCAAATTCCGAGCTATCGTTGTTAAACAGTTCCTTTGTAAAGAGAAACCTATCGTTTAATCCAATAGCAGATTTTATGCTATCAATATGCTTAGCCTTAATCTTAGGCTCGTTGCTGTGCAATGCAGATAAACGATCGTTTAGGGAAGGTTCCTTTGAGAACTTTTCACCGAATACTTTCTTTTCATTAGAATCGGGAATAACTTCGATAACCTTATCAATTAGCTTGTCGGTGTCGGGCAGGTCTATTGACTGCTCAGATTCTTCAACAGTAATATGTATAAGTTCTTCAGGAATTTGGTTAATTATTTCTTCAGGTGTTTCAGTAATAATTTTAGCTTCGATTTCACTAACAATTTGTTCTGTTACGACAGGTTGTTCAGAAATGACTTGCGGTTCTTCAGGAACAAATATTGGCTCTTTTGGTAAATCAATAGGTTGTTCTGGAACTTCAATAGGTTGTTCTGGGATATTCACTTGAATTACAACCTCTTCCGTATGGTCTTGATCAACCTCAATTACCTCAGTAGTAATTCCTACTTCTTCGTCACTTTCATCATCAATAAAAGATGGGATAGCAGAATTAACTTCCGGAGTAATCAATGATAGTTCCTGATAAAGGATTTTTGCTTTAGCAATTGTTATTTCAATTAGAACCTGGTCATATTTCATACCTTTATAAAGGTCATCAACCAATAAATTGATTTCTTCCAGATTTTTTTTAATCAGCTCAAGTATTGTTTTGTTGTCCATATACGTTTAAAATTCATTTATTTACAGTAAAGCGGAACGAAGTATTTAATTATTTGTCGAAATGTAGTATATTCAAAAAATAAAATTTTGATATATTATTTTACAGAACGATAAAATTGTCAATAAGTTGTAAAATTAATTTTTTGGTTTAAAGGTATAAAATGTTTCTTGAAAAAGATTTAAGTGGCCAAAGACAAAAAGGCTGGATTGAAGTTATATGCGGTTCAATGTTCTCAGGGAAGACTGAAGAACTGATAAGAAGGTTGAACAGGGCAAAGATTGCACGGCAAAGAGTTGAGATATTCAAACCTTCAATAGATAATCGATATTCAAGTACAGAAGTTGTTTCGCATGATGAGAATGCAATACGTTCCACACCTGTTGATACAGCGTCGAACATTTTACTGCTCACCGGAGATGTGGATGTAATAGGCATAGATGAAGCCCAGTTCTTTGATGAAGCAATTGTTGAAGTTTGTCAGAAACTCGCAAATATGGGCATCAGGGTTATTGTGGCAGGCCTTGATATGGATTTCAGGGGGAATCCTTTTGGTCCAATGCCAAAGTTAATGGCTACTGCTGAACATGTAGACAAAGTTCATGCAATTTGCATGCGGTGTGGAGGGTTGGCCAGTTTTTCACATAGATTATCGCCGGAGGAAAAGCTTGTAATTTTAGGTGAAAAAAGTGAATATGAACCATTATGCAGGGAATGCTTCAAAAATTCTCATAAATAGTAAAAGATGAAAGTACTAACCAACTTTAGCATTGCAGGGCAAATTGAAGCCCGGATTCTTCAATCGGGAGAAGAAACTCAGATTGTTTACTTGTCGACCGATTCAAGGACTATCGTATCCGGAAATTCAACGTTATTCTTTGCGTTAAAGACCAAAAGTAACGATGGCCATCAGTTTATACGCCATGCTTACGATAAAGGTGTTCGAAATTTCATCATCTCAAACGACAATTATTCAGTACATAAATTTCCTGAGGCAACATTTATACTTGTTGAAGACACATTAAAAGCGCTTCATGAAATAGCAATAATAAAGCGCAAAAAATTTAAAGGGAAAGTATTAGGAATAACTGGCAGCAACGGAAAGACTATTGTTAAAGAATGGCTTAGTTACTTGCTCGCTGAAGAATACAACATAATAAGAAGTCCAAAAAGCTATAATTCGCAGGTAGGTGTTCCACTTTCGGTTTGGTTGATGGATGATGAGCATGACATTGCGATAATAGAAGCCGGGATTTCGCAGCCGGGAGAGATGGATAATCTACAGAAAATTATTCTGCCTGATATTGGCATATTCACAAATATTGGGGAAGCACACCAGTCAAACTTTGAGTCTGTTGAAGAAAAAGTGAAAGAAAAATTACAATTGTTCAAAGGAACTGATGTAATTATTTACCACAAAGATTATCAAACCATTACTGATGCCATTGAAGATCTGGCGGAACAAAAACCACTTTGCTCTATTACATGGTCGATGATGGATGAAGCTGCCGACCTTTTTGTATATTTTGTACAGAAAGTACCAGAGGGGTGCGGCATAATTGCACAATCAGGTGAAAAACAATACGCAATTTCGATACCTTTTTCTGATGATGCTTCAGTTGAAAATGCTTGTACATGTCTTGTAGCACTTATTGCCATTGGAAAAGATCAGGATCATGTACTTAACAGGTTCAGTTCGTTGCAGCCCGTTGCAATGAGGTTAGAAATTAAGCAAGGAAATAGCGAATGTATTGTAATCAACGATACCTACAATTCAGATCTTAACTCATTAACAATAGCCCTAGATACCCTTGATCAGCAAGCCAGTCAAGACTTTTTGTCAAAGACACTTATATTATCAGATATTTATTTCTCACCAAAGCCTGATGAGGTATTATATGCTGAAGTAGCGGAATTGATAAGGCTGAGGATGATGGAAAGGTTTATTGGTGTTGGTCCCAACATTTCGCGACAAGCCCACTTATTTGGCGATAATTCAAAGTTTTACGAATCAACTTTTGAGTTTTTGAACGACATGCCAAATCTTGAGTTCAAACAGGAAGCAATATTATTGAAGGGATCCAGGGATTTTCAATTCGACCTTATTGCGACTGTTCTTCAACATAAGGCACATGAAACAGTTCTTGAAATTGACCTTTCTGCCTTGATACACAACTTCAACTACTTTAAAAGCAAGCTTTTCCCTGATGTAAAAATCATGGTCATGGTTAAGGCCTTTTCATATGGTAGTGGTTCAGCAGAAGTTGCCAGAATGCTCGAATTCCATCATGCCGATTACCTGGCTGTAGCAATAGCTGACGAAGGAGTAGAATTAAGAAAAGCAGGAATTAAGATGCCGATTGTGGTTATGAATCCTGAAGAGCATAGCTTTGATCTTATGATTGAACATCAGCTTGAACCGGTGATTTACTCGATGAGGATTCTTGATCAGTTTATTCCGTCAGCACATAGAAATGCAGTCAATAATTTCCCTATTCACATCAAAATTGATACGGGAATGAAAAGACTAGGATTTGAATCGAAGAAAGATCTCGAAATACTTCTTGCAAAGATTAACAAGAACGATGAATTATTCATTAGCTCAGTATTTTCACATCTTGCAGTGAGTGATGAACCTGCTGAAGATGAATTTACAAAAACGCAGATTGCCCGTTTCGATGAAATGGCAAAAATAATTCAGAATGGATGTGATCATCAGATAATAAGACACATACTTAATTCATCAGGAATAGAAAGATTTCCTTTCAATCAATACGAAATGGTTAGGTTAGGTGTAGGACTATATGGTTTTAGTTCAAACGATCCAAAGTCATTGCAAAACGTAAGCACCTTGAAAACAACTATTTCACAAATAAGAATAGTAAGCAAAGGGGAGACTGTAGGATATGGTCGCAAAGGTTTGGCTACATACGAAATGCAATTAGCAACCTTACCAATTGGATATGCTGATGGTTTCAACAGAAGGCTTGGCAACGGAGTTGGAAAAGTGTGGGTAAACGGTCATCTTGCTAAAGTTGTTGGAAATATTTGTATGGATATGTGTATGATAGATATAACCGGCATCGAGGCCAAAGAAGGAGACAGAGTTGTAGTTTTCGGGAAAGAATATCCTGCAACAGAGATGGCTCAAAGTCTGGGGACCATTCCTTACGAGGTATTTACGTCAGTTTCACAACGTGTAAAACGAGTATATTTCCAGGAATAAAACAATTTTTGCATCATTATTGAAACAATATTTTAATTTCGCACAGCGTTTTAATTCAAACAGAAATATAATCGTTTAATTCAATGAAACTTATTTTCCGCAACTTAGTCAGTGCGTTTGTCATTCTTTTTGTTTTCCTTTATTCATGTGAGAAGGATGATATTGGTATTGATACTAACGGAAATTTTATTCTATCGACAGATACGCTTTCGTTTGACACGATAATTACTACCTATCGTACGCCTACTCAAAATTTCAGGATAATAAACAAAAGTGCAACACCCATAGAAATAAAAAGCATTCGTCTTGCCGGGGGTGAAGATTCACATTTCAGGTTGAATGTTGATGGAATTCCTTGTAAGAGCATAACAGATATTGAAGTATTGAGTCTTGATAGTATTTTTATTTTTGTCGAGGCCACCTTCCCTGAATTTAACATAGACTCCGTTTGCTACAGACTCGATTCAGTAATAGTAGAAACAAATACCGGAATTCAGAGTGTTAAGTTGCTATCATGGTCGCAGGATGTAACGTTTTTAAAAAGTGAATGGTTAAGCACACAAACATGGAACAGCAAAAAGCCCTATCTTATTTTTGATTCAATAATGGTAGATGAAGGGCAGACACTTACAATAGAAAAAGGGTGTAAAGTTTTCTTTCATAATGATGCCAAGATGTATGTCCTCGGGAACATTATAGTAAACGGCACAAAAGAAGAGCCCGTAGTTTTTATGAACGACAGGTTTGATGAAAATGCAGCCGGCGATTCATATGAAGATATTCCAGGTCAATGGTACGGTATTTATGTGCTGCCTTCCGAGCTAAAATCAACCTTCAATTATGCTGAAGTTAAAAATTCAATTTTAGGAATATGGACGGGAAGTTTGGGTGACCCAATATTGCCTTCAGTGAAAATTGAAAATTCAATAATAAAAAACCACAGCTTTTCAGGGTTAATTTCTTTTGGTGCCAACATAGAATGCTCGAACACCATATTTAGCAACAGCAGGTCGTGTATATTATTGTTTTATAAAGGAAATTACAATTTTAACCAAATAACTATTTCAAACAATTTCAATTACCAATATCCTCGACAGGGAAGTTCGGTATTAATACAGGATTATTACACCGATGATTACAAGGGCGAATTTGAAAAGGTATTCTTTGGAAATTCAATTATTTATGGAGACTATGCAGATGAACTTACCGTAAGAAAATTTAATTCCACTGACCCTAGAATTAATTGTAGCCTTGATCACTGTCTTATTAAATTGAAAAACCCAGATTCACTTCTCTACAGAATCAATTATTCTGATCTTATTATAGAAGATTTAGTGAGATTTGACACAGTGTATAATTACTTCCCTGATAGCCTTTCGTCATTCATTGACAAGGGAAGTTTAGATATCAGTCAGCAATTTCCAATGGACTATTTTGGAAATTCACGGCTTTCAGATGGAAAGCCTGATCTTGGGGCAGTTGAATTCATTAAATAAAACAGCTATTATTTCCGGAATTTCTTATTTTTGAATAAAATAGACTATTCATTGATGAGACAAATAATTGCTTGCACGCTAAACTTTAGCGAGGGGATTAATCTGATGAAAATTGAACTGATTACTGACGAAATAAACCATGTTAGAGGCGTTAGATTAATTAATTCAGAACCTGCTAAAGGAATTAACCGCACATCGCTTACCTTGGCAGGATATCCTCAGAATGTAGTCGAGGCCGCGTTTTTGACAGTCAAAAAAGCTGCCTTATTGATTGACATGCGAGAGCAAAGAGGAACTTATCCACGAATGGGGTCTACTGATGTAGTAACTTTAATCCCAATAAACGATATTTCTTTAGAAGAGACAATTGTATATTCAAGAAACTTAGCAAAAAGGATTGGTAAAGAGTTATCAATCCCGGTCTACTGTTATGGAAATTCAGCATATGAAAATAAGCGTAAAGATATTAACAACTGCAGAAGGGGTGAATACGAAGGGTTACAGTCAAAAATCAAGGATAAAAAATGGAGACCTGATTTTGGCCCTTCCCGTTTTAATGATAAAATTTCCAAAACAGGTGCTACAATAATTGGCGCAGGGATTTACCCAATTTCATACAGCGTAAACCTTAATACCAGTTCTGTAGTAATTGCAAAAGAAATTGCAGAAGAAATAAGAGAGAACAAAAGATTAAAACTTAAAACAATCGGGATTACGAATAAAAGTAAAATTGTTGAAAATGAAAATCCAGAGTATGAACCGGGATTATTAAAAAGTGTTAAAGCAATAGGATGGATTAATTCAGAAAATGGGATTGCGCAGATTTCATGTGACTTAACTGATACCAGAATCAATTCGCTTTTTCAGGTATATGAAGCAGCTTCATCTGAAGCGATAAAAAAGGGAGTAAAAGTCACCGGCTCTGAAATAAAAGGTTTTGTTCCTTTAGAAGTATTGCTTGAAGCAGGCAGATGTTTTTTCAGGAAGGAAAACAAAGAAATACCCGATTCAGTAACAGAATTAATCAATAAAGCAGTTACAGAATTAAGTTTGAACAGTATAAGTCCATTTATTCCAGAAGAAAAGATTTTTGAGAACTTTATTAAAGACTTATAAAAGAATATGGATTATCCAAGTTTGCTTATTCTCTCAAGTTTAGAAAAATCGATAATTTTAAGTTTCCTTCCATCAATTACAATTACTTTTTCTGTAACAAAGCTTGATAGTGTACGAATTGCATTTGATGTAGTCATGTTAGATAAGTTTGCCAGATCTTCTCGTGAAAGGTAAGCCTTGATTGTTGTTCCATCACTTTCAATACCATATTTTTCTTTTAAAAGAATTATGGATTCAGCCAATCTCCCTCTGATATGTTTTTGAGTTAAAGTTACAGTTCTTGAATTTGAAAATCCTAGCTCCTTGGCTAACTTGGTCAAAAGGAACAGAGCTATGTTATTATTTTTTAAAAACTTATTGAAAAAGTAATCGGTATCGACAATATAAATAACAGAATCTTCAAGAGTAATAGCAGAATCGTTATGATTTTGGCTAGCGATAAGAGCACGATACCCAACAAAACCTCCGGGCTTGACCATTCTTAAAATTTGTTCCCTACCTCCAACACCTTCCTTAACAATCTTCACTTTGCCTTCCTCAAGAGAGATAAATCCTATTGGCTTTTCACCTTCTTTAAAAATGAAGTTGTTCTTTGGAATTTCTAATCTGGTAATATGCCCATCCAACTCCTCCTTTTCTTCAGGAGAGAGATATTTGTAAATCGACTTCCTATTTTCATGAGAAGTGTTATTATCAATATCAGATGGTAACATGATTTAGATTTCTATGTTGTTTAGCATCAAAGTTAATCTTTTTTTAATAACTCACATGTTATAAAACAACCTTTTTTGGAGAATACTATTGCCATCTATATTTCATACTTTGCAACAAGGGGCAACCTTCTGCCAAAGCCGAATGCTTTAGTTGAAACCCTTAGTATTGGTGGTGATTGAAACCTTTTATATTCGTTAGTATTAACTAATCTAGCTACTCTTTTTACAGTTTCTCCATCAAAACCTGATTTAATGATTTCATCGATAGATTGGTTTAATTCAATATATCTATAAAGTATTTTATCAAGAATCTCATATTCAGGCAGACTATCTGAATCTTTTTGTCCGGGTCTTAACTCAGCAGAAGGTGGTTTAGAGATTGTATTTTCCGGAATAATTTCTTCATCCCAGTTAATATACCGTGCAAGCTTATAACACTCAGATTTGTAAACGTCACCTAATACTGAAAGGCCCCCATTCATATCGCCATATAGAGTCCCGTAGCCAACAGCACATTCACTTTTATTGGAAGTATTAAGTAAAATATATCTGAATTTATTAGATAAAGCCATCAGAAGAACACCTCTGGCTCTGGCTTGTATGTTTTCTTCCGTTACATCATTGGGGAGATTTCTAAAAAGTGGGTAAAGAGATTCTTCAAAACTATCAACAACCGACTGAATTCCGACAATATCATATCTTATTCCAAGATTCTGAGCCAAGTCAACAGCATCTTTAATACTATGATCAGAAGAATACTTTGAAGGCATGAGCAACACATGGACGTTATCTTTACCAAGAGCTTTAGTTGCCAGTACGGTAACAATTGCCGAATCTAACCCTCCAGATAAACCGATTACTGCTTTCTGAAAATTCATTTTAGAGAAGTAATCTCTTATTCCAAGAATTAAAGCGTTATACACCTTGTCTATCGCTATCTGTTCAGGCTGAATAGAGATTTCTTCAGTGACATCTGTATCAATTATGCGAAGTTCTTCTTTAAAATATGCAAGCTCGTGAATAACAGCCCCATCCTTTCCAATGAACATTGACCCTCCATCGAATATAAGTTCTGCATTAGCACCTACCTGATTTACATATATCACTTGTAAATTAAAATTTCTTGCATTTTTGATGAGAATATCTTTCCTATATGTTTCCTGATTATATGAAAAAGGAGATCCGGCAATGTTTATAACAATATCAGGATCAAGCTTATTAAGTTCATCAATTGGCGAAGTCATATAAAGTTTGCTTTTCGCAAAACTGTTACTGGTTGGCTGGTCATCCCAAAGATCCTCACAAATAGTAATTGCGATTTTTCTTCCTTTGAAATTAACAATGTCAAATTTATTATTTTGTTCAAAGTAACGATACTCGTCAAATATGTCGTAAGTAGGCAATAAAGTTTTGTGAACTACCTGCTTTATTTCCCCATCTTCAATAAAAATAGCGGAATTGTGAAGCCTCTTACCCTTCTTGCTTTCATTAATAGTTGGAGCGCCAATTACAGCTGCAATTCCTTTACATTCGGAAGCTATTTTATCAATTGAATTATTAACGAGTTCAATGAAGCTATTCCTTTCCAAAAGGTCATAAGGAGAATAACCGCAAACCGACAATTCTGAGAAAACAACTAAATCAGCTGACTCTTCTTTTGCCTTCTTTATATAACTAATAATTTTCCCGGTGTTTTCTTCAAAATTACCAATATGATAATTGAGTTGAGCTAAAGCTATTTTCATGTAAAACTTTTTAGAATAGTACCCCCAAAACTAACCTCACAGAATGGAATTTGCTTTTATCATCTAAGTTTTTTATTGTAGAATAATCAAGTAAAACATTAGAATATTGAATGCCAACGTTTAATGCAGTATTTCCTCCAACGTCGTATTCTGCTCCTCCTCCCATAATCAATCCGAAGTTATAAAAACCAATAGCGTCAGAAGCGTTGGATCCGTCGAGCTGGTTGTCGTCTGAATAAGCTGAAGAGCTAATATTAATATAATTAGTCAATCCAAATTGTCCGTAATATGTCAATCTATAAAACTGATCTGATCTAAGTTTGAGGTTCATAGGTATCTCAATATAATTGAGTTTATACAAAATATTAACCTTGTCGTTAAACACCTTATCGTTGATTACAAATGACTTGTCTGTATCGTAGAGTGTTCTGAAAGAATGATAAGAAACATATAACCCGGTATTAAAAGAATATCTTGGCAGACCAGCAAGGAAGACATCTGCCTCTACCCCATACTTTATTCCAATTCTACTTTGATCATTTACTATCGTTTTTGAAGTCGAGTTCATCCAGGTAAAATGAGGACTAGCCTGAAAGCCTAATCTGAAATTTTGGCTAAATGAAAGGAGGCTGCAAAAAAGAAATAATAAAACAAATGTGATCTTTCCCATTTCTATTGATTTAGGGATTCAATTAATAATCTTCTGTTGTACAAAAATATAATGATTTTTGAATATAAATATTTGTATCATGCATAAATGATAAATTATATTTTTGTAGAAAATTCTTTATCACTTTATTCGTTTACACAAAAAACAACAATGAGATACCTAATAATAATTGTTTTTGCCGCTTTGCTCTTTTCTTGCAAAAAAGACAAACTTGATATTGATGTTTCCAACATTGAAGTTAATCTGGATATAATAAGGTCAGAGAAATTACTTTTTACTGAAGACTCAACTGAATTCAGAAAGAATATTGACTTTTTTGAAAAAGAACATCCCGCTTTTATTGATATTTATGGCAATTATGTTCTGAAGATTGGATCTCCAAGCTCGCCTGACTTTATTCAATATCTAAAATCTTTTATAAACGATACAGTTATTAGCAGAGTATCTGATTCAACTTTGCTGGTTTTTGATAATTTCTCAGAGCTTGAAGAAAAGATTGAAGAAGGATTCAAACATTACAAGTATTACTTCCCAAACGAGCCAATCCCTTCGTTATATACTTGTATTTCAGGCTTCAATCAATCAATATTTACCGGAGATGGAATAATAGGAATTAGTTTAGACAAATATATTGGCAGCGATTGTATTTTTTACACTTACTTGGGAATACCTGAATATAAAAGCAACAACATGTACCCACTAAAAATAGTTCCTGACATATTTTATTCCTGGTATATGACAAATTATCCATATAAGGATTCGATCGATAATTTACTGTCAAACATGATTTATCAGGGGAAGGCAATATATTATACAAAGGCGATGAATCCTGAAGTTCATGATTCTACCATTATAGGGTTCTCTGCCAAACAAGTCAAATGGTGTGAAAAAAACGAAGCTTTGATGTGGACATATTTAGTTGAGAATAAATTGATTTATGATGTTGAGAGATTGACTCTTCAGCGATATACAGGTGATTCTCCATTCACAAATACTTTTTCTAATGAATCGCCCGGAAGAACAGGCGTTTGGTTAGGGTGGAAGATTGTCTGTTCATTTGCTAAAAAGAACCCTGAAGTTTCATTATCTCAACTTATGAAAATGAACAATGCTCAGGATATTTTAGCTAAGTCGGGATATTCTCCTGAATAATTAACAAACAGTTAAGACATTAAATAGTAAAAGAATCACATATTCAGTAAATTTGTTTGATTAAATTAAGAATTTTATGGCAAAAAGCGTTAAAAGGATTGGGATTCTAACTGCTGGGGGAGATTGCCCCGGATTAAATGCCGCAATAAGAGGAGTTGCTAAAACTGCCATTCTTGAATATGGTATGGAAGTATATGGTTTTGTACTTGGCTACACCGGATTAATTCATAAAGAATTTCTTAAACTTGAAGAGCACCAGGTATCAGGAATACTTACATTAGGCGGAACTATTCTTGGAACATCAAGAGAAAAGCCATTTAAAAGTAATATTCAGGATGGCGACATTAATAAGCCTGAGCAAATGATGGAAACTTACAACGAGCTTGGGCTTGATTGTATTGTTTGCATCGGGGGCAACGGCACCATGAAAACTGCATCTAGGATGTATGAACTGGGAATGAATGTGATAGGATTACCTAAAACTATTGATAATGATGTTTGGGGAACTGACATAACATTCGGATTTGATTCTGCAGTCTCAATAGCAACTGAAGCTATTGACCGTTTGCATACAACGGCTAATTCACATCAAAGAGTTATGGTGATGGAGGTCATGGGGCACAGTGCAGGTTGGATTGCCCTATATGCAGGAATGGCAGGCGGCGGAGATATAATTCTTATTCCTGAAATTGGCTATAATATTGAATCAGTATGTAAGAAAGTTGAAGACCGTTTTGCTGTTAAGAAATCATACTCCATAGTAGTTGTTGCAGAAGGAATTAATATTCCCCAGGATAAAACCGCCGGAAGTTACATCGCATCCTGTATTACGGAAAAAACAGGAGTTGAAACAAGAGAAACAAGACTGGGATATGTCCAAAGAGGAGGAAGTCCATCTCCAATGGATAGAATTCTTGCTACAAGATACGGATCTTATGCTGTTGAAACTATTGCTAAAGGACAGTATGGAGTCATGGTTGCACTTAAAGGTAATAAGCTAACCACAATCCCGTTAACTGAAGTTGAAAATAAATTAAACCTTGTTTCACCGGAACATCCTTTAATAAAGATGTGCCGAAATATGGGAGTGTCATTTGGTGATGAAATTTAATTTATTTCAAAAAAGACTAATTTTGGCAAGATAGTTGATATATTTTTCTCGTCTCATCGTCAGATACTATACACAAGTGACTTTAAACGATAAACAAATAGTTACAATAAACGTTCATTTTATTAGTTTTAAACAATAGAAAAAGTTAAACACAAAAATTATTTGCAATGAAACAATTAATATTATTTTTATTCTTAGGCACTTTTCTATTTTCTAACGCACAACCAAAAATTGATTTCAAGAAATCTGATCATGATTTTGGTAGCATTAAAGAAGAAAAAGGAATAGTAACAGCTACATTCGATTTTAAAAATACAGGGAACCAACCTCTTATTATAAATAGTGTAAAAGCTTCATGTGGCTGTACTACTCCTGAATGGACACAGCAACCTATTGCTCCCGGTAAATCAGGGTCAGTGAAAGTATCCTACAATCCACAGAACAGGCCAGGTGCTTTCATGAAAAATGTAAATGTTTACACAAATACTGAACCCAGCGTTACATCTTTAGTTGTTAAAGGCAAGGTGGAACCAAGGGAACTTACTATGGAAGAACAATATCCAAGAGTTATGGGAAGTGTTCGTTTTAAATCGAATTATATTTCTTTAGGAACAGTATTTAATAATCAAACTAAGGTCGATTCAATAGAATTTTTCAATAATACTGACAAGCCGGTAAAAGTAGGTCTTTATAGATCACCTGTCCACCTGGCTGTAAGCTTTAACCCGGAATCTATTGAACCTGGGAAAATTGGCAAGATGTTTATCAATTACGATGCTACAAAAAGAAATGCTTATGGTTACGTATCTGATAGAATTTACCTGACCATAGATGATAAAAATAACAACGAGTATTCAATTGGCGTGTCTTTATCAATAAGCGAAGATTTCTCAAAGCTTACTGAAGAAGAAAAGGCAAATGCTCCTATTGCTATAGTTGAGAACCCTGTTCATGATTTTGGAGTATTAGTTGAAGGAGATATGGCTGAATATAGTTACAAATTAAAAAATACCGGGAAATCTGATCTTATAATAAGAAATGTTAAAGCAAGCTGCGGTTGTACTGCAGTTAAACATAGCAGCTCAGTAAAACCTGGAGACTCTACTGATATTAATGTAAAATTCAATTCAAGAGGTAAGAAAGGAAGACAAAATAAATCGGTAACTGTCATTACAAATGACCCAAAAAATTCAACAATAGTTTTACGAATTACCGGGGATGTTAGACCTAAAGCACAATAAAAAAGACAAATACAAAAAAAAAGGGAGTTAGACTCCCTTTTTTTTTGTATTTATCTTTGCTTGCAATACCTAAAATTCTTATTTTAAAAATCTTTCAGATATCACTTGCCAGTCTATAATCTTCCAGAAATCTTCAACGTATGAAGGCCTGAGATTCTGTTTGTCAATATAGTAGGCATGCTCCCATACATCGCAAGTTAATAGTGGCTTAAACCCTGAAGTCATTGGATTACCTGCATTTGAAGTCTGGATAATTTCGAGTTTACCTTCTTTATTAACAACAAGCCATGCCCATCCCGAACCAAATAAAGTAACCGCAGCTTTAGTAAATTGCTCCTTGAAAGAATCAATCGAGCTAAAGGCATTTTCTATGGCTTCAAGAAGTTGTCCGCGAGGTTCTCTACAACCATCTTTTGAAAACTGTTCAAAATAGAAAGTGTGATTCCATACTTGGGCACCATTATTGAAAATTCCACCCGTCGATTTCATTATAATTTCTTCAAGAGTAGAGTTTTCAAATTCGGTTCCCTTTATTAAATTGTTTAGATTGTTCACATATGCCTGATGATGTTTCCCATAATGGAATTCCATAGTACGCCTGCTCAACACAGGTTCAAGATCATCAAGACCATAGCTTAATTTTGGTAATTCAAAGATCATAATCCAAGTTTGTTAAATTATTTTTCCTAAGTTAAAAATTCTTCCTATTATATAAAATAACGGATTACAATATTTATTGTTTAAACAGATTAAAAATTCAGGTAGGTCTTTGTAGAAAAAAGCATTTTTGAGCTTGAAGTGTTAAAAAGAAAGAGACACTCAAAAAGGATGAAATTCCAGAAAATATATAAGGGAAAAAGAAAATTGGATGTAAACCCCATGTAGAGTATTAAAAATCTACATGGTGTTTCATCCTCCTTCCTGTTTTCCCCTTTTTAAAATAAACCCCAAAAGCACGAAATAACCTTCAATTATAAGGTTCAAGCTTTACATCATCTTTGCCGGATTGCTTTCTTCTTATATCTGATCTTTTATTCGTTTCCTCGTTTGAAATCTTTTTGCTAAACTCTTTTAACGCATTTATTACTTCCTGATTCCTCGTTACAATTTCTTTTACTTCTGATTCATCCTTCAATTGTTTCTTAGGTTTCATAATAAATAAATGCCGAGTTATTACTTATTCAAAGTAAGGATATTAAACGCCTAAAAACAAAATTCTATTCTTTACATTATCACAACAAGCATCTATACTTTATCTATACAAAAGGCTTTGTAAATAAGAGCGTTGGCTGAAAAGATGAAATTTATCATATTTTCATAAGAAAGTCCACAAGATTTTCCTCAGAACTAAGGTTAAGTTTTTTCCTCAGCCGGTATCTTGCCATATCAATACTTTGAGAATTTTGGAAGGTAATTGCAGCTATATCCTTTGAAGAAAGATTCAACCTAAGCAAAGCACACAATTTTTTCTCACCCGGAGTTAGATCGTTATTTCTAGCGTTTAATCCATCATAGAAAGACTCAAAGACATTCTCAAATCTTGCTTCAAATTCTTTCCATACATTCATTCCGGAATTGATATTAAACTGATTTATTGTATTTTTTATGATTTCTGCTCCCTTAGGTGATGTATGTTCGTATATCTTTTCAAGCTCAGTAATAAGATTGTTGTTCATCTCACTAATCTGGATAAGTCTTAGCGCACTTGATGCCAGCTCTCTCTTTTTGCTTTCCATGAGGTCATTGTGTGCAGTCTTTAGTTCAGTTATATCCGTCATAACACATAAAATTCCTATCGTATTGCCGTCTAAATCATTATATGAAGTTTTAGAAATAACAAAATCTCTTTGATCCTTTCCCATTCTGCCTTCGTAAACAACTTCCTTGTGATGATTAATAACTTCCATATCAGAATTTAAGTACTGAGCTCTTTCATTCTCATTTATATATCGATAAATCAAAGTGCCATTAACGTTCTGCCCTTCAAGCATGAAAACTTTGGTAAAGTATTTATTATAACCAGAAATAACTCCATCGATTGAATAATAAACAAAAGGATGAGGAACACTTTCAATCAATGTGTTTATAAATTTATTGTTGTTCTCAATTATAAGATACTTTTCCTTAATCTCTTTCATTGAATTCGAAAGAGACAATAATGATCGTACTCTGGCATTTAGTTCAATACGATCAAACGGTTTTCTTAAAAAATCACTCGCACCTTCATTCATTGCCCGCTGAAGACTATCGGGAGATGTCATTATTCCGGTGATCATTATTACAGGGATGTCTTTGGTCGACTCTATCCTTTTAATGGTTTTTAATGCCTCAAAACCATCAATTTTGGGCATATTCCAATCAAGTATTATCAAATCGGGTATTTCTTCTTCTGCAATCTTAATTGCAGCCATTCCATCTTCAGCTTTTATAACTGAAAAACCACTTGCTTTTAATATCTCAGAGTATAATAAAAGGTTTAAAGGTTCATCGTCTACTATTAATATTCTTGAATTAGTCATTATAATCTCTTTTTCGTAATTTGCACTGTTGAGATAAAACTTTGTATGAGAAAATTTCTATTGCTAATCATAGTCTTATTTTTTCTAATCCCATATTGCAATGCTGTCAACGACACCCTTGAAATAACTTCTTCAAAAGACATATATGACCTTTTTCAGAATACAAAATACCTTATAGATAAGGCTCCTAAATCTTCTTTTTATGATATCTCAAAACTCAAATTCAATGAAATAGTTAAAAAAAAGCACTCAAATACTATAAACTTTGGAACAAGCCAGAATGTTTATTGGTTCAAATTTAATTTAAAAAACAATTCAAATATTGAAGACTGGATTTTAAGTATCGACTATCCTACTCTTAATGATGTCAGAATTTTTATTCAAAATTCAAATGGAGATCTTGATACTGTAATCTATTCGGGAATTAATAATAAAATAAATAAAAAGACTCTTGATGACTATAGCATCTATCATAGTATTAAAGTTGAGAAAAATAAGCCATATTCCATCTACATAAGGATTGACACAAAATCTTTTATAATTGTCCCCATTTACATTTCTACCATTCAAAATTATCTTGAAAATGAAAAGTCACAAAACAGAATGGTTTATCTTTTATACGGGCTAGTTTTTTCAATACTTGTTTTAAATCTTTTACTCTTCATAATGACAAGGGAAATAAACTATTTCCTGCTTGTTTTGTTTCTTGGCTCTCTCCTTTTAAATTCGTTTTACTTATATGGTTATGGCATTGAAGCATTCCCCAACTTAAGTCCTTACATGAAAACAGGCATGAGGCAGATACTCTTCAGCGTTGCCGCTTCAATATTTCTGGTTTTTACTATAAACTATTTGAATCTCAAAAAGTTCAAAATCATTTTTGCAACATTCCTTGCGTTAATATTTTTGTGCTTTGCCCTTGTAATAATCGTATTATTCAAGCTATTACCCTTATCTGTCATTTCCAGAATAGCACCTCTTCTCTTACTAATTGGTACTATTATTTGTTTTTCTTTTGGAATTTTCTCTTTCAGGAGAAAGAACAAACAATCATATTATTATCTTATTTCGTTTAGTGTTTTCCTGTTTTCTTCGGCTGTCTACGCAGCTGTAATTTATAACTTAATTCCATTAAACTTCTTTAACCTTCATATTACTCTTTTTGCCGGAGCATTGTATGGTATTATACTTACAATCGGGCTAATAGAGAAAATTGCTGCTGTTAGAACTGAAATAGAAAAAACAAAATACCTACAAATCATTAACAAACAGCTTTCATGTGAAATAGAAGAAAGGAAAAAGATTGAAACTGCCCTACGTGAAAGTGAAGAAAAATTCAGACTATTATTCAATTTAATTCCTCTGCCTGTAATTGTTTCCGACAAAGAAAAAAGAACTTTAGATGATGGGAACTTTAAACTGTTCGAAATTACAGGATTGAATAAATTGGAGCATCTCGGACAAAATATAAAAGAGCTAAAGTTCTTCAGTGAGATAGACCAAAAACGTTTTTATAAAAGTATTGAAGAAAATAAAATTATTACAGGTGAAGAATATTCTTTTATCGTGAGTAAGAAAGAAAAAATAACTTGCCTTGTATATGCTCAATTAGTTGAAATCCAAAATGAGAAGAAATTAATTACTATCCTTTCTGATATCACTCAGTTAAAAAGATCACAACAAGAAATTAAAAAGCTTTCTGTTGCAATGAGCCAAAGCGCAAACTCTATTATTATTACCAACCAATCCGGAGCCATTGAATATGTCAACGAAAGTTTTGTGAAAAATACTGGATACTCAGTCACGGAAATAATCGGTAAAAATCCTTCTATCCTGAAAAGCGATTATCATCCATCAGTGTTTTACGATGACCTCTGGAATACAATCCTGAAGGGGGAAACATGGTCAGGAATAATCTACAACAGAAAAAAGAATGGCGACTTGTTTTGGGAGATGTCTACAATATCTCCAATAAAAGACGACAAAGGCAAAATCACTAACTTTATTGCTATTAAAGAGGATATCACTGATAAAAAGAAACAGCAGGATAAGATAGTTGAGTCTGAACAACAGCTAAAAGAACTTAACGCAACAAAAGATCTTTTCTTTTCAATAATCGCTCACGACTTGATGAATCCATTAAATGCGCTTCTTGGATTTTCTGGATTACTCAAAGAATCAATTAATTCCGGTAATACTGATAATATAAAATTATACTCTGAGATTACGGACCAGACCGCAAGAAGGATTTTTGAATTATTACAAAACTTACTTATTTGGTCAAAATCTCAAAGTGGCAAATTGATTTTTAATCCTATTTTTATTCGTATTGAAGAGCTCTTACTAACCTTCATCGATTTAATGAAAAATGTTGCCGCAAATAAAAATATCACCATTGATTACCAGATTAACATTAAGAATAAAGTTTTCCTTGATCCAAATATGATAAGCACTGTGCTTAGAAATATAATTTCTAATGCAATCAAATATTCAGATCATGGTGGGGTAATTACAGTATCCTTCGATGAAGAAGAATCAAATTACCTCTTCACAGTAGCTGACAATGGTTGCGGAATAGATCCTGATCAACTTAAGAACTTATTCAACCTCGAAAATAATCGTATTATTAAAAAACAGACTAACGATATCAGTACCGGATTAGGATTAATGATATCAAACGATTTCGTATTAGCCCATAAGGGTAAATTATGGGCTGAAAGTCAAAAAGGAATAGGAAGCAAATTCTACTTTACTATTCCAAAGTAATACATTATCAATTTCTTTTAATAATTGAAACTGCTTCCCCCAAGAAACTCCCTAACTAATGATGTCGGAGGTATCTCTGATCCATCAATGTCCTTGAAATAACTTAATAATTTCATTAATCTTAACGATTCGGCAAACTGAGGTTGATTCTCAGGCACTGATTTAAGTAATGGTTCAGCATATTTCTTTAAAACACCTAACTCATATAATGTAGCAGTATTAAACATTATATCTGCATTTTCCTGATGCGGAAAAATATTCAATTCCTCGCCTCTCCTTACACTTGGCCACCTTTTTATTGTCTCCAATGCCGATATTCCTCTATATTGTGAATCGCGAATCATCCTTCTTATTTGCCTGTTATCAGTTGGAGAAATCGGATTAAGGTCATCTATCGATATTGACGTAAGTGCAGAAATGAAAATTTTGAAAGTCAGTGAAGGATCTATCATCGGCAATAAATCTGGGTTTAAACCATGAATCCCTTCTATAATCAACACTTGGTTTTCATCAAGTTTTATAAATGACCCGTCAAATGAACGATTGCCTGTTGTAAAGCTAAACTTCGGTATTTCAACTTCTTCACCATTAAGCATCTGGTTTAGCTGCTTGTTAAAGAAGTCTATGTCTATAGCATAAAGTGATTCAAAATCAAGATTGCCATTTTCATCTTTTGGTGTATGCTCCCTGTCGACAAAATAATTGTCCAGAGAAATCATTTTTGCTGTTATCCCACAAACTGCCAGTTGTACCGCCAGCCTTTTAGTGAATGTAGTTTTTCCTGAAGAGGAAGGACCTGCTATTAATATTAGCTTAACTTTTGGAGTTCTTTCTGAAACAATTGTTGCAATAGAGGCAATCCTCTTTTCATGCAAGGCTTCTGAAATCTTGATTACCTCTCCTGCACTTCCTTTTTTCACAAAGGAATTCAACCTTCCAATATCATTTATTCCTAAAATCTCTGCCCATTCTTTGTGCTCCTGAAATATCTCAAATAATTTATCTTCTCGTACAAAACTTCTTAATTGACTGAAGCTCTCATTGCTCGGTAGTCTTATAAGCATACCATCATCAAATTGTTCAAGATCAAATTTCCTCAAATATGTTGTTGATGGCAGAAGATGTCCATGAAAATAATTTACATAGCCATTAAGATAATAAATGTTTGCATAAAGGAGTCCGGAGTCTTCATAAAGCCTTATTTTGTCATCAAGCCCATTGTCCTGATATTCAGCAAGAACCTTTTCCATCTGTTTGTTATGCCTGATAAATGGATGATCTTCATCAACAATTTCCTCCATTCTGGTTTTTATATTTCCAATACAGCTCTTGTAGAATTCTTTATCGCATCCGTCTATCTCGCAGTAAAAACCTTTCGAAATAGTATGATCAATCTTTAGCTTTAAATCCGGATACAAATCCTTAACCGCAACATACAACAAAAAGAAAAGTGACCTTGTGTACATCCTCTTGCCGTCTCGATTAGAATAATCAATAAAACGTATGTTCTTGGGTTTCACAATGCAATATGAAAGCTCTCTTACTTTGTTGTTTACCATTGCACCACAAATTGGAAATTCAGTCTTGATATTCATATCTGTAGCAATCTCCATCAAGGTTATTCCTAAGGGATAATCTTTATATTGATTATTGTTCTCACAAAAAATTTCTATTGCTGCCATACCTTAATTCTTTATGATCATTAAATTACTTCAAGCTCCATCTTCAAATATTCTCCTGTTATCGATTTTTTGTTTTTCACAACCTCTTCAGGTGTCCCTGTTGCTACAACCTCTCCGCCGTTTCTGCCTCCCTCAGGTCCGATATCGATAATGTGATCCGCAACTTTTATTACTTCCATATTATGCTCAATAACAATCACGGTATTCCCTTTTTCAACCAGCCTGTTTAAAACCTCAAGCAGCACCCTTATATCCTCAAAATGAAGTCCTGTTGTTGGTTCATCAAGTATATAAACGGTCTTGCCTGTGTCCCTCTTTGATAGTTCAGTAGCAAGTTTTACCCTTTGGGCTTCCCCTCCTGAAATAGTTGTTGATGATTGACCTAAGGTAAGATAGCCTAATCCTACCTCCTGTAATGTCTTCAATTTATGCAATATCTTGGGCATATTATCAAAAAACTCTACCGCCTGATTTATTGTCATATCCAATACATCACTAATCGAATTCCCTTTATACCTCACCTCCAGTGTCTCACGATTGTATCTTTTACCATTGCACTTATCACAATGCACATACACATCTGGAAGGAAATTCATCTCAATAAGTTTCATTCCTCCGCCCTGGCACTCTTCACATCGGCCTCCTTTAACATTAAAGGAAAACCGCCCGGGCTTATATCCTCTTATCTTTGATTCTGGTAATAATGTAAACAAATCGCGAATATCAGAGAAAACGCCGGTGTATGTTACAGGGTTTGATCTGGGCGTCCTTCCTATCGGCGACTGGTCAACCTGAACTACTTTATCTATATTTTCAATTCCCTCTATCGTTAAATATGATAATGGATCTTGTAACGACTTATAAAAATGCTGGCTTAATATAGGCTGAAGTGTCTCGTTTACTATTGTTGATTTTCCACTGCCTGAAACACCTGTAACACAGATGAATTTACCTAGTGGAAATTCTACATCTATGCCCTTTAGATTATTACCTGCACATCCCTTAAGTTTAAGATATTTTCCACTCCCTTTTCTTCGTGTCGAAGGTATTTGAATTTTCTTTACACCATTCAAATATTGAGAGGTGAGCGAGTTACCTTTAAGAATATCTTCAGGTGTTCCCGATGCCATTATCTTTCCTCCATGTCGCCCGGCATGGGGACCAATATCTATAACGTAATCGGCGCTTAGCATCATGTCTTTATCGTGCTCAACAACTATTACTGAATTTCCGGTATCCCTCAACTGTTCCAATGAGTGTATAAGCCTGATGTTGTCTCTGTGATGCAAACCGATGCTTGGCTCATCCAAAATATAAAGAACATTAACCAGCTGTGAACCTATTTGTGTTGCAAGCCTTATCCGCTGTGATTCTCCTCCCGAAAGTGTCTTTGCCGGTCTGTCAAGTGTCAGATATTCTAATCCTACATCAAGCATGAAACCAAGCCTGTCCTTTATCTCTTTTATTATTTCACTTGCTATGGAACGCTGACGATCAGAAATTCTGGTTTCAAGAGTCGATAGCCATTCCCCAAGCTCATTTAAGTCCATCTTCGATACTTCAGAAATGTTTTTCCCGTCTATCAGGAACCACAGCGACTCTTTTCTCAATCGCTGTCCATTACATGAAGGACATACTGCTTCTTTTACATATTGAGTAGCCCACTTCTGTGCTTTCTGGGAATTTGTATCTTCTTGCTGACTTTCAATATATTTAATTATCCCTTCATAGGTCATGAAGTAATTTATATTTTCTCCTAAGGGCGAGTTTTTTATCTGTATCCTGTCACTGGTGCCAAATAAAATTTTATCTAATGCATCTTCAGGTATTTCTTCAATCGGAGTTTTCAAGTCAAATCCATAAGATTCGGCAATCGATTCTATCTGCCAAAAAACTACGGAATTTCGGTGTGGACCCAATGGAGTTATTCCTCCTTTATATATAGAAGTCTTTCTATCCGGAATTATCTTATCCATATCGAGTTGAGGTATTACCCCTAATCCATTACATTTAGGACATGCTCCTTGAGGCGAATTAAATGAAAAATTATGTGGCGCTGGCTCAGTGTATGAGATTCCTGTCGTTGGACACATTAAATGCCTGCTATAATACTTTACTTCTCCTGTCTCTTTATTAAGTATCATAATTATCCCCTGACCATGCTTCATCCCCGCACCTACCGACTCTCTTAACCTCTTTTCCGAAGCCTCATTAACAATCAGTTTATCAATTACTATCTCAATAAAATGGTTTTTATATCTGTCAAGCTTTAATCCGTGTACAATTTCTTTTATAACCCCGTCAATTCTTACATTAAGAAAACCTTTCTTCCTAATTTGCTCGAAAAGCTCCCTGTAATGTCCCTTTCTACCTTTAACCAAAGGTGCAAGCAATATGATCTTTTTATCTTTGAAGTTTTCCTTTATCAGGTCAAGAATCTTCTGCTCCGAATACTTGACCATCTTTTCTCCGGTATTATATGAAAATGCTTCCCCTGCCCTGGCATATAGCAGCCTGAGAAAATCATAAATCTCGGTTACTGTCCCAACTGTCGATCTTGGGTTTTTATTTGTTGTCTTTTGCTCAATGGAAATAACCGGACTTAAGCCTGTAATTTCATCTACATCAGGACGTTCGAGATTTCCCAGAAATGACCTAGCATAAGCAGAAAATGTTTCAATATAACGCCTCTGTCCTTCAGCGTAAATTGTATCAAATGCCAATGATGATTTACCACTGCCGCTTAGTCCTGTAATTACAGTAAATTTGTTTCTGGGAATGTCAACATCGATATTATGTAGATTGTGCACTCTTGCACCTCTGACTTTTATTAACTCCTGATCATCATCCTGTTGTAATGGCTCCTTTGACATTTAGCAAAAATAATTTAGATAACTTGAATATACATTATTTCGTTGGAATCTTAACTTTATAATGTTTTTTAGATTCATTTTTAAGAGAAGAACCTTTTAACCACGGATTGAGAATCTTTATCATTTTATAATTGGTGCCATGACTTTTAGCAAATGCTACTAAATCTGGAATCGCTTCACTGACATCTGTATACTTGAATTTTAAATCTGGGTATTTCTCACTTTCTTTTATATAGAACCCATATTTTTCAGGTCTTTCAATTATTGTTTTTAATGCTAAAATTCTGAAGAGGTATCTATTTGTCTCTTCTGAAAGCAACATGTCATAATAAGTGTCTACTTTCTGTTTTTCAATTTGTTGGCTTACATTTCCTTTTCCGGTATTATATGATGCCGCAACTAATGTCCAATTTCCATATATTTTGTAAGAATCTTTAAGGTATTTACACGCTGCCTCCGTGGCCTTTTCAACATTATACCTTTCATCAACATCATCCGATATCTCAAGTCCATTTTCTTTTGCTGCCGGCTTCATAAATTGCCATATTCCTGCTGCTCCTGCCGGAGAAACTGCCTTCGTGTCAAATCCACTCTCAGCAAGGGCAAGATACTTAAAGTCTTCAGGTATTCCGTTTTTCTTTAGAATAGGTTCAATGATACTGAAATATCTTGGAGTTAGCTTTATATAACGGATTGTTTGCGAATGGAAAAAACTGTTAACAATCAGCTCCCTATCCATGCGCTCAACAATGTCAAATTCCCCAATCGGAACTTTCTCTCCTGCAAACGATAATTCAGATGGCAGCGGAGGTGAGCTTATTAACTGAAAAGTATTCTTGTTTTCTTCTGAAGAATTATTTACAGGTCCTGTAAAGGATAGCGAAACAGCAATAACTATCGTGACTAAAAATATAATGATTATAATACTCTTATTTTTCATTGTTTTAAACCTTTAATGCATTACTGCAAAAATAACGGTTTAAAACTAATATGATTGTTAAAATCAAATATTGATTGGCTCCAAACAGAATACTTAATGAAACAAAGTCTTAGAAATTATAAGAGATACCTGTAAATACACCTACCATATAAGGACGGGTGTTGTATTCAGACTGATTGCTCAATGAATTAATCTGCATCTTAATTGTAGGTTCCAGCGAAATAATAAAATGCTTAGAGATTGAATAGTTTAATCCAAAACCCAAACTGCTGCTAAAAGTTAACGGGTTTAAACCGTCTATCTGCCCCTGAGCTATTATTTCATCAGAATTTGCAATTTTTACGTCATTTAGAACTAGAAAGTTCGTGTTTATTCCTCCTAATATGTGAAGTCCGAACCTGCTGTTTATTAATTTATACTTCAAAATCAATGGCACCTCAATATATCCGGCATTTTGACTTAAATCATAATCTCTTGCTACTCCGGGAGATAGATCGTAATATGAGTCGTAATTTGTAATATTGGTACCTTCCATCATCGAAACGTTGGCTGTCCCTATTCTTGTACCAAACTCTACCTCCGGCGCCTCATCTTCTGTCATATAAGGAGAGTTTCCAGCTTTGTTTTCTCCTGCATATAAGAATCTGTCATTAACCCAGTTCTGACCTGAATAACTTACACTTATACCATCCGCCTTTTGGGAAACCTCACCGTAACTTATACCACTCTGAAATGATAATTTATCGCCGGTATTATACGACACTTTTATTCCTCCGGTAATGTTTGTAACATAAGACGGGACAATGTCATTTGTAGAATAATAGCCAGCATCCCCTGAATTGCCTGACTGATCAAACCTGTATGCAGGTGAAGCCTCTAATCCAACTGCCCAGTTACCTTTTTGTTTTTTATCCTTTACCTCTTTAAAACTTTTTATGTTTGATTCCATTATCGCTTTGTCCGACTCCGACAACCCTACTGTATTCATCGCAATTAAACTGTAATCCGACTTTTCCTTGCTCTTAAGAACTATTTTCCTTGATGATAAAAGTTTACCAATAAAACTTTCGTTATCGGCCTCTACCTCCACATTTTCATTTCTATCAAGCTTATTTACTTTGTTCGCATAATTTACCCTTTTACTGGCTATTCCAGTTTCTTTTATTTCACCAAATCCAGTGCTGCTAAGTTCATTATGCTTGTCATATTCAGCAATATGGGCATTAACAATCTCTTTCTCGCCTGCACCTTCTTCCTGAATTGTAATTTTAGCTATTGGTTCTTTATTTATCGCATCATTATTTGCAAAATACCATCCTCCCATGAAAGCAAACAGTAATGAGGCTGCAGAAGAAATACCCCATATCAAGAACAGTCTCTTCTTCCGTTTCTTCGAATCCATTGCTGAAACTATCCCCTCCCAAACTTCTTTCGGGGGAACAACTTCATGATCCTTCAGTTTGCTCCTGAATAATATGTCCATATTTTCATCAATATTCTTCATATGCTTTCCCTATATACCCCAACTCTATCACTTTTTCTTGTAAAATTTTCCTTGCTCTTGCAAGGTTTGATTTTGATGTTCCTTCCGCAATTCCAAGCTCATTGGAAATTTCCTTATGTGTATAACCATCAATTGCATACATGTTGAAAACCAACCTGTATTGCGGTGGCAAACCTCTGATAAGCTCCAACAACTGCTTGGCATTTAACTCATCAAGACAATCTCTTTCAACAATCTTTGATTCGTAAATATTTATATTCTCTACTGTCTGCATTTTAAATCGTGTCCGACATTTCTCAAAAGAAATATTTACTACTATCTTTCTTATCCACCCTTCAAAAGAACCCTTAAAGGCATATTGCCCAATCTTATTAAAGATTACTATAAAACTCTCATGAAGAGTATCTTCTGCTTCAGTTTCGTCGCGAGAATACCTTAAACATACTCCAAATAACTTCGGAGCATATAACTTATACAATTGCGATTGTGCATCCCGCTTTCCGGCTTTGCAATCGTTGATAAGGGTTTCAAGGTTTTCCTGTTGCATTTAATATTTCGTAACTACAATTCTTTATAAAAAGATAAAGTTATGGTTAATAAGTTAATTCTGAAACATAAAACTCTTCTTTCATTCCCTCTTTAATAAGTAATGTAGTCGATCCCAAAATATTATTATCCTTAATTATACAAAGAACATATTCACCATCATCAAGATTACCCGGTACTTTTTTCATTCTTCTCTCATTTTGTTTCATTGATGATATATTATCCAAAAAGGTTGCGTTATAGTTTTAATATTTAGAAAATCATCCTTAAATTCACTTAATTACCCTCTAACGCAACCTTTATAACTCATTTTACATCTAACCTGAAAAATAAATATCGAAAAAAATAACTGCTATGAAAAATAAATTAATCTTCGCAACAATACTATTAATGGGAATTACTACTTCTTGCGATTGGTTCGAACCAAACAACGAACCCAATGATGTTGTTCTGGACGACAAATCTGCAATGATTGTCGAAAGCAATAATACTTTCGGATTTAACCTCTTCGAAGATATAATGTCTAACGAAGACTTAGAAAAAAACCTGATGATATCACCTTTAAGCATCAGTCAGGCGCTTTCAATGACCCTCAACGGAGCAAAAGACAACACTTTTACTCAAATGCAAAATGTCCTCGGATTTAAAGACATTCAAATTGAGGACATAAATTACAGTAACCAATTATTGGTAAAATCTCTTGTCGCCCACGACCCAAAAGTGAAAATGGACATTGCCAATTCAATTTGGTACAGAAAAGATTTCACCCCTAAAACTGATTTTGTTACGACTAACGAATCTTACTACAATGCCGAAGTAAATCAATATGACCCCGCAAAACCTGAGGATGCTAAGAAAATGATGAATAATTGGGTTGATGACAAGACAAATGGAAAGATTGACCAGATTATTGATAATGTTAATCCCGATCATGTAATGTTCCTGATTAATGCTGTTTATTTCAAAGGAATCTGGAAAACTCAGTTTAAAAAGTCAAAAACAGAAAGTCTTCCTTTTACTCTCGACAATGGCACCGAAATTAATGTCGAAACTATGATAGGAAAAGTCAATCTCACTTATTATAACGATGAAAAGTTTTCTGCCATAAAGCTACCTTACGGTTCCGGAAAATTCAATATGTTCATTTTCCTCCCGGAAGAAGGATATACCACAAAGGATATTGCTCCTGAAGTAAAAAACACAAACTTCAAATCACTTAAAGAGTCAATCCTTTCAGAACGTGAAATATGGCTCCCAAAATTTGAATTCGAATATAAAAACGAACTTAACGATGAACTTATCTCTCTTGGTATGACTGATGCTTTTTCTGGGGCTGCCGACTTTGGAAACATTTCAAATATTGGCCTCTATATTTCAAAGGTTAATCACAAAACTTATATTAAAACTGACGAAGAAGGCAGTGAAGCTGCTGCTGCCACTTCAGTAGAAGTGGGCTATACTTCGGTTGGACCTGATAATACTATAATGATCAATCGCTCATTCTTATTTGCTATTGTTGAAGACGACACAAATTCAATCCTTTTCATAGGAAAAGTATATAATCCTTCAATAAAAGAATAATACAATTATGGATCTTAAAAGAGTCATTTCACCCTTTATTGTTATCGGCCTTTTTGTTGCCTTCGCTGTTGTGATTGCAATTGTATATCTCCAAAAAGGTAAAAAGGATAAATGGATAACCAGAAAAATGAAACTTGGTGCTGCAATCCTTACCATTACAAGCATTTCAACGGGTTGCCCTCCTCAGGTTATGTGTTACGATCCTGCGCCTCAGGACTGGTTCCATTTCGACAAAATTGACTACGACGAGAACGCAATTGTAGCTGATTTACCAAGCGATTCCATATTGACAGGTAAGGTTTCTTTTCCAAATTACAAAGCTTACTCTTTTGAGATTATCACTACCGACTCAATACCCGTAACCACCGGAACAGTGATAGCTGATGACGGAAATTACGACACTCAGGAGGAATACTTTAAAATTCAACTCGATCCAAAAATTGCAACCGGAAGTTATTATCTAAATATCAAAGCTTCCGATTCTGAAACCGAAAGTTTTAATGTTAGCACTAACAATCTGAAGATAAAATGATATTCTCTTCCAAAACTAATAAGCAGGAGCTGCAATATGTTCTTTTTGAGGTCACGCAGGATTGTAACCTCAACTGCTCTTTTTGCTATAACCACTGGAAGGGAAATTTTAAGGAACAAAAACAAAACTCATCAGATTACTCCCAATCCTTACAAACACTAAAACGATTATTCAGAAATTCCAATATCAATCATATCACAATTACAGGAGGAGAGCCTCTTTTAGTCGACCGACTGAAAGAGCTCGCTCTCTTCTGCAGATTAAAAGGGGCTAGTGTCTCTGTAATTTCAAATGGCAATGCAGGTAAAGATGAAGATATTAGGCAACTTTTACAGATTGGAGTAAGTCTGTTCGAGCTTCCATTTCATTCAAATAAAGCCTCTATTCACGACCAGATGACACATCTTAAGGGTTCTTGGGAGAAATCAAAAGAACGTATGCTTTTTATCAGAAATGAAGGTGGATATGTTGTCCCGGTTATTGTAATAACAAAATTCAATTACAATACACTCGGTGAAACCATTTCTACCCTTTCTGAAATGGGCTTCAACAGAATAATGCTCAACCGATACAACATTGGTGGACTTAATGTATTATCACCCAATAAAGTGATAGCTTCAAAGGAACAACTTAACGAAGCTTTCAAACAGGCAAATGAAGTCTCCGGTAAACTAAAACTGGGACTCTCTTCAAATGTTTGTACACCTCATTGCATCGTCAATCCTACTGATTATACAAATATTCGGTTCACAAACTGCTCCCCCGACTTATACAAACGACCTCTGACCCTATCTTCAACTGGCGATATAAGATTCTGCAATCATTCCCCAATTGTCCTTGGAAATATATTTAATCTTTCTATCAAAGAAATATTAGCTGACGGACAGAAAATCAGTAACACCATTTCAAAACCTTCTTATTGTATCGAATGTACTCTTTATGATAAATGTCAGGGAGGTTGCCGCGCAGCTGCACAGCAAACAGGTAAAGCATTCTCTGATATCGATCCTATCGTTGAATACATTAATTGCGAAGTGAAAATTTAATCTATCTGAAATGAAATCATTGTTTAAAATATTAATCTCCTTCTTTCTAATACTTCTTTTCACTCAATGTGATAAAAATGACCTATTTCATGATGCTCCTAGTGGCAAGTTTATCTATATCTTAAATCAGGATTCAGACACTATATGTTCTAATTATTATGACAAAACCGGTCTTCTTAAAAAAAGCATCTCTCATGATAATTCATATTCTCCCGGGGAAAATGCTGAATTAAACTACACTTACAACTCAGATAATCTCATTACAAAAAAAACAGGCTATATACCGGGAATTATGTATATGTCGAGCATGCAGGGAGCAATGGGCAAAGATGTGTCGTTTAAATATGAATATGATACTAACGACAGACTTTTAAAGATCACTGGCGATTTCCATTATTCAGGATACTCAAATATTGATTACACTACAATACAAACATTTGAGTATATGAATGATAAAGTAATTCAATACAATAGCAATGCCCAAGGAGAAGTGTCTTTGAAAACTGAATATCTGTTCAATAACAAAGGTAATATTCATACAAAATTCTATTATTATCGCAGTGTTACCGATAGCTTCATCATGAACAATATGGAGGAGTTAACTTATGATGATTATAAAGCCCCCTTTCAGGTAGAACCAACACCTCATTCAAAAAACAATGTTCTTTCCAATAAGTTAACTTATTACCAAAGCAATGAAGAAGGAATTTACTACCAATCATATACATCTGAATATTTAAATGAATACGAATACAATATCCACGGATATCCCGAAAAACAAACAATAACTTATCCAAATGGATTAATTGAAGTAAAAAACTATAAATACTAATAACCATGAAAACAAAAACTTTATTTGCTTCCATATTTGTCATGCTACTTATAATTCTTAGTGGGTGTGACGAAAATGTAATCGACGACCCTAAGGTAATAGATGTCAATGAGAAATCGGAACTCCTCATTTTAGAAACTAATGAGTTTGGTCTCGATATGTTCCGCTTGATAAATGAAACCGAAGCCGGCAACTTCAACATCTCGCCCTTAAGTGTTTCTCTTGCCCTTGCCATGACGTATAACGGTGCAAAAGATGAAACTAAAACAGCTATGGAGAAAGCAATGCGCCTTTGGGGATTAGATACTGACGAAATAAATGTTTGCTACCAAAGCCTTACCAAAGCCCTTACGGAAGCTGATTCTAAAGTAACTCTCGAGATTGCACAGTCAATTTGGTACAGGCAAAATTATAATGTATTGAAAGAGTTCAAATCGGTAAACGAAACCTATTACGATGCTGAAGTTAATGAACTTGATTTCAGTCGCCCCGACGCTAAAGACATTATTAACGGATGGATTGAGGATAAAACCCATGATAAAATAAAAGATATGATCACGGAGGTTAATCCTGTACATATAATGTTCCTTGTCAATGCAGTGTATTTCAATGGAGAATGGCAAAGTGAATTTAAAGAAACAAATACTTTTAAGACAAACTTCTACAAAGAAGACGGAAACAAAACTGAAATATATATGATGCAGAAAAAGGATACTGTCAGCTACTTTTCCAACCAACAATTTCAAGACCTTTTTACAGCTATCCAATTACCATATGGAAGAGGAAATTTCAATATGATAATTCTCTTACCAAATGATAATAAAACCTGCGATGACATCATTGCAAAAATGACTCCTGATAACTGGCATATATGGATGAACAGCTTTACAAATAAAGATGAAGTTGATGTCTGGCTTCCAAAATTCAAGGATGAATATGATATTAAACTAAATGATATTCTAAGTGAAATGGGAATGGGTATTGCCTTCAATGATAAAGCTGATTTCAGTGGTATAAATGGTACCGGTGGAATATATATTGACTATGTACAGCATAACACTTTCATTGATGTAAATGAAAAAGGAACTGAAGCTGCCGCCGCAACAGTTGTGGCAATAAGAGAAAATGCAGCTTTAGATGAAAATCAATTCCATGCCAATAAGCCTTTTATCTATGCTATAACTGAGAAAGAGACTGGTGCGATTCTTTTTATCGGAAAAATGATGGAACCAAAATATTAGATCATTGCTTCAGGATTTACCAGATGGGGTATTGTCAAGTATTTGCAATACCCTATTATGTTTTCAGCGGCCAACACCGACATCTTTCCCCTCACTTCTTCTGTACCCGAACCTATGTGCGGCAATATCGAAACATTTTCCATCTCAAGCAACGGGTTGTCAGTTTTCATAGGCTCAGGATCTGTAACATCAAGTCCTACACCCCATATCTGCTTGCTGTTTAAAGCTTCAATCAGATCTTTTTCATTATGCACAGGACCTCTTGAAGTGTTTATGAAAATAGCCGAACTCTTCATTTGCTGAAAAGCCTCTTTGTTGAATATTCCCTTTGTTTCTTCAGATAGGGTACAGTGGGCTGAAACAACATCGCTGAGTGATAATAATTCTTGAAAACTAACCATTTTAGCACCAAGGAGTTTTTCTGCTTCAATATTTTTGTTCCTGTTATGATATATAATATTCATGTCAAAAGCTCCCTTGCACCTTTTAGCCATTTCAAAGCCTATCCTGCCCATTCCGAATATTCCTAAGGTTTTCCCTTTCAATTCAATCCCAAGATGCTCATTTGGCGTAAAAAATCTCCATTCCCCCTTTTGAATCGATTTATGAAGAAAAAACATTTTTCTTGATGTTGAAATCATCAGCCCAAAGGCTATATCTGCTGTAGCTTCGCTTAGAACACCGGGAGTGTTGCCAACAGGTATTCCTAATCGAGTTGCTTCTGAAATATCAATATTGTCGAAACCTACCCCGAATTGAGAAATCATTTTCAGGTGACTGCATTCATTCAGAAAGTGTTTATCAATCTTTTCTGTTAAAGTGCAGAATAATATATTATGCTTCTTCGCTTTTTCAATTAACTCTTCTTGAGACATAGGATATTCTTCGGGCCTTTCTGTCACAGAATAACCTTCAGCTTTAAGCAATTCAATTCCTACAGACGGAAAATTCCTTGTAACTAAAATCCTTACCTCGTGTTTTTTCATCCTCTAAGTTTCATTTAAACTACAAACACCCATCGTTATCACATTTATAGGTGAATAACCTCATCATAGGCTTCAGCAGCTGCCTCCATAATTGCCTCACTCATTGTAGGATGAGGGTGGATGATCTTCATCAGGTCGTGACCCTTCAATTCAACCTTTCTTGCTACCACAAGCTCAGATATCATCTCTGTAACATTCCCTCCTATCATGTGTGCACCCAGAAGCTTTCCTGTTGCAGCGTCAAATAATAGTTTAACGAATCCATCCCTCTGCCCCGAGGCCGATGCTTTTCCTGAAGCCGTATATGGAAATTTGCCCACTTTTAATTCATATCCTGCTTCTTTTGCTTTTGCTTCTGTAAGTCCAACTGAAGATACTTCAGGATTGGTATATGTGCATCCAGGAATATTGTTGTAGTCAACCGGCAGAGGATCCAACCCTGCCATCTTTTCAACACAAACTATCCCTTCAGCTGATGCAACATGCGCAAGAGCAGGTCCTCCAACTATATCACCTATCGCATAAATTCCTTTAACGTTAGTACGGTAAAACTCGTCAACACTTATCTTACCCTTCTCAAGCTTAACTCCTGTCTCTTCTAATCCAATACCTTCAAGGTTGGGTACAACACCTACAGCAGAAAGTACTATCTCTGCTTCAAGTACCTCTTCACTTTTTGGAGTTTTGATTGTCACTTTACAAAGATCTCCCGAAGTGTCAACTTTCTCCACTGAAGAATTCAACATTATTTTCATCTTCGATTTCTTGAAAGACCTGGCTAACATTTTAGAGACCTCCTCGTCCTCATTTGGGACGATTTCAGGCATGAATTCAATTAATGTGACATCTGTACCTATGGCATTAAAAAAATAAGCAAATTCACTTCCTATCGCTCCGGAACCAACAACGATCATAGACTTAGGCTGCTCTTGCAATGTCATTGCTTCACGATAGCCTATGATCTTCTCCCCATCTTGTTTCATTCCCGGAAGTTCCTTTGACCTTGCTCCTGTAGCAATAATGATATTTTTTGCAGTAACAATTTGTTTTTCTCCTTCCATCCCTGAAACTTCAATTTCATTCGCTGAATTCAACTTGCCTATTCCGTTTACTACATCAATCTTATTTTTCTTAAACAAATACTGAACCCCTTTGCTCATTCCAGCTGCAACTTCCCTGCTCCTCTGCACCATTTTCCCAAAGTCGGGCACTACCTCTCCTTCAATTTTTACTCCGTAAATATCAGCATGTGAGGCATATTCATATACCTGAGCACTTTTCAGAAGCGATTTTGTTGGAATACAACCCCAGTTTAAACAGACACCTCCAAGGTTCTCCTTTTCTACAACACAAACTTTCATGCCCAATTGTGAAGCCCTGATTGCTGCTACATATCCACCGGGACCGCTGCCTATTATCGCCAGATCATATTCCATAGTCAATATTTTAATTCCTGAAAAACTATTTTGAGTAACCTATACAATGAGCAATAATTATATTTTGATTTTCCTTCAGACTAAGCTTTGAAGCTAAAGCTTTTCTGTCAATGCTGCCTCTTGCTCCTGTTGACAATCCTTCTGATGTACAACTCAGATATATATTTTGAGATATGTATCCTGCATCAATATTGGCAACGTTCATCTTAGCTTCATTTGAACCATTGCCGCATTTATTAAAATCGGCTACAAGCAGAATCTGAACAGGTGCATCCTTAACAAATTCTTGTGAACTCCCAATATTCCTGATATCTTCAGAAATAATTCTTTTAAGTTGATGCTCTTTTGCCTCGTATAAGTATGTTCCATTCTTCATGATGACATAGATGTCAGTGCCCTGGAAATTTCGGGTTGAGGGTGCAGTCCTCTTTCCATCTGAACGGTTAACACCAAATGCTGCCCAAACGATATTGGAAAGCTGTTTCTGTGTAATTTCTTTTGTACTGAACGACCTTGAAGTAGATCTTTTCGCCAAAGCTTCCATAAGTGGCATACCACCTGTTTTGTCGGGTGTAGGTAGTTTTATTGTTTCCTGCGCAAAACTGAAACCAATAGAAATCAATAATACTGCTAACGATAAAATTATTCTCTTCATGACTTTTATTTTTATTATTTATGATAATCGTAAAATTAATAAATCCCTTAATTAAAAACCTTAAAAAATACAAAACGCCGGCAGATTAATTCTCCCGGCGTTATATTCTTATAAAGCACAACTGTCTGCCATGCCCTTTTTTATGTCTTATTTCAACAATTCAGCAACTTTAGCAGCAAGTTCTGCTCCCCTGAGGTTAACAGCAACAATTTTGCCTTCCCTGTCAACAAGAACAGTGTGAGGTATTCCTGTTACGTTATATTTTGTTGCTACCTGTCCCGGATTATTTTCTTCCATATCCCAAACCTGAATCCAATCCATTTTATTGTCTTTAATACAATTCAACCAAGCATCCTTTTCACGGTCAAGCGACACTCCCAATATTTCAAAACCTTTATCCTTACTGTTTTTATACAACTCAATTACATTTGGTAGTTCAACCATACATGGCTGGCACCATGATGCCCAGAAATCAATCAAAACAATCTTTCCTCTTAGTGAAGAAATAGATTGAGGATTTCCTTTTTCATCAGCAAGTGTAAAATCGGGTGCAACAGCTCCGGTGCTTGTTAAACGTATAGCATCTGCCCTGTCCTTAATTACAGTTACAAATTCTGAATCTTTAATTGGTTCAAAAATATTTAGCATTGAATCAAGTTCCTGTACATCTGCTTCCTGAATAAAATTCATAAGATAAACATATGCTGCAACAGGAGAAGAGCTGTGTTTATTGATAAAATTCTTTGAATAGAGTCTGTTGTTCTCAAATATTGTTTGATACTCAAATCTGATTGCATCAATCTCTTCAGTGTTACCCGACATCTGAGCTGACTGGAAACGTTGCTGAAGTTCGTTTTCTTTTTTCTGTAAACTTATCATTTCATCAATGTAAGTCTTGAAAATATCCTGACTTGCTGATCCCTCAATAGTGTTTGACTGAAAACTATCTGGATATACAACCATATTTATTTTGCCTGCTTCTACAAACATTTGAGCTGCATATTCCTGCTCTCCTTCAAATCCAATAAGTTTCAATGCAGGTACATCAATTTCACCTTTAAAACTGAATTTGCTGTTCTTTAGTTCACAAGAATCAACTCCTATTGGTTGTCCATCCTTGAAACCATAAAGTATAACCTTGCCTTCTTTTGAAGGGATTACTTCTCCGTTTATTTTATACTGATTTTTGCTTCCGCATGACCATAGCAGCAGAACTGAAAATGTTATTAAAAAGAATTTTTTCATTTTGATGATTATTACTTATTATTCATTTATTTCCAAAATATATTGATAGCAAATCTTTTGCTGCTACAAAAGAACTCATTTTTTCATTTAAAACAGCATCTTCATGTTTTTTTAGCTCTTTTTTTATCCTCTGATTGCTGTAAAAAGATTTCTTTAGAGTCTCATTAATAGTTTCATACATCCAGTATTTTGATTGAAGCATCCTTCTTTCATCAAAATAGTTGTTCATTTGAACGAATGAAACATATTCCTTTATCATCTCCCAAACTTCGGGAATTCCTGACTTTGTATATGCTGAGCATTTCAACACCTGAGGATCCCACCCTGATGGCGATGGTGGAAAAAGATGCAATGCATTTCTGAATTGCGACCGAGCAAGTTCTGCTTTCTCAATATTATTGCCATCTGCCTTGTTAATAACAATGCCGTCGGCCATTTCCATAATACCTCTTTTTATTCCCTGCAACTCATCTCCTGCTCCTGCTATTTGTATCAACAGAAAAAAATCAACCATGGAATGTACAGCAGTTTCACTTTGCCCAACTCCTACTGTCTCAATGAAGATTGTATCAAACCCTGCAGCTTCACAAAGAATAACTGTTTCACGGGTTTTTCTGGCCACACCTCCAAGAGAGCCAGCCGACGGTGATGGTCGTATATATGCATTCTGATCGTTTGCCAACTCTTCCATCCTTGTTTTATCACCAAGAATGCTGCCTTTAGAACGTTCACTACTGGGATCTATTGCCAATACAGCCAATTTACCGCCCTGCCCGGTAATATGCTTCCCCATTGCTTCAATGAAGGTACTTTTCCCGGCACCCGGAACACCGGTAATACCAATCCTTAACGATTTGCCTGAGTGTGGCAAGCATTTCAGTATTATTTGCTGGGCAAGCTCTGAATGTTCCGCCTTAAGGCTTTCAACCAGAGTAACAGCTCTACTAAGAATCATCCGGTTTCCCTTCAGAATTCCATCAACATAATCATCGACTGTAAGTTCTTTACGCTTTGATTTTATGTTCTTATGAGTAGGATTGGGATTAACCGAAGGCGGCTGTGGTATTCCTGCATTTACCTTTAATCCTTTATAATCAGGATTGTTCTCTATATGATGATTATCAAATTCCGGCATAGAAAAAAGATTTCTGCGAAGATACAATTTTAAAAAGCGTTGACAGTATGATTAGAACTGCCAACGCTATAATATTTTGTAATTCAAAGAATGAATTATGAAATTCTCTGTGTCTTATTTTTTCCAGAGTTTTTCCATTGCTTCAAGGGTCTTTCCTTTAGTTTCAGGAACAAATTTCCACATGAACCAAGCTGCTAAAACAGCCATTGCACCATAAATCCAGTATGCAAATCCATTATGGAATTTATCAACAAGGAACGTGCTTTTGTTCATCAATGGGAATGTCCATGAGATTAGGAAGTTTGAAATCCATTGTGCTGCAACAGCAATCGCCATCGCTTTACCACGGATCTTATTCGGGAATATTTCAGAAAGAAGAACCCATACAACAGGACCCCAGCTAACTGCGAAACATGCTACATAACCCAACATGAATATTAATGCGCCGATTCCAATCTTTTGGAAAAAGAATGAAAATCCCAATGCGAACATAAAGAATGCCATTCCAACAGCACCAATAATCATAAGCGGTTTACGACCGAATTTATCTACTGATAATATTGCTACAACAGTAAATGAAAGGTTTATAATTCCAACGATAATTGTCTGAAGCAGTGCAGTATCAGTACCTGAACCCATATTCTTGAAAATTTCAGGAGCATAATACAACACAACGTTGATACCAACAAATTGCTGGAATACCGAAAGCAGAATACCAATAATTATTACCAACCATCCGAAAGCCAAAAGCTTACCTGAATGACTAACTATTGTTCCTTTAATATCAGCCAGAACCTGTGATGCTTTTTCCTTTCCATTTACTTTTTCAAGAATATCTAAAGCCTTTGCATCGTTTCCTTTCAAAACCATATAACGAGGAGTTTCAGGAACGAAAAACAAGAAAACAAGGAACAGAGTACAAGGGATTAATTCAGATGCGAACATCCATCTCCATCCAATACTGTTTAACCAAGTTTCATCTCCTTGGCGGGCAATGAAATAATTAACAAAATAGACCACAAGCATACCGAAAATGATAGCAAACTGGTTTAAAGAAACAAGTTTACCTCTATTTTCAGCCGGAGCTATTTCAGCAATATACATAGGCGAAAGCATTGATGCCAAGCCTACTCCAATTCCACCAAGTAAGCGGTAGGAAACAAAATTCCAGAAGAAGGTATGATCGCCTTGTCCGAAAGGTTTGACAAATACTTCAGGGAAAGCTGAACCAAAAGCTGAAATCCAGAAACAAGCAGCAGCTAAAATAAGCCCGTTTCTTCTACCGAGTTTTAAGCTTACCAGTCCACCTGACATACCACCAATAATGCAACCTATCAGGGCACTTGAAACCAAGAACCCCAACCGGGAATTGGCAACTGTTTCACTTAAGCCAAGAGGCTCAATAAAGAACCGATCAAGAGAACCTACTGTACCTGAAATTACAGCAGTGTCGTAACCAAATAGTAGCCCACCCAGAGTTGCTACAAATGTCAGAGCTAAGATGTAAAGTTTGTTATTCTTCATAGTGTTTAGTTAGTTATAAAAAAAAGCCCAATTCAAAGATAACTCTGAATCGGGCTCAATATGGAAACATGATTTAAAAAATCAAATAGAGTTTGATCCAGTTATGGGATCAAATATAACAATTTATTAGTTGTTCAAACATCTCTTGTTTGCCACTAATTTGTTTTGGTTCACCTACTTCTTTAGCTATTTTGTACATATCTTCCAAAGTGAGTTTGCCTGATGCGAAATCAAGGCCTTTTCCTGAATTGAAAGAAGCATAACGTTCAGCACGAAGTTTCAGGTAATCTGAATCTTTTAAGATTTTATCTGCTGTTACAAGAGCCCTAGCAAAAACATCCATACCACTTATATGAGCAATGAAGATATCTTCAAGATCGGTAGAGTTACGACGTGTTTTAGCATCGAAGTTAATACCTCCATCAGTGAAACCTCCCATTGGAAGAATTTCGAGCATTGCTTCAGTTATTTCAGTAATGTTTGTTGGGAATTCGTCTGTATCCCATCCGTTTTGCTGATCACCTTTGTTAGCATCGATTGAGCCTAATTTACCAGCATCAGCCGACATACGAAGTTCGTGAGCAAATGAGTGACCTGCTAAAGTTGCATGATTAACTTCAACATTGATTTTGAAATCGTCAATCAAACCTTGTGCTGTCAAGAAACCAATAACAGTCTGTGAATCGAAATCATACTGATGTTTTGTTGGTTCCATTGGCTTAGGTTCAATGAAGAAAGTACCTTTGAAGCCTTGTTTGCGAGCATAGTCACGAGCCATTCTCAAGAATGCTCCCATGTGATCCAACTCCATTTTAGTGTTAGTATTGAGCAAGCTCATATAACCTTCACGTCCTCCCCAAAATACATAACCGGTACCGCCTAATGCGATAGTAGCATCAATTGCATTTTTAACCTGTACAGAAGCATTTGCTACTACATTGAAATCAGGATTAGTTGATGCACCGTTCATATAACGTGGGTTGCTGAAAACATTTGCTGTTCCCCAAAGTAATTTTACGCCTGAAGCTGCTTGTTTTGCTTTTGCAAAGTCAACCATTTTTGCTAAACGGTTTTCTAAATCAAAAACTGAACCTTCGCCACCGGCAACATCTGTATCGTGGAAACAATATAAAGGAGCTCCTATTTTTGTGATGAATTCAAATGCTGCATCCATTCTAGCCATATTAGCTTCCATAATATCTTTTGGTTCATCCCATGGGAATACTTTAGTTCCAGGTCCAAAAGGATCACCACCGTTACCTGTTAAGGTATGCCAATATGCGATGGCAAAACGAAGATATTCTTTCATTGTCTTTCCAGCTACAACCTTATTAGCATCATACCATTTGAATGCTAATGGATTTTTTGATTGCGGTCCTTCATACTGAATCTGACCGACTCCTTTGAAATACTCTTTATTTCCAATTACAACGCTCATGATTTTGAATTTTACTATTTATAATTCTGTTTATTTATTTTTAAATCCTTAAATGAATCTATCTAAAAGTGCTTTCCAATTTCCGTAAGCTGCTTCATATTCAGCTTTTTTCGACAAATCAGGTTCAACTGTTTCAAGCTTTTCAAGCCTGCCGAAGGCTTCTTTAAACGACTTGTAATATCCTGAACCGACGGCTGCACCTCTTGCTGCACCTATCGACCCGTCAGTATTATATAGCTCAATGGTAGCACCACTGATGCCTGCAAGCGTTTCCCTAAACACTGGACTCAGGAACATGTTGGCCTTGCCTGCCCTTATCACGCTTGGGTTGATACCAATTTTTTTCATTATTTCAATTCCATAATTCAAGGAGAATACTATTCCCTCCTGAGCTGCCCTGAACAAATGTGCTTGAGTATGGCTGTTGAAACTCAAACCGCTAATCTGCGATCCAATATTCTTGTTTCTCAACACCCTTTCTGCTCCATTACCAAAAGGCAATATGCTAACACCTTCAGAACCAATAGCTATTTTCTCTGCCAACACGTTCATCTGGTAATAATCGTACATCCTATTGCCAATATTTTTATTCATCCATGAATTGAGGATGCCGGTGCCATTGATGCAAAGCAATACTCCAAGACGATTGCTTTCCGAGGTATGGTTGACATGCGCAAATGTGTTGACCCTTGAATATGGATCATATTTTATTTCTTCGCTCACTCCGTATACAACTCCTGAAGTTCCTGCTGTTGTAGCTATTTCTCCCGGATTAAGTACGTTCAGTGAAAGAGCATTATTTGGCTGGTCGCCACCTCGGTATGTTACCTTGATACCTTCTGCCAAACCCAATTCCATAGCTGCTGCAGCTGTTACCCTGCCCTGCTCTGAAAATGTAGGTACTATTTCGGGTATCACAGAATTGCTGAATCCGTAATGGTTCATCAACATAGATGAAACAGATTTAGTCTTGAAATCCCAGAACATACCTTCTGAAAGTCCTGATATTGTAGTCTTCGCTTCACCGGTTAACCTCAACGCAATGTAATCGCCGGGAAGCATTATTTTATCTATTTTAGCATAAACCTCAGGTTCATTTTCTTTTACCCACATCAGCTTTGATGCTGTAAAGTTACCCGGAGAATTCAGTAAAGTACTCAGACAGTTTTCACCTCCAAGTTCATCAAATGCTTTATCGCCAATAGCTGCAGCACGACTGTCGCACCAGATTATTGATGGCCTCAGTACATTGTTGTCTTTATCTACGCATACCAAACCGTGCATCTGGTATGAAATACCAATTGCTTCGATATCTTTAGCATTGATTTTAGACTTAGCCATAACAGATTGGGTGGCAAGCTTAAGATTTTCCCACCAAAGGTCGGGATGCTGTTCTGCCCAACCTGTTTTCGGTGCAGTTATTGTCATTTCGTGCCTCGGAGAAAAATCCGTTGCAATACATTCACCTGTTTCTCCATTTATTAGAGAAGCTTTTACTGAAGAACTACCAACATCATATCCTAAAAAATACATACCCTTTATTTTTATAGTTACTAAAACGATTTTCTCATAATTAATTGTGTAGGAACAACAAACTTAATGCTTCCCGGGTTCAACACACATTCAGCAGCTTTCTTTCCCATAAGAGTAAAGTCGGTTGAAATGACAGTTATACCATCATTTACAAAACGCTTCATCGGAGTCTCATTATAGGAAATAATTCCGAAATCCTTCCCCACTTTCATCCCTTTTTCATTCGACTGATCAAGTAACATGGCAAGTGTTCTATCGCTGACCAAAAGATACAAATCACCTTTTTGAATGTCAACTTTTTTGGGGTCTTTTACAACAAGTGAGTTAATCCTATTGTCTTTACAAAACTTCTCAAAATAAGTTAGAGATTCAATAGGATGATATGTCATCTTCTCCGGATAAAGATAAATAAAGCGTTCATAATTTTTTACCTTTTCAAGATGCTTTGTGAAAATATCATAGAGAACTTTGCCAAAATCCTGACATACATACGAATGGTCTTCCTTTGAATGAATGTTCCAGTCAATAATCAGAAGCTTGTCCTCAGGAATCTTATTAATTATCTCCCCAATATCCGGATGGTCAAAATTCATTATTATATAATAGCTGTATTTACCTATACTGTCGTTTATTATATGACTTAAAATTTCAATGTTATAATGATGAAAGTGCAGGTCGACTGAAATATTGTCGGGGAGGTTAGCCTTAAACCCATCATACAAAACCTCCTTGTAAGCCTTAAATGTGTCGAGGAACAATAAAACCCTATTGCGACTCCTGGTCACAAAATAACCTCGATTGGGTACAGATTCAATAATACCCCTTGTCTTAAGCTCATTATAAGCCTTAAATACAGTATCTCTTGAAAGTGAGGCACTCTTGACCATGTCATTTACTGACGGCAGCATGTCACCCTCGTTAAGCGACTTTTCATTAATCGCATTAACAACCGAATCAACAAGCTGAAGGTACTTCATCGTGTTGGACTGCGGATCAATATTTAAGTTAAAATTAAACATACTGTTCTGGTCTGTTCTGCAAATATAATAATTCAAACATCTTAAACAACTGATGCTTGTCAAATTATTTTGTGTTATTCAGCATAAATATGGAGGGATTTCATTCAGAGCAACATTTCTCCTTCATAAATTTTTGTGTCCACGGACATTGAACCAGACATTGCAAGCATGTGGTACATAAAAACACATCTACCATCTTTTCTCTTTCAACTCCACATTCCCAGGTTTCTCCTTTCAACGCATCAGGCTTACATATTTCTTTGCATATATTACAATCCCCACAATTCGAAACCATAGTTTCCCGTCGTATAGATTCTATCGGAGCATTAGTCAATACAGAACACATGCTTATTGCACTTCCATATTCTTTAGTAACCAGCAGATTATTTTTCCCAATCCACCCCAATCCTCCAATCGCTGCAATTGTTTTATGAGGCAAAGGAGTCTTTTTATTTTCTTCATCGTAATATCCTGTCTTCAAAATATTATCCTCCGATTGAGAATAGGCTTTAAATCCTTTTGACTCAATAAATTTTTCAATATAGTCAGCTATTTTATCTGTCTTTAGTTCTGTCAAATGAAATTCATCATCCTTAATTGTCTTGTTAATTTTCATTAAATCAACATAATCAGGATTCGCTGCTACTTTTCTTAGATAGAGTTTGGAAAGTACAATGCCGAATAATATTGCCGTTGAATATCCTTTATTTTGCTTTTCTTCCAAATTAGATATATCCACAAAATAAATAAAGTCAGCACCTTGCTTTTCTATCTCAGTTATAAGCTCTATATGAAAAGGATATGTTTTCATTTTATTATTCTGCTATTTACAGTCAAACATTTCATTTAACCAAGAGAACAACATTCAATCGCCAACAGCAAACATCACTCTGTATGTCTTTACTATACCATTGTAATCGCATTTTACAACAGCTGTCCCGCTTGTTGATTGAGCCTGTTCAATGTCCACTTTCACAGCTTTATCGCTTGCCGATGCTGTAATTACCGGAATTTCAACTGAACCTGAAGGGAGTTTAACTGTAGTTTCGTACAAATCGTAACCCGTAATACCGTTTAAGTTGGAAGAACGAACAGGAGTAGCCGGCACGTCGATCGCCTTTCCGTTTACCGAAATGCTTACCATTGGTGCTACATGCCTTTCAATTGATTTCTTTGCAGAACTGAAACCCAGTCCAATGAAATCACACAAAGTTTCCTGATCAGCACCTTCGGCTACAAGAAAAATAGCATGTTTCTTATCTAAGCCCTCAACATACTTAGCCACGTCAATGGTGAATTCTGTGATTTCCTGTTTTGAATTGGCAGGTACGACAATCTCACCTATTTTTTTACCTTTCCATGCTGCATTATCCCATGGACCATCCAACCATACGTTTACTTTAAAACCCTTGACAGTTTTAGGGGCAATATAAAGGTTGAATTTTATTTTGTTTCCTTTTTTGACTTCTTCAAAAGCTTTCAATCCATTTTTATCCTTATCGAGCCCGCCAAATCCAAAATATTTAAACCCGACAACACTGCCATTCTGCATATTTGAAATAGTCATATGGTTGTCCCATATATCCCATGAATCTTGCTGGAGCCTTGTGTCGGAAAGATAACAAGCATATCCTGCTGAATAGTATTGATACGGATCAAGACCATAAATCTGAAACCCTTCTGATGTTACTTCAGCTCCTTTGTATTCAATACCCTGGTTGTCTTTTGCTGCCCATATCTGATCTTTCGCATAAGGATCGTAAGCTCTGATAACGGCACTTCCGCCCTGGGCTACCGGTTTTTCGTCCCATTGAATAGTTATTGGAGCAACCATTGCCTGACGGGCATAGCCAAAACCTCTTGGTGGCCGGTGATAGAATACATACCATTGACCGTTGATTTGCTGAATACTACCATGTGTGTTATGACCTGAATTCGTTGTTTCTATTTTTGAACCATCCTGATTTAAAACAGGAGCTCTCGAATCGACCAAAACGCCGCCACTTTTCCATGGTCCCAAAGGGGAGTCGGCAACAGCATACCGCAAAGTAGAGTTAGAACTGCTGACACCGTATTCCGGGCCTGAATATCCGCTGAAAACGGTTATGTATTTATTGCCAACCTTGCGTATTGACGAAGCTTCAAAGAAGTTGAACGTACCAAGATCCTGATCAGCATAAACGTTAGGATATACCGTGCCTTGAGGATCTCTGATCTCACCGTAACGGGCACTAGCAGGAAGGAGATAATTGATGATTTCAGTTCCCGGACGTACTGAATACATGGTGTTCTGATCCAACTGAGCAGCCATCGAACGTTGAAAACCCCAAAACCCATAAGCCCTAAAACCAATTTCAAAATCGGGGTCTTTAGGATCAGTCACGTATTCAATAAATACCGCAGGGTCGAAACCTAGAATACTACCGGATACAGTGCGCGTTCCGTCTTCAGTAAGATTTATTGGTTTGAAAGGACCATCGGGTCGGTCACCCTTGCACACCATTGCTTCCCTGTTACGTCCACGGCTATGTGGAAACAGGTAGTATTCTTTGGTACCGTTCTTTCTTTTAACCTCAACGAGATCGGGTGCGTACATCACATCCCACTGTCCTTCAATATTATAAGTAAAAATAGGACCTTCATCACGCCACTCCGACAAATTTTCAACAGGAGCTGACCACATCCTGATGTCAGGCCCACAATAACTGTTGACCCTCACATCGTGCGAACCAATAATGTAAGCCCTGAGCTTTCCTGGATTATCGGGATCTTCAAATACCCGTGGTTCCCCATCGGGCAAATGCTCCCACAAGGGAAGGTATGGATTACCACTGCCATAGTGGACAAACTTGTTGCCCGATTGTGCATTCTTTTGATCAGCACCATTACCATTTGCAATTACAGCGAAAGGCAACGCTGAAGAAAAAGCGACTAATAGCATTAAGTACTTCTTCTTCACTTCAAATTTAAACTTCTTCATAATAAATATCTTACTTTAAATTTTGTGTTTTCTATAACAACTTATAAACCCCGATAATCACATAGGGTTCCTCACCCTGCTTTAACTGTGGCATCTGTAATGTACCAAGGAAAATGGCATGATTGAGATAATCGTATTTACTTTCAGTTGGAGCCTCAAAATCGATAACTGATTTACAATAAAAATTCTTACCCTGCTCTCCAATGTGCATTAGAACCTGATTGGTAATTTGAATAACTACCTCATCATCAGTTTTAAGAAGATAGCGGGCATAAAGCTCTGTATCTCCATCGGGACGAACCAATTGCCAATCTTCCCCACCGGGCAAAACTACCCCGTTTATCTTTGGCCCACTAAATGTCCCTCCTGTAATTGGGATAACTCTTCGGGTGCCCCTTTTACTCTCGCCTACATTGATCATGCCGGAAATTTTTACTTTAGCTTCTAATACAAATTCAGTCTTGAAATCTTTGTAAAGATTCTCTTCAATATTCGCATCAGTATTTTGTGCATTAATTTTTTGTCCGCAAAAAACTGATAAAAGCAAAATGCCGAAGGCGATACAATTCACTTGTCGAAAAATTTTCATTGTACTAATTTTATTGGGTAATCTTAAATAATCCAGCGCTATGAAGTGGTAATTCGCAGCTAAAGCTTCCGTTAAAAGTGCCAAGTTCCTTATGTCTCCACAGGTCGCGTACATTTGCTTTGCCTTTAATACCGATTGACTCGAAATTAACCGACACAACAGCTTTTGCAGTAAAAGTTTCGTAGCCCTCAGGCAATTCATAAATAATAACAGACTTTGCATGGGCTCCAATACCACTTACAAGTTGGTTTTCAACCATCAATGGTTGTCCGTCACAAGTCTTGTCAACATTTGGATTACCCCAACCTGATGTAGCACTTAACCATTTCATATCGGTAAGTTTGAGTTTTCCTTTTGGTCCTTCAATGATAGGATCGATCCAGGCCACATGATCCCAATCGATACCATTTCCGCCATCGTTTACAAAAAGCACAAGCTTTTTACCTCCTTCAACAGAAACACTTATATCCTGCGAATTGCCTATCCCTGCAATAATCGGACTTGCATAAGCAGCATTACTAAAGTCGATGTTATCACCCTTACTTTGAGCATTGAACAAAGCTACATATTTATCGCTGCTTCCGGGTACATCTGCAGTCCAAACAATTAAATTCTTTTCGTTGTATACCTGCCGGTTATTGGTACTTTCCTGATTTACTTTCAGCATTTCAGAATTGGTAAGCAGCTCTTTGGTCATATCATCAAGCTTTGTCATATCGCCACCAAATATTAGAGGTGAACGACCAATTGCCCATAGGCTCATCACGTGTTCTCCTGCCTTAACAGGCGTAGCTCCAGGTGATAGGCTTAAAACAATGGGACGGCCTGTTTTGTCGATAGCCTTGCGCAACGCTTCTATTTCAGCCTTCTGTACTTTATCATATGGGCGCGAAATGTCATCACATTTGATGAAATCTACTCCCCAATCGGCATACATCTGAACGATAGAATTGTAATACGCCTGGCCTTCTGGCATAGTGGCATCTACCCCGTACATATCGGGGTTCCATGGACAGGTTGAGCTTTTAATAGCAATATCCTGAGCTTTAACGTTTGTACCAAGCACGGGAAGATTTTTATCAACGGCCTGACGAGGAATTCCCCGCATGATATGTATACCAAATTTTAATCCTTTTGAATGGACATAATCGGCAAGAGGCCTGAAACCTTTGCCATCGGTTGCCGAGGGGAACTTTTTAATTCCCGGGGTCAGTCGGCCATATTCATCCATTGCATTAATGGTCAGTAAAACAAGCAAATGAAGTAACTTGGTTTTCATTTTAAAATAATTTGGCTATAAAGATTCCTAATGTAATAGTGTTTCAGCAAAAAACATAATTGTTTTATCTAAAATCAGGAATTATTTTCGGTTTTTGTTAGTCGTTAAAACTTTGGCAATGTTTTCTGCTGAAACACTTGAACCAACTGAGTCTATTAAGAAGTTTACTACTTCCTGATATGATTCTTCAGCATAAATAGTATATCGATTAGAAATATCGTTTTCATAAGGTATAGATAAACAAATTCCTAAAACTATTCGATAATAAAAACATTTAGGAATTTAATAATTCGCTTTTGTCTTAACCCCCCAAATAGTTGGACTAAATTTTAAAAAAAGTTTAGTACTTATT
>CAYMTR010000020.1:0-52074 GCA_964393405.1 uncultured Prolixibacteraceae bacterium
ATGGCAATCAGTATGAAACTGAAATTATCAGCGTTGAAGATAATATTGCCGAAATTGAGATAAATGGGACTTCTTATAAAGTTGAACTTGAGAAGGAAATGAAAGCGATTAAAACCCCAAGGTTGGTTCGCACAACTGTTGCACCATCAACAGATATTCAACCGTCTATAGCTAAAACAAGCAGTCCTTCTGCTCCAAAAGGAGCCGGAACTATTAAGTCACCACTTCCCGGAGTGATACTTGATGTTTTTGTTAGAGAGGGAGATACAGTAAAAATTGGGCAGAAGCTTTTAATGCTTGAAGCAATGAAAATGGAAAACAATATTGAAGCTGACAAAGCCGGTAAGATTGTATCTATTGCAAAACAAAAAGGTGACAGCGTTATGGAGGGTGATATTCTAATTGTAATAGGAGATTAGGTTATGGGAAATTTCTTTGATTTCATTTTTGAACATCTGGGTCAATTCCTTCATTTTACTGCATTTGCCAATATGACTTTTGGTCATATTATTATGATATGTATTGGTTTGATTTTTATTTATCTGGCTATTGCAAAGGAATTTGAACCCATGTTGCTGGTACCTATTGGTTTCGGTATACTAGTTGGTAATGTTGCATTCTCACCCGGTTATCAGATCGGTGTATATGAATCAGGCAGTGTTTTAAATTATCTGTATTTTGGTGTGCTTCAAGGGGTGTATCCGCCATTAATCTTTCTGGGGATTGGTGCAATGACAGATTTTTCTGCTTTGATTTCTAATCCTAAATTAATTCTTATTGGAGCCTCTGCTCAATTAGGTATATTTGGAGCGTATTGTTTGGCTTTGGCTTTAGGGTTTAGTCCGACAGAAGCAGGTGCTATTGGAATTATTGGTGGTGCCGATGGGCCAACTGCGATCTTTATTTCATCTAAACTTGCCCCTGATCTTATGGGAGCCATAGCAATCGCAGCTTATTCATATATGGCATTAGTACCTGTTATTCAACCTCCAATAATGAAATTGCTGACTTCTAAGAAAGAACGACTAATCAGAATGAAACCTCCTAGAGTCGTTTCTAAAACTGAAAAGGTTATTTTTGCTATTGCAGGTATGTTGCTTACTACATTTATAGTTCCAAGCGGTCTTCCGTTGTTAGGGATGCTTTTCTTTGGTAATTTATTAAAGGAAAGTGGAGTAACCAAAAGGTTGGCAGATACAGCAAAGGGTCCTCTGATTGATATTGTAACGATACTTATCGGTTTGACTGTTGGAGCTTCAACACAGGCTACAACTTTCTTAACATGGAAGTCAATTATGATATTTGGTTTGGGTGCCGGGTCTTTTATTATTGCAACTTTTGGTGGTGTAATGTTCGTAAAATTTTTAAATCTGTTTTTAAAAGAAGGTAACAAAATTAATCCTTTGATCGGTAATTCAGGGGTTTCAGCTGTTCCTGACGCTGCCCGTGTTTCTCAGGTAGTAGGTCAAGAATACGATAAGACAAACCATCTTCTAATGCATGCAATGGGGCCTAACGTTGCCGGCGTTATTGGTTCTGCAGTTGCTGCAGGTATTTTATTAAGCTTTCTCGCTTAATAGATCTGGTTTTAAAATATTCGAGGGTGTAACTGATTACTGTTGCACCCTTTTTTTATTAAAAATTTCCCAACTTCTTATTTGTTATAAACTTTAATTGTTAAATTGGAGTGCTTGTTACTAATTGTATTTTTGTAACTTTATAGATACTTGTAATATTCATTGTCTTTCGTTGAATAAATAAATGATGAATTTTAAAAACTGAATTAATTTAAACTAAATTGACATGACTTCTTTCCATTCCAATTATATTTTATCACCTTGCATGACAATATATTTCAACCCTTAACATCTAAAATAACTTCGCAAATTAGTATTCAAATTGAAAAAATAATCAATAAAATAACATAGTTATGACAATGGAGGATAAAGTAAAGGAATTACTTGACCTTAGAAAACAAGCCCGATTGGGTGGAGGACAAAAACGTATTGATAAGCAACATAGCCAAAATAAATTGACTGCTAGGGAAAGGATCAATTTGCTTCTTGACGAAGGTAGCTTTGAAGAATTCGATATGTTTGTAACTCACAGGTGCACAAATTTTGGTCTGGAAAATGAATCGTACTTATCTGATGGTGTTGTTACCGGATATGGTACAATTGATGGAAGGACTGTTTATGTTTTTGCACAAGATTTTACTGTTTTTGGAGGCTCGTTATCTGAAACTTTTGCAAACAAGATTTGCAAGGTTATGGACAAGGCAATGAAAGTAGGAGCCCCGGTTATTGGAATTAACGATTCCGGTGGAGCCCGTATCCAGGAAGGTGTCAATAGTCTTGCCGGTTATGCTGAAATATTTCAAAGAAACATCATGGCTTCAGGGGTTATTCCTCAAATTTCTGCAATTTTTGGTCCCTGTGCCGGTGGCGCAGTATATTCACCTGCATTGACCGATTTTATTCTTATGTCGAAAAAATCGAGCTACATGTTCCTTACTGGTCCCAAAGTTGTAAAAGCAGTTACCGGAGAGGATGTTACTCAGGAACAACTTGGTGGTGCTACAGTTCATGCAACTAAATCAAGTGTTGCTCATTTGACAGCCGATTCAGAAGAAGAGGGGCTCTTGAAGATCAGAAAACTGTTTAGCTACCTTCCTTCTAATAATATGGAAGAAGCTCCTGTCAGGGAATGTGGAGATAACATCCATAGAATGGAAGATATTCTTAATTCTATAATTCCGGATAACCCAAATAAACCCTATGATATTAAAGATGTTATTCATTCAATTGTTGACTACGGAGAATTTTTTGAGATTCATGAAGCCTATGCTCCAAATATTGTAGTCGGATTTTCCAGGTTTAACGGAAGGGTTGTTGGCATTGTAGCTAATAATCCAAAATTTCTTGCCGGAGTTCTCGATAGTAACTCTTCAAGAAAAGGTGCCAGGTTTGTTAGATTTTGTGATGCGTTCAATATTCCAATTCTTACACTTGAAGATGTTCCTGGTTTCCTTCCAGGCACAAATCAAGAATATAACGGTATTATCATTCACGGGGCAAAATTATTGTTTGCTTTTGGTGAAGCCACGGTTCCAAAAATTACAGTTATTCTTAGAAAAGCATATGGCGGAGCATATTGCGTAATGAGCTCAAAGCATTTGCGGGGTGATGTGAATTATGCTTGGCCTACAGCAGAAATTGCTGTTATGGGTCCCAAAGGTGCAATTGAAGTTTTAATGAACAAGGAAATATCTGCAATTGAAAATCCTGAAGAGAAAAATGCGTTTATTTCTGAGCAGGAAGGTGTTTATAGAGATACTTTCGCTAATCCTTATGTAGCAGCCAAATATGGCTATATTGATGAAGTGATTGAACCAAGGAATACTCGCTATAGAATTATTCGTGCGCTAGAGTCACTAGTTAACAAGAGAGATTCAAACCCACCAAAGAAGCATTCAAATATGCCGTTATGAGAAATTATTTTTTTAAAAAATCTGCTGACAATTCCGGGAAGGAGTTGACAAATAAGCTGGCACTAACGGCTTTGAAATATTATCTCGAAGAAAGAGATAGGAAACTGGAGCTAATTGCGATTTCAGCCTTGGCAATGTTCTTAAATTCTAAACAGCACAAAAACTCTGCAGTTATTATAGCTCAGGCTGCACTTGCATTACACCTCTTTAATGATCCCGATTCTTTGCAGAGACCAATGCAAACTTATAAATCGGTTACTCCAGTTAACTCTGCATGGGGAAATAAGTATTTTATGATGAGACAATTACCAGTTAGAAAATTTTAAAATAAAATTCAAAATGAAAAAATACATCTTTAACGTAGACAATCAGGATTATAACGTTGAAATTTTAAGCATTGAAAACGGATACGCACAAGTAAGTGTGAATAACGAGATTGTCAACATAAAAATTAAACAAGGAGAATCAAACTTCAACCCGACTGCAGTTGTTGAAAGCATTCCAGCTTCTGTAACTTCAGTGAAAATTGAAGCTCCAAGTGAAGTAGTTGAGTTTGCCCCTGTTGCTCAGCAATCGAACCAGAATGCAAAAGTTGTTTCATATTTAAAATCTCCTCTACCCGGAATTTTAGTAGCTCTAAAAGTAAAGGTTGGTGACAAAGTTAAAGTTAACGACGACCTATTAGTGTTGGATGCGATGAAAATGGAGAACAATGTTACTTCTGAATGTGATGGTACCGTACTTGCAATTAAAGCAAATATTGGACAGGCAGTTATGCAGGATGATATTCTAATTGAATTCGGGGCTTAATGTTTCGATAAAATGAACTTAAATCTACGTTTGGTTTTTTGGCTGTCGTTCGTTGTCTTATACATTGTTGTATTTGCAATAGATATGTATGCCACTGGTCGTAGGGGAGGTACGCTTTCTGTTAAAACTGCTCTTAAATGGACAGGTTTGTGGATTTCTTTGGCAATCATTTATGGTTTGGCGATTTTGCTTTTTTATCCACAGAATGAAGGATTTGACTCTTCTATAACTACACGAAGTGTGATGTTCAGCAAGTTTATTGCCGGCTATTTTACAGAGTATTCTCTTTCTGTCGATAATTTGTTCGTTTTTATTATGATTTTCTCGCTTATGGGTGTAAGTGAGAAAAACCAACCCCGACTTTTGAAATTGGGTATTTTGTTGTCGATTGTCCTGAGGATACTATTTATCATGGTTGGTATGAGCCTTGTTCAAAAGTTTAGCTGGATTATATTCATTTTTGGTGCTATCTTACTTTGGACTGCAATTAAAATGGCTTTTACTAAACAAGATGGTCAGATTGATCCTAAAAGTAATTTCCTATACAAAATAGGGTCAAAGTTTTTTCCTGTCGACCCAGACCTCGATACTCCACATTTTTTTTCCAAGATAGATGGTAAGAGGTATATTACTATGTTTATGCTGGTATTTCTGGTAATTGGCTCTACTGATGTTTTGTTCGCAGTTGATTCAATCCCAGCAATAATTGGAGTCATTTCTGACGGTGCAAGTAATGTATTAACGGCGGGAGAAGAAAATTTCATTGCGATCACTTCTAATGTGTTTGCAGTAATGGGGCTTGTTTCTTTGTTTTTTGCTTTGAAAGGAATTATGGGATTATTCCGTTATCTCAAGCAAGGAGTAAGCTTTATTCTCTTTTTTATTGCCTTTAAAATGCTTTTCTCTTGGTGGGAACCGGTTGAACATTTATTTAAGAATAATCCGTGGATATCTCTTACTGTAATTATCGGAACATTACTGCTCTCAATTATTCTTTCTGTAGTTATTAAAGAGAAAGAAGAAATTGATGAAGACCATTCCGAAATAGGATTACTTAAGGCGGAGATTGAAATGATAAAATCAGAAGTGCGAGAAATAAAATTATTGCTCGAAGAGTTAAGAAAAAACAAATAAAATCTAAAATATGAACTTAGAATTTAGTCAACTTTTCCCGGCTATTGCCGGATTTACATGGCAGCACTTTGTTATGCTTGCCGTTGGTGGAATTTTGATATATTTGGCTATTGCAAAAGAATTCGAACCTACCTTGCTCTTGCCAATGGGTTTTGGAGCTATACTTGTCAATATTCCATGGTCTTCTGCTTTGGCTATTGCCGGGCCCCATGGAATTGAACCTGGGGTGCTTCAGGTATTTTTTCAGGCAGGCATTATGACTGAGATTTTCCCATTGCTTATTTTTATTGCAATAGGGGCAATGATCGATTTCTCTCCTTTATTTAGAAATCCTCTTCTGCTTCTTTTTGGAGCCGCTGCTCAGTTTGGAATATTCGCTACAATGATTATTGCAACTCTAATGGGTTATGACCTTAAAGAAGCTGCTTCTATCGGAATTATTGGTGCAGCTGACGGTCCAACATCAATTTTTGTTTCAAGCCTGTTCGCTAAGAACCTGATGGGGCCAATTTCAGTTGCTGCTTATTCTTATATGGCACTTGTTCCAATCATTCAACCTCCAATTATTAGAGCTCTTACTTCTAAAAAAGAAAGATTGATCAGAATGGACAAGTTTGGTGATAATAATAAGAGAATCTCTAAAGTGGCTTTGATATTATTCCCTATTTCAGTTACTGTTATTGCCGGATTAATAGCTCCCGTTTCTCTTGCTCTTATCGGATTCCTGATGTTTGGTAACCTGATTAGGGAATGTGGCGTTTTAAATAAACTTAACTTAGCTGCTCAAAATGAATTGGCAAGCCTTGTAACCATACTCTTAGGTATAACTATCGCTTCTACAATGACAGCAGAAAGGTTTGTTACTGTCGATACAGTCAAAATTATCGGACTTGGTTTAATGGCATTTGTATTTGATACTTTTGGCGGTGTGGTTTTTGCAAAGCTCATGAATGTATTCTTGCCTGAAGGAAAGAAAATTAATCCTATGATTGGTGCATGCGGTATTTCTGCTTTTCCAATGTCTGCTCGTGTTGTTCATGCAATGGGGCAAAAAGAAGATAAACGCAACTTTCTTCTTATGCCTGCTATCAGTGTTAATGTTGGAGGACAAATAGGATCAGTTGTTGCAGGTGGTCTTATCCTGGCTTTAATTCCATTATTCTTTTAAAAAAGGAGGTTATTATGCAAGACTCAGTTAATCATATCGAAGTTGTCAGTGCTGATACAGCTCAACTAATACAAAATAGTGATTTGGCTAATACTTCTATTACTGTATCGGAAGTAAAGCGTGATAGTTCAAAAGATGTTTCATCTGCTGTATATGTAACCGGTATTTCTATGGTTGCAATATTTATTTTCATGTTTCTTTTCTTTCTTGTAATAAAAGCTATTGATAGATTTTTTCCGTGGAAAGCTCCACAATAATGAACAATTTATAAAAACAAAAGGCTGCTTTATTAGGCAGCCTTTTGTTTTTATTCTTCAGTAATAACTTGGAATGATTTTATCATCCAGGCTTCAAGTCTGTTCTTTGCATATAATGTCAGTTCTTTCCCTGAACTATTCTTAAACCATATAATTGATAAATCTTTTGGATCGTTACTTAATTTTACGCCTCCTTTAACCTCAGAAAAGATTATATCACCATTACTTACTTCAAAATATATCGGAAATAACTGGCTATTATTGGAAACTGATAATTGTTTTTCCGGAACAAATATTTCCGGGGCTGTTTCATGATAAAAAAATCTTGTTACATTTTCTGAAATAGTATCCATAAGTGGGTTCATGTGGTTAAACTTATCAGTATGTGGTTCATGGTTTAACCCTTCAAGTGATATCAATTTGTTTTTTATTCCTAATGAATTGAGTTTATCATGTATAGGTTTTGAACCATACATCTTATTCATTAAAAGACGGTTTACTAAAGGGGCATCTTTAAATGGGTGATCATGATCATATGGAACGATATCGTCTGCTGTGCCATGTATTGATAAAACAGGAATTTTCTCATCCTTATCTATTATGTTTAAATCAGTTACAGCTCCCCACATGTTTGCTACAGCTTTTATTTTAACGAATTTTCTTAAAGCGTTGCCCGATGATTCAATTTTTCCCAAATCTTCACTTTTCTTTTTACTTTGTACACTTTCTGGTCTTTCATCATTATCCATAAATGCCAGATTTAACGAAGCAATAGCTCCGGCACTGGTTCCTCCCACATAAACCTGATTTGTATCAATTCCATAAACTTGTGAGTAATGCGACAGAAACCTTAAAGCTGCATGAGCATCCTGAATTGCCCTGAAACCGCTCCTTTCAATATCGCTGCCTCTTAGTTTGAATCCTAATCTATAATCAATCGAGGCAACAACATATCCTTTCTTTGCAAGTGTCGTTGCTAAGTTTATCATAGTCAGACATTGTTTTGTGCCAATAAAAAAAGCTCCTCCATGGATTAGAAGAACCAATGGCTTCCTGTCAAGGGGGTCATTTACAGGTCTGTAAATGTCAAGTTTAAGATCAAGAGAATCAGGATCTTTTAATATGTTATTTATGCTTTTTGTAATAACTTCGATATACGGTTCATTGTTATACGGATTTTGATTCCAGTAACCAACTGCCTTCCCGTATTTTATGTCTTTTGAAATGTTTATCTGTGTGAAAATTTCTTCTTTATATCTGTTTGAAGGTGTAATTGTTTTTTCTTCTCTTGCAGTTAGATTGATTGCTCCTTTCTGATAAAAAAACAGTAGCTTCCTGGGTTTATTGAAAAACGACATTTGCCCTTTTATTCCAGTTTCAGACATTTCTCCTTTAATGCTTCCTGTGTATAAATCAGATTGGAAAATTATCTTCTTCCCTGAACGCTTCATGATAAAAGAATGGGTATCTTCTATGCTATTTCCTTGGTTAAGAACGAAGTATCCTTTTTGAGCTGTAGAATCAGTGCCGTCAGCAATCAATATTACTTTTTGATTTTCTATTACTCCATCGTAAATGCCTTTCTTGATAAAAGACGTTGAACTAAAAGCGCTATCAAATGAAAAGCATAATGCCGAAATAATTAAAATACAGGTTGTAAATAATTCTTTATTTTTCATTTTTTTTGTCGAAATGTTTGGTCAAAAACTTTATATCTAAATTAAACCTAATTTCTTAAGTTCTAATTCAATTTCTTTTCGTTTGTCGGGTTTGTACCAGAAAAAAAACTTTTGCTGTTCAAGCTTTTCATTTTTACTTTTTGCTGTATACACCGGTTTCCCTGTATATGGATGAACTCCCGAATAGTAAATTTCTGTGGCTAGTGTCATGGGAGTTGGTGTAAAATCTTGTACTTGTTCAAGCTTGAAATCTAATTTCTTTGTTTCAAGCATTAATTGAGCCATGTCTCTTTTTGTACTTCCTGGGTGACTTGAAATAAAATAAGGTATTAGTTGTTGTTTCAAGCCTGCTTTATCATTTTCTTCCTTGAAGAATTTAAATAGTTTTTTGAAAAGGTCAAAAGAAGGCTTTCTCATCAATTTTAAGACATTATTGCTGGTGTGTTCAGGAGCAACTTTAAGCCTTCCTGAAACATGATTTCTGATAACTTCTTTCATGTAATTCAGGTTGTCTGCTGTTTCTTGTCCCGGTGCAAATATTAAATCATATCTGATGCCACTGCCTATAAATGCTTTTTTAACTTGTTGATGATTTTTGGCAATACTGTATACTTCTAATAGACTTCTATGCGAGGTGTTAAGATTTTTACAGATGTTGGGGTGTATGCAAGATGGTCTTTTACATGTTTTGCATATCTCCAGGTCAAATCCTCCCATTTTGTACATGTTGGCAGATGGCCCTCCGATGTCACTAATATATCCTTTATAATCAGGCATCTTAGTTATGGCATCAATTTCTTTCGCAATCGATTCTTTCGACCTGCTTGAAATAAACTTTCCCTGATGTGCTGAAATTGTACAAAATGAACATCCTCCAAAACATCCACGATGCATTGTTAATGAATGTTTTATCATTTCATATGCGGGAATTTGTTTCCCTGAATATCTTGGGTGGGGCAGACGGGTATAAGGATAATCGAAAAATTCATCAATTTCCTTTTCTTCTAGTGGTTCATATGGTGGATTTATTACGACCCATGAATCTTCTACCTGCTGATATATTTTGTTGCCTTTCCACTTGTTTGACTCTTCTTCAACGTGTTTGAAGTTTTCCGCATATTTAATTTTGCTTTTTAGACATTCCTGATGGCTTCTGAGAATCACAGAATCTGAATCGCTTTCTTCCGGTTTTTCTTTTTGAAGTCGGACAGTTTGTGGTATATCTTTAATTTTGCTGATTTCTATACCTGACTTTAATTGTCTAATGATTTCAATTAAAGGTTTTTCTCCCATTCCGTACACCAAAAGATCAGCTTTAGTAGTATATAAAATTGATGGCATTAATTGGTCTGACCAGTAATCGTAATGTGTTACCCTCCTTAAAGAAGCTTCAATACCTCCAATTATTATTGGAATCTCAGGATGTAATTCTTTTAAAATCTTACAGTAAACACTTGTAGCATAGTCAGGTCTCATGTCGGGACGTCCATCAGGTGTATAAGCATCATTGGAACGTAACCTTTTATTTGCAGTATAATGATTTACCATACTGTCCATACATCCTGATGTGACTGCAAAAAACAAATTGGGCTTTCCTAATTTTTTAAAATCACGAAGATCATCGCGCCAGTTTGGTTGAGGAACTATAGCTACCTTTAATCCTTGCGATTCTATTACTCGACCAATGACAGCTGTGCCAAAAGAAGGATGATCAACGTAAGCATCCCCACTAAAAATTATCACATCGATACTTTCCCAGCCTAAGGATTTTATTTCCTTTGCACTTGTCGGAAGCCAGTCAGTTACTTTATATGTTTTACCTTTTATCAAGTTTATATTTTTTTACAAAAATAACTAATTATAAAAAAGAACCGGTTGTATTCATAGGAATACAACCGGTTCTTTTAATATTTAAGTATGACTTAATTGTTTAACAACAAAGTTTTTAAAGACTATCGCCGAAGTCTTGTTTAAATTTAGCAACTAATTTTTCCGGCCAGTCATTTACTGCATCAAGACGACCCATAAAGAAGCGTAATACTTTTGGTTCTTCTACAAACTTCAAGCCACCTACTAATTCGCGATTGTCGAACAACCATTTTATACGGTCGATGAGGAACATTGTCTGTGAAAGAGTAAATACTCTTCTTGGGAAAGCTAGACGTAAAAGCTCAACATCAGCTAGGACATCATCACCATTTTGGTCACGAACACTTGAAATTGTGCCTCTCTCCATACCTCTACAACCTGAGATAATATAAAGTGCAGCTGCTAAAGCTCCTGCAGGATATTGTTTTTGAGGAACATGTGGTAAGAATCCCATGCAATCTATGTGTGCTCCAAGAGCTCCTGAAGGTGTGATTACAGGAATTCCTAGTTTGTCTAATTGGTTTACTGTGTATTCTATGAATTTAGGTGATTGGTTGATGACTGTTTCATCTGTTGTTTCGATCAATCCAACTGCCATTGCTTCGATTTCACGAATTGACATACCTCCATATGTGAGGAAGCCTTCATATAAAGGTACAAGATCACGCATCTTCATATAAAGGTCATGGTTGTTTGTACAAATACCACCACCTCTTGTTGAACTTACTTTACGGCTTGAGAAATAAACAACATCTGCAATATCACACATCATTAACAAGATGTCCTTGATTGGAGTATTTTTAAATTCTTCTTCTCTTTGTTTTATGAAATATGCATTTTCACCTATCAAACTGGCGTCAAGAATAATCATAATGCCGTTTTCTTTAGCTACTTTCTTTACATCCCTCATATTCTGGAATGAGAATGGCTGTCCACCTATAAGGTTTGTCGATGCTTCAAGTCTGATGAAAGGAATACTTTCTTTACCGTATTTGGCAATTAAATCTTTAAATTTCTGAATATCAATGTTTCCTTTGAAAGGGAAATCACTTTTGATCTTCATAGCTTCATCAGTATAAATCTCGAAGATTGTGCCTCCGTTAAGCTCCATATGAGCTTTGGTTGTTGTAAAGTGATAGTTCATAGGAATGATATCACCTTTCTTGATAAATGTTTGAGATATTATATTTTCACAAGCACGACCTTGGTGAGCCGGCAATAAATATTTTTTTCCAAATACTTCCTGGAGGGCTTCTTCCATACGGTAATAACTCTGTGATCCGGCATAAGCATCATCTGCCCTTAACATTGCAGATACCTGATTATCGCTCATAGCATTTGTTCCACTATCAGTCAACATATCAAGAAAGATGTCTTTAGTGTCAAGAAGGAAAGTGTTAAATCCCCCTTTTTTTATTGCTTGAAGACGCTCATCAATAGGTTTTAGAAATAATTTCTGTACTATTCTTACTTTGTGTAGTTCAACCGGTATATCAGCTCCACTGTAAAATGTAACTTTGGTTTGGTTTGTATTTTCCATTATTAAAAAATTTTGAATAAAAACTATAAGTATTAATTGTGTTATTGTTATAATTCGTAAATGAGTGCCCTAAAATAGTAAAAATATGATATAACGGTGCTAATTTTTGGATTTAATTTCTTTGTTTTTGTAGTATTCTTGAAGAATGTAAAATGCTTTTTTCTTTTCTCCTTTTTCTGAAAACAGCCCTTTTCTGTTCCATCCGTCTTGAATCCCCGGCAATAGGCGGCGAGGTGATCTGAAGTCGTTTAATATCCAGGGTGTCATACCTCTTAGCTGTGGAATCCTATCAAGCATTTCCAGATTTCTTACATAAAGTTCTTCCTGAAACTCTTCTGTCCAGCGTGTATCTTTATCTCCATGGTACCCGTATTTGGCGCCTCCACCATACTCGCTGATAATAACAGGTTTATCAAATGCTATAGTCCATTCTGTACGCTTACATTTTTCTGGTAGCCCATCATACCAGCCAATATATTGATTGAATGAAAGGACATCGACATATTGTGCAAAAGGGTCTTCAATAGCTACTTTAAATGGATTTTCACTTATAGTATGTTTTTCTAATGCTGCACTTATTAGCCTAGTTTCATCAAGCTGTCTTGCCCTGTCAATGAGATTTGTCAGGAATAATGTTCTGGCTTCACTTACAGGTGTTTCGTTAGCTATTGACCATATTATGATGTTTGCCCTATTTTTATCCCTATTTATCATGTCAGTCAACTGTGATTCAGCATTCTTATATGTTTCTTCATTTTCCCAGTCAATTGTCCAGTATACAGGAATTTCTGACCATACCATTAATCCAAGCTTTTCGGCTACCCTAATCATATTCTCATTATGTGGGTAATGCGCTAACCTAACAAAATTGCAATTCAATTCTTTTGCCCTCCCAAGAATCATTTTTGCATCTTCTTCTGACCAAGCCCTGTCTCCCCGGATTCCGTTTTCCTCATGAATACTTATCCCTCTTAAGAATACGGGCTTGCTGTTAAGAGTTATCTCATAACCTTTTACCTCAATGCTTCTGAAACCAATTTTATCGTTTACCTCATTTTCTCCTGCCGTGATTTTTACGTCATACAGTTTTGGGTTTTCAGGCGACCACAATATCCCGTTTTTAATCTTGAAATTGACATACGCTACTCCTTCGTCGTTTGTCTTCAGATTCATTTCAATCTTCAATTCCGGGATTGATAACTTTAGGTTTTGATTGAGCTTTTTTCCGTCTAACTTTATATAACCCTCAGCTTCATCTAAGGATTCTTTTTTCAATTGAATAAAATAATCCCGTATATATGTTTCAGAAACTTCAACTAACATCACATCTCTTGTAATACCTCCATAGTTGAACCAATCAGTATTCAGGGTTGGCACTCCTTCTCGCTTTCTCTTGTTGTCTACTTTAACAACTAACGAATTTTCAGACTCCTTGATAAAATCTGTGATTTCAAAGTTAAAAGGTGTAAACCCACCTTTATGCATGCCTATTTTCTTGCCGTTTAAGTATATATGCGACTCGTAGTTAACTGCTCCGAAGTAGAGGTAAAGCCTTTTCTCTTCAGATTGTTTTTTATAGTCAAACTTTTTTCTGTACCAAATATTCCCTTCGTAGTAAAACAATTTTTCTTTTTGGTAATTCCATGAACCAGGTACAATCAGGCTTTCTGAAATGTCAAAATCGTATTCTATTCTTTGGGTTTTGTCTTTTGGATGTGAATCATTGAAAATCGCTTCACTTGAGCCTGAAGCCCAAGGACTTTGGTCAATTGGTTGATAGCGATAGTCATAGTATCCATTTTCGTAAGGATCAATTATTATTTTCCACTCTCCGTTGAGCGAAGTTATATTTCTATTTTGAACGTTGATAATCTGCTTGTTTTGAGACATAAGCGATGCCCCAAATAATATCAGAATAAGTGAAAATATTATTTTTCTCATTTTTCTATGATTTAAAGTGATGTCAACATCCCTTGCTAAATCGGGATCGACATTAAAAATACTAAACAAAGAATATGAATTAAGCTTAAATGAGATTAATTTCAAAAAAAAAGGTGCCCTATGAAGACACCCTTTAATATATTTTGAAAATTGATTGTTTAGAAATGGCTTGATCCGTCCCAACAGTGAGTACAAAGTTTTTCTTTTGGCAGACCGATTGCTTCAACAAGATCTTCGAGCTTCTGGAACTTCAGGGTTGAAAGCCCCAGATCTTTTCTTATTTGTTCAACCATATCAGCATATTCTTTTGTTGAAGGGTCTGCATATTTTTTAAAATCAACTTCTTCTTTTCCTTCAAGTTGAAATATTGCCTTCCTAGTTGCAAGTTCCAGAGTAGTACGAGAACGGCTGAAGTTAAGATATTCGCATGGGTAAATTAAAGGAGGACAGGCAATTCTCATGTGTACATCTTTTATTCCAGCATCATGCAAATCTTGTACGTTATCTCTTAGTTGAGTTCCCCTAACAATTGAATCGTCGAGGAAAACTCCTGACTTTCCATATGTTAATGCGTTGTTTGGTATCAACTTCATTTTGGCAACCAGATCCCTCATTTTTTGATTCTGAGGCATAAAACTGCGCGGCCAAGTAGGTGTATATTTTGCATAAGGTCTCATGAATGGAATTGATGTTGCATTACTATAACCAATTGCATGCCCAACTCCAGAATCTGGTATTCCTGCTACAAAATCTACTTTAATGTCATCATCCTGAGCGAGTTTGTGTCCACATTTATAGCGACATTCATCTACGTTAATGCCTTCATAAAATGAAGGAGGATAACCGTAATATACCCAGAGGAAAGAACATATTTGCATTTCCTTTTCAGGTTCTCGTAATATTTTGTATCCTTGGGCGGTTATTTCAACAATTTCTCCGGGACCGATAAACTTCTCAATATCATAGTCAAGATTTGAAAACGAACATGTTTCAGATGCAGCACAGTATGCTCCATCTTTTTTTCCAATAATAATTGGTGTTCTTCCTAACTTGTCGCGACCGGCAATTATTCTGTTTTCATGCAAAATAAGGATAGAGCAGGATCCTTTAATCGATTGATAAACATTTTCAATCCCATCCTTAAAGCTTTCCTTTTCGCAAATAAGCATTGCAATAAGTTCTGTTGCATTGATTCCTCCCTGACTTGTTTCTGCGAATGTTTTACTTTTTGACAACATTCTTTCAGCCAATTCGTCGATGTTGTTTATTTTTGAAACAGTTGCAATTGAAAAACGCCCGAGTTTTGAAAAAATGACTAAAGGTTGCGCTTCAGTGTCGCTAATAACTCCGATACCACTTTCGCCTAAAAATCCGTTTATGTCTTTTTCAAACTTGTTTCTGAAGTTCCCATCTTCAAGACTGTGAATAGCTCTTTGATAACCCCTGCTTGATGAAAAGATTGTCACACCGGCACGTTTAGTGCCAAGGTGTGAGTGGTAATCTGTACCGTAAAAAACATCATTAACACAGTCATTTACCGATGTTGCCCCAAAAAAACCGCTCATATTTTTTATTTAGATTTTGTGATGGACAAAAGTAAAAAAATACAAGTCACATCAAAATTTTAATCTTGTGTAATCAGTCTTATTATAAGAAAAATATAATACTGTCTTGATGAGTTTACAAAGCGATGAAAAATTTCTAGCAGAGAGTCTCCAAATACCTGACTCAACAGAACCCCATTCACACCCCGACCCAATTTTGTGCAAAGTGGAAGACATAAAAAAGGGGTGTTGGTCGAATGTGGTACGAATGTGGTCCCTATGTGGTCCCTATATGAGGTTGCTGAAAATTACCTCTGTCATATACTAAAATTGGTACACAGTTTTTAAAAGTTGTTTTTATTCTTTATTCAAATACGTTGGCTATCTGTGTCGTTGAATATTTTCCATCGTCAAGATTTTTTCTGACTTCAGTGAATGCTTGTATTGTATATTGGGCATCTTCAATTGTATGAGAGGCTGTAGGAATCAGTCGTAACAAAATTTGTCCTTTAGGGATAACCGGATAAATTACCATTGAGCAAAATATGTTGTAGTTTTCTCTGAGATCCATAACAACATTGGTTGCTTCAGGGATTCCTCCTTTAAGATAGACAGGTGTTATAGGAGAATTTGAATTTCCAAGGTCAAAGCCTTGTTCTTTTAATCCGGTTTGTAAATAATTAACTAAGATCCAAAGCTGTTCTCTAAGTTCAGGACTGTTTCTTAGAATTTCCAATCTTTTAAGTGCTCCAATAACCATTGGCATTGGTAAGGACTTTGCGAAAGTCTGTGAGCGCATATTGTAGCGCAGATAATTACACATTTCTTCTTCACAAGCGATAAAAGCACCAATACCAGCCATTGATTTGGCAAATGTTGAGAAATATATGTCAACTTGGTCTTGAACACCGAAATGCTCAGGAGTTCCGGCACCGGTTTTTCCCATTGTACCAAAACCGTGAGCGTCGTCGACCAAAAGACGGAAGTCGTATTTTTTCTTGAAAGCAGTTATTTCATCAAGTTTTCCCAAATCGCCCGACATACCAAATACTCCTTCTGTAATAACAAGAATACCACCACCAGTTTTTTTCACCAGCGAAGTTGCATGGGCCATCTGTTTGTCAAAGCTGACCATATCGTTGTGTGTGAAAACAAAGCGTTTTCCAATGTGCAGTCTTAATCCATCGACAATAGAAGCGTGTGATTCAGCATCATAAACAACAACATCGTGCCGGTCGAGGAGTGAGTCTATAACAGAAATCATTCCTTGATAACCGTAATTGAGTAAGAAAGCATCAGGTTTTCCTACAAACTCAGCTAGCTGTTTTTCAAGTTCTTCGTGCTTGCTTGTTTGTCCTGACAACATTCTTGCACCCATTGGGTATGCGAGGCCATATTCCTGAGCACCTTTTGCATCAGCTTCTCGAACTTCGGGATGATTAGCAAGACCGATATAATTGTTTAAACTCCAGTTTAAAACTTCCTTGCCTCTGAATTTCATTCTAGGTCCTAATTCTCCTTCAAGTTTTGGAAACATAAAGTATCCATGACCATGTTTCTGAAATTGGCCCAGAGCACCCCTGTTAGACTTTAATTTTTCAAAAATGTCCATTAATGTTGCGATTGGATAAAACGATACAAAAGTAAAACTTTTTAAGGCGAATGCAAATAGTGTTAAATTTCGATAAATTATTTTAAGTTGTATCATAAATCTTTAATTTTCAAGTTTTATAATTTAAACTAAAAGGTTACTTTTGCACAACATTTTACGATATGATTAAAAAATGGTTTTTCTTATTGATTTTTAGCGCAGTAATGGTCTCTTGTTCTGAGTTCAATACCGTGTTGAAAAGTTCCGACTACGAATACAGATACAAAAAAGCTATTGAGTATTACGATGCCGGTGACTTTACTCATGCTTCTCAGCTATTTGAGGATTTAGTTTATGCTTTCAGAGGGACATCAAAAGGTGATGACCTTTACTATTATTATGCAAAAAGCTGTTATGCACAAAACGATTATTTGCTGGCAGGGCATTATTTTAAAAACTTAGTTGATCAATACCCAAGAAGTGAGTTCGCTGAGGAATCGCAGTTTATGGTGGGAATGTGTTATTACAAGGATTCGCCTTCACCAAAGCTTGATCAGGAAACATCAAAGAAAGCAATTGACTCGTTTCAGTTGTTTATTAATATGTATCCATTCAGCAGTAGGGTAGAAGAGGCAAATGTTTTTATTGACGAATTAAACGAAAAGGTTGTTTATAAGTCATACTTAAGTGCCCGGTTATATTACGATATGAAATATTACAAGGCATCTGTTATTGCAATTGATAACAGTTTAAACGACTTTCCAAATACAAAATACCGTGAGGAGCTTAAGTTTTTACTTTTCAAATCGAAGTTTTTACTTGCTTCAAACAGTGTTGAGGCAAAAAAACGTGAAAGATTGAATGATGCTCGCGATGAATATTTTACTTTTGTGGATGAATTTCCTGATAGCAAATATGTGAGGGAAGTAAAAAGAGATTATAAACAGATTACCGATTCTCTCGGAATTGAAGATAAAGAATTAAGTACTATTAATTAAAAATATGGATTACAAAAAGACAAAAGCTTCATCAACAACTATTTCAAGAAATATTGATCAGTTAGCAGACGAAACAGGCAATATTTACGAAACAGTTATGATTCTTGCAAAACGTTCTAATCAGATTTCTTCTGAATTGAAGGAAGAGCTTAATCAGAAACTTTCTGAGTTTGCTTCTTATACCGATAATCTTGAAGAAGTTTTTGAAAACAGGGAACAAATTGAAATATCTAAATTCTACGAAAGGTTGCCAAAAGCAACGCTTATTGCAACACAAGAATTCGTAGAAGATGGAATTTACCATCGTAACCCTTTAAAAGATAGCCGTAAGGTTAAATTTTAATTTATTTTTTCGGTGCAACTGAAAGATAAACATATAATATTGGGAATCACTGGTAGTATAGCTGCTTACAAAGCAGCTGTACTTTTAAGGTGCCTTATTAAAGAAGGAGCTGAAGTTCAGGTTGTTATTACTCCTTCAGGCAAAGAATTCATTACCCCTGTTACTCTTTCCGCACTTTCAAACAAGCCGGTTGTCAGCGAATTTTTTTCTGCAAACGATGGGACATGGAACAGTCATGTTGATCTTGGGTTATGGGCTGATCTAATGATTGTTGCCCCTGCTACTGCATCAACAATTGGTAAATTTGCCAATGGTATATGTGATAACATGCTTTGCACAACTTATATGTCTGTTAAGTGTCCTGTTATGATTGCACCGGCAATGGATCTGGATATGTTCATTCATCCGGCTAATCAAAAGAATTTATCAACATTAAAAGGCTTTGGAAACATTATTCTTGAACCTGAAACAGGCGAGCTTGCCAGTGGTTTATCAGGGAAAGGAAGAATGCAGGAACCTGAAAAAATAGTAGATGCTATTGTTGAATTCTTCTCCAAAAAAAAAAATTAATAAATAAGACTTTTCTCGTAACAGCAGGGCCTACCCACGAGAAATTAGATCCTGTACGTTTTATTGGAAATTATTCTTCCGGCAAAATGGGTTTTGCAATTGCTGATGAACTAGCCGACAGAGGGGCTAACGTTATATTAATTTCAGGACCTGTTTCAGTAAAATCAAAAAATATATCGATAAAAAGGATTGATGTTGTTTCTGCTGAAGAAATGAATAATGAATGTCTTAAATTCTTCCCTGAAACTGATGGAGCTATTATGTGTGCTGCTGTGGCAGATTTTACTCCTGTTAATAAATCTGATAGAAAGGTTAAAAGGGGAGAGGGCAATCTTATGATTGAACTTAAACCAAATCCGGATATTGCAGCTGGATTGGGAAGGATTAAAAAGGAAAAACAAATTCTTGTTGGTTTTGCCTTGGAAACTGACAATGAGGCTAATAACGCTTTTGCTAAACTTAAAAAGAAGAACCTCGATTTCATAGTACTCAACTCATTAAATGATCAGGGGGCAGGATTTCAATCTGATACAAACAAAATTACAATCATCGACAAGTATAATAATTTGTCGGTTTATGAGTTAAAAACTAAGGTTGAAGTTGCAAAAGACATCGTTGGTCGAATGATTGAAGAAATGGCGTTGTAATTTCAATTGCTATTTATAAATTTACATCTCAAACAAGTTTATGAAGAAGAAATTATTTTTGTCGGCACTTTTTTTTATTCTTACTTTTAACCTCCTGAATGCTCAGGAGTTAAGATGTAATATAAGTGTAAATGCCAATAAACTAACAGGAGCAAATAAGAATATTTTTCGTTCAATGCAAATGGATTTGTATGAGTTCATGAACAACAGAAAATGGACTAAGCATAGCTTTTCCAATAACGAAAGAATTGAATGTAGCATAACAATACAAGTCACAAAACAAGTATCGTCTGATGAATATGAGGCTACTTTAAATATTCAGAGCAAGAGGCCAGTTCTTAATTCTTCATTCAAAACAACAATTCTGAACATTCAGGATGAGTATTTCAGGTTCAAATATCAAGAGTTTCAAACAATAGAGTATTCTGAATCGGGCAACAATGACAATCTTGTAAATGTCTTAGCTTATTATGCCTATGTAATACTGGGTTTTGATTACGATTCTTTTTCTCTAAACGGAGGTACAGAATATTTTGAAATGGCGAGGAAAATAGTAAATGAATCGCAAACTTTACCTTGGCCTAAATCAGGATGGAAGGCTTTTGAGTCGGATTATAACAGGTATTGGCTTATTGACAATATGTTGAACAAAACATACGCTTCATACAGGGAACTAACATATGTGTACCATCGAAAGGGTCTTGATGTTATGTCAGAAAAGGTTGAGTCGGGTCGTGCTGAGATAGCTGAGTCCTTAAGACTGTTACAGAAAGTATTCAGATCTCGATCAAAGCTGTATATTATACAGATATTCTTCGATGCTAAATCAAATGAATTGGTGAATTTGTTTTCACAGTCTTATCCTGATGAACAAAATAGGGTTGTTAAAATACTAAATGAATGTGATCCTTCTAATGCTTCAAAATATGAACGCATAAACAAAGGTGAAACATCAACCGAGTTATAAAATGCTATCGGGAATATTTATAAAAAACTATGCCATAATAAAAGAGCTGAACGTAAATTTCGCTCAGGGATTTTGTGTTGTGACAGGTGAAACCGGAGCCGGGAAGTCAATAATAATGGGAGCACTTTCATTAATTCTTGGGCAAAGAGCCGATTCTTCGGTGTTGAATTCAGCTGACAGTAAATGTGTTGTAGAGGGGCGATTCGAAATTAATGAAACTTCAGGACTTGTCAGTTTTTTTGAATCAAACGATCTTGATTTTGATAATACAATAATTCTAAGAAGAGAAATTCTGCCAAACGGAAAGTCAAGAGCTTTTATTAATGATACTCCTGTTCAATTAAATATTCTGCGTGAAGCGGGATTGAAGCTTATCGATATTCATTCACAACATTCAAATCTTGAGTTAGTTAAAAAACAATTTCAGTTAAATGTTATTGATTGGTATGGTGGACATGAAAATCTTCTTTCAGAGTATTCCTTGTTATTCAGGGATTTAAAGAAACTTGAAACAAAGTTAGCAGAAACAAAGGAAAATGCCCGTCAATCTAAAGCAGATCTGGACTTTTATGAATTTCAGTTTAAGCAGCTTAAAGAATCATCGTTAGTTGAGGGAGAGCAAATATTACTAGAGGGAGAACAAGAAATTCTTACTCACGCTGAAGAGATTAAATCCGGTTTATATCAGGCATTCAGTTTGTTTGATGAAGAAGACCAATCTATAATAAAAAAGTTGAAAGAAGCTCTGATGGCGATGCACAAACTAAGAAATTATTTGCCTTCTGCTTCCGGGCTTCACGATAGAATTGAGAGCTTGTTAATAGAAGCTCGTGATATAGCATCAGAGTGCGAACATCTTGCTGAAAAAACAGATTCTGACCCGGGCAGGTTGGACTATATTTCAGAGAGGCTCGATATAATATATACGCTTCAACAAAAGCACAGAGTTGAATCAGTTGAAGAATTGATACGTGTGATGAATTCATTTGACGAAAAAATTCAGGCCGCATATTCATACGAGGAAGAGATTGAGAAGGTTGAAAAAGAATTAATTTCTGTTAAAGAAAAGGTTGCAAGAGCAGCAGTAAAACTCACAGATTCAAGGAAAACGCAGATACCAAAAATTGAAAAAGAAGTAATGTCTCATTTAAGTATGCTTGGAATGCTTAATGGGGTTTTCAATATAGATTTAAGCACAAAAGACAATTATTCTTCCAACGGTGTTGACGAGGTATCCTTTTTATTTAATGCGAATAAAGGAGGACAGCCGGAAGAAATAAACAAGATAGCTTCGGGAGGTGAACTTTCGCGTTTGATGCTTGCCATTAAGAGTGTTATCGCAAAATCAAAAGCCTTACCTGCAATAATATTTGATGAAATAGATACCGGAATTTCAGGAGAAATAGCAAATAAGATGGGTGATATCTTAAAATCTATGTCGAAATTTTTGCAGGTTATAAATATTACACATTTACCACAGATTGCATCAAAAGGAAGTTTTCATTTTCTTGTATTTAAAGATGAAACATCATCGGGAGTTGAGACAGGGATGAGGCTGCTTGATTATGATGAAAGAATAGTTGAAATTGCAAAGATGTTGAGTAGCAACAATCCTACTCCTGAAGCTATAGCTAATGCGAAATCGCTTCTGAATAACTAATCAATTTATTCCGTATATTTGACTATTAAAATTAAATTAAAAGCATATGAAAAAAGTTATTACCCTTATCGTTTTCCTTTTGTTAATAGGAGGCGCTGTATTATTTTACGTTCGTCATTACTATGTGTTTGGAGAAGGAGTTAAGGCAGGGAACCTGAATTTCATGGTATATAAAGGATATGTTTTTAAGACATGGGAAGGAAGGGTAATTCAAACAGGTTTTAAAACTCCCGTACCGGGTAGTATGCAAAGTAATGAGTTCGAATTTAGTATAACTAACGACAGTATTGCAAAATTTTTAGAACTCAATAGTGGAAAGTTTGTTGAACTTCGTTATAAGGAATATCTTGCTCCACTTCCATGGAGAGGACAAAGCAAATATATAGTTTCAGAAGTTATAAGAGTAGAGGAAGAAGGTTCTGTAAACGAATTACCCTATTAAGGTAATTTTATTATTTGTCGAAGCGTTTTCCCCACCATTTGCGTAATCTTTCAAGCATAGAAGCTTCTTGTTGACTATTGCCGGCCTTCCAGATTCTTTCATTTTTTATTTGATCTGGGAGGTATTGTTGGTTAACAAAGTTTCCTTCGTAAGAATGGGCATATTTATAATTATTACCGTAGCCCAGGTCTTTCATAAGTTTAGTAGGAGCATTTCTTAGGTGCAGAGGGACAGGTAGGTTACCTGTGTTTCTAACCAATTGTATGGCATCGTCAATTGCGCAATAAGAAGAATTTGTTTTTGGAGAAGTAGCCAGATAAATTGTTACTTCAGAAAGTATAATCCTTCCTTCAGGCCATCCAATTTTATTGATTGCATCAAATCCGGCATTAGCAAGAAGCAAGGCATTAGGGTTGGCAAGACCGATATCTTCAGTAGCTGAAATTATTAACCTTCTGGCAATGAATTTAGGGTCTTCACCACCTTCAACCATTCTTGCGAGCCAATATACTGCTCCATCAGGATCACTTCCACGGATACTTTTAATTAGAGCAGAGATAATGTCATAATGCATCTCCCCATTTTTATCATATGCAGAAGGATTTTCCTGGAGGCTTGATGTTACTAATTCGTTTGTTATTTCAATTGTATCTGAATCAGCAGAGCTAGAAACAAGTTCTAAAATATTTAGAAGTTTTCGGGCATCGCCACCTGAAAATCTGAATAGAGCTTCGTGTTCTTTCACTTCAATTTTGAATTTTTTCAACTCTGAATCGTTTTCAATGGCATAATACAGCAGCTTATTAAGATCCTCTTCGTCAAGAGATTTAAGAACATAAACCTGACAACGGGATAAAAGAGGAGTAATAACTTCAAAAGAAGGATTCTCAGTAGTGGCACCTATTAGAGTAACAATACCTTGCTCAACAGCACCTAACAGAGAGTCTTGCTGTGATTTGCTGAAGCGGTGAATTTCATCAATAAAAAGGATAGGGTTAGGACGGTTAAAAAATTGTAATTTTTGAGCTTTATCAATGGCTTCCCTTACATCCTTCACGCCTGAGCTGACAGCACTAAGAACAAAGAATGGTCTGTTGAGAGTATTGGCGATAATTTTAGCAAGGGTAGTTTTGCCGACCCCCGGTGGTCCCCATAAAATAATTGAAGAAATATTGTCAGCGTCAATCATCCTTCTAAGAATAGCTTCGGGGCCAACGAGATGCGCTTGACCGATATAATTATCAAGTGTTTTAGGCCGTAGTCGCTCAGCTAAAGGTTGGTTTGCCATTGTTTAGGAAAAATTAAACTGATTAATTACAATATCTTTTAATAACGTTGTATGCTTCTTCAATGCCCAGTTCTCCTGCTTGGCTTAAATCTTTAGCACCATCTTCGACATTGTTGAGGAGGATTTTAACAAGCCCCCTATTATAATATGCTTCTGCAAATTCAGGTTCAAGAGCAATAGCTTTATCGTATTCTTCCATAGCAGAATAATACTTCTCATTAAGGCAATATATATTTCCGCGGTTGAAATATGCAAAATAAAAGTTTGGATTCATATATACAACAACGGAATAGTCAGTCATTATGTCGTCGTAAGAATCAGGGAAATCCTTTTTTTGAAGTGAGCCTAATTCATTATCAGAAGATTTTTGAAGACCTATTATTTCGTTTAAAGCCTTGACTTTTTCAATCTCTTCCACCATTCGCGCTTTAGTATTAGCCCTCATAAAATATGCGAGCATATTTCTTTCGTTGAATTTTATTGACTTGTCAAAATCTGAAATTGCGCTAATAAAATCATTTTTCATGGCTTTAAAAATTCCTCTGTATAAATAATTGTTACTTATTTTATCGTTTTGTTTGATTTTTTCATCGAAAATAGAAATCTGCTTGTTGTAAAACTCATCAGAAGAAGACAACTCATTAATATTGTTTGAAATAGTCAGATAAGGTTCGTAATTATATTGTGAATTAAGGTTTTCAACAACAATATTGAAGTATCCCACATCTTCTTTTTCAGCCCTTTTTTTATTTATATTGATTATTTCAAAAAGGGGTAGGAGTTGAATTTCAATATTTTTATTTTGGACTTTACCTGGACTGTTTTCTGAATTCTTTTGTTCTTGTTTAGTTTCTTCAGCAACAAGGTCGGCTTTAAGTTTTCTTCTTCTTAGTTCTTCAATATCAATTTTTTTCGTTTCGTTTATTTGAGTAGAATCAGCTATTTCGACTTCTTCGAACTGTCCGGTTACTTTAGATTGTTGTTTTTGAGCTTGTTGTTGCCAAGCTATCATTTGCTGCTTTTGGTATTTTATTTTTTCTTCAGGCGTTTGCCATGGACGTTTAGCAAAACGAGGGTCTAAAAGAGAAGCATTATCGTAATCACTTTGATATCCGGGTCTGCCAAGCATTTCTTTTGCGATTCCCCTGTTGAAATAAGCACTTGCCAGTTTTGGATCTAATTTAATAGCTTCGTCATAATCCATAATTGAAGATTCAAAGCTTTCAAGCTGTTGTTTAATTAATCCTCTGTTCATGAATGCAAAAGAATTCTTTGGGTCAAGAGAAATCGACATATCGAAATCGCGCATAGCACCGGCAAAATCTTCTTTTTCAACTTTAATTAAGCCCCTGCTCATATATCCCATGGGTGAGTTAGGTTTTATCCTAATTAACTGATTGCAATCAGCAATAGCACTATCCCATTGTTTTAAGAGCTGGTAAGCAATACTTCTGTTCAGGAACGCGCTAAAATTCTTAGATTTTAGTTTAATTGCTTCCGAATAATCTTTTATCGCTCCTTCAAAATCCTGCATAGCAGCTTTGCATATACCTCTATTATTGTAAATATCAGCGTTTTCACCATCAAGTTCCATTGCTCTTGAGTAATCTTCCATTGCCAGATTATACTCTTTAAGATTATAGTTGACGATTCCTCGGTACATAAAGGCATCAGGGAAGAAAGGCTTAATTTCGATTGCCATGTTTAAGTCATTTTTAGCTCCCCGGAAATCATCGAGTTCAAGCTTTGCAATTCCTCTGTAATAGTAGGGTTCGGGTAGGTGAGGTTTTAACTTTATTATCGTGTTAAACGTCTGAATAGCACCGGTATAGTTGCCAAAATATAATCTACTGCGGCCAGTAAGGATTGCCTTATCGGTGTTTAATTGAGGATAAGCTATAAGCACATTAAACAAAAAGAATAAAAAACTTAGTTTCTTCATAAAGTAGACGTTAAAAAACAAAAATAGCAAAATAAAAAGTGGCTTTATAATGTTTGACTTTTTAAAGATTATCTGTTTGTAATATATATAACAAAAATCGACTTACTTAATTGCATATTCGTTCATCTTTGCCTAACTTTTTAGAAAATTTAAATTATAGAGAATTATTTTCGAAAAGACTTTTTTCACAGTAATAACAATATGAAAAAGGTTACTTTTGTTAACTTTTTAAAAAATAGTGATGGAATTTCTGGAAAAGATAAAACTAAACGCTTCTAAGTACAACAGAATGATTGTTTTACCTGAGGGTAAAGAACCACGTACATTGAAGGCAACTGAGATTGTATTAAAGCAAAATATTGCTCGTATAACTCTTTTAGGAGATGAAAAAGAGATTAAAGAAACAGCAAAATCTTTAGGTGTAGATATTACCGGAGCCTTAATTGTAAATCCCAAAACTGATTATAAGCGAGATGTCTATGCTGATAAAATGGTTGAGATCAGAAAAAGTAAAGGTTTAACAAAGGAAGAAGCATTAAAGTTATTGGACGACCCACTTTATTATGGTCCATTGATGATTAAGTGTGGAGATGCAGACGGAGAATTGGCAGGAGCCATAAATGCTACTGGAGATGTTTTGCGACCTGCTTTTCAGTTTGTTAAAACGGTACCAGGTTGTAGTGTTGTCTCAGGAGCTTTTTTTATGTTTGTTGACAAGAAGTTCGGAGATGATGGGATACTTGTTTTTGCCGATTGTGCAGTTATGCCAGATCCAACTGATGTTCAATTAGCAGAGATAGCGGTGATGACAGCGAAAACCGCTGTAGCATTAACAGGATGTGAGCCAAGAGTTGCAATGCTGAGTTTTTCAACAAAAGGTAGTGCTGACCATCCAATGGTTGATAAAATTAAAAGTGCTACACATAAGGCCAAGGAGATGGCACCAGACTTGCTTATTGACGGAGAGCTTCAGCTTGATGCTGCGCTGATAAAAGAAGTGGGAGAATTAAAGTCACCCGGTAGTAAAGTAGCCGGTAGAGCAAATATATTGGTATTCCCTGGTCTTGAGTCAGGAAATATAGGATATAAACTTGTACAGCGCCTTGCGGGGGCTAAAGCAGTTGGTCCGATATTGCAGGGTATGGCAGCACCTCTAAATGATTTATCGAGAGGGTGTTCCGTAGAAGACATTGTAAACATGATTGCAATTACTGCTAATCAGACAGTAGTAAATGGATAATTATTGAATTATTAATTATGGCAGAACCAATAATAGAATCAATAGTTGATTTTGGATTGACCAAGGAGAAAAAATCAGCAAAGCTTTTCTCAAAAGTAGGGATAGTATGTTGTGAAAATGACGGACAATATATCGCCAGAGTCTGCAGCTCTTATGGAATGGATGTTTTATTTTGGGAGGCAACTTCAGAAAAGATAAGAAGGTCGTTGGATAGCATAGAAGCGATAATGCAAAGTAGGATAAGAAACTGGGGTGCTACTGAAGGAGAAAAGAAGGCAGTGATGTCAAGAATTAAAGGGACTACAGATCTTAATGATCTGAAAGATTGCGATCTTGTTGTTGAAACGGTTTCATCAACAAGTATTGGAAGAAGCATTGATGCAAGAAGACGTCTTTTTGAAGAGTTAGAAAAAATTGTTGACCCCACGTGTATTATAGCAACCAATTCAACAACTGTAATAATTTCAGATCTTTCTGAGAGCTTGAAATACAGAGAAAGATGTATTAGTATTCATTTCATGATAAACTCTGTTGATTCGCGTATAGTTGAAATAACCAAGGGACTATACACATCAGATGTGGCTTACGAGAAGGTTAATCAGTTTATAAAAATGGTTAAACGAAAAGCGATTCCTGTTGAAGAATCAGTAGGTCTTGTTAGTGTTAGAATGTTTGTAATTAACCTTAATGAGGCATGTGAGATTATTCAGGAAGGGGTAGGTAGTATGGAAGATGTTGATCAGTTAATGCATACTGGGTATGGAATGAGAATGGGGCCTTTTGCAATTGCTGATATCATGGGATTGGATAGGGTAGTGCGCTGGATGGAAAACCTGTTTAATGAATTCGGTGACGCCAGGTATAAGCCTAACCCATTGATCAGAAAATTGATAAGACAGCATCGATTTGGTGTGTCAACAGGTAAAGGTTTTTTCAAATATGATGAGTCCGGTGAACGTATTAAATAAATTTGAAAGCCTAAACTTTAACTAAAGAAATTTAAAATGAAAATATTAGTTCTTAATTGCGGCAGTTCTTCCATTAAGTTTCAATTATTTGAGATGACTGATGAATCAGTGCTTGCAAAAGGTTTAGTTGAAAAGATTGGATTGAATGGTTCATGCTTAAAACTAACTAAAGCTAACGGGGAAGAAGTTATTTTTGAAGGTGAAATACTTGATCATAAGATAGGAATTGAATATGTTTTAGGTGTTCTGTCAAGTAAAAAGCACGGGTGCTTATCAAAGTTGTCAGAAATTTCAGCCGTTGGTCATAGAGTTGTACATGGGGCAGAAAGATTTAAATCGAGTGTTCGCATCAATGAGGATGTAATTTCTGAAATGGAAAAATGCATTGATCTTGCACCATTACATAATCCGCCTAATTTAAAAGGAATTGAAGCAATTACTGAAATAATGCCTGATATGATTCAGGTTGGAGTATTTGACACAGCATTTCATCAAACTATGCCTAAATACGCCTATATGTATGGTATTCCATATAGTTTATACCAAAAGTATAGCATTAGAAGATATGGTTTTCATGGAACAAGTCACAGATATGTTTCCCGTAGAGCCTGTGAAATTTTAGGGTTAGATTATTCTGAGCAAAAAATTATCACTTGTCATTTAGGGAATGGAGCTTCGATAACTGCAATCGATAAAGGCAAATCTGTAGATACATCAATGGGTTTTACACCTGTTGAAGGTCTGATAATGGGTACGCGTGCAGGAGATCTTGATATAGGAGTTGTAACATATCTTATGGAAAAGGAGAATCTTGGAGTAGAAACAGCCTCAACGCTTTTTAATAAACATAGTGGAATGTTGGGACTAACAGGAATTTCTTCTGACTCACGAGATATTTTGAAAGCAGCAAAAGAAGGTAATGAATTAGCCTTAATGGCAATTAAGATTTATAATTATAGGGTAAAAAAATATATAGGTTCATATATAGCAGCAATGAATGGTTGTGATATAATAGTTTTCACCGGCGGTGTTGGAGAAAATGCTGTTCACACACGATTAGGCGTTTGCGAAAATATGGAATGGCTAGGAATCGAAATTGATAAAACGCTTAATGAAAAGGTTAGGGCAAATGAAAGTGTTATAAGTTCAGCGGGTTCAAAAGTAAAAATACTGGTAGTTCCAACAAATGAAGAACTTATGATAGCGAGGGATACTCTTGAATTTTTATAATGAATAAAAAAGGGTGTTATATGAACACCCTTTTTTATTAACTTTTTTATTCTGAGGCTTCTTCAATATCTTCAACAGCTTCTTCAACAGTTTCATCAATAATTTCCTCAGCTTCATCGACAGCTTCATCGATAGCTTCACCGGCTTCCTCAACAGCTTCGCCTATTTCTTCAACTGCTTCTGTTGCTTCCTGGTTGACATCTTTTGATTTGTTTTGGTTACTGCATGCAGCAAGAAATAAAATACAGAATAATGCTAAAAACAAGGATTTCTTCATGATAATAGGTATTAGTGTTTTACAATTATGTATAATCTTTTATAATTTAGGATTTTTATAAGCAACTAAGTTAATAAAAATGGCAGATGTTTTTAAATTTCATAATGACTAAATTAAAATATAAGGAGAAACAATATTTATTTTAAAAAAACACACCTTTGTTGCAACTATAAAAAAAAAAATCTGTCATTGTTGATGAGTAAAAGGTATATCTTTATTTGATACTGATTATTATTTTAAAATTTAATAATACTAATTCAATATACTATGAAAAAGTTGATTGTTTCCTTTATTGTTTTGATAGCTTCTGTTGCTTGTTATGCACAAGGATGGGGAGATGAAAATGCTAGTGATGATTTCTCCGATCCTAATAAGGTACAGACTGTTATGAACTCGATTACAATAAAAAGGATATCCGGATTTGGAGGTCCTACTATGAGTTTTACATCTATTAATGGTGAATTTGCACACATGATGGGAGGTGGCGGAGGAGTAATAATAAACAATCTATTTCTAGGAGGATATGGTGAAGGATTAACTAATACTCTAAATGTTGGAGGGAGCAGCTATCTTTCAGATTTTGACTTTGGGCATGGTGGATTTTGGGTAGGCTACGAAATTGCAAGGAAAAAAGTTATTCATCCGGTTATTAGCACAAGAATGGGTTGGGGAGGTATAAGTGGTTATAATGAAATTACACGGAAATATATTGATGACAATGTATTTGTAATAATTCCATCAATTTCTGCTGAGATAAATTTAACAAGATTCTTTAAAGTAAATATTGGAGCTGAATACAGGAGAACTTTCAATGTCAACATTGTAGAAATGAGTGACGATAATTTCTCAAGTTTTGGAGTTTATATGAATTTCTTGTTTGGCTGGTTTTAGTTAATTATCTGGATTTGTCGGGCACTTTAAACCATTTGTTTTCAGTGATTTCGTGCTGATAATTTTCAATGTAAACAATAGCTTCTTCAGGGGATTCAACAATTTTATAAATTTTACGATAGCTTTCTTTAGCGAATGATTCGATGAATGATTTTTCAAATTGCTTGAAAAGGTCATCGAAATATCCGTTAATATTTATGAAAACAATAGGTTTTTGGAGGTAATCAAGTTGTCTTAAGGTGATTACCTCCAAAATTTCTTCGAGAGTTCCAAATCCTCCTGGTAAGGCAATGAAGGCATCTGATTTATCTCTCATTTGGGCCTTTCTTTCATCCATAGTATCCGTAATGATTATTTCATCGGCCTTATCAGATGTTAATTGAAAGTTGTGGATTTTTAAAGGTATTATACCAATTATATGGCTGTCATTATTTCTTGCTGAATTTGCAAGGCATTCCATTAAACCCACATTTGCACCACCAAATATCAAAGAGTGGTTTCTCTGACCAATAAGTTTACCAAGATTTTCGGCTGCTTTAAAATACGTTTCGGCTACCGCATTGCTTGATGAGCAATAAACGCAGATGTTCATGAATGAGCTGGTTATGCGTCAATATTTGCATAGGTGGCATGATCTTCAATGAATTGTCTACGTGGCGGAACGTCATCCCCCATAAGCATTGAAAATATATGATCAGCCTCTGCAGCATTTTCTATAGTAACTTGCCTTAGAGTCCTTCTTTCCGGATAGTTGTTCAGCATTCATTTCACCAAGACCTTTATACCTTTGTACATGAAATCCTGTTTCTCTTCCGCCGCCCATTTCTTCAATTATTTGGAGTCGCTGCTGTTCAGTCCAAGCGTAATCTTCTCTTTTACCTTTTTTAACTAAATAGAGAGGAGGAGTGGCAATATATAAAAACCCGTTTTTAATAAGTTCCTGCATATAACGGAAGAATAGAGTCATAATCAGCGTTGCAATATGACTTCCATCAACGTCAGCATCGGTCATTATTATAATCTTTTTATAACGGAGCTTATTGATATTTAAGGCTTTTGAATCTTCTTCAGTGCCAATGCTTACACCAAGGGCAGTAAAGATATTTCTGATTTCTTCACTGTCGAAGACTTTATGTTGCATTGCTTTTTCAACGTTTAGAATTTTACCCCTTAGAGGAAGAATCGCCTGAAATTGTCTGTCCCGGCCTTGTTTGGCAGTACCCCCTGCTGAGTCCCCTTCTACCATAAAAATTTCACATTTGTCAGGATCGTTATCTGCACAGTCGGCTAATTTTCCGGGGAGTCCTCCGCCAGACATAACATTCTTTCTTTGAACAAGTTCCCTGGCTTTTCTGGCAGCATGTCTGGCCTGAGCCGCAAGAACAACTTTAGAAACAATTGATTTGGCATCTTTAGGATGTTCTTCCAAATAAACGGAAAGCATTTCGCTTACGGCCTGATCAACAGAGATGCTTATTTCTGAGTTACCGAGTTTGGTTTTTGTTTGACCTTCAAACTGAGGTTCCTGAACTTTAACAGATACAACAGCCGTTAGTCCTTCTCTGAAATCATCCCCGTTAATTTCTATTTTTAGTTTTTCAAGCATTCCTGATTTATCAGCATATGCTTTTAAGGTTCTTGTAAGTCCTCTTCTGAATCCTGTAAGATGAGTTCCTCCCTCGATAGTGTTTATGTTATTTACGTAAGAATGTATATTCTCTGTAAAAGAAGTGTTATAGTGTAAAGCTATTTCAACAGGGACATCATTTTTCTCTGTTGCTATATGAATTGTTTCGTCGATTAATCTTTCTCTTGTATTGTCAAGATATTCAACAAATTCCTTAAGACCTTCTTCAGAAATGAAATCTTCTCTCTTTGCATTGCCATCTTCATCAATCTGTCGACTATCAATTAGTGAGAGTTTAAGTCCTGCATTTAAAAAGGCAAGTTCTCTTAATCTTGCTGATAATATTTCGTATTTGTAACTTGTTGTAAGAAAGATGCTGTCATCGGGTTTGAATGTTATTATTGTGCCTGTTCGGTTAGAGTCACCTTCTATTCTTATATCACCTAATGATTTACCTTTTGAGAATTCCTGAACCCAGATTTTGCCATCCCTATGAATTTCCGCTTTGAGATGAATTGATAATGCATTAACGCATGAAACACCAACTCCATGCAATCCTCCTGAAACTTTGTAAGAGTCTTTGTCAAATTTACCCCCGGCATGAAGTACAGTTAAAACAACTTCGAGCGCAGATTTCTTTTCCTTTTCATGGTAGTCAACAGGTATTCCTCGTCCGTCGTCGGTAACTGTTATAGAATTATCTTCATTTATAATAACATCAATGTTTTTGCAATAACCGGCAAGAGCTTCGTCAATAGAGTTGTCAACAACTTCATAAACTAAGTGGTGAAGACCTTTTTCATTAACGTCGCCTATATACATTGCAGGACGTTTCCTGACTGCCTCTAAACCTTCTAAAACTTGTATACTGTCAGCTGAATAGTTGCCATTTCCGTTGGCAATTTCATTGGTTTCTAATTCGCTCATTGTTATATATTAAATTTTTTCAATCAAAACAATCACAATCATCATTCACAGACGATATTCTTATTTGAATCTTTTTTGCTCAGAAATAATTCCATCTTTCATCGGAACTTCCAGAAAAATGATCGAAAATTTGTTTTGAAAAGTGATATTTTTATATTGAATCTCAATGCTTTATAAAAGAATGTTATTTTCTTTTTTTACTCGCTCAAATATAATAAAAATAAAGCTGGGAAAGGCATGAAATGCCATCCATAACATTAAAAGTTTTCAACAACTTAAGGTTAAAATATCAATTAGAAAATGTATCTGGCACCTGCGAGGAAATGTATTCCCTGAGAGTTATATCCGTGCCATATTTCATAGTTCTGATTTAATAAATTGCTTATTGTTAAAAAGAAATTTAGATTCTTAGAATATTGATATTCTGCTCCCAGATTGATGTCAATCATTGTTTTTATATCCTGAATTTCTGTCGAAATTATCGGATTACCAATCAAGCCGTTCCCGGGATCAATATTATATGTAGATATTTCTATCTCTCCCTTCATTGGTCCGGTTACAGATGCACCAAGGTTAGCTTTAATCTTTTCAGTTATTTGGACAGATGTGTTCAATGATGCATCAAATGACGGTAAATGGGTAATGTTAGTAATGTCATCTGATTTATAGTTAAAATAATTACCCACAAGGGAAATAACAACTTTTTCACTACTATATCTGATATTGCCACCAAACCTTAAAATATTCAAATTTCCATTTTTTACACTGAAAACATTCTTTATTTCATCAGAGGCGTTAGGATAAATTGTTTTTTTCAGATAATAAAAAGCTTTGTCTCCATTGATTGAATAGTTTACATCAATCATATATGCTATTTTTCGACTTATTTTACCTTTAAATCCTCCAAAAAAACTTATATACTCCTGAGAAGGTTTGATTTCTATATTGGGGTCTATGTAGGGATTGATTTCTGCCATCATCTTGTAATGATTTGATGATAATTTTCCATCCGTTCCTGCAAAAATTGTAAGAATATTTTTGATTGGGTAATACTCAAAATTGATTTTCGGAGATATATGAAAGATAGCGCTTGAATCATCGTCAAAGATACTTGCTAGGTTTATACCGGCATTTAGATAAATTAGATCCCAATTGAATTCAATAGTGGGGCTTAAACCTGCGTAAACAAATTGATGGCTACCAATTAAGTTGGAGTACATATTTGCGGTACTATCCTGATATAAGTAATCAACCTTCGAATCAAGATGAATAATAAATTTCTTTTTATCAATGGAATAGCCTCCTTCAAAAAAACCATGGTGAGATTTTTGACCAGTAGCATTCCAGAAATAATTGTAGCCTAGCGACGTGTTGTAGACAAAATCTGATTTTGGAGAAAGACTTCGTAATCTGAAGTTTGTAAAAGCGTTGTTGAATACTTGCTTTTTATTCAGTGTATTTGAAATAAATTCAGTTTCTCTGTAAATAATTGAGTCTATTCCAGTAAATCCATAATAATCAAACCTGTTTCGGTCATAATTTATGTCCCATTCCAAAACTGCCCTTCTGAAATAGTTTTTCATGAAAATTCTTGCGGTATTTTGACTATACGGAGTTTTCACTCTCAACTCGTTATTGAGTTTGACTGAAGGCCAAGCAGAGTAGTGAAAAAGGTGTAATCCAAAGTCGGTAGTTTTAGTTGGAGATGCATTTATTAAAATTTCTCCGTAAGGAGTATATGCGTTGCCAATTCCTCCTTTTAAATATCCTGTTTTATGGCTGTTTCTTGGAGGAGTGCCCAATTGAACGACAGGAAGCTTTGATATAGTCTTTTTTACAGGAATCAGGGTCGTTTTTATTTTATATTCAAAAACAGGTGAGTAATTTGCAGAATCTGCAATTTTTGGAGATACGTTAATTTTGCTAGCTCCTGTAATACTTGGCTCGTATGCTTTAATTACTTCAACTTCTTTGATAAGTGTAGTATCTTTTTGTGCAAAAACTGAGAATCCAAGAAAAAACAAAAAAGTTGTTGTTAATATTTTGGTATGATTCATCTCTAATTGTTTTAATTGTTTAATAATGAGTCTACAGGATTCTCATTCAAAATAGTTTCCCCTTCCTTAATTGATATAATCTTCATTTTTTGATTTGCTATATCAATTATGCCATCTTCTTTATTAGAATAATTATCGATTATACTTTTTAATGTGTGTCTGGCTTGAAATAAATCATTCTGGGAAAGATATACATCAGATAACAATATAAACGATCTGCCAAGCCAATATTGGTGAGGTGAATTTTTGCCAATGAAATCCATTATTTGATTTTCACATTCTTTCAATTGATTTTGGTCGTATGATATCTGTGCTAAATAAAATTTTGATTCAGCACCTTCAATCGTTTTTGTGTCTTCAGCGAGTATTTTAAAGTATTTTAAAGCTTCATCAATTCTAGCGAGTTTATAACAGGAACTAGCAATAATGAAATTCGATTCCCGGGTCATTTGTTCTGTTATATTCTCAGTCGACAGAAGTAGTTTTGCCATATTAATCGATTCTTCCAGGTTGCCGAGCTTGTATGATGTTCTTGTAATTCCTGCCCTTGATTTAAGAATATTCCACTTTGAACTAGCAATTTGTTCAAGCCTTTTGAAGTAATTGAGTGAAGCATCATAGTTTTTTGCATTAAATGTAAGTTCAGCTGCTTTAAGCAGTGATTGCTCAGTGAAGATGTTGTCGGGCATTGCTGCTACTTTCTCGTATAGATCCAACGATTTGGTATACTGTCCTTTTGAATAATATCCATCAGCTAGATAAAAGATAGCATTTGTTTTGAAACTTCCATCGGGGAAACGAGATAAGTATTCTTCAAGTTGAATTTCAGCACCTGTTTCACCCGACATATATTTTTTCTCAGCAGCCATATAAAAGATTGAATCCTGGGCTGTTGTTGAAACCGGACTGTATCCACCAATAGATTGAATATATGCAAAGTAACCGTCGACATTGTTAAGGTCGATGTAGTTATTTTTTATGCCAACTAAGGCTGCATTTGCTTCTTCAGTCTTTGGATAATTTTCAACTAATTTTTTGTAAGTTTCAAGTGATGTGTTAAAGTCATTCTTGTTATAATAAATCAATCCTAATTGCAACAGGGCCTTTCGAGAGAAGAAGCTTTGAGGTGATTTGACCAACAATTGTTTATAGTTTTCAATTGCTTGGTCAATATTACCGGTCCTCTCATAAGTATGACCTGATTCATACAGCGAATTATCTGTATAAGATGATTTAGGGTATTGTTTTACAAGGGTCTCCAGATCATTAATTTTATTAGAATAATCCTTGCTAAGGCCATGACAGATAGCTCTTTGGAAAAGGGCATAGTCTGGATCATATTCATTTAATTTATATGAATTAGAATAATGCTTAATTGCTTCAGGATAATCCCTTACAAGATAATAGCAGTCACCAAGACGATTGCTGGCATCTGCTTTATAAACTTCTGTTGTCTTACTTTGGTTTAAATATTTTCGGAACCAGACAGAAGACTGGTCATATTTTTTCAAATTAAAATAACAGTAACCGGTGTTATAATATGCAGTTCCAAACTCTTGCATTGAAAATGAGCCAGGTGAAGTTTGAAATTGTGCATATCCTTCAATTGCTTTTTGATATTGACCAGTTCTGTAATTTGCCTCAGCTTTCCAATATAATGCTTGTGCTTTATAGACTCGGTTATATACAGAATTTTCCAATGATTTTTGAAAATAATTTAAAGCACCTGAATAGTTACCGTCATTAAAAAGCTCAAGGCCACGATAGTATGTAACTCTTTGATAGGCCTCTTTTACTGAAGGAGACTGAACCTTTATTTTTTCAATGGAACTGATTGCATCATTATAATTTCGGGTTGTCATATAAACCTTTACGAGGTAGTCAAAAGCAGCGTCATTTCTTTCTGAATTGGGATACTTGGAGATGTATTTATCAAATGCTTTAATTGTTTCACTAAAAGGAGAGTAAGAAAGTTCGTATGAAAGTTTTGCATAATTGAAAAGTGCATCTTCTTCGATTTGAGTGTTGAAACTAAATTTTGAAGCTTGTTCAAAAGCAGTTCTCGCTTTATTCTTGTCCTTAATTTTTAAATAACAGTCAGCAAGGTGATATAAGGCATTTTGAGATAGACTATCATTTCCTGAAGATGCTTTTTCCAAGGCTTCGATAGCCTTCTTGTTATCACCTATTTGGTAGTAACAGTATCCGACTCTATAATAATCTTCACGGGTTTTCTTTCCATCTTTCCCTTTATAAGCATCGAGATATTTCGTGGCATTAATGTATTTGCCAATTTCAAAGTATGAGTCTCCAACAATCTTAAGTAATTCATTTTTCTGTTCTTCAGGTGAAGAACTAATGAGTTTCTCGCCAGTTTCAATAACCATATCATACTTTTCCTGCATATAGTATATTTGGGAAGTGTAGTAAGGAATAAATCCGGCAAATTCTTTGTTATGTTGTAATCTTGTAAATTCTTGTAGGGCAGTTTCGTATTTTCCGTCAAGATAATTTATATATCCCCAGTAATATGAGGCAGTCTGAGCGTAAATAGAATTACTTTTTTTTACTTCAAAGAAAGCTTGAGCAGCTTTTTTCATGTCACCTGATTCAAAGTTGCTGTAGCCTATATAAAATTTATAGTCGTCAAAGTCAGATTTTTCTAAATCTGAAGGGTCAACCTTTTCAAAAGTTTTAGCAGCAACCTTGTATTTTTTATTAGAAAATTGAAGTTTGGCAAGTTCAAACCATAACTGATTTTCCCATGGAGAACCATAGCTTTTGGGGATATACTCTATGATTTCGTTTTCGGCTGTTTTGTTATTCTGTTTTACTAAGCACATCAATCTGTAATAATCCAAATCAAAAATTACAGGATCATTTTCATCTGCCTGCTCTCTAAGATCACTGAATATTTTTTCGGCAGCAATATAATTGGATGTTTGATAAAGGTCTTTTGCTTTTGATATACTGATGATTTCAACATTTTTCTGCGCTGTTGAATTATAAGTAGCAGAAAATGATATAAAAACTGATAGCGATATAATTCTTATTAACAGTTTGTTATGTTTCATGATATTAAAAAATAAATTTTGGTAAAAATATGAATTTAATCCCAAACACTCAGACCATTTCATATTGAATTCTCAACATAAAACTGTTTATTACTTTATTATAGTATACCTTTTAAATAAAAAAATTTAGATTTGTGTTTTAAATGTTTAAATATGGATAGCCTTTTTTCAATTTTAGCAAAGGATGTTGATGTTTATCAACGAGAATTATTAATTCTTAATAATGTAAATTTTCAAATCAATAATGGCGAATTTGTCTATTTGATAGGGAAAGTAGGAAGTGGAAAATCTAGCCTTATTAAAACAATTAACGCAGAAATTCCTTTATATAAAGGGAAAGTAGAAGTTGCCGGCTTTAAGCTTGAATCAATTAAAACAAAAGAAATTCCATTTTTAAGAAGAAAAATTGGTGTTGTATTTCAAGATTTTAAACTACTAACAGACCGTAATATTTATAACAACCTATTCTTTGTTTTAAAAGCAACCGGGTGGACTGATAAAAAAGGCATGGACGAAAGGATTAATCTTATGCTGGAGGAAGTAGGGATGAAAGATTTTAAAAAGAAAATGCCACACCAATTATCGGGAGGCGAACAACAAAGGATTGTTGTTGCCAGAGCATTACTTAATAACCCTGATGTTATCCTTGCTGATGAGCCTACCGGAAACCTTGATTATGATACTTCAGTTGAAATTCTTGAGCTGTTTAAGAAAATACATGCAGAAGGGAAAACTATTCTTATGGCTACTCACGATAAATTAATGATAGAAAAATACCCTACAAGAACATTAGTATGTTCTGAGGGAAAGATTTCCGAATTGGAGCAAAACAATGAACTTCTGGATTTTCGTTCTTTACTTGATTGAGATAAACATTTAAAAACAATAGCTTTAATAATATCCTCCAAATTGTTTCATATATTCATCGTATAGCTTTTTTATATAATCGAAAAGCTCTTTATTGCTTAAGCCTGAGGGTATAATACTCATCATTTCATCTTTCAAATTGTGACTAACGATATATATCTCAGATTCAGAATATCCGGCAAACACTCCTGCTCCATTTTCAATGTTAGTATAAACCAAAACAGGTTCAGTAAAAAGAGCCATTCCTCCGTTCTGTTGTTTAGCTACTGTGTTTAGGTAATAGTACATTGGTTCAGATAAGGAATGAAGAGTTACCCTGAATATATAAAATGTATAATTTCCGGATTCGTATCCACCATAGTATCCTTGATCAAAATATTTGTATTCAGTATTTAAAGTAAGAGATAGCCCATAAGTCTTGCCTTCAAAAATTTTATCATCGAATATTGAGAACCTGTTATATGAAGAACCTCCGAAAATATCTTCAGTATCTTCAGTACCAAAAACGGGATCGTCAGAATTTACCCAGCCTGAACTGTAACTGGGGAATATTTCTAAACTGTCCATATCCCCTTTGCCAATGTTCAAATATGCGATGTCAGTTTTTATTCTATAATAATTTGTTTCACCCGCAGGATCAGTGAAAAAAACTTTTGCTTTTCTTTCGTAGTATGTAGAATACTCGTCTGAGTGAGAGGCTGAAAATGTGTCTACTTTTTCAATTGATATTTCTTTGGGTATTACTGTTTCTGCTTTTATTGTTTCAAATCCGTCGGCTGATATTTCAATATTATAAGTATTGCCACTTCCTAATTTAGTAGCGTTATTTTTATATTTTCCATTTTCGAATACGGTAAAAGTTTGGTAGCCATTATTGTTCCATTCAGAAATGGAATCAAATTCTTTGACATATGAGAATTCTGTATTGAGAATTTCTCCATTTTCCTTAAAAACAATTTTAGCGTTTTTTATGGATTCAAAATATTCTTTGTCATCAATTGCTGAAACAGTATATGTTAAATCTAATGAAGGCATGCTGTCATTGGTCAAAAAACAGTTAACAACCATCATCGGTTTTATGTCTTTTTCCTCAAATTCTAAAACTTTAAGACATCCGGTCATTATTCCGGATAATAAAGTTATAAGTATTAAGTATTTTATCGTATTGTTCATGTGTCTTAGAATTTATATGTGTAAGATATAGAGGGTATTATTGGGAAGATACTAACCTGTATTAATGCAGGCTTGGAATCTTCAGTGTAATTGTTGTTCTGCTCAACTTCATCAGACCAACCCCAGTATAGATAGAATGGATTCTTTCGATTGTATGTATTATAAACAGAAAGACTTATTGTTCGAGAGCCAAACTTAAATTTGCGATGAAAATTAACTCCAACATCCAGTCTATGATATGCAGGCATCCTAAAATTATTTCTTCCTTCATAATAAGTCAGATAGTTGTTGTAAGAATAATATCCATCAGATAATTCTTCATTTTCTTTGAATTTTTGTTTTCCTAACGTAACCGCGTTACCTGTTCCGTAAACCCAAGTTACACTAGCATCAATATCCTTGTTAAATTCGTGGGAAATGGTAACACTGATATCATGTCTTCTGTCGTATCTGGCAAAAAAAGGTTTTCCGAAGTTAATATTTTCAAATTGGCGTTGAGTCCATGAAAGTGTGTACCCAATCCAACCTGTAGTTTTACCTACTTTTTTTTCCAGAAGAAACTCACCTCCATAAGACCACCCCTTTCCTAATTCCACCTGATCTTCCCAGCCCTTCGATGATATCGAATATGAAGCCCCATCTTTGTATTCAATCATATTGTTCATGGTTTTATAATAACCTTCAATAGAGAGTTCTAAATTTTCGGGAAGTGTAATGAATGTACCTATACCTATTTGATGGGAGTTCTGTGGTTTTATCCTTTTTGTGGTAGGAAGCCATAAGTCAGTCGGCAGACTAATCGTGGAGCTGCTTAAAAGATGTATATTTTGTGACATCATAGTATAAGATGCTTTTACCGACCAAATGTCACTTGCTTTTATCCTGATACTAGCCCTTGGTTCCAAAGAAGGGTAAAAACAGTCTTGTACACTGAAACCTGAAAAATGTGCTCCAAGATTTACTTTAAATATTTCACCAAGGTCAAAATTGTCTTCCGCAAAAACTGAAAATTCGTTGGCATAAATATTGGGATTCCCAATTATCGTGTCAAAATTAAAACTGGTTTGTTCATCATCGTTAATTTTAAAGTGATTCACTCCGGGGCGAAACGTATGATAAATATAGTTGGCACCAAATTTTATTGAATGTATAGGATTTGGGAAATAATCAAATTCTGCTTTTGCAGAAATGTCTTCGATCCCTGAAAAGAATTTGAACATATCACTTGAACTCTTTTTTGTTGAAGTGTTCTCTAAATTATATTCAAATCCAATATCGAAGTTGTACTTACTGTATGTTAATATAAAATTGCTGAACAGTTTACTTGAAATGACATAATTCCATCTTAATGCTCCTGTCCCGTTTCCCCAATTGATATTAGCATCATCTTCGGTTATGAATTTTACATTATCGCTATAATATTCGTCTTCGTTGCTCATGTAAAACTTATCCTGACCGAAATATCCGCTAAGATATAACCTGCTTCTGTCTGAGAAGATATGGTTTATTTTGGCATTAAGGTCATAAAAGTAGTATCCGACACTCATGTCATCTCCTTGAACTAATTTTAGGTAGGGTTGAATTAATGCATCTGCATAAGTTCTTCTGCCAGAGATTATAAATGATGTTTTATCTTTTATGATTGGTCCTTCAAATGCAAATCTTGATGATATTATTCCAACGGAAGCTTCACCATGAAACTTTTTCATATCTCCTTCCTTCATGTTTATATCTATGACTGAGGATAGTCTACCACCAAATCTTGCAGGGAATCCCCCTTTGTACAATTTGACTGTCTTTAAAGCTGAAGGATTAAATACTGAAAAGAATCCAAACAAATGGTTAACGTTATAAATTGGAACTCCGTCAAGCAGAAATAAATTCTGATCAGGACCTCCACCTCTTACATACATTCCACTAGTACCTTCGGCACCAGACTGAACTCCCGGCAGTAATTGTAATACTTTCAATAAATCCGGTTCTCCAAGAATTAATGGTATTTTTTGGATTTGCTGGATAGGCAATTCAACAACGCTCATCTCGGTATTTTCAATTCTGCTACCTCCTCTACCGTATACAGTTACTTCTTCAATTGCGTCATTAAGATCCAATCCTAAAGAGATTATTGTATCTTTCTCAAGGTTAATATTTACTTCTACAGATTTAAAACCAACAAAAGAATATATTAGTTTTTTTTCTCCTTTGGGCAAAGTAAGACTATAAAAGCCATAAGTATTGGTTGTTGTTCCAAGATATGATTTTGGTTCAACAACATTTGCACTTATAAGCCTTTCTCCTGAAGCCCTATCAAAAAGATATCCACTGATTGTTGCTTTCTGACCCAAAAGATGTATTGTGAAAAATAAGAAGATGATAAAGATTGAGGTTTTTTTCATATAAAAGATTTAGGTATTAATCTTGAGGTTTAAATTCAATCAAATTTATCAATAAAATTAATAGAAAATTGATGACCTTAAAAAAATGTAGAACAAATTTTTATTCCAGAGTCATCCTTGCAAATGGCACACTATCATGCGAAGAGAATTCTTTATTTAAATATTTATAATATCCGGCAATGGCAATCATTGCTGCATTATCAGTTGTAAAGCGAAATTCAGGAAGATAAAGTTTCCAATTCTTTTTATTGGCAAGGATGGTTAGTTCTTCCCTTAACCCGGAATTGGCTGAAACACCTCCTGCAACTGTTATTTCGCATATTTTTTTCTCTTTCGCTGCCCTGGCAAGTTTCCCAAGTAAAATATCAATAATTGTCTTTTGAAGTGAAGCACATAAATCTGCCTTATTTTCTTCAATGTAATTTTCATTTTTTTTAAGTTCATCCCGAAGGTGGTATAAAAAGCTTGTTTTTAGACCACTAAAACTGTAATCAAGTCCCTGAATTTTTGGTTTGCTGAATTGTATTGAATCTGGATTTCCTTCTTTTGATAACCTATCAATGTGAGGTCCACCGGGGTAGGGAAGACCAATAACTTTAGCGCATTTGTCAAATGCTTCTCCGGCAGCATCATCAATTGTTTGACCTATTACCTCCATTTCTAAATGATTCTTCACAAGTATAATTTGTGAGTTTCCTCCGGAGACCAAAAGACATAAATGAGGAAATTTGGGTTTGTCAATGTCAGAAATATCTTTTTTAATGAAATGCGCAAGAACATGTCCTTGTAAATGGTTGACATCCATCATTGGTACTCCTAGTGAAAGAGAAAGCCCTTTTGCAAAGGAAGTTCCTACTAAAAGAGAACCCAGAAGACCCGGCCCTCTTGTAAAAGCAATTGCAGTTATATCATTTATAGAGATACCTGCTTGTTTTATCGCTTGGTCAACAACCGGAACGATATTTTGCTGATGTGCTCTTGATGCCAGCTCTGGAACTACGCCACCGTATGCTTCGTGAACTTTCTGCCCCGAAATAATATTTGATTTAATAACTTCGTTTTCAATTATAGCAGATGAAGTATCATCACACGATGACTCGATTCCCAGAATTATGATTTTTTTTTCTTTTAACATAGTTTAATGTCGTTATTTTCTGACGGCGAATTAAATTTTTTGGTGTAAAATATGTTAATTTGTGTAACAATACTTCGGGAGGACAAAAATATTAAAAAAACGATTAATATATTACTGGTAATAATTTCTATTTTCTTGTTAATTATTGCTTCAGCATACTTTGTTTTTCAAAGCAAGGTAGTGCAGACTATGATTATTAATGCAGTAACCCGTAATATTTCTAACTCTACTGGAGCTGATGTTTCAATTGGGAAAGTGAAATTTACTCTTTTTAATAAAATTGTTTTTGATGATGTTTTTATTAGTGACCAAAATAAAGATACATTGTTATTTGCTGATAACTTTTCTCTAAAAATTGACTCTCTATCGATAAAAAGGAATAAATTAATTCTAAATAGTGTTAATGTTTCTCATCCTAAAATAAATATAGAAAAAATCGATAGTTTTAATTACAATTTTTCATTTCTTTTTTCTCCAAAATCAGAAGCAAACAATAAGTGGATTATATCGATTAATAAAATTGAATTTGAAAAAGGTAAAATTTTTTATAACGATGATTCTCTTCCTCATGAGATAAACCGATTTCTAAAGTTTAATAATTTCAATATGACTTTAGACCGGATTATCTTTAATTCGCTGAATGATTTCTCGGGGGCTTTGACAAATTTAAATTTATCAAGTTTAAACGGTTTCAAACTGAATACATTCAAATCTTTCTTTCAGCTTTCAGACTCTGTCTTACTACTTAAAGATATTAGTGGTAAAAGTGATTTTTCTTTTCTTGAACTTGATTCTATAAAACTTGGATTTCAAAGCGCTTTTGTAAATGATGACTTTTCTGAAATGTTTTTGGATATGAATCTTAACAGGCTCTTTGTCAGTTTTAGGGATGTTAATTTTTTCTATCCAGAGTTTAAGAGTGAAGGGCTTGATATTAGCCTCTCCGGAAGTCTTTCTGGTAAAATAAACGAACTTAAGGGTAAAGATATTGAAGTAACATTAGGCGATGTAACTAATATAAACGGTGATTTCTATATAAATGGTCTTCCAAATTTTGATGACACCTACATTTTTTTAAACATAGACGAATCCTACGCAAACCTTAATGAGCTTAGAAACCAAGAGTTTCCTGGAATTGGAGACGACTTAAAAAGCAAAATCCCCAAATTTCTTGATAAAATTGGAGTTTTTACATATACTGGAAATTTTACTGGGTTCCAAAACGACTTTGTTGCTTATGGAACAATTGATACAGATATGGGCTCTCTCCGAAGTGATATTTCCTTTAAGCCACATGAAAACAAAGTCTTGAAAGTTGAGGGGCATCTTAAAACTTACAGCCTTGATGTAGGATCAATTTTAGATGTGAAAAACATAGGGAAACTAACTCTTTCGGGAAACGTTGATGGAACGCTCAGAGGAAGTAAATTTGATTTAGTATTTGATGGACTGATCGATTCTATTGACCTTAATGACTATAATTTTCAAAGGGTAGTTCTAAACGGTAATCTAAAAAATAAGCTTTTTGATGGAACGTTTACTGTTAACGATCCAAATTTATATCTAAAATATTCCGGCAGACTTGATTTGTCTCAACAGTTGCCTGTTTTTGAGTTTATTGCGGAAGTTAATGATGCGAATTTAAAAAAACTTAATTTGTCAGATGACACCTTGTCCATGGTGTCCTTTGGGCTTGATGCCAATTTTATTGGAAATAATATTGATAACCTTAAAGGACTTATTAAAATAAAGGATTTGAGATATAGAAATTTCAGAGATTCTCTAAATCTTTCTGATGCAGTAATAAATAATGTTTATTCAGGTGATACTAGTTATTTGTCTGTTCAAAGCGATTGGATTGATGGTAATTTAATTGGTAAATATCAATTTATTGACATATTGACATCATTTACAAATTATTACAGATATTATCTTCCTTCAACATATGAGGCTAAAACCGTTGAAATTGAAGATCAAAATGATTTCAAATTTCAATTCACAGTCAAAGAAACGAATCAGTTTTGCAGAGTTTTTTCACCTTTTCTTTCTTTCAAACCACCATTTAATGTTTTTGGATTATATAAACCTAATGATAAGAAAGCGTTTATAGAAACTCAAATTCCATCAGTCAGTTTTGCTAAACAAAAGATGGAAAATGTTAGGATTAAGGTAGATGGCAATTCAAAATCACTTGATTGTATTTTAAAGTCTGATAAACTATTTATAAGTGAAAGCATTAATGTTTTCAACCTATCTGTTGAGTCAAGCAGTAAGAACGATAACATTCTAGCAAACATATTCTGGAACAATTTTGCTGAAGATACATATAGCGGGTCCATTAAATCTGCAATCAATTTTATCAAAACAGAGTCACCTTATCCTGAAGTTTTAATAAACGTTGAACCTTCGAAGATTTATTTGTCCGATTCTCTTTGGATGATTGATAGGACTACGGTGAAAATTGATTCTTCATCTTTTAAATTTGATGATTTTAGTATACATAGCAATAGTCAAAGTGTAATTGTTGATGGCACAGTTAGTGAAGATAAAGAATCTACAGCTACTGCAGAAATTCACAATCTTGATTTAAACTTGATTGGTTCTCTTATTGGAAACAATGGAATGAAAGGAACAATTAACGGGTCTGCTAAATTGAAAGATGCATTCGAAAAGTTTATACTAGGTCTTGATGTCAAAGTTGATGGATTTGCTTTAAGTGACAACAATTTCGGAGACGCTATTATAAAATGCGAGTGGAACAATGTTAGTGAAAAGCTGGCTACAAATATTTCACTTACTGATAAAAACCAGAAAATAATCGATGGGAGTGGTTACATAGATATATTCAACAAAGAGATTGATTTAGATTTGGTATTAGATAATTCCCCTACTACTCTTCTTGAAGTTCTTTTGCCTTTTTTGTTTTATAATGTTCAGGGCAATGTTAGTGGTAAGGTTAAGATGAACGGGAGATTGTCGGATATGGACTTCAACGGAAGTCTAAAACCTGTTACTCAGGTTGGATTAGGTATTAACGCTATTAAGACTACTTATTTCTTTTCTGATCCCGTCTTATTTCACGGTGATTCTCTTGTTTTCAATAATATAACCCTAACTGATGAGTTTGGAAACACTGGTAATTTAATTGGAAGCCTTACCCACAAGAATTTTGTTGATGATCTCGGTTATGACATCTTAGTTAAAACTGACAAAATATGTGGAATGAATACAACTAGTTTTGATAGGGAAAGGTTTTATGGAACAGCTTTTGGAAAAGGTACATTTCATATTTTTGGAAAAGGGAGTGATGTGACTCTTAAAGGGGATTTAGTTACAGAAAAAGGTACATCCATTAACATTCCGATAGGAGGAACAAGCAAAGCTGAGCAATACGACTTTGTTAAATTTTCTTCAGGGGTTAAAACTATTAAAAAAGATGAAATTGTATATGTTCCCAAAACGACAGGGCTCAAGATGAATTTTGATGTTGAGGTTACTCCTGATGCTAAGGTTCAAATAATTTTTAATTCGCAAATTGGAGACGTCCTTAAAGCTGAAGGTAATGGCAATATTCAGGTTAGGATGGATAAAAATTTTAATCTTGAATTGTACGGTAATTACGAAATTGAAAAAGGAGATTATCTTTTCACTCTTCAAAATGTTATAAATAAGCGTTTCTCAATTGAAAAGGGAGGTTCTATTAAATGGATGGGTAATCCATACGATGCCCTAGTTGATGTTAAGGCTGTTTATAAAGTGAAGACTTCTTTGCACGACTTATTTATGGGAAGCTCAACGGAGGTTGATATGGTGCGAAGATTACCTGTTGATTGTATAATTTACTTAACAGAAAACCTAAGTCATCCAACAATTGATTTTAAAATTGAACTGCCTACTGCAGAGGATAGAATTAAAGAAGAGGTTGATCAGCTAATTGTCTCTAAAGAAGATGTCAACAAACAGATTATTTCTTTGCTCATGCTGGGGCGTTTCTATACGCCTGATTTCTTTGCCGGAAAGCCCGGAACTAACACGGGAGTTGAACTTATGGGTGCCACTGCAAGTGAACTCCTCTCAAATCAGTTGACAAACTGGATGAGTCAGATTCTTGAGGATTGGGATTTTGGTATAAATTATCGACCAGGAAACGAAATTTCTAATGATCAGGTAGAATTGGCGTTAAGTACTCAGATTTTAAATGATCGGATTACCATTGGCGGAAATATTGCAAATAATACAAATCCAACAGTTAACAATAGTGGTGAAATAGTTGGCGACTTTGACTTAAATATAAAACTGACTGATAATGGCAAATTACAGTTCAAAGCTTACAACCATTCAAATGATAACCTCATCAACGATACTTCTCCCTATACTCAGGGAATTGGTTTTACTTACAGAGAGGAGTTTAATTCATTAAATGAACTGTTAAAAATGTACAGGGACGCAATCTTTAATAAAAAGAAGAAGCCGAAGAATATTGATGAAGTTAAAAATGATCAATAAGTTATTGGATTCAATTTTCTTTATTTATTTTGCGAATGCAACAGAATGGTAAAATATTAGACTAATTTTAACGTTAAATAAAAGTTTAAAATCGATTTTATATGCTAACTTTTTTAATACTTCAAGTAAATCAGACAATTACTATGATATTGTCTGCTGCTCCTCAGGGAATTTCGTTAAGTTTCTGGGATTTAGCCTTAAAAGGTGGAATCATAATGATTCCTATTGCCTTACTTTCACTTATTGGAATCTTCATTTTCGTAGATAGGTGGATAGCTATTAATAAAGCCTCGAAAATTGACTCAACTATGATGAATCAAATCCGTCAGAATGTTTCAGAGGGCAAAATAGATGCAGCACTTGCTATTTGCCGTTCAAACAACATACCTATTGCAAGGATGATGGAGAAAGGAATTACTCGAATAGGCCGACCTTTGAATGATGTAAACGCAGCTATTGAGAACGTCGGAAACCTTGAAGTAAGTAAATTAGAAAAAGGATTACCAATTTTAGCAACTTGTGCCGGGGCTGCTCCTATGTTGGGCTTCCTGGGAACTGTTTCTGGAATGATCAGGGCATTTTACGATATGGCACATGCTGGTAATAATATTGATATAACACTTCTGTCGTCAGGTATATATGAAGCTATGGTAACTACTGTTGCTGGTCTTATAGTAGGTGTAATTGCATATTTTTGCTACAATATTCTTGTAACTCGAATTGAAGGTGTTGTATTCAAAATGGAAGCATCTACTACTGAATTTATGGATTTATTAAACGAACCGGCTTAATACTATTATGGCTTTAAAAAGAAGAAATAAAATCAGCACTGAATTCAATTCGTCATCTATGTCCGACCTTGTTTTTCTTTTGCTTATTTTCTTTATGATAACATCAACACTCATTGCTCCTAATGCATTAAAGTTGATGTTACCGCAAAGTAATAACCAAACTCAGGCAAAACCGATGACTTCTATTTCAATTACTCAAGATCTGAAATATTATGTGAATTCAGATGGAAAACTAATGCAGGTTCAGTTTGCAGAAATAGAACCTTTTTTGCAAAAGTCTGTACCTAATGAAGAAGATGTATTTATTTCACTTCATGCGGATAAATCTGTTCCAATTGAGGAAGTTGTAAAAATAATGAATATTGCCAGAAACAATAAATATAAGATGATACTGGCAACAAGTCCAGAAAATTAATTTTATATCCGGTGGGGAAATTAAACGAACATAAGGAGGGGATAATTTTTACAATAATCTTTCATATTATTTTACTTCTCATTATCCTAAACTCTGCTTTTTTTACACCTTTGCCGCTTCCTGAAGAAAAAGGAATCTTGATTGATTTTGGCAATATGGAAGAAGGTATGGGTGAAACTGAGCCTATGCCTCAAAATATTTTATCAGCTTCTCAAAGCCAGCCGGAAGCAACACAACCACCCCCCGCCGTATCTAAGCCGGTGACTCCTGATTCAAAAAAGTCCAACGCAGAAGAGATGATTACCCAGGATTTTGAAAAGACAGCAGCACTTGAGGAAGCGAGAAAAAGAAATGACGAAAAGAAAAAGGAAGAACTTGAGAAACTAAGAAAAGATAATTTATTAAAAGAAACTGAAAGAAAACGTGCTGACAGCCTACGACAAATTGAAAACGCAAGAATTGCTGAGCTTAAACGTGTAGCAGAACTAAAACGGCAGGATAGTATAAAAAAAGCTGCTGAACAAGCAAGAATAGACAAGATTAATACAAGGGCAAAAGATGTTTTTGGAGGAACGTCAGGGCAGGGGACAGGTTCTAATTCCTCTGGTCAGGGTTCTTCAAATAATCCAGGAAATCAAGGATCTCCAGATGGAATAGCCGGAGGAGGTCAGAATGGTACAGGCACAGGTACAGGTGACGGATTTGGACTAGGTAGAGGGACTGGCGTTTCTTTCAACCTTTCTGGTCGATCAGCTAAAACTCTTCCAAAACCTTCATTTCCCGGTAACGAGGAGGGTATTGTAGTTGTTGAAGTTACGGTAGATAAAAGTGGGAGGGTAACTAAAGCTGTTCCAGGAGTGAAAGGCTCTTCTTCATTAAATTCCCGACTACTGGAAGCTGCAAAAAAGGCAGCAACTATTACACTTTTTGATAGTAATTCAGAAGCACCTGAATTGCAGAAAGGCACAATAACTTATAGGTTTGTTTTGGATTGATATGATTAAAAAGATTATTGAAAGATATAAGAAAACCTCCGAGCTAAATAAATTTCTTACCAAAGGTGTTATTCTTTACTTTTTATGGAGAATTTTTCGAAAATATATGTTGCTATGGGGACAGTATGAGGATTTGACTTATGCTTTTGCCGCCTTATATCTTAAAGTATCTGATTTCTTTTTGAGAATTACCGGATTTGAATCGTTGGTTGACTACGATACAAACAAATTGTGGATCAAAGGTTCCGAGAATTCAATAGAAGTAGTATATGATTGTCTGGGGATTAATTTATTTGTCGTTTTTGCAATATTTATTGTGATATATCCTGGGAAGTTAATTTCAAAATTATGGTATTTACCTTCCGGTTTGATAATTATCTTTATCCTAAACGCTATGAGAATGTCTGCAATGGCATATATAGCTGATGTTAAACCCCAGAATTTTGATGTTTTTCATCATTTTATTTTTCAGGGAGTAATTTACATCGCTATATTTCTTATGTGGTTTGGCTTTGTAAGATTATCCGCTAAGAATCAAAAGGCTTAATGTGTAGCATCGTAATCTTTTATCTTTTCTAAAATTGCAGGCTCTGCACTGTCGTACATATCTCTGATAAAATCATCCGAGAAATTGTAGGTTCTTTCTTCAAAGCTTAATTCATTTATTCTATCAAATAACATCTCTCTCGCTTGTTCAATATCTCTGCCATAAATATGGTATGAATCAGCTTGCCAGTTCATTCTTCCTAATCTTACTTCTTTTCCTGTTTTTTCTGATATACCGGCTGCAATTATTTCTTTGTTGAATTGAATAAACCCGAACATGTTCATGAAACTGGCACCCCATGCGTCGTTGCTGCGAAATCTGATATTACAGTTCAGCCAATATATACCATTTTCATCTTCAAGAATCCTGTACCACAGTGACTGGAGACAAGGAGGATCAAAGCATTCAAGGTCGAGATTGGGCATCCATGTAATCATTTGAGCCTGTCTGGTGAATGGTTGTTTTGAAAGTTTATTTATGACAGATTCTATTTGATTAATCTTAAAAGGACCTGTCTCTACTTGCCCCTTATCACTTTTTTCCATCCAAATTCCGTATTTTTCAAGTCTTCCGTGGTAAGTGTATTCCCATCTTGTGTCATCGGGATCATTGCAATTTCTTACCCAGTGGTCCTTTAGGCCTTTTAGCTCCATAACATATTCTTTCAATTGTTCTATCCCTGAGGGGAACGCCATATGAATCATGGGTTCGCTTTCCGGTTCTTCAATTGTCAAATTTAATGTGCAGTCTATGCTTTCAGGATCTTCCGGTTTATCGTATTGAGTCTTGAATCGGATACCTTTTTTATATAATTTAACCAAAGCTGATTCAAAGGCCATTGAAAGCGATTTGCCTGATACTGTTATTACAGGTATGTTCATCATGATAATCAAGTGTTAATTTTCAGCTAATGAATTTAGATAAATTTAAATTGAATTGAGAAATTTTATTGAGAAAATTTTCAGACACTTATTGACATAAAAAAACACTTGCTTTATTGTCGCAAGTGTTTGATTATCAAGTGTGAACTTGGAGGGACTCGAACCCCCAACCTTCTGATCCGTAGTCAGATGCTCTA
>CAYMTR010000021.1:0-49427 GCA_964393405.1 uncultured Prolixibacteraceae bacterium
AGCCTTGCCTATCTGTGCAATACCGAAAGGTATCTTCATACGGCCGGTCTTCTGGACGTTAAGATAATTGACGAAAATGCCCTGAGCAGTTTCCGGACGCAGATATATTTTAAGGGCACTATCAGAAGTAGATCCCATTTCAGTTGAGAACATAAGGTTGAACTGACGAACTTCAGTCCAGTTGCGTGTTCCTGATACCGGGCAAACGATTTCCTCATCAACAATTATCTGGCGAAGTTCTTCAAGATTGCCATCGTTAAGAGCTTTAGAATAGCGGTTGTGGAGTGCATCCCACTTAGCCTGATATTCGAGAACCCTTCCATTAGTTGTACGGAATTGGTTTTCATCGAATGATTCACCAAACCGCTTAGCGGCCTTTTCGACTTCCTTGTTCATCTTCTCCTCGAATTTAGCAAGCTGTTCTTCGATAAGGACATCAGCGCGGTATCTCTTTTTTGAATCTTTATTATCTATCAAAGGGTCGTTGAAAGCATCCACATGTCCCGATGCTTTCCAAATTGTAGGGTGCATGAAAATAGCGGAGTCAAGCCCGACGATATTTTCGTTAAGCATGACCATTGAGTCCCACCAATATTTTTTGATGTTGTTCTTCAGTTCAACACCGTTCTGTCCGTAATCATATACGGCACCCAGACCGTCATAAATCTCACTACTTTGAAATACGAACCCATATTCTTTGCAATGGGCTACCAGTTTCTTAAAAATATCTTCAGCCATAGTATCTGCTAATTTTTTGAAATCGAGCCCAAAAATAAGATTTTATCTTTAAAATATTCTAAATGGTTTAAATTGAATATTTAAAAAACCCATTTATTGCGAAAATAAAGTCGCGGAGCGACGGCAGTATGTTAGAAGGATTGAGAAAACCCTCCTCCGTACCTGCTCCGTACCTGCTCCGTACATCCACCCTATCTCAAATCACGAAATTGATAGTAAATACGGTTTTGGTATGGTGAGGAACGAATGAGGTAGGTCTGAAATATACGCTATATTGACTTTTTGATATCAGTTGACTACCTTTAACTCAATTAAAAAATTTAGAACTTAAAATCAATTATAAAGCTATGTCTCTAACATTTATTAACCATAAGGGCAGAAAGATATTATATATCGATTATTCTAAATGTAAAACTCCTCAAGAAACAACAGCAATACTAAATCAGGTCAGGGACTTATACCTTTCAACTACTGAAAGCTACTATTCTCTCAACGACTTTACTAACGCTCCTTCAAACAATGAATTCATGGATCTTGCAAAAAAATATGGTAAAGAAATTTTCGATGCACGAACCATTAAAAACACAGCAATAGGGTTTACACCAATTAAAAAAATAATGCTTTCGGCCTATAACCTGATAGTCAAGAATAAATTAATAGCCTTCGACACAAAGGAAGAAGCGCTGGAATACCTTGCAAAATAAAAAAGGGAGGACCTTTTTCCCGAATATTTTCATCTTTCTCTAAAAATATTTTATTAAAACTATTGCATCTACGATAAATGTCGTATATCTTTGTACGACAAACATCGTAACTGATATTCATATGGAAGAAAGCAGACCGACACCTACAGCAGCAGAACTGGAAATTCTTAATATCCTATGGGATAAGGAACCTCTGACGGTAAAGGATGTACATGATAAACTTTCAGAGACGAAAGACATCGGGTACACTACAGCACTAAAGATAATGCAGAACATGACTTCTAAAGGCTTGCTTACAAGGGAGCCAAACGGAAAGAACCATCTGTATTTTACTGCTTGCAGAATGGACGAAACCCGCGGTACCCTGCTCGACCGTTTTCTTGAATCGGCATTCTCAGGATCTTCATCTAGTCTGGTGATGCAACTTCTTGGCAACAAGAAAACCAGCAAGAGGGAGATTGAAGAAATAAAGAGACTGATTTCACAAATGGAAAAAGATCAACAGCTATGAAACTGATCAACAATCTGTTTTCGCCTGAAGTAATTGAGGCATCGGGGTGGACAATCATCCATTCCCTTTGGCAGGCAACACTAATTGCTGTCGTTCTGTCCATACTTTTCCTGCTATTAAGGAAAAAAAGCGCCCAGCTAAAATATTTTCTCTCTTTCACTGCATTGGTAGCAGTGCTTGTTTGGTCGTCAACAACATTTGTCCGTTCGTACAATTATGCATCCGAAAAACAAGCATTAAAAGAAAAAATCACAAGCAATCCAGATTATATCAAGAAAATAATCGCTGAAGAAAATAACGGGCAAGCTCAACTTTCAGAGGCAAAGACTGAGCTGTTCGACATCAGGATTGTTAAAGCTAGGGCTTTCTTCCAGCGTAATTTCAATGCCATCTGTTCAGTATGGTTGATTGGTTTGCTGCTGCTGCTACTCAGGTTTACGGGAGGTTATATTTACAGCCGAAGACTAAGAACAAGCCAGCTTAACATCCTTGCTGAAGATATGTATGAAACAATCAACCGCCTCTCCGAAAAAATTGGTCTCCGCCGTAAAGTAGAAGCTTTCTTTTCGCCACTTGCCAAGGTGCCAATGACCCTTGGTGCAATTAAACCTGTAATACTTTTCCCGGTAACAGCATTTACCGGACTATCATCCAAGGAAATAGAAGCAATAATAGCCCATGAGCTGGCACATATAATCCGCAACGATTATCTTTTCAACATCATCCAGACAATGATTGAAATATTGTTTTTCTACCACCCTGCAGTGTGGATCATCTCATCGCAGATAAGGCTGGAAAGGGAAAACAGTTGCGACAATATCGCCATTGAAGCCACAGGCGATAAAATAGCATTCGCAAGAGCTCTTGCTGCCATTCAGGTGCAGACATTCAGCAACGGACAATTATCGATGGCTTTCACCGGAAAAAGGGGAAGCATTCTGCAACGTATTCAACGATTACAAAAACAAATAGCCATGAAAACAAATTTTATTGAAGGATTAATCGCCGGTGTAATTATCATTATCGGACTAACACTGGCATCGTATGCTTTTGGGGGACAAAAGGGAAATCCTGAGCCAAAACCAATAATAGCAAGAGACACAATCGCTCCTGTGGTCAAAAAGACTGAAGCTCAAAAAGACAGCATATTGAGCGTGTTTGAAGCGAACATCAAACAAGCAAAGATTGACGACAAAAAGAAGGAAGAGTTAAGAAAAGTGACTGAGATGGCCCTTTCGGAAGAAGATGATGAACTTTCGGAAGAGATGATTGAAGAAATCAACATTGCATTTGAAGAAATGAACTTTTCAAAAATCATGTGTGAAACCATGAAGGAAGTTTCGGAGGCACTGAATGAAGCATCGAGGGAAGTCAATAGGGCAATGGTTGAAATTGACCATGAAGAAATCAACAGGGACCTTGAAGAAGCAGCCCGGGAAATTGAGCAAGCCAAGAGGGAGATGGCCGAAGAAATGTACCGCGACATGTCGGAAGACGGCATTGACAGGGAAATAATCGAAGCATCGATAAATGCAGCAGCTGCAGGGATGAACATCGCCTCTGAGGTGTTGCAAAATATTGATGTAAACGGAATAATACATTCGGCACTGACAGGGGTAAGCGCTGCACTAAATTCTATGGGAGATGCAGGTGAACATCACTGGGAAGAGTGCGATTCATCGGAAGAAAACCTGTATGACGAAATGAAGGACGAACTTGAAAGAGAAAAAAAGATTCTGGAAAAAGAGCAGGAGAAAATGCAGAAAAGGGTTGACAAAATAAACAAGAACCTTGAAAAACTAGAAAAATAATTTTTTTACAATGTTCAATGAACTTACAATGTTTTGTTTATCTTTACAAAAACCAAAACATCAACTCATTATGAAAAAAATTTACTTACTACTTATTTCGTTTGTAGTAGTTACTTTTACAATTACAAACACAAAAGCTCAATTACCAGAAATAGTCGGTCTTCCGCATACTTTTAACAGTTCAAGCACCAGCGGTTTAATAGATTTGGATAATAACCGTACTCCAGATTTCTGGGTTGACTTTTATGATAATGGCTCTGGTAATTATGCATGTATAATAATGGGTGGTCCTCCAATCGATTCGCCATCTCCCGGACTGACTACCCCTGGGCGAAATCGAATTATAACTGAATTTGAAGATTCAGAGTTGAGCAGTGAAAATTTCTTTTCAAAAATTTTAAGTACCGGTGATCCAATTTCTTCGGCAAGTGTGATTTGGTCTGAAGAGTCATATTTCTTCCGGAATAATCCACTAACATCTCCTGCCCCTCTAAGTGGTACTTTTTACGATGGCGACTATGACGGATATATTGGAGTATATTTTCTTGGTGACGACAATGAATTCCATTATGGTTGGATAAGTGTAACAATGGATGCAAGTGGTAGTTTTGTTACTTTAGGAAGTTCAGCGTATAATCCTTCTCCCGGACAACCTTTTACTGCAGGAGCCAGCGCTACGCCAGTTCCTGTTCCATTAATTGCAAGTATTTTAGGTTTTGGATTGATTGGCGGAGGAATCTTGCTTAAAAGAAGAAAAAGAAACAAATAATATTTTTCATATTTTTTAAATTTGAGGAAATTAAAAAAACTAATTTAAAAACCTCAACTCATGAAAAGCCAGAAGTGGATATTCCTGAGTTGAGGTTTTTATATTAATATTTTTACTTTTATAATTTCCTCCTATAAGTATAACTGAGCACATATCAATTTTATTAAAATGATCCTTGCTAGACCAAGAAACATTATCATACTACTTGTATTGCTGACATTGGCATTCTACGGGCAAGTGGTTACTTATGAATTCCTGACTTTTGACGACAACATTTTTATCACTGAAAATGATGTTGTTGCAAGCGATAATAAATCTTTTACAGATTGCATCAGGTTTCAATATATGCAACACGACTATTTCCCCCTTACATTTTTAACGTTCCGCTTATTGAGGGTAATTTTTGGCTTAAATCCTTATGCTTTTCATTTTTTAAACCTTTTACTTCACATAGTAAATGTAATTCTTGTCTTTCTTCTTTGCATGAAGATTTACGACAAGTTGATACCCGGATTAAAAAGTCTGACTATATGGAGTGGGGCAACAGCACTTTTATTTTCAATCAATCCGTTACATGTTGAATCGGTGGCCTGGGCAATGGACTTGAAAGATATTCTTTACAGCATGTTCTACTTTTCGGGAATATTGGCATACATAAAATGGAAAGAGAGTAACAAATTGTTTTACTTCATTCTGGCGTTCTCTTTAGCATTTTTAAGTATTGTATCGAAATCAAGCGGCATCACCTTTATCGCTATTTTATTTCTTGTCGACATTCTTATGGGTGAAAAACCTTTCAGGAAAATGCTATTATCCAAAATCCCCTTTGTCATTCTTACACTTGCTGGATTTTATATTTTCGGGTTATTCACAAATCCCGAGGATACATTAACAGGCATCAGCGGGGGAACAGCAGAAAACCTAAACCCATATTTTCCGGAATCAATTGCCGGGTTAAATAATATTTTTCAAAGAATAGTGATCATTTCTTTCAGGTTGACATTCTGGATGTTGCATTCACTATTCCCGTTTAATCTAAGTGTATTTTATGAACGGGACATTCTTCTTGAACAATATTCCGGGGTACTCATTTTGACGCCGATTTTATTGGCAGCGGTTGCAGCTGCTGTGTGGTATTTCCGAAAGAAGAATAAACTTTTGCTATTCGGTTTTTTATTTTTCATGATAAGCATTTCTCCGGCGCTAGCAAAAGGAGATATAGGAATTTCAACATTTGTGCCCGACAGGTATATGTATTTGCCGGTATTGGGGTTGCTAATAATGCTTGTGGGGATTTTTGAAAAAATAAATATAAAAGTGATCATCTTTGCAGGATTGATGATTTTCATGTATTGGAGTTATAAATCTGTTACTTATTTGCCGAAGTGGAAAGAATCGCTTAAGTTTTACAATTACTTGCTTGAAGATAATCCTTTGATTCCTTCGGCGCTATTCAACAGGGCTAATCTGTACATGAAGAACGGCGACTATGATAAGGCATTAGCAGACTATGATACATACTTAAAAAATTACAAACCGGGGAATAACTTGGATGCGTATATAAAGAGAGGGATAATTTATAAGTCGAAAAAAGAATATGGAAAAGCACTAATTGATTTTAATACCGTACTAAAATATTATCCTAAAAATTTTGATGCATTGTTTCATCGTGGGCATCTATACTCACTACAAGGCAATCTTGAAAAATGTAGGGAAGACTTTTCAGCAGCAATAGAAATCAATCCCAATGATTTCTATTTAAATAAAAATATATCAATACTATACTTTAAAGCTGGAAATCATGAAGTAGCGTTGGAATATGCTGAAAAATGTCTCAAAGAAAATGGGGAAGAGGCTGATTTACTTGAGATAAAAAAGGTATCAGAGAGAATGATAAATGATAACATAAATTAAACGTAATCCTCATTTTTTAAAGTGATGGAACAATTGTTTAAAATTTTTTATTTAACTTTACCATAACTAAAAAAACAAATCTTTATGAATAAAATTAAATTACTCCTTTTAACAGCCTTAGTAGCCTTATTAACAGGCATTAACACAAGAGCAGAACTTCCTGCATTGACTATAGATTACAGTATGGTTAGTCTACCTGAAGAGTTTAACGGTGCAAATTCCGGTGGCTATATTGACTTGGACAATAACGGTACTCCTGATTTCTTAATTACTTTTTCTGATTATGATTCAGGTTATTCCAGTTCACGAATACTTGGAATGGGTTCTCTTCTTTCACCTTCACTCGGGAAGAAAATTAGTGAGGGGAATAAGATTGTTAGTGAAAGACCACTTGATACTCCTCCCACAAGTTCCGGATTACAAGACATACCATTATACTTTACCTCAGTTTTAAGTGCCGGTGAACTAATTTCAGAGGATGCTGATGAATGGTTTTTTTCCTCATATTTCTTCCGGAATACTCCACCAACATCTCCTGCCCCTCTAGGTGGTACTTTTTACGATGGCGATTATGAAGGATATTTAGGAGTCTATTTTCTTGGTGACGACAATGAATTCCATTATGGTTGGTTAAGTGTGGAATTAGGACCTAATGGAGAATATGTAAAAATTAATGGGTCGGCTTATAATCCTTCTCCTGGACAACCTATTATTGCAGGAGCCAGCGCTACGCCAGTTCCTGTTCCATTAATTGCAAGTATTTTAGGTTTTGGATTGATTGGCGGAGGAATCTTGCTTAAAAGAAGAAAAAGAAACAAATAATATTTTTCAAATTTTTTAAATCTGAGGATATTAAAAAAATCAAATTAAAAACCTCAACTTAGGGAATGGCTCCGGAGTTGGGGTTTTTTATTTCTGATATTCTTTTTTCTATTACAATATTTTCATTTCTGGACGAATATTTGTGGATTAATGCAAGATATTCAGTTATGAATGAAAATTTTGAGAAGATTGTTGTTTCGCTCGAAGAAAATACTTTGCCATCAAAAGGAGGTATCAGACATATTAAAGCATGGAAGATAAATGAAATTCGATTAAAGGATATCAGAAAAGATTAAAAATGAACAATTAAGAAGGGTGATTCATAAAAAATAAATAACTATTTGAAAAAAATATTTATTTTTACAAAAACTAAAAAATCAATTCATTATGAAAAAAATTTACTTACTACTTATTTCGTTTGTAGTAGTTACTTTTACAATTACTAACACAAAAGCACAACATATAGTCGGTCTTCCGCATACTTTTAACAGTTCAACCCCCCTTAGTTTTATAGATTTGGACAATAACCGTACTCCAGATTACGTAATTCAATTTGGTAACTGGGGTGAGGGTTTTTATGCTTGTTTAATTGAGAGTGCTATTGGAGGTAGCTTTTCTCAAACGCCCGGACTGACTACCCCTGCGCGAAATCGAATTATAAGTGAAGCTTCAGAGTGGAACAGTGAACTTTACCTTTCAAAAATTTTAAGTACCGGTGATCTAATTTCTTCTACAAGTGTGAATTGGGTTGATGAGTCATATTTCTTCCGGAATACTCCACCAGCATCTCCTGCCCCTCTAGGAGGTACTTTTTACGATGGCGACTATGACGGATATATTGGAGTATATTTTCTTGGTGACGACAATGAATTCCATTATGGTTGGATAAGTGTAACAATGGATGCAAGTGGTAGTTTTGTTACTTTAGGAAGTTCAGCGTATAATCCTTCTCCCGGACAACCTTTTACTGCAGGAGCCAGCGCTACGCCAGTTCCTGTTCCATTAATTGCAAGTATTTTAGGTTTTGGATTGATTGGCGGAGGAATCTTGCTTAAAAGAAGAAAAAGAAACAAATAATATTTTTCAAATTTTTTAAATCTGAGGATATTAAAAAAATCAAATTAAAAACCTCAACTTAGGGAATGGCTCCGGAGTTGGGGTTTTTTATTTCTGATATTCTTTTTTCTATTACAATATTTTCATTTCTGGACGAATTGTTTTGCTTAAAAACAGAAAAATTCAACAAAAAATACAACTGTTCTGCATAAAATGAGCAATTTTTGAAAAACAGGTTCATTTTTACCGTTTAATGGCTAAATCAGGTAGTTTATTAAAGAAATCGTGCAGTTTAAACATTTTATTTTTATTTGATATTCCTAAAAAATAATTTTAGATTATTATTTATTTAGGATGGAGACTACTAATACTAAAAAGTATTTTACTATGTCAAAAAAAGCAGGAATTTTATATGCCATATTACTTTTCGCAGCTGCAATTATGATTCACCTTGTAGCAGGTGAAAATGTTTCAATACGGTATGAATATGTGTACATATTTATCGGACTCCTAGTGGGGTTTGGTGCACTGCTTATTCTTCAGCTTTTTTTGAAAAAGATTTAATACTCTTCAAAATATTTATTGACTTTCGTCAAAACTAATGCTCATAAATCAGGCATTAATGTTTTGATTATTTGCATTTTTTATACCTTGCGTACGTTTTACACAAATAGTTAGTTTTTTTCAATTTTTTAAAGTTATTTTGCTTAGCATTGGGATAACTTTAAGAGGTATTTTCGCATAATAAATTCAGACTGATAATAACTTTATAAACTAGATTATGAATAACTCAATTAAGAAACTTACTTTTTGGGAGAAAGCAGGGTACGGGTGTGGTGACCTTGGCTCCGTTTTGTTCTGGCAGACCATAATGGTATATCTGCTTTATTTTTATACCGATGTATTCGGATTGACGGCAGCGGTGGCTGGCGTAATGTTTTTCGTATCGAGGGTAGCAGATGCATTGTTTGATGTTGTAATAGGAATGACCGCTGACCGTACTGAAACCAGATGGGGAAAGTTCAGACCTTATATACTTTTCGGTGCAGTACCTCTTGCCATTGCAGCAATTGCTGCTTTCACCGTTCCAAGTTTTGGAGGTACAGGTAAAATTGTTTATGCATACATCACTTTCATGATGTTCATGTTTTTATATTCAACAGTGAACATCCCATATACTTCTTTACTGGGTGTTATCAGCAACGACCCTGTTGACAGGACAAGTGCTTCGTCGTTTAAGTTTGTTGGCGCATACCTCGCCGGGATAATCGTTTCAGCAACAGCTCTTCCGTTCGCTAAAATGTTCGGCAAAGGTACTACTGAAATTGAAATTGCGCAGACCGGCTGGCAGACAACAATGATAATTTATGCAATAGCAGCAGTTTTGTTTTTCCTTATAACATTCTTATCTACAAAGGAAAGAATCAAGCCTATTGCAAAGGAAAAGACCAATGTAGGTCGCGACCTTAAAGACCTGACTAGTAATGTGCCATGGATGATGCTTTTTGCAGTGACAATTCTTTTCATCCTCTTCAACTGTATCCGTCTCAACGTTACTACCCACTACTTCAAATATTACGTTGGCGAACAAGCTGTACCATGGCTTACTGCCATTCTAAATTTCTTCAGGGAATATATTGCTAATCCTATAATGGGAATCTTCGGAAAAGATAAACTTGCATTATATGATGCAGGAGAAACATTTGGCTTTGAAACGCTGACATCAATATTTAATACTGTAGGACAGACACTTTCATTGATTGGTGTTCTTATTATACCTTGGTGGGCAAAGACATTCGGCCGTAGAATGGGAACTATCATTCTTCTTGTGGCAGCTATTATATGTACCGGTTCATTCATTTTCTTCAAACCTGAAAATATATTCCTTATCCTCTTCTTCCAGGTAATCGGTTCAATTACCGGAGGTCCAATTTCAGCCCTTCTTTGGGTTATGTATGCCGACACTGCCGACTATTCAGAATGGAAAACCGGTCGCCGTGCTACAGGACTTATATTCTCTGCTTCGATAATGTCGAACAAGTTGGGTTGGGCATTTGGTAGCATGATCGCAGCTTTCATTCTTGCAAGTACAGGCTTCGTTGCCAATGTAGCTCAAAACGCAGGTACACTTTTCGGACTGAAGGCCATGATGAGTATCATACCAATCATTGCAGGTATCCTTGCTCTTGTATTGTTGATATTCTTCTACAAGCTTGATGAAAAGACAATGAAGACAGTACAGGCAGATCTTGAGCAACGCCGTATAGATAGTGGAATGGAACCTACAAATTAGTTGATTTAGAAACAGATTAGAAAATTCAATATAAAAGACAATGAGCAAGACAATTATTGGAAAAGCCCTTCCCAACATACCTTGGGAAGAGAGACCGGCAGGGTGTTCGGATGTGATGTGGAGATATAGCGGGAATCCTGTGATTGACTGGAACCCTATACCAAAAGCAGCACGAGTGTATAACAGCGCAGTTGTACCTTTCAAAGGTGAATTTGCCGGTGCTTTCCGTGCCGATCAAAAGAACGGCAGGGCTACACTTTTTTCAGGAAAGAGCAAAGACGGACTGAAGATTGACCTTGATCTTGATCCAATAGCATGGGTAGATGAAAAAGGAAATCCTAATCCTACAAGCTATGCTTACGACCCAAGGGTTGTAGAAATGGATGGTAAATTTTATATCAGCTGGTGCGATGATTTACACGGTGCTTCAATAGGGCTTGGGTGGACTGAAGATTTCAAAACTTTCGTCCGGATGCCTAACCCTCTAATGCCGTTTAATCGTAACGGTGTACTTTTCCCAAGAAAAATCAACGGAAAATATATGCTCCTCAGCCGTCCGAGCGACAGCGGGCATACTCCCTTCGGTGATATATTCCTGAGCGAAAGCCCGGATCTTATTTACTGGGGCCGCCACAAACATGTTATGAGCAAAGGAGGTTCAGGCTGGTGGCAGGGAACAAAGATAGGTGCAGGTCCTGTTCCAATCGAAACAACCGAAGGATGGCTGTTATTCTATCACGGAGTATCAGGAACATGCAACGGATTTGTTTACAGCTTCGGAGCAGTAATTCTTGATATCGACGATCCGTCAAAAGTACTTTATAGAACGAGGGATTACCTTATGACACCTGAAAAACTTTATGAAACATCAGGATTTGTGGCAAATGTATTGTTCCCGTGTGCAAACCTTTATGATGCTGAAACAGGTAAAATAGCAATTTATTACGGCTCTGCCGATACATATACTGCAGTAGCTTTCTGTCAAGTTGATGAACTTTTGACTTACATCAAGGCAAATTCGGAAGTCTAAAATAACTCATTAAAGAATTATATTATGCAATACGGACATTTCGACGATTTAAACAAGGAATACGTAATCGACAGACCCGATACACCAAGGTCGTGGAGCAATTATTTAGGCTCAACTGAATATGGAGCTATTATAACCAACAATGCCGGAGGGTACAGCTTTTATAAATCGGCAGCTCAAGGCCGCTTCATGAGGCTTCGCTTTAACTCTACCCCGATGGATCAGCCGGGAAGATATTTCTATGTTCACGATCGTGACAAAAAAGACTACTGGTCAGCTTCGTGGCAACCGGTAGGAAAACCACTTGAACAATACAAATCGGTTTGCCGCCATGGTACGGCTTACACAATCATTGAATCGGAATACGATAAAATCAAAACTGAATCGACATACTTTGTTCCTCTGGGCAAGGCAGTTGAAGCATGGATGCTGAAAGTTACCAACAACGACAAAGTAAAGAGGAATCTGAGGGTGTATACTTTTGTTGAATATGCAAACAATTGGTACCAGCAGCAAGATTTTGGTAATCTTCAATATACGCAGTACATTCTGAAAATGGATGTTGTTGATGGTATAATAGACCATGGTATCAATGTAAACCTTGCTGACGATACAGGTGATTTTCAACATCATGATGGAAGCCGCCATACATTTCTTGCACTCATAGGAGCAAAAGCATCAGGATATGATACAGACCTCAACCAGTTCCTTGGCAATTACAGGGCTTACCATAATCCTCTTGCTGTAGAAAAAGGTGAATGTGCAAACTCACTTGCTTATGGTGATAACGGATGCGGAGTATTTCAGATTGACATAGACCTGAACCCAGGAGAATCAAAGGAACTTGCGGCACTAATGGGAATTGGGAAAGCAGCAGTACAAGGTAAGGAAGCAGTAAAAGAATTCAGTTCAGTAGAAAAGCTGAAAGTTGAATTTGAGGCAGTGAAAACCAGCTGGCACAAGCGTCTTGAAGGTATGTGGATTGAAACTCCGGATGCCGAGTTCAACAGTATGACCAATATGTGGAGCCCATTCAACTGTCTGATGACCTTTGCATGGTCGAGGGCAGCAAGCTTAGTTTACAGCGGCGAACGTGACGGTTTAGGCTATCGCGATACAGTACAGGATATGCTTGGAGTATTCCATACAATACCTCAGGAAGCAGGTGAAAGACTTGAGCTAATGATAACAGGTCAAGCTTCAACGGGAGGGGCAATGCCGGTGGTTAAACCATTTGCGCACAATCCAGGAAAAGAAAAATGTCCTGATGAACAAGAATACCGTTCCGACGACTGTATGTGGTTGTTCAATAGTATTCCGGCCTATGTAAAAGAAACCGGAGATGTTGATTTCTACAAAAAAGTATTTCCTTTTGCCGATAAAGGAGAAGCAACTGTTCTTGGCCACCTTAAAAGAGCGATAGAATTCAGTATGAAGAGAAGCGGTACTCATGGACTACCATGCGGCTTGCTTGCCGACTGGAACGACTGCCTTGAATTGGGTCATGACGGGGAGACAGTTTTTGTTGCATTGCAATTGCGTTATGCATTAAAAACTTATATTGAAATAAACGAGAAATTCGGAAGCAAGGAAGAGATAGAATGGGCAAATTACCATTTGAAAACTCTTGATGAAAATATTGACAAGCACACCTGGGATGGTGATTGGTATATGAGAGCTTATAGAGCTGATGGTTTGAAATACGGTTCGAAGGACAATGAAGAAGGAAGCTGCTGGCTGAATCCACAATCATGGTCAGTATTAAGCGGTCATGCTTCACCAGAAAAAGCCGAAAAAGCTATGAAGGCTGTAAAGGAAAAACTTTCATCGGATTGTGGTATTGTTATTTGCGCACCTCCGTATGTGAAGATCAGCCATAAAATAGTCAAAGCACCATTGTTCAATCCGGGAATGAAAGAAAATGCTTCAATCTTCTCTCATACGCAAGGTTGGGCTATCATTGCCGAGACAATGCTTGGGCATGGTGAGCAAGCTTTCAAATACTATAGAGCTTTCATGCCTGCCGCATATAATACCAAAGCTGAGGTAAGACAAATAGAACCGTACGTTAACTGTCAATTTACGCACAGTGTTTACAGTCCGAGGTTTGGAGCAGCAAGGCTACCATGGCTTACTGGAGCCGCTACTTGGAGTTATTACACAGCCACACAGTATATTATGGGAGTTCAGCCGGATTATGAAGGATTGAAGATAGACCCATGTGTTCCATCAAGCTGGAAATCTTTCAGGATGACCCGTCGTTTCAGAGGTAAAAACTTCAGTTTTGAAGTAAAGAATGACAACGGGGTTCAGAAGGGAGTTGTGAAAGTAATTCTCAACGGGGAAGAGCTGTCGGGTAACCTAATTCCGATTGGCAAGATGAAAGACAAGAATGAAGTTTTGGTGATTATGGGATAGAGATATTTCAGAAATAAATATAAGCCCGGGTTTGTTGATACATTCCCGGGTTTATTTTTTAATTGACAACCAATATTATCAAATCAAGTCCCATCTGGGCAACAGTATGGTAGAAAGATTGAGAGAAACCCACCCTTGCCACTCCCGGGAGGGGAATGGAGTCTACATAATTGCTGCTCTACCATACTTGCACTCCTAAGGAGCTTGAAACAAAGAAAAATTCAAGGGGATAGGAGTGTGCAAAAAAACAATTTTTTACCTTTAAATTCAGGTAGTTCATCGATAATAGGTTCAGATTATTTAATAAATTACCGTTCATTTGTTTCAAAATAAAAAGCAATGAAAAATATATTAAGAATAATAGTTACAACACTATCAACAATCATAGTAATTATCTCCCTTACAGCCTTAATCTTTTTTGGTTGGTTGAAGGGTGTTAGTCCTGGAAGAACAGAATTGATCCGTGATACCAGTAACAATGAGAAGGCAGGAAGCATTGCTGAAGTAAGAAAGATGGAAATAGGGGGAATTCGGCAATTGGTTGTTATACGGGGTGAAGACATCAATAATCCTGTCTTGCTTATGTTACACGGTGGGCCTGGAAGTCCTCAGATGCCATTGAACATACTTTACAATAAAGAGCTTGAAAAGGATTTTATAGTAGTAAACTGGGATCAACGAGGAGCCGGGGGCTCATATTCAAAAGATATTCTAATAGAGACAATCACCATAGAACAGATGGTTGAAGACACAAGGGAGCTTTCAACATATCTGATTGAAAGATTCCAAAAAGATAAGATATTCATTCTTGGCCATTCATGGGGTTCTTATCTGGGAATGAGGGTAATACACAAGCATCCTGAGCTTTATACAGCATATATTGGTATCGGGCAAGTTGCAGACCAGGTAAGAAGTGAGCAAATGAGTTACAACTATGTATTAGGAGAAGCAAAAAGGGAAAACAATAAGAAAGCCATCAAGGAGCTTGAAGAAATAGGTTTTCCGGGTGATGACGGTTATAAGAACATGTGGAAATCACTAATGATAGAAAGAAAATGGGTTATGAATTATGGTGGCGCAGCTTACGGGAAGAAAAAAATGGATCTGTTCAAAATGATAATCTGGCCTGTTTTCACTTCGAGAGAGTATACGGTAAAAGACAAGTTCAACTATGTTAAAGGAATGAATCTCACACAGAATCTTCTTTTCGGCCCAATGATGAAACAGCCATTAACAGAATATGCAAAGGAAGTTAAAGTGCCTATTTACATACTACAGGGCAAGCACGATTATCAAACATGTTTTGATGTAGCAAAAGGGTATTTTGATTCTTTGCAGGCGCCACAAAAGAAGTTTATAGAATTCAGCAAATCATCACATATGCTGCCTTATAATCTGGAAAAAGATAAATTTCATTCGATAATGAAAGAAATAAAGAATGAAAAATTTTCAATTGAAACGGCAGAAAATTGAAGATTTGAAACGTGTAATATAAAATAGGTCTCAGCTCATTCTTTAACAACGGGGATACGTATAAAGAAGGTTGAGCCCTTATCAGTTTCAGAAGTAAACCAAATGTCGCCTTTAAAGCCCTCTACGATGTTTTTTGTTATAGCAAGGCCAAGTCCTGCCCCACTACTTTTAGTTGTAAAATTAGGCATAAAAATGCTCTCTTTTAGATTGTCAGGAATGCCTTTCCCATTGTCGCTTACTTTCACTACTGCAAAATTGGTTTCTTCTTCAATTGATATTTTGATTTCTCCTTTTCTGGTATCGGGTATCGATTGAAGGGCGTTTCTAATCAAGTTTATCATTGCCCTTGAGAATTGCTCTTTATCTGCTAATACTTGAATTGATTCGCACAGTTTAAAATCAGTGATAAATTCAGATTCTCCGGTATAGTTATACAGTCCAATAATTTCAAGAAGACGTTCCGAAAGATTGAACTTTTCGTTATGAACCTTAGGCATTTTAGCAAAGTTAGAGAATTCGGTAGCAATAGTAGAAAGGTTTTCAATCTGTTCGATAATTGTGCCGGTAACTTTCTTAACAATCTCGTCGTAATCTTCCATTGATTTAGGGTTTGACCTTTGAAGAAACTGAATATTCAGCTTCATGGGAGTTAGGGGATTTTTAATTTCGTGAGCAATTTGTTTAGCCATTTCCCTCCATGCCGATTCACGTTCTGAGCGGGCAAGCAGGTCGGCACTTGCCGCAAGTTCTTCAACTTTATGATTGTATTCAGAAACCAGTATCCCAATTTCGTCGTCTTCCTTGTAATGTATTGGTCTGGGGTTTTTCCCCAGCTGAACACCTCGTAGGTTTTCCCGAATCAACTTCAGTGGGTCAGTAATTTTTGAGGAAACAAACCAAGCTACAATAACACTAGCAAGCAAAAGGAATACATAAATATTGAAAAATGCTAGAATAAAAGTTGTTATTTCTTGTCTGAATTCCTTTTCCTGCATGAAATACGGGAGGTTCAGATATGCCGAAATATTACCTTTGTTATCATTTAGTGGTAAATATGCCGACATGAAGTTCATTTTTGAAATATGTTCTTCGTGAAGGAATAAGGGAAACTTAAACATCCCAAGATTTTGGAATGCAATTTTGTTCATCACCGGAAGGATTAATCCTTTTTCAAAAATCTCAGGACGAGAAGTGGCAATAAGGTATCCCTTCGTATCAAAAATGTTTATATCTGTTTTAAAGACTTCTGAAATCCTTATTAGTTCATAATTAAGTAAATCGTTTGATTCATAATTGTTAATAAGATCATTATTTATAACTACTTCAAGTTCCATTGATACCGAATTAATTCTATCAACCAGATCTTCACGATGATTTGATCGGTATTGGGAAATTATATAATAAATAGTACCTCCGCCAATTACAAGAAGAGAAATAATAACAATACCAATTATTGAGTACTGTATTCTGGTCCTTAAAGATTTACCCTTGTTAATTAATCGGGTAGAAGACGAGAATGCATTGACCGGTAACGCAATAAAGAAAAAGAAAACAAAAATATACGGAAAAGAAATAAGGTAATCGAAGACAGTTTCTTTTTCGCGGCTGACTAATATGCAATTGTCGGGCGATTTAAAATAAATAACATGCTCGAAGCCATCAAAAGACTTAAGGGATAAAGGTATTTTTGAAAAATCATAAGTATCTGAAGAAAGGGCATAAAGGAAGTCTCCTCCCCTATCGACTAACTGACCGTTGTTATATTTTGCAAATGAGAAGCTTGTACGCAAGCGACTTCCAAGGGTATTTTGTGGCAGCAATAGTTCCGGAAATCCAGTTCCTTCTGATAAAAGTTTAGAATTCAACTCAATAAACAGATTCACCGAAGGGGTTAAAGAATCGGGTTGAAGTTCATATCTACCTGCATATGAGATTCTACCGGTTGTGTTTTCCAAAAAAAAGAAGTTGGTTTCGCCAAGCTGAGTGCCATCTTTTTCAAGCATTTCATTAAAGAATGACAAGCATGGGCGAGTTATGTTTTCAGGCTGGATAATAAGATTGTCGCCTTCCCCACAAATAGTTATCTGAATATTGTATTCTCGGAAATAACTGCTAAAATAATTTTTAACAATATAGTTTTCCAATTCTTCGAAAGGTCTGTTGAGCTGTTTTATCAGTACAGTATCAGAGGAAATTTCGAGGTCAATTTCTTTAATGAATATTTCTGCATTTGGGTCGTGTTCAGAAGAAAGGTTCATGACCATAGTCTCCTGGATTTTGTTTTCGTGAGCTTTAATGAAATCGATGCCGTTGAAAAGGGTAAATAAAGTAAACATGAAAACAAGCAAAACTGTCCCTGATAGTCGGTGAGACAATATCTTAACCCTACTAGAGTAGAAAAGAACAAGATACATAGGAATGAAAAATAGGCTTAGCCTGAAAGAGAAAGATTTGTCGAATAAAGTGAGAAAAAATAAAAATAAAAAAATTGATGAAATTAAAGTCAGAAACTCTTCTGATCTTGTATGTTTTCTGTAAAGTCTTACAATCTTATAGCATATAAAAATTAACGAAAGACAAAGAAGTCCAATTGTAAGATATCCAATAAGAGTATAAATGCTAAGATCTTCTACCCGATAAAGGGCAAAAGAAATACTTGAATTCATTATAAGAATATGTAGTAGATATCGGATAAGTATTAACAATAAGGCAGTAACAAACAGTGAAATTCCAAGTCCTACCCTTCTTTGCAAGCTATTTTTCTTTGCATTTTCAGATATATCGAATGATCTGTAAAAGTTTATGCTCCAGAATAAAATTAAAGCAGCAAAGACTAAAAACTCGCCTAAGGAAGTCCAGAGAGAAGTATATGCAAAATATTTAGGTGAAAAAATATCAAGATAATATAAAGAACTTGGTACATTAAAAACATTCATAACCAAGTATATGCAAGCGAGAAAAATGAATAAAATTAAAGATTTGACTGCATTATTTCGACGTATATAATGAGAATTGATTCGATAAAAAAGTACAAAAAGAAAAATGAAAGAAATGAGAAATAAGCCTATTGGGATGTAAATAAGATTATAAATACAAGGTTTTTCGCCGATATGATTCAAAAAAAATACTTTTTCTCCGGAAAGATTTTTCACAGGGAAGAAACCGATATTATCGCTTTCACTGATTTCATAATCTTCAGGAAAATTAAACGAATAAGCAAAGCTGTTATTCAGGAAGTTGTTTTGAATCTTGTAATTATATCTTATAAGAATTAATGCATGAATAGTAAGGTCTCCGACATTGGTGTTTGAGTAATAGTTATAACTATTTATCAGTTTTATAAGTTTATTATTTTCAAAATTCTCGTTGCCTGCAAAACCGATTACATTATCCGACCAATAAACCAGCTCTTTGTTTTTAGTAATAAGAATTGAAATTTCTTCCCTATCGAACAAGTTGTTAAGATATTTTAAGTTCTCATAAAAACTATAATCCGACATTGAATCGTGATTAATCAGTTTCACTGATAAGTCATTAAGAATATCTTGGGAAAGTTTTTCCTTATTGTAAAAAGAATTTTGAAAGTTTTGGGTTTTAATTTTTGATATGCTATCGCTCAGAATGTATTTTTCTGAAACAATAGCCATCAGTAAGAAAATCAGAAACAGACCAAAAGGCTTTAATATGTATTTATATTTCTTCAAAATATACATAGTTTAATTACTGATGATGATATGGTTCTCCTTTTATGATGGTCAATGCCCTGTAAATCTGTTCGGTAAAAATCAGTCTAACCATCTGATGCGAAAAAGTCATTTCAGACAAAGAGATTTTAAAATTAGCCCTTTGGTAAATACTTTCAGAGAAACCGTATGGTCCTCCAATAACAAAAACCATGCTCTTTGTACCTGCGACCATTTTTTTTTGAATAAAGCCTGCAAAGCCAACGGAAGAAAAACTTTCTCCTCTTTCATCGAGAAGTACAACTTCGTCAGTGGGTTTAAGAGCATTAATAATCATTTCACCCTCTTTTTGTTTCTGTTGTTCCTCGCTAAGGCTTTTTGTGTTTTTCAATGAAGGTATAATTTCCTCGTTGAAAGCAATATAATGCTTAATCCTTTTGATGTAATCAGAAACCCCTTTGACTAGGTATTCAGCTTCAGTCTTACCAACAAGTATCAGAGTAATCTTCATGAAAAAAGAAAAAAGTTATAAAAAATCAATTAATTATATTGACGTGAAATTACAAAAATTATGAAACCAAGTTGATAAATTAAAAAGTTGCACGTTTTTTGCATATGAATGCGATAGAAAAAAGAGAACAATTACATTTTGGAGATAAAACACAAGAGATTTGAAATTTATATGTAATTTCATAATCTCAAATTAAAGGGAAAAATTTTAGATATAAGAAATGGTTTCAAAAATTAAAAGAATATTATTAGCTGTTGGATTGATGATTATAACAATAATGGCATCAGCCCAGATACCTGATGATGTTATATTAAGTCTTAAGACCGGTAATTCGGCAAAGCTTTCAGGTTATTTCAATCAGAATGTGGAGCTTGTAGTACTTGAAAGCGAAAACGTATATAGTAAATCTCATGCCCAGCAGGTTATTAATGATTTTTTCAAGAAGAATCCGCCTAAGAAATTTTCCATAATTCATCAGGGAGGAAAAGGTGATTCGAATTATGCCATAGGCACGTTAGAAACTGATAATGGTAAATACCGGGTTTACTTTTTAATTAAAACTATCAATCAGTCTCCTTTGATACACCAATTGAGAATAGAAAAGCAGTCTGAATAAAGTCTTAATAATAAAAGATATACGGTCATTTGTAATTAATGAAAATCTGGAAAAAAGCCTACGAGGTAAGAATTGCACGTTTGTTTATGCCCCTTACCATTTGGGCAAAAAGGGTTACTTTCCCTGGCTTTGATAAAATTCCATTATACTATGCTCTTAATTTTTTTTACAAAGGATTAAGGGATGGTGTTTTAGGTATACGTGCTGCAAGTGTATCATTTAATCTATTTATTGCCATATTCCCTGCAATAATCTTTTTCTTTACTTTAATTCCTATAATACCAATTGATGGTTTTCAGGATGAATTGCTCTTGATGTTGCAGTCTTTATTTCCAGATAGTGTTTATAGTGCTGTACAAAAAACGATTGAAGACATTATTAAAATTCCTCATGGTGGATTGCTTTCTCTAGGAGTTGTAATGGCCCTATACTTTTCTACTAGTGGAGTTGTTGCACTAATAAGTGCCTTCAATTCTTCTGTAAATATCAATGATACAAGAAGTTGGTGGGAAATCAGGTTGATATCTATACTTTTGGTTATTATTCTTTCGGTTTTGGTAATAACAGCAATAACCCTGATCACCTTTACTCAAACTGTTCTTAATCATCTTGTTAAGGAGCAGATTATGGAACAAGGTATCACTTTCTACATAATAACAATAGGTAAATGGATTGTCATTTTAGCGTTACTTTATTTTGCTTATGCATTCTTATTTTACCTTGCTCCTGCAAGGAAGAGCAAATGGAAGTTCATTTCTGCAGGTGGTACATTGTCAACCATATTGTCGATTATAATAACATTAGGTTTCAGTTTCTACATTGACCACTTTGGCAAGTATAACGCTTTATATGGATCAATAGGGACAATTCCGGTTTTGATGTTAATGATTTACTTGAATTGTATCTCGTTAATAATTGGCTTTGAGCTTAATCAAGGTATTATTGCGGCTAAGAATGAAAAGGCTGAAATTGACATTTAATCTGTAGTATTATTGAAATGCTCTTTAATAATTGCCGTTTTACTTTTACCTACAATTTTTATCAATTGATCTAACGGAGCATTTTTTATCTTATCAATTGTTTTAAAGGATTTTATTAGTAATTCTTTTGTCTTGTCTCCAATACCCTTGATAGTGTCTAGTTCAGAAGTTACCATTTGTTTTTCTCGTTTACTTCGGTGATGTTTTATTCCAAACCTATGTGCTTCGTCCCTCATCTTTTGAATCAGTTTTAAAGTTTCAGAAGTTTTATCAATATAGAGAGGAATATGGTCGTCGGGGTAATATATTTCTTCAAGCTTCTTTGCTATGCCAATAATTGGAAGTTTACCGTCAAGATTGAGTTTATTAAGAGCATTCAATGCAGAGCTAAGTTGGCCTTTCCCTCCATCAACAATAACCAGATTAGGAATTTTGGAACCTTCTTCAATCATTCTTTTATACCTACGATAGACAATTTCTTCCATTGATGCAAAATCGTTTGCTCCTTCTACCGTTTTAATATTAAAATGGCGATATTCCCTTTTTGCAGGACGGGCATTTTTAAATACTACGCACGATGCTACTGGATTGGTACCCTGCAAGTTACTGTTGTCAAAACATTCAATATGAAAAGGAATTTCTTTTAATCTAAGATCCTTTTGGGCTGTCTTTAATATTCTTTCAGCTGATGTTTCATTTTTTGTTAAACTATTAGTCTTTATCTTTTCCAGTATAAAGTATTTCAGGTTCTTTTCTGAAAGTTCAAGAAGCTTTTTCTTATCTCCTCTTTGAGGAACAGTATAATTAACCCCATTCATTTGAAATGAAGGTTTAAAGGGCACAATCAATTCAGAAGAGTCGCTAAATATTTTTTGTCTTATTTCATAAATTCCGGTAAGAAGCAGGTCTTCATCACTCTCTTCTATTCTCTCTTTCATTTCAAGAGTGAATGATTGAATGACAGCTCCATTAATTACTTTTAGGAAATTAATATAAATAATCTGCTCATCTTTCTTATAACTGTAAACATCAACATTTTTAATTGAAGGACTTACAACTGTAGATTTTGATTGGAAATTCTGTATTATTTTAAGTTTTTCTTTTATCGCGGAAGCCTCTTCAAATTTAAGCTCAGAAGAATATTTGTTCATCAATTCTTTGAGATCGGAAATTACTTTACCAATGTTGCCTTTCAATATTGTTTTTATTTCTTCTATGTTGTTTTGGTAATTACTTTCCTCTTGTCTCATTTCGCATGCTCCCAGACAGTTTCCTATATGATATTGAAGACATACTTTAAATTTTCCACGTGAAACATTCTCTTCAGAAAGATTTAAGCTACAAGTCCTTAGCTTGTATGTCTGTCGCAAAAAGTCAATTAAAGTTTTAATTAGGAGTCCTGAAGTAAAAGGACCAAAATAGAGGGAACCATCTTTGATAATATTCCTTGTTTGAAATACTCTGGAGAATCGTTCATTTTTAATACATATCCATGGATATGTTTTATCATCTTTAAGTAAAATATTATATCGAGGCTGGTACTTTTTAATAAGATTGTTTTCAAGAATCAGAGAATCATGTTCTGTCTCTACAACAATTGTTTTAATATCAAATATAGATCTAACAAGTATATCAGTCTTTCTGTTATCGTGGTTTTTATTGAAATAAGAAGATACTCTTTTCTTTAAATCTTTGGCCTTACCAATATAAATGATATTACCAAATTTGTCGTAGTATTGATATATCCCCGGTTCACTTGGCAGGGCAGAAAGAATATTTTTAATTTCATCTTTATTCACGAAGATGGTATCTTATTACATTTGAAGCTCTGCGATTTCAAACCTATCAACATCAAACAATCCTTTATCCCCAATTTTCAATTCGGGAATAACTAAAAGAGCCATAAATGATAAAGTTATAAAAGGATTCTTAAGCTGACAACCCATTTCTTTAACTTCTTTGCTTAAAACTTCATATTCTGCTGCAACTGTTTCAATAGGCTGATTTGACATTAAACCCGCTACCGGAAGTTTAAGAAGGTGTTCAATATTTTTATTAGCTATCACCAAACCTCCCTTAGACTCTTGTAAAAGATTTATTGCCTTTATAATATAATCGTCGCTGGTTCCAATAACAATAATGTTGTGTGAATCATGAGCTATGGTACTTCCAATTGCTCCACGGTTGAGTTTAAACCCATTAATAAATCCTACCGAAGGTTTTACTTTCTTATACCTATTAACTACAACAATCTTTAAAATATCATCATTAACATCAGTTTCAACACAACTTTTTCCTACATTAATTCTATATTTCAATTTATGTGTTATCAAAGAATCGTCAATTGCCTTAATAACATTCAAAAAGCTGCCGGTTTTTTCAACCTTTATATCTTCTTCGCTTACATTATTTACAACAAACTTATTGATTAAAGTACTGCTGTTATTAGTAAATTTCAATACCTTACCATCGAATATTTCTTTACCATCAATAACAACTTTCATAATGTTAAAATCCGTGAAGTTGTCTATTATTATAAAATCAGCCGGGTCGTTGATCCTTAATAATCCAATATTCAACCCGTAATGATTTATTGCATTAATAGAAGCCACTTTAATAATATTTTCAATTGAGTGGCCTTTTTTAATAGCTCTTCTAAAGAGTTGATCAATATAGTTGTTTTCTAGATCTGCTGGATGACAATCATCTGTACACAACATTATGGAGTCAGTGTGAGTAGAAATCAATTCGTGCATTAATTCAAATCCGTGTGATGCTGTGGATTCCCTTATAAATATTTTTAATCCTTCTTCAATTTTCTCTAATGCTTCATTTATTGATGTGCTTTCATGTTCCGTAGAAATCCCTTCTGAAATATATCGTCTTAATTTGTCTCCTGTAAGAAGTGGTGCATGTCCATCAATTTTCTTGTTAAACTTTTTTGCTATCCCTAATTTTTTTAAAACCTCTGCCTCTTTATATATTACACCAGGGAAATTCATCATTTCAGACAAATGGGAACACTTATTCTTCTTAAAAAGTTCTTCAATATCTTCACTGGTAATTACTGCTCCTGATGTTTCATGTTCAGTTGCAGGCACACAAGAGGGTGCTCCTGTATAAATTTTCATCGGAGATAATTGAGAATTGTCTAACATAAATTCAACTCCATTTATACCACATACATTAGCTATTTCATGAGGATCTGTAACTGCCCCTACTACCCCATGCCTTAACGCAACTTTTGAATATTCCAATGGAGTTAACATAGAACTTTCAATATGCATATGCGAGTCAACTAATCCAGGAATAATAAATGTATTTTCTTCAACAGAATTATCCTCATTTATAGCAACGATTGTTTCATTAAATACAATCGTTCCTTTAATAAATTCACCTGTCCTGTAATTAAATATGTTTCCTGAAATTGTTTCCATTATTATTAAATGAGGTTTTTTGTGAGTTTCTGTTTCACGTGGAACTATCTTCCTAGCATCACTAAAAGTATACTAATGTCTGAAGGAGAAACTCCAGGAATTCTGCTTGCCTGACCTAATGTTTTAGGGTTTATTCTTGCAAGCTTTTGCCTCGACTCTGTTGATATTGTATGTATGTTTAAGTAATCAAATTTGTTCTCAATAACAATGTCGTTAAGCCTTTTAAATTTGTCTGCAAGCTGTTTCTCTCTTTCAATATATCCTGAGTATTTAATAGAAATCTCAACAGAATCTATTATTTCATCCCTTACTTCATTTAAGTCTGAAACCTTATTATTCAGACTCGGTAAAATTTCAACTAAATCTTTCAATTTTACTTGAGGTCGCGAAATTATATCATTAAGCTTGACTGATTGTTTCAAAGGTGCAGAATCATTCGTAATAAGATATTCGTTGACTTGTTCTGGTTTTACACTAAGTTCGAATGAGAAATTAAGCAATTCGTTTACTCTTTCATATTTATCTTTATACAACAGGTATCTGCGCTTATCAGCGAGTCCCAGGTCATAACCTAATTGTGTCAATCGTTGATCAGCATTATCTTGTCTTAACAATATTCTGTATTCTGCTCTCGAAGTAAACATCCTATATGGTTCATCAACCCCTTTTGTAACCAAGTCATCTATTAAAACCCCGATATAAGCTTGATCTCTTTCAAGAACAAGTGGAGTACCTCCATGGCAATTATGATGGGCATTAATCGCTGCAGCCAAACCTTGAGCTGCTGCTTCTTCATATCCCGTAGTTCCGTTAATTTGACCAGCAAAAAATAAATTCTTAATTCTCTTAGTCTCTAAAGTGTGGTTTAGTTGAGTCGGATCAAAATAATCATACTCGATAGCATAGCCTGGTCTGAATATTTTTATATTCTCAAATCCTTCAATTTGTTTTAAAGCTTTTAATTGAACATCCCATGGCAAGGAAGATGAAAACCCGTTCAAATAATATTCTATATTATTTTCTCCTTCAGGCTCAAGAAATAAATGATGACTATCCTTTTCCGAAAAAGTTACAAGCTTAGTCTCAATACTTGGACAATATCTTGGTCCGATACTTTGGATTGTACCATCAAACATTGGTGAAAAATCGAACCCTGACTTCAAAACATTGTGTGTATCCAGATTTGTATAAGCCATGTAACAGGAAAGCTGGTTTAAATTGGTTGAAATCTCAGGAAGAAAAGAAAACTTGTAAAAATCGTCCTCTCCTCTCTGTTCTGTTAACTTTGAAAAATCAACACTCCTTCCATCAATTCGAACTGGAGTACCTGTTTTCATTCTTCCAACAGAAAAACCTTCTTTCAATAGTTGATCACTTAAATATTTTGAGTCAGGCTCAGAAATTCTTCCACCACTCGTATTATATTTTCCTATATGTATCAAACCATTTAAAAAAGTTCCATTTGTTAATATGACGCATTTAGAATGAAACTTAACACCAACATCGGTTATTACTCCTTCAATTTTTCCATTACTAATTATTAGCTCTGTTACTGATCCCTGCCAAAAATCGAGATTGCTGTTTTTTTCAAGGTGATTTCTCCAAATCATTGAAAATTGCATTCTGTCACATTGAGCTCTTGGACTCCACATTGCAGGACCTTTAGATCTGTTCAGCATCCTAAATTGTATGGTTGATTGATCAGTTACAATTGCTGAATATCCTCCTAAAGCATCTATTTCCCTTAATATCTGACCTTTGGCGATACCTCCCATGGCTGGATTACATGACATCTGTGCCATTTTTGTCATGTCCATAGTAATCAGTAATGTTTTTGAACCCATAGTTGCTGCTGTCATTGCAGCTTCACATCCGGCATGTCCAGCACCAACTACTATAATATCATAAAGAAATTTCATTGTAAGTATTTTTAAAATACAAGCGCAAAGTTAATTTAATCATGTATTCTTTCAACTAGAAACGGTCATCAAAAATAATAAAGGGAAAATGAAATTGGGGAATGCAAACTTTTTAATTATTATAGAATTTTAAGTAAAACATTTCTATCGCCTCATCTTCTTTCTTATGAATAAGATTAGCTTCTTCTTCACTCTTGTCGTCAAAACCTATTAGATGAAGTATTCCGTGAATAATTACCCTAAGTAATTCATCTTTAAACGTTTGAGAATATAAATGAGAATTATTCATCACAGTTTCAAGACTAATAAAAATGTCCCCGGAAATTAAATTTTCATTGTTATAGTTAAATGTAACAATGTCTGTGAAATAATTATGGTTTAAATATTGTTTGTTAATCTCAAGTAAATAGCTATCAGAACAAAAAATAATTGATATTTCTCCACACTTATGCTGATAATTGGAAATAACTTCTTTAATCCAATTCTTCAAGGAATTAAATTTTAGCTTAGGCTTAGCTATGTCTTCTGAATAAAATCTAATCAACTTGTTTATAAAAAATCAATTTAACCTTGCTTCCGTTATCCATGAATGAAATATCATCAGAATATTTCTTCATTATAAAGATCCCCCTACCCGATTCTTTCTTGATATTAATTTCTTCAGTAGGATCAATTAGATTATTATAATCAAAACCTTTTCCTTCATCTGTAATTAGAAATTGATAGTGATCAGAATTATCAGAGAATTCGAGAGTTACATACTTATTTTCAAGATTTGAATTACCATGATTTATAGCATTTGTTACTGCTTCATTTACAGATATATAAATTTTACAATATAGTTTTCGTGAAAACTTATATTCATTAAAAATAGAATTGATAAAATTTTCAATTTTACAATAATTATTTATTTTCGATTCTATTCTTATAGATTGCACCATTTATGCTATCCAATTGGTAAATAAATTTTTGATATTTTCTCTGATAATAAGAACTTAAAATAAGCTTGTTCTTCAATAATTTTTCTTCAAAGTTATTATTTGGAGCAATATTTTCAAATATTTTTGCTGATTCACTGATAAATTGTTCTTTAGCTGTATTTGACTTTCTTTTTTCATCAATATCTCTTTCATTTTCTGCTTTATCAGCTTCAAGTAATCTGGTCATTATCTGCTTGTTTCTTTCCAATGTTGAATTGGAGATGTTATTTCTTAAAATATCATCTTTAATTTGATTAAGCAATTGATCAGCTTGCTTCAATGTTTCATATGCATCGCTTCCTACATTACCTTGATTCATCATTTGCTGTAACATTTGATGCATCTTTTCCTGCTGAGAAAGTGCTTTACCTAACTCGTTATTCATTGATTTTCCTTGCTTGCCATCCTTCATCATCTGCATTATTTTTTCTAATTGCTGTTGGAGGCTTTGCTGCATACTTTTTGAAGGGTTAGAACTTCCTGGATTAGGATTGTTACCCGGCTTCTGGCAGTTCTGGTTTCCAGGCTTAGAATCCGCCATTTGTTTCTGAAGATTCTTTATTACTTCAGACATAAAAAGTGCAAGATTATTTGATGATGTTAAAATATTTTGCTGATTAACAGGTATCTGAGAAAAGGAATTTTTAGAAAAATTATTATCAAGATCCCTAAAATTCTGCTTAATATCAACAATTTCTTTATTCACAATAGAGTTTATAGAAGGCTCTCTCATTGCCAAAGAATAAAGAGAATCTTTAATGATTTCAAAGTCTCCGGCCAACTTTTTTTGCTTTCCATAAACTAAGGAAGAAAACTCAACATTAAAGTCCCTAACAATATTTTTCTCCTGTGAAAAACTAAAAGTGACCAAATTATCAAGTATTTGCATCAAGTCTGCAAGATTTTCAGCATTCTTTTCTTTAAAGGCTTCTTCCATCATTTGTTGCATCATAAAAGAAAGATTTTTCATCTTATCAGAAGCTTTTTTTGAAGATTCGGAACTTTTCTTCTTATTATTCTTTTCCATATTGGAAATAGAATTCTGCAACTCATTTTTAATGTCACTAAACTCGTTTTTAAAATCAAAAAGATTAATTTTATTTTCCAATTCTTCGTTAATCTTCTTTACTTCTTCATATTCTTTTTCAATCTCTTCTACTTTATTTTTAATATTTTCTTCAGTATCTTTCAAATTTTCCGGTCTTTCTCCATTAGTTAACTTTTCTTGAATCAAATCATTTTCTTTTATCTGCTTCTTCAAATTTTCAGAAATAACGTCAAGTTTTTGCTCAATGTGCATCTTTTTAAGCATTTCAATATTTCTATCTAATTGTTTTGAAAGATCATCTAGCGAAATATCCATTTTCTCATTTAACTCATTCAATTTATCTTTGTTGAATTCATTCATCATTTTATTGAATTCTTCAAGAAGCTTTTTCAGATCGTCGGAGAAAACCTGCTCTAACATTTCTTGTAGCTTTTTCTGCTTTTCTAAAATATCTTCATTTTGATTAGTAAACGATTCAAGATAATTATTAAGCTCTTCATTCTTTTCTTTAATCGATTCAAGATTTTTTTCAAGCAATTGCTTTTTATTAACTATATCTTTTAGAATTTCTTTTCTTTCCCATGATGCCAATTCAGAATTTATAAGCTTTTCCTTTAAATTAAAGATGTCTTTCTTTAAAGCATCATTCAAATTCATACTTTGTGTTAGTATATTTTCTATCTCATCAAACTTTTCGTCCTGATGATCTAAAATATCCTTCATTTCAGGAAATGAATAATAAAATACCTCACTGATAGCTGATTTAGGACCTGTAACAACATCATTGTCGAAAATCTCAAAGTAGTACTCTACCCTATCGTTAAAGTCTTTAAAACGGCTAAAATCATAAGCAAAGAAGAAGTTTTGCTCATTTTGATTTCTTAAAATAGACAGTTCCTGAATTGAATCAATTTTGTCTGATGCTTTAGTAATAAAAATTAACTTCGAAAATCCATAATCGTCACTAATTATACCTTTAAAATATACCTTAGTAAAATCAATAGAATCAATAATAGAAGTGACACCAATTGTTGGATATTCGTCATTTATTATCTTGATATTAAAAAACAAAAAATCATCTATTTTAAAACCTGAATTTTTCAATGAAACTGAAAACTTTGAATCAGCAATGAATCTTTGCGAAAATTTAAAAACATTATCATTTTCTTTTAAAATAGTATTGTTTGAAACATCTAATCCATTTATATACAATGAGTCAGTATCATAAGTATTAAATGAATATTCAATGTATGTTCCTGCCGGTACTACAATTTCTGTTAAATTTTGAAACTCTTCATCATTCATTGATGTGTAATCAGGCTTATTAATTTTAACTGTAAAATCAGAGATTCCAGGCTTTTCTAATACATCAATAATATATTCACGTGAATAATAATTTTCTACATAAAAATTAAACTTAATATCATTATTTACATTTACGACCTTATAGGAATATACCCCAGAAGAATCATTTTTCATCAAAAATTTATTATCTCTAAACGAAATGAATAAATTATCAAATTCTTTTTTTGTTTCTATTTTGGCAAAAATTGTAAAATCATCACCCTTTCCAACTTTCAAAGAATCATTTAATAAATAAATTTTATAGGGAGATGGCTTTTCATATGCTACCTCGTAGTTTTTATATCTCTGTGAAGGTTTTAAAATTAAATCAGGAGAAACTGCAGCAATTAAAAAAATCAATAACAAGGAAGCAATTAAATAGTAGAAAAATCTTAAATTCTTTTTGAAATCTACGGCTTCTGAAAATTTGAATATTTTAATTTCATTGATCTTCTGTTCTATACTAGCTAAAATTAAATCATTTGAATATAAATCTGATTCATTTTTTTCTTTTAATTCAATGACATTAAAAAGACGATCTTTTATTTCCGGAAAATGATTTACAATTATGGTGTTAATTTGTTCTTTGCCAATTCTTTTAAATATTCCGTTTAATTTTAAAAATGGAAATAAAACAAGTACTATTAAAGAAGCTATTATGGAAGTAGAAAATATTATTAAGATTGAAACTCTTTGATATGTATTGAAATAAAGAAAATATTCAAGCAATAAAAGTAATAGACCAAAAATGATGAGTATTAGGAAAGAAAATATTATCCCTTTAATTACCTTATTAAGGTAAAACTTTCTGGTAAAATCCTTTATCTTATTTTCAATAATATTGTAACTTTCAGCCATTATAAAAATTTTTGTAAATATACCCTCTAAAAATCAAAATAATTAAGATTAATCTATTCAAAACATACGTTTGTAAAAAAAATAAATTGTTCTTTACTTGTTAATAAATAGTAAACTATATCTTACTATTTTTGCATAACAAAATTTGATTAATTAATTTTATTTATTAAAGAATTGAGTTTTTAAATTTTAAACTATTAAAAAAGAATTTTTTTAATTCGATTTTGAATATTAAATTAACATTTTTAAAATAACAAAATATCGTTCTTAATTTATTAACAAGTGTTGAAAAATAAATATAATTAATTGTAATTCAGTTTTTTAATTACTAAAAGTTATCAGATTTATTAAAGCTTCTTCTTCAAACATTGTACATAACTTTTTTTGAAAAAGATATTAACAGAACTAACAACACTATATCATTAATTAATAGAATTTAAATTCTTATATAAAAATTATATATTTGCAAATGCCTTTTGTTAATTTGAGAGAGTGAGAATATTAAGCTATGAAAGAAAATTTGTCAATTTTGTTGGTTGAAGATAACATTCTAAATCAACGTATTACAACATTCAGCTTGAAAAAATTCAATCATGAAGTTGATATCGCCAACAACGGATTGGAAGCTGTAAATAAGTACCGTGAGAAGGATTACGACGTAATATTAATGGATATTATGATGCCGGTGATGGATGGTCTTGAAGCTACTTCTCAAATAAGAAAGTTTGAAAAAGAAACTCCGTCCAAAAATCACACACCTGTAATTGCCATTACAGCAAATACTCTTGACAACGACCGCGATAAATGTTTAGCTACAGGAATGGATGAATATATGGCTAAACCTTTTGATATGAACAGATTAAATGAAATTTTTAAGGAATTGAATATTATAGACTAAGTTCATATCTTTAGGCCATTAATAATTTTATAATGGCAGATACTTTCGATTTAAGGGGAAATTCATATTCAGAAACAGACAAAGAAATTGATAAAAGGTTAAGGCCTTTATCTTTCAATGATTTTCATGGTCAAAAAAAGATCATTGATAATCTTAATGTTTTTGTTACTGCTGCCAAACAAAGAGAGGAAGCTTTAGATCATGTATTGCTTCATGGACCCCCAGGTCTTGGAAAAACTACACTTTCAAATATAATCGCTAATGAACTTGGTGTTGGAATCAAAATTACTTCAGGACCTGTTCTAGATAAACCTGCTGACCTTGCCGGTCTTCTTACTAATCTTGAAACTCATGATGTTCTTTTTATTGATGAAATTCATCGATTAAGTCCCGTTGTTGAAGAATATCTTTATTCTGCAATGGAAGATTATAAAATTGATATCATGCTCGATAAAGGTCCTAGCGCTAGGTCTATACAAATTGAATTAAATCCTTTTACTTTAATTGGTGCAACAACACGTTCGGGTTTATTGACAAGTCCACTTAGAGCCCGATTTGGAATAAATGCTCATCTTGAATATTACGATACTGAAGTTCTTAATTACATAATTAAAAGATCAGCTGGTATTCTTGATATTAAAATTGATAATGAAGCAGCTCATGAAATATCAAGAAGAAGTAGGGGTACTCCTCGTATTCTTAACGCTTTGCTTAGAAGAGTAAGAGATTTTGCTCAGGTAATTGGTGATGGATTTATTGATCTTAAAATTACAAAATACGCCCTCGATGCCTTAAATATTGATACTTACGGTCTAGATCAAATGGATAATAAAATTATTAATACCATAATCGATAAATTTAAAGGAGGACCTGTAGGATTAAATACTATTGCTACTGCTGTAGGTGAGGATGCTGGTACTATTGAAGAAGTTTATGAACCTTACCTTATTATGGAAGGTTTTATTAAAAGAACTCCAAGGGGTAGGGAAGCAACTGAAATTGCTTACAAACATATGGGTAAAACTAAAATAAACTTTGAGGGTCCTTCTCTTTTTTAATTTATTCTGACTTTAAATATTTTAGGCCAGTATTTTCCTGTAACATAAAAAAGTTTTTCCTTTTTATTATAGGCAATACCATTAAAAACATCAATATTTGAATTTTTAAATTGATTGCTCAATCCCGACATGTTTATGTATGCCAATACTCTTCCGGTATTTGAATCAATTTTAAGAATAGTTTGTGTCATCCAAATATTTGAATACAAAAATCCATCTACATACTCAAGCTCATTTATATTTTCAATAATCCCTTTATTATCACTTATTTCTATTGACTTTAATCTTTTAAAAGAATTAGGATCGATAAAGTGAACTTTTGATGTTCCATCACTCATTATTAGATTTTTACCATCATTGGTAAGTCCCCACCCCTCATCAGAAAGAAAAGAAAATTCTCCAACTTTATAAAAGCTATTTACATCATAAATAAATCCTTTTTTTGCTTTATAGGTAAGTTGGTAAATTTTATCTTGAAGTATTGTTATTCCTTCTCCAAAATATTGATTGTCTAGTTTTATAGAGTTAAATATCTTACCTGTGTTTGGATTATATGAATAAATGTAGGATTCTCCATGATTTCCAGTGCTTTCAAATAATTTGTCATCAAAAAATTCTAATCCTTCTGTAAAATTTCTAGTGTTATGATTCAAGGTTTCTACTACCTGGTAACTAAGTTTTTCCGGATTTATATCCGACACTACTAAAATGTCCGAATAGTTTGTTCCTTTTATACCATCTCCATTTATTGATTCAACTCTTATGTTTAAATTGCCCGGAAGATAGTCTCCGGAATTGACAGAATAACTTAATTTACTTTCATTTAGAGATCGGACAAGAATGTTATTTATGAAAAGATCAATCTTTTTAATCTTCATATTTTTAACCTTTGATGCAAGATTTATTGTAAACTTATCACCCCATATAAAGTTTTGGGTAGAAGGTGAAACCTGAATACTTATTACCGGTTTTCTTGATGAGCTTGTTTTACTGCTGCAACCTGATATGATAATTATAAATGAAAAAAATATTAATGCTAAGTATTTGCCCATTTTCTTCTTTTTTCAAATAGTTATGATAAAATTTGCAAAAATAATTTTGTGAAGAAAGTAAATTAATGAAAGCTATCAAAAAATTAACAGGGGAAACTGCTATTTATGGAATGCCTAGTATAATAGGGCGTTTTCTCAACTGGTGGCTAAATCCTTACTGGACTTATATTTTTTTAAACCAGGCTGAACTTGGGAAAGTAAATTATGTATATGCTGTTGTGGCATTTTTATTTGTAATCCTTACCTATGGTATGGAGACAGGCTTCTTCAGGTTTGCTTCAAAAGAAGTTAATAAGGATAAGGTTTTTTCTACTTCTATAATTTCACTATCTGTAACAACACTGCTTTTCATTATTGCTGTTTTCATTTTTAGAAATGATTTTGCTTCTATGATGCAGATGTCGGGTAGACCCGATTTTATAATGATAATGGGACTTACAATTGGTTTAGATGTTATTACTGCTATACCTTTTGCAAAATTGAGACTCCAACACCGACCTGTAAAATTTGCTGTAATTAAATTTCTAAATATTGGTGTCAATATTCTTTTCAATCTGTTTTTCTTGTCGCTTTGCCCTCTTTTACTTAAACATTTTCCCGATTCTTTTATCTCTGTTATTTATAAACCGGGCTTTGGAATAGGCTATGTTTTTCTTTCAAACTTAATTGCTTCGTTGGTAACTCTTATTTTACTTATACCTGAATATAGGGTGAAGTGGAATTTTGATTTCCAATTATTTAAGAAGATGTTTAAATATTCATATCCTATTCTTATTGTTGGAATAACAGGTATGATTAATCAAAATATTGATAAAATATTAATACCTAATTTACTACCTGCATCAGAAGAGCCTCTTAAACAACTCGGTATTTATGTTGCTGCTTTCAAAATGGCGGTTTTACTTAATATGTTCATTCAAGCTTTCCGTTTTGCTTTTGAGCCATTTATTTTTTCTCAAAAAGAAGATGGTGATACTAAAAATATGTATTCCATTATTATGAAATATTTCTCTATCCTTGGTCTAATTATCTTTCTCGCTATGTCTACTTTCACAGATCTAGTAATGAGCATTAATTCTAGTCAGTATAGAGAAGGGGCAGGAATTATACCAATTGTGCTAATGGCAAATTTCTTTATGGGAATTTTCTTTACACAGTCGCTTTGGTATAAACTCACCGATAAGACCATTTACGGCGCTTATTTTGGAATATTAGGGTCTGTAATAACAATTGCCCTGAACATTATTTTAATCCCTGTAATTGGCTATTATGGCTCTGCAATCGCAATCCTTGTTTGTTTTGTTGTGATGACTCTTGCTTCTTATTTCGTCGGACAAAAACACTACCCAATAAATTATGACCTCAAGAGTTTTGGTTTTTACCTATTTTTAAGCTTGATCTTATTTTTTATTTATTGGTTAATTAGAAAACCGGGATCACCACATTATATGGTTTCAATAGTTTTAAATATTATATTCCTAGTGATTATTTATTTAAAAGAAAAGAAAGATTTTTTAAAGATATTCAGAGCTCAATAACTTGAAATTAAAACAAATAAAAATATTATAATGGAAAGAATAAAGATAGCATTATCATCAGACCATGCCGGATGGGAAAGAAAACAGGTTGTAATTAAACATCTTGAGGCTTTAGCTTATGAAATAAAAGATTTTGGTGCTTTTTCTAATGAAAGTTCTGATTACGCCGACTGGGCTCACCCAATGGCAAATGCTGTTGAAAACGGTGAATTTACATTCGGAATTTCTTTGTGTGGTAGCGGAAATGGTATCAATATGACAGCTAATAAACACCAGGGAATAAGATCGGCTCTTTGTTGGATTCCTGAAATTGCTGCCTTAGCAAGACAACATAACGATGCAAATGTATTATCGATACCTGCTCGTTTTGTTACCGATCAACAGGCTATTGAAATTGTTGATGCTTTTCTTGGTGCTGAGTTTGAAGGTGGCCGCCACCTTACACGTATCAATAAAATACCTCTTTGTAAATAAAGTAGAAAAAAAGATGTTTTTGTGGGAAATTATTTCAAAAAGATTATTTTTAGGAAATAAAACACAAAGGCAATGCTTTCAAATACATGTAAATATGCAATCAGGGCTTTAATATTTCTGGCCAAACATACCGAATCTGGAAAAAAAGTCGGTATTAAACAGATTACTGATATTATTAATGTTCCTGCTCCTTTTCTTAGTAAGATTCTGCAGAACCTTGCCAGACATAATATTTTGTGCTCTGTGAAAGGCCCTCACGGTGGATTTGCCCTTGGACGTAAACCTGAAGATATTTCTCTTTACGACATTGTTATCGATGTTGATGGTGAAGAGTATTTCTGCAGCTGCATTGTACGCCACGATGTCTGTAAATGCTTCGACGATGAATCAGAATGTTGCCCTATGCATAAGCGTTTTGGACAACAAAGGACTGACCTTATCAAATTTTATAAAGAGACAACACTTGCCGATATTGTTAAAGATTATAAAGAATCGGGAGAGGAAATTAAATTTTAAAAAGAAATTTCTCCGATTTTCTGCCTCTTATTACCAATTGATACATTAACACTCCTGTAAGACCTCCTAAAAAGTTTGCCAATACATCATATATATCTCCTGACCTCGTTTTTGTTGCCACCGATTGCAATATTTCAAAAGTTATTCCGATCACTAAAGACGTAATAACCGAAAATAGATAACTGCGAGAATATTTATTCTTTGATAAAAAAACCGGTACGGCAAAAAATGAAAGCCCCATGTACATCAAAAAGTGTATTACCTTATCTGCATTTTCAAATAGAATAAAGTTGGGTAATTGGCTTGGCGGAGTTAAAGATGCATATGTCATTAAACCGACCCAAATAATGGCATAAATATATTTTCGAATCATATCCTAATTGATAGAGAATTTTTTACAAAAATGCTTATTATTGACGAGATAAAATAAACTTTGACTATATTAATCCGGAATTTCACACAATACTTTTTTGATGGCGGGTGTTTATATACATATTCCATTTTGTAAAAAAAGATGCATTTACTGTGATTTTTATAAATCTACAGATGTATCTGAAATTGAAACATATATAAAAGTCCTTAAAAGGGAATTATGGTTTAGAAAGGATTACATTTCTTACCCCGACATCGAAACTATTTATTTTGGCGGAGGTACTCCTTCGGTATTAAGTTTTTCTCAGATTAATGAAATCCTTGATGTTGTCAGATCTGTCTACAAAGTTAATCATGAAGCTGAAATAACGATGGAAATGAACCCTGATGATATGTCGTTTGATTATCTTCAGAAAATCAGGGCAACTGGAGTGAATAGATTAAGCATCGGAATTCAATCTTTCAACGATCAAACTCTTAAATATCTGGGACGACGGCATGATGCTAATCGTGCTTTAGATGCGGTAAATGATTCAAAAAGAGCCGGTTTTAATAACATTAGCATTGATTTAATCTATGGAATTCCCGGAATTTCAAAGGTTCAATGGAAACGAGATATTGAAACTGCTTTTAACCTCGGTGTTCAACACGTTTCTGCTTATCATCTTACTTACCACGAAGGTACTCCGCTTTGGGATGAACTTCAAAAAGGAAATATTAAGGAAATCAGCGAAGATGAAAGCCTTGAACAGTTTTATGAAATAATTCGCCAATCGGAAAAAAATAACTTTATTCAATACGAAGTTTCAAACTTTGGTTTAGATGGTTATTTCTCAAAGCATAACTCATCTTATTGGAAGCAAGCTGAATACATCGGTCTTGGCCCTTCTGCCCATTCTTACGACCGACTTTCAAGACAATGGAACATTTCTGACCTTAAAAAATATCTCTCCTCTGATTTTTTAGGTGGCGATTATTTCGAAAAGGAAGAACTTACAGTGAAAGATAAATTCAACGATTATGTGCTTACTTCTTTGAGGACTGTCTGGGGAATTGATATTGCTTACATTAAAAAGAAATTTGGGGAAAAATATATAAAACATGTTATTAAAATTTATGATTCTTACATTGAATCCCTTGATATAGTTAAGGAAAATGATATTATCAAGCTTACAAAAAAGGGGTATTTCATTTCCGATAAGATAATTTCTGATTTTATGGTTTAAATTTGTCCTATGAATATTGAAACTCTCCGAGAATATTGTATTTCGAAACCTTTTGTTGAAGAATGTTTCCCTTTTGATGAAACAACCCTTGTTTTCAAAGTTATGGGGAAGATGTTCCTTCTTACTGACCTTGTCAGCGATTTTTCAATAAGCGTCAAGTGTGACCCTGAAAAGGCAATTGAACTCAGAGAAAGATATTCATTTATTACTCCAGGTTACCATTTTAACAAAAAATACTGGAACACGATATATATTAATGATTTAGTTCCCGAAAAACTCCTTCATGAGTGTATCGACCATTCTTATGATGAGGTTGTATGTAAACTATCTAAAATTAAACAAAAAGAAATACATGAAAAGTCCCAAGACCAATAAAATAACTTTCGAATTAGAAGGTGAATTCATCGAATTAATCAGACTTCTGAAAGTTCTAAGAATTGCAGAATCAGGTGGACAAGCTAAAATGTTTGTCGACGAAGGGGAAGTACTTCATAACGAAATGCCTGAATCAAGAAAGAGAGCAAAACTTAGAAAGGGCGATAACATTAAGATATTTGATTTTGATATAGATATTGCATAAAAAAAAGCCGGAAATTGGGGATTCCCGGCTGAAGTTAAGCTTGTGCGCTTGGGGTGTGTGGTTGGAAAAGAGAAAATTAAACTGGTTTTGATTAAGCATAACAAAATTAATAAAAAAAGAAATTTTTTATACAAATAATTTTCTACTATTTTATGAAATGTAACAATTACTTTACGAACGGTTATTATTTGATGGTGAACGACATAAAATACATGATTATTGAAAATTACTCCATTCCTGTTTAACTATGCTGTAAATCTCAAGGTCTACATACTTTTTATGATGCTTTTCTCCCTGTCTTTCAATACCTTCGAAATGAAATCCAAGCCTTTTGGGTATAGCTGAACTCTCTTTATTGCCGATTGCACATTTTATTTGTATTCTGTTCATTTCCAGTTTTTCAAAAGAAAAATTGATCAAAGTTTCTACAGATAATGTCATTATTCCTTTTCCCGTCATTCTTTCAATTAGCCAGTATCCTATTTCCAGCTTCCGATTCAAATAATCTATGTCTTTTAACCCTATTAATCCGGCAAATTCTCCTTCATACCATATCGTAAATACTTCCTGCCTTCTTTCTACATCATCAACTACTGATTTTACAAATGCCAGCGTGTCTTTGTCCGATTTTGTGCTATCAACAAAGGGTAACCATTTCCTGAGAAAAGCACGGTTCTGATCAATGCCGTAATATATTGCCTGATAATCAAGTAAAGAAAAAATCCTTAATGTAATTGATTCGTTTACTGGAATGTCGTTTATTATCATCTTATGAATATTTTCTTTGTTAATCAAAACTATAAAATATATGTTTAAAAGAAATATTCATCTCAATTTTTTTAATGAAAACGTATATCTTCCAAATTTTTGTATTTTTACTCGTGTACATAATTTGAAATCTTTAAAATGTGGAAGATGATGAGAAAAGGATATTCAGCATTTATATTATTGACAGTTTGTTTGTTATTGACTTTCAGTTCACTCTTTGCTCAGGAAACTGAAAAGAAAGTTATTATCAAAACTAAATATGGCGATATGATCGTTAAACTTTACAACGAAACTCCTCTGCATCGTGATAACTTTATTAAGCTTGCTAAAGAGGGTTTTTACAATGATCTGCTGTTTCATAGGGTGATTAAAGATTTTATGATTCAAGGGGGTGACCCGAAATCAAAGAACGCTCCGGCAGGTATGCAACTCGGTATGGGCGACCCCGGTTATACCGTTCCTGCCGAAATCGATAACCGGTTTTGTCATAAAAAAGGTGCTCTTTCTGCTGCACGTACCGGCGATTCTTTTAATCCTGAAAGAAGATCTTCTGGCTCACAGTTTTTCCTTGTTCAAGGTAAGGTTTGGACTGAAGCTGAACTTCAACAGTTTGTTGAAAAGCAGAAGTATCAGGCTGTTAGAACTGAGGGGATGAAGTTGGTTAAAGAAAAACAACCTTTGATTTCAAGACTTAAGAATGAAAATAAGAAGGACAGCCTTGATATAATTATGAACGAGATTCAAACTCTTGCTGAGCAAAAGGTCGACGCATCGAAGTTTGTTGTTAACGAAGAACGTAAGAATTTTTATACTTCTGTTGGCGGCACTCCTCACCTCGACGATGCATACACAGTATTTGGCGAAGTGATTGAAGGTCTCAATATAATCGACTCAATCTCTGTTGCTAAAACCGCCCCCGGCGACCGTCCCTTAGAAGATATTAAAATGTCTATTGTAGTAATCGAATAGTTATTTCCCTAAGGCATTTTTGGAAACTGTTTAAAATCAGGCTTTCTTTTCTCAAGGAAAGCCTTTTTTCCTTCCTGGGCTTCTTCTGTCATGTAATAAAGCATAGTTGCATTCCCTGCAAGCTCCTGAATTCCTGCTTGTCCGTCAAGTTCTGCATTGAGTCCTGCTTTTATCATTCGCAACGCCAGCGGACTGTGCTCCATCATTTTATTTGCCCACTCTACTACTGTATCTTCCAGTTGATCAAAGGGTACTACTTTGTTGACTAAGCCCATTTCCAATGCTTCCATAGCTGAATATTGCTTGCAAAGGAACCATATCTCTCGGGCTTTCTTTTGACCTACCACACGTGCCAAATATGAAGAACCGAAACCGGCATCAAAACTTCCAACCTTTGGTCCGGTCTGCCCGAAAATTGCATTATATGAAGCTATTGACAAATCACACACTACGTGAAGTACATGACCCCCACCTATCGCATATCCATTCACCATCGCAATAACCGGCTTAGGTATCGAACGTATAAGCTTCTGCATATCAAGGATGTTCAATCGTGGTATACCATCTTTCCCTACATACCCTGCTGTGCTTTTTACATTCTGGTCTCCTCCGCTGCAGAAAGCTTTGTCTCCTTCCCCTGTAATTACGACAACGCTGATATCACTCCTTTCCCGGCTGATTACCATAGCTTCGCACATCTCTTTGGTAGTATCCGGAGTAAAAGCATTCATGTACCTCGGACGGTTTATTGTTATTTTTCCAATCCCTTCAAAGTACTCAAATTTTATTTCCTCATATTCTTTGATGGTTTCCCAATTCCTTTTTGTTTTCATTCTACAGTGTTGTTTTTTAATCTGTTGAAATATTCATGATATACTTCTGCATTTCTGTATTTCAATGTTTTTATCTCCAATAATGCAGGACTGTCCTTGTGACCCAGAAATGATATTAAAACATCTTTAAGGTCCGTTTTCTTGCCGCAAAAATAATAATCTACTCCAAATGCTTCTGTTAATTTTTGAATATCTACTTCATGGTCTGTTTCTATATAATCTTTGAAGTATTGTTCTTCTGTTTCGCTTGAAATAAGCCTGAATATTCCGCCACCTTCGTTGTTGATAACTATGATCTTTAGATTTGATGGAAGATTCCTATTCCAAAGTCCGTTGGAATCGTACACAAAGCTTAGATCACCTGTGATAAGTATGTTGATTTCATTATTTGCTGAAGCAAATCCTGACGCTGTCGAAAGAGTCCCATCAATTCCTGAAACCCCTCTGTTACAATATATTCCCTTAAATCTTTTTGTATCAAAAAGCTGTGCATATCGTACCGGACTGCTGTTCCCCAAGTGAAGATTGCTCCCTTCAGGAAGGTTATCCATCAATATGCTGAAAACATAAAGGTCGGAATATGGAATGTCCTTAATGATTTCCTGATGTTTCTTCTTTCTTGATTCATTCAGCAATTTCCATTTCGTGATATACAAATCATCATGTTCAAGGTTAGGGGAGGGGAGCTTAAGAAAAAGATCTATCGGATTGCCAATAATCCTCCCTTTCAGGTTGTTGTAAGTATCAATTCCATCATCCTCTTCTGAAATTCGCCAGTGTTCAATTTCTTTATGCTGCTGAAGCCACTTCTTTAGGTTTTTAGATATTATATGTCCTCCCAAAGAGATTATAAGCTCTGGAAGGTAGTCTGCATCATCTCTGATCTCTGTCCCTGCAAATAGGCGGTCGGGGTGACTGTAAATCTTATGTGACGATACATTTGATAATGGCTCATTTATAATTACAATACCTTCGCTATCGGCAAATAAGTTTAAAAATTTAGCCAATTCAGCGTCAGGAGATTTTTGTCCGCATAGAATCATCCTTCGCTTTGATGTTTTAAGCTTCCTGATAAATTCCTTCGGAATGACAATCCCATTTTTTGGTGGAGCGGTAATAAATAGAGGGTTAGATGATTCAGGTATTGGCGTGTTTAACGGCTCACTTATTGGCACATTGATATGTACCGGACCTTTTATTCCGGATACCGCAAAATTGATAATACTGTCGATGGTATAATTCCTTTCTTCTATCTCTTGGTCCGATTTAAGATTAATGCTTCCTTTTACAAAGTTTCTGAATACATCAATTTGTCTGATTGTCTGGTTATCCTGCTGATCTATGAGTTCCTCAGGACGGTCGGCCGTGATTGCTATCAGTGGAATATGCTGATAATAAGCTTCTGCAAGGGCAGGGGAGTAGTTCAAAACTGCTGTACCCGAAGTACAAATAATAGCTACAGGTTTTGAGGTTGCCAGCGAAATTCCCATACCATAAAAAGCTGCTGAACGCTCATCAACGATACCATGAAGCTTAAAAACCTTATTTGAAGCGAATGACCTTATCAAAGGATTGTTCCTCGAACCAGGCGAAACAACAACATCACGGATTCCTTTCAGGTAGCATATTTCTGTCAGGTCACTGATATGTTGAAGATGGTGAGTCATTCTGCAAATATCAGACTTTATGAATTATGGAAAGCAAAGTTTCAGCTTTTATTTCTGTCTCTTCCCATTCATCTTCTGCAACAGAATCTTCAGTTATACCGGCTCCGATATAAAGTATCAGCCGATCGTGAAATACTCTCATACAGCGAAGGTTTACAAACAACTGTACTCTCTCGTCTATGTTTATCGGACCAATGAATCCTGAATAATAGCTCCTGTTATGTTTTTCGGTATTAAGTAGAAACGCCATCGACTCTTCTTTCGGGAGTCCGCATACTGCTGAAGTAGGATGAAGTTCATGCACCAGGTCTCCAAGTTTATCTTTTACATTTTTCAATTTCAGGGTGAAGTCTGTTCTAAGATGTACCAGATTACCTGCTTTTTTAGTGTAAGGACCTGTCTTTTGTGAATATTCAATATTCAGGTTTTGAAGAGATTCTTCAACAAACAATGTTACAAGCTCCTGTTCAATACGTTCTTTCTTGCTCCAGTTGTAAAGATTAAGGTTTTCTGCATTTAACTTTCTGGTTCCCGCAAGCGAAACTGTTGTAAGCATGCTTTTATCCGAGCATAGAAGGGGTTCAGGCGTTGCACCTATCCACAGGTGTCCCAGTGCATTAAAAACGTAAATAAAGGCATTAGGATATGATGTAGTGAGGAGGAGAAATATTTCGGTCAGCTTATCAAAGTAGTTTTTCTCTATTATCTTAATCCTTGAAATAACTGCTTTCTCGAATATCTTTTTTGCAATTTCATCTTTTATCTTATTGACATTGGCCACAAATTCTGTCCTGCTGATCTTTCCATTATGAAATTCACAAACCGTATCAGGCTGTGACTTCAATTTATGAAGTTCATCAAAATCAGAGAAGTCATTACTGCTATATTTTAGGTCGGGACGAATTAAAAAGCTGTGGTTTTGATCAGATTCTTTGAAAGGTGAAATAAGAAAACCTGTTTCTTCAAAAAGAGAATTTGAAACCAAAACATTTCTCAGATCTGTGTCCCTCTGAATAACAAGTTTTATGGCATCACCATGAGGAAGCCTGTAGGCTGCAAAGACCAGGTTTTTAGCGATACATTCCTTTAAAGCGTCCGAAAAATTCATTACTGCTTCTTTTCAACAATTGCATTGGTAACCCGCGAGGCAGAAATCAACTTTCCATCCTCACTGCGTATTTCAACATCCCACACATGGGTTGTTTTTCCTTTATGGATTAGCCGTCCTGTGCCAATAACTGTTCCTTCCCTGACAGAAGAAATATGGTTTGCCGAAACCTGCATTCCAAAGACATTGAATTTATTATAATCGATCAGGAAGAGTGATCCGGCGCTGCCAATAGTTTCCGCAAGTGCAAGTGATGCTCCTCCGCAAAGGTATCCGAGGGGCTGCAGCGTCTTTTCGTTGACAGGCATGGTTGCTACAACCTTTTCCTCATTGAATTCGATAAACTCAATTTCAAGTAGTCCAATCATGGATTTCCTGCAGAATTCGTTGATTTCTTTTATAGTCATATTGAGTATTAATGAACCCTTCAAAGATAAAAAAAAAGGCAAAGGGTGAAATCGAACGATATGTAGTATTTGTAAAGTAGATATTTTTTTAAAAAAAACTGAAAAATATTGATGTAAGTTGCATAGGTTCATATATTTGTGAGAATATTACTAAAAAAACCTTGTCAAGATGAAAAGAAGAAATTTAGCAACTATTTTAGTTATATTACTGTTGATGGTATCATCAGTAGGAGTTAAAGCTCAGAGTATTCTGGGAATAAATGAAACTGATGGTTCTTTACCAGCTTTAAACGCTGTTGAAACAAATGTTCTTTTTGGATATTCTGAATTTTCTTTAAACAATGTTTTGGTCCTTAATGGAACTCCTGTCCAAAATATTAATTGTGGATGGTTTTCAGATACTGGGTTACATTCTAATGTCAATAAAAACTATGCATGTGGGAGGGAGCCCAATATTAGTAGTGAATATTACAGGAATTTTTTCGTCTTTGATTTAACTGATTTAGCTTCCCTTGGTATCACTCCTCCTATTATCAGTGCAGTGCTAAGAGTCGACCGTTATCAACCTTTTCCTCAAACAGGAAGTCAATATTGGGAATTATATTCTGTCACTACTCCATTTAATTTATTTCTTACAAGCTATTCTATCGGATCTGCTCAAGGAATAAATATTTTTAATGATTTAGGGGATGGCGATTTTATAGGTAATGTAATTGTTGACAGATCATTAAGTTATACTCCTCAAGTAGAAGTTGTATTGAACAGTGCAGGGTTGGCAGCAATTAATTCGTCAGTTGGTGATCATTTTATTTTAGGAGGAATTGCCGGAGATATTATCCCTGTCCCTGTCCCAATCTGGATTATCGCATTAGGATTCCTTTTAATAGCTGGGGTAGTTGTTCTAAGGTTTAGGAAAAAAAGACAATTAGCATAAAAGTTTATCTATATATCAAAAAATGCCCGCAAGGGCATTTTTTGTTTAAGTAAGTCTGTGTACCTTTATTGAAATATTCTCAACCTATGACCGAACCTAAAACTTTCAACTCTGAGTACATTTACCGAATCAACAAAGCTTTTGATTATATTGATTCAAATATCGAAAAACCAATGACCTTGGAAGAACTTGCATCGGTTGCTAATTTCTCCAAATTCCACTTTAACCGTATCTTTCAATCTATCGTTGGTGAACCACCGTTCAAATTTATTCTAAGAGTACGACTCGAAAAAGCTGCCTCTTTAATCATGACCAATAAAAATGAAAGTATCTCAAAAATAGCATTTAAGTGCGGTTTCTCCGATATCTCAATATTCTCGAGGAACTTTAAAAACCAATTTCATATTTCAGCCACTCAATACAGAACTCAAAAATTAAATATTAGCAATATAAGTCAACAGGATAGCAATAGTCATCAAAAAAGTGAAAGACCTACTCAATATTTTTGTCCTGAGTTACAAACCATAAAATGGAGGACAAATATGAAATTAAACAAAAGTGTGGAAGTGAAAGAACTTCCAAAGATGAATCTCGCCTACATCAGGCATATCGGCCCTTATAAGGGTGATGATAAACTGTTTGAAGGTATCTGGAACAGATTGTTCGCTTGGGCTGCTCCCCGTGGTTTAATCGGTGGTAAAGATTTTAGATCGCTGATTATTTATCACGACGACCCAAACGTTACAATTGAAGACAAACTCAGGATGAGCGTTTGTATCACCGTGCCTGCCGAAACAAAGGTTGAAGGTGAGGTTGGTAAGATGGAACTTGAAGCCGCTAAGTATGTTATTGCAAGGTTTGAGCTTACTGCTCAAGAATTTCAGGAAGCATGGGGCTGGGTTTACGGACAGTGGTTTCCCAATAGCGGTTACCAACCCGATGATAAGCCTTGCTTTGAAATGTACCCCGAAGAACCCAAAGACGGAAAATTCATTGTCGACATTTGTGTTCCTGTGAAACCGCTTTAAAGAAACTTAAGAGGACTTGCCCTTGGTGAGTCCTCTTTAAATCATTAGTACATGAAGCTAAACAACTACCATTAGATGTTGAATATTAGATCACTATTAAGAATAAATGCAACTATGTTTGTATTTGTTGCTATCCTTTCTTCATGCGTGGAAGAAGGATGCAATGCCGAATACTCAATTCAGAATGAGACCGGCAGCTCACTACAAATAATCAGGTTGAGCGGAGGGGATAATTTATTTATCAAAACCGACACTCTAATTATTGAAAAAGATTCATCACTTAATTTTAATTACTACGATGATTCAGGCGAAAACCTTATTCCCCCCTTTAGCGGAATCGACTCTTTGAAAATATTTCTAAACGACACATTGCAAAAGACTTACGCCCCTTATACTGCAGGGAAGAACCCATTGATCATCGATTCTTATTCAGGAGGAAAAACAAAATCTAAAAATCATATTACCTACTATTCTTACAATTATTCTGTCTTGAAAGAAGATTTTTAACAGATTTTTATTACATATTTGTGTTCAATTAAAGCTAAACTTAACTAGTAATTAAAATATCCTATAAAATGAAAGATGTTTCTCTTTCTGAATTGACAAGAAATCCTTATGATGCGGATAATGAGCAATCTAAGAACCAACTCAAACAAATTGGAGAGTATTTAAAGGGTAAAATAAATAACTCCCAAAAGATTCTTGATATTGGAAGGAGGTCACCTGCAACAGATTATATGGAAAATTTGTTCAACGTTAAAATTGAAAATACTGATGGCGATTTAGATTTACCCGGATTTATTAATACAGAGAGCATTTTTGACGTGATTATTTATTCACATACTATTGAACATCAGTTTGCTCCACTAAGTACATTATTGGAATTAAAAAAGTATATGTACTCGGGAGAAAAAAATTCTTATTTATATATTATTCTGCCCTCAAGACCCAAATTCTTATGGTCTAAACAGCATTTCCATGAGATTGATAATTATCGAATGAAACTTCTGCTTGAACGTGCCGGATATGAAATCGTAGAGTATAAGAAGTTAAAAATGGAAAGAGGGTTTTTTGATTATCTAAGAGGAATTAGAATGTTTTTAAGACTATTTTTTGAATATAATGCATACTATAAATGTAAAATAAGCATAGCGAAATAGTCCTCGTGTTTTTACTTCATCCAGATTTATTTAGGCGTATACATAATAAATTGAACGATATCCTGTTTTCATGGTATTTATATTGCCACTTATATTCGGACTGAAATAATTACATATTAACCGGTATCCTGTTCTTTAATTACCTATTTTAGTAGAAGATCTTCAGTCAAAAACGACTGATGCATATTTATATGGACGAAAGAATCGTAACATTTAAACGCTTACACAACTTCCGGGATATTGGTGGATTGCCAACAGTAGATGGCAATTTCATGAGATCAGGAATACTCTTCCGCTCCGAATCATTGCATTTTTATTCAAAGGAGGAACTTAATAAAATCAAGTCCTTCAATATCAAATCCATTATCGACCTACGAACTCCCGAAGAAGTCTCCGATAACAGGTATAAACACTTTAACGGTAGCAATATCAATGTTTTAAATATCCCTATTAATCCTTTCCCTGATAAGAAAGTTCCCCGAAAGAAGGATTTCATAAACCCTGTTTTTTTGAATAATTGTAAAAATATCGACCACGCAATGTTGATGATTGGCAATTATCACAGGATGGCCTTCGAATGTGAAAAAGAGATAAAGCAGATATTTACATATTTATCCAATGAAGAAAACTTACCTGCATTAATCCACTGCAGTGCAGGAAAAGACCGCACCGGATTCATATCTTTCTTGCTGCAAACCCTTGTCGGAGTTGAAAACACTACTGTTCACGAAGATTACCTCCTCACCAACGACTTCATGCTTAACGGGAAAGATGCAAAGAAACAAGAGCTGATGTTCAAAATACTGACCCTTGGCAAGTTTCAGTTGGATCTTTTTAAACCCTATCAGGAAGCCAGACCTGAATATCTTATGACCGTTTCAGATGAGATAAATCAAAAGCACAATACTGTTGAGGAATACCTGACCGATTACTGCAAAATTCCGCAGGAAGATATTGATCGGTTGAAAGGGATATTCTAGGAATTGATCAGCTACCAAGACTGATATAGGTACAACAGTTATACGGATTGAACATTTTTTCACTTAGAATTGTCTTCGGAGGGAGTTATGTTTAAATATGTAACAGATGGCAATAATTGCAAGCTAAACCGATAACCTTTGATAGAAATATTATATTTTTGAATAAAATATTATTGAAATGACAGCAATAGATTTAAAGAATTTACTCTTTCAAAGGATAGCAGAGATTGATGATGTTTCATTTCTGGAAGCAATAAAAACGATTCTTGACTCTAAAGCAAGCAAAGAGATCCTTACTTTAACAGATAAACAACGAGATGATATTATCGCCTCAAAGAAAGAGATAAATAGCGGATTGTTTATTAATCAAAAAGATCTTGACAAAGAGATTAAAGGATGGCTGAGCTCAAAATAATTTGGTCTCATAGAGCAAAAATAAGACTCTTTGAGATAATGGAATATTATGCAGAGAGAAACAAGTCAAAGATATATTCAGAAAAACTTTATCGAAAAATTAACAAAGAATTAGAATTACTTCTCAAGCATCCTGGCTTAGGTATATATACAGATATTGAATCTGTTAGAGGTTTAATCATTGACGATTATATATTATTCTATGAGGAAACACAAGAAATGATAATAGTGCATACCCTTTGGGATAGTAGTCAAAATCCGGATAATTTAAAAATTAAATAAAAAAGTCTGAGCCAACTGATAATCATATTTTAGGGAGACCTTTAAAAACGGTGTACCAATTTTAGTATAGGACAACCCCTACCAAAGTAATTGCAGAGTCGTACCAGAGTCGTACCAAAGTCGTATTTTCTCCCTTTATAAAGGGAGAAAATACGACTTTGGTACGGCTCTGGTGGCTATTTGCTACGACTAAAGTATTTCTGAAATATCAATCTGAAATTATTCGTTAAGCACCCTTTTTCGAACAA
>CAYMTR010000022.1:0-48679 GCA_964393405.1 uncultured Prolixibacteraceae bacterium
CCACATTCGTCCTTTCTCCCTTTATTAAGGGAGAAAGGACGAATGTGGTACGGATGTGGTAGGGCTTTGTTAGCTTGCAAACTATACCGAAACACAACCGGATTGTATCAAAGGTTGTATGGAATTTTCATTTTCGAAAGGATATTTTGCTTCTAATGCTTCAGGGTTAAAAAACTGTGTCCTTTTTAACTCTTATTCTGAATTTTGGCTTAAATTTTATACGAAGCTACCCGATATTATTATTTTTGCTTAATAATCAAAAAAGCAAATATTTACACAATGCTTACACTCAAATTGATTCAGAATAATCCTGATTTCGTTATCGAAAGACTGAAAATCAAGAATTTCGATGCTAGCGAAATTATCGGTCAGGTGAACGAACTGAACGCACGCAGGAAAACAACTCAGAGCAAAGTCGATAACCTTAAGGCTGAAATGAACAACCTTTCCAAGGAAATCGGTCTTTTGTTCAAGCAAAATAAAACAGAAGAAGCCAATGCGGCTAAAGAAAGAACTTCTGTGCTCAAAGATGAAATAAAAACCCTCGATACCTTATCTGCTGAAATTGATGAGAAGCTTAAAAGCTTAGTTGTACAACTGCCGAACCTTCCGCATGAACTTGTTCCTGCCGGGAAAACTGCTGACGATAATGTTGAAATCAGAAAAGGTGGGCATATCCCTGAGCTTGGTGCCGACAAAATGGCGCACTGGGACCTAATCAAGAAATACGATATCATTGATTTCGAATTGGGAATCAAGCTAACAGGTGCAGGTTTTCCGGTTTATAAAGGAAAGGGGGCCAAACTTCAGAGGGCGCTGATTAATTTCTTCCTCGATGAAGGTGAGAAAGCCGGTTTTAATGAAATTCAACCTCCGATATTGGTAAATGAAGATTCAGGTTTTGGCACAGGACAGCTACCCGATAAGGAAGGTCAGATGTACCACGCTACTGTTGATAATCTTTATCTGGTACCGACAGCTGAAGTTCCTGTTACAAATATTTACCGCGATGTGATTGTTGATGAATCAGAGCTACCGATCAGAAAGATGGCTTATACACCTTGTTTCAGGCGGGAAGCCGGATCGTGGGGAGCTCATGTAAGAGGTTTAAACAGACTTCATCAGTTCGATAAAGTTGAAATTGTTGAAATAGCTCATCCCGAAGGCTCTTACGAAATACTCGACCAGATGGTCACTCATGTTGAAAATCTGATTGTCAAGCTTGGACTTCCTTACCGTATTATCAGGCTTTGTGGCGGAGATATGAGTTTTACTTCGGCAATGACGTACGATTTTGAAGTTTTTTCGGCAGCACAGGAAAGGTGGCTTGAAGTTAGCTCTGTTTCAAATTTCGAGACTTTCCAGGCCAACAGACTTATGTGCCGCTTTAAAGGTAAAGATGGTAAAAAGCCTGAGTTAGTGCATACTCTAAACGGTAGCGCACTTGCTTTGCCACGAATATTGGCTGCTATACTAGAAAACTACCAAACCCCTGAAGGAATAAAGGTTCCGGAGGTGTTGGTACCGTTCTGTGGGTTTGATATCATAAAGTAACAAAAGGAGAACGAAAAGCCCCTGTTTAATCAAAATTAAAAAAGGGATTAAAATTTTTGATATTTCTTTTGGGAATATAAAATCTTTTCTATTTTTGCAACGCTCTTTACGGAGGGCAAAAGTTCAAGAAAATCACTCCCTAGTAGCTCAGTTGGTTAGAGCGGCGGACTGTTAATCCGTAGGTCGTAGGTTCAAGTCCTACCTGGGGAGCCAAATCTCGATAAAAAACCCTGTAATTTAAACAATTACAGGGTTTTTTTATTTCTATATCCAATCTATTTGCAGCCCGGACAAATAATTTCAACTAATTCTTCAGCAATGTAATTGTCTGTTCGAGTGAGGCAACTATAAAGTTATTTGAAATTGAATAAGGCATTTTGGTTTCCGGAACAACATAAAAGGCTTGTTCCGGTTTTAAGTCCTGAATTGCAATCGTAATTGACTTCGTGGTTCCAGGAGCCGGTGAAAATTTTGCATCAACAACAGCTTTACATTTTGTCCCTTCATTAATTAGTAAATCACACTCAGTTCCATCAGCAGTTCTGTAAAAATAGTATTGATATTTATCCCCGAGGGCAGTAATAATGTTTTCAATTACATATCCTTCCCATAAATAGCCAAGCATTGGATTACGCATCAAGTCCTCGTAACTTGTTATGCCAAGCAAATAATTTATTATCCCAGAATCCCGGAAATAAATTTTGGGAGATTTGACTAAACGTTTTCCAATGTTGACATAGAATGGTTGCAATATTCGTATTATAAATGATTTCTCAAAATATGAAATAATATTTCGAACAGTCGTAATACTTATCCCCATAGAATTAGCAAGACTACTGAAATTTAGTAAGTTACTATGGAAAGCAGTAAGCATGGACAATAACCTTTGAATATCATTTGTTGAACTCCCCAGTCCCAACATTCTTAAATCCCTTTCGACATAGGCTGATAGAAATGATTTTAACCATTGACCTCTGATAAAACCATCATCCTGAGTAAATGACACAGGATAACCTCCTCTAAGCCAGTGAACTCTAAAGTCCGCAAGGGTACTAATCTCATTAATGAAAAATGGGGTTAGCTCATTATATACTATTCTTCCTGCAAGTGTTTCATTACTTAATAGAAGAAGATCTTTACTGGCTGAACCCAATAAAATAAAACGACCGTTAGAGCGATTTGAATCGATAGCAGAACGTAATACCGGAAATAATTCCGGTCGGCGTTGTATTTCATCTATAATTAAGGTTTTGTCCTGAATAGATTTTAAAAATTCAATTGGATGGTCTAAAACATTATTGTCAGCCGGGTTTTCCAAATCAAGGTAAACAGATTCCCTTTCAAGTTGAACTGATATTTCTTTTACAAGTGTAGTTTTACCTACCTGACGTGATCCAAGGATAGCAACAGAAGGGAAATGCTTTAATAAAAGCAATATTTGTGATTCTATAGCTCGCTTAATGTACATAATAAGGTATTATCCCCGTAAATTTAATAAATAATCTCATAATTGCGGTAATTATCCCTCATTATGTATATTTTCTAATACTTATTTTAATTGATCGGTTGACATAAAAACTAATTGTCGTACTTTTAGTTACAAGAATCAACAATTCAATTCCCTGGGGTTAGGATGAGAAAAGACAAAATATCACTTAACAAATTCATATTAATATTTTTAATCCTGCTTTTTGTTAGTCAAACAGCATTGAGTCAGCTTACCCAAACTGTTCATGGAAAAGTCGTTGACAAGGTTTCAGGATCGCCATTACCGGGAGTAAACGTTATTCTATTAAGCGCGGCAGAGAAAACAGGCGTTACAACAGATTTAAAAGGTGGATACGTTCTAAAGGACGTGTCGGTTGGAAGAAACAGCTTTCAGTTTTCATATGTAGGATATGAAACTGTTACTATTGGCAATTTAATAGTCTATTCAGGGAAGGAGCTGAACCTTGATATTGAAATGATTGAAAATGTTAGTGAGCTTGAAGAAATTACTGTTAGCGCATATAATAAAGGGGAAGTTTTAAATAAAATGGCTTCGATAAGCGCCCGTTCATTTTCCATTGAAGAGACTGATAAATACGCAGGTAGCTGGGCTGATCCTGCAAGGATGGCTAAGAATTTTGCGGGAATAACGTCGACCAACGATACCAGGAATGATATTATCATTAGAGGTAATTCTCCCGGTGGTTTACTTTGGAGACTTGAAGGAGTTGATATTCCAAACCCCAACCATTTTGCTGTTCAGGGAACTTCGGGGGGCCCGGTTAGCATGCTTAACAACAACCTGCTTACAAGGTCTGACTTTTTTACCGGGGCTTTCCCGGCTGAATACGGAAATGCACTATCGGGCGTTTTCGACCTAAATATGAGAAACGGGAATAACAGCAAAACAGAATACGTATTACAAGTTGCACTCAACGGTTTTGAGGGAGGAATTGAAGGCCCTCTGTTTAAAAAGAACAAAGGCTCCTACCTGATAAACTACCGCTACGCATTTCTCGATGTACTTCAAAATATGGGGCTTGACATTGCAGGAGGCGTAGTACCTTCATTTACCGACCTGAGCTATAAATTCAATGTTCCAACAAAAAAGCTGGGGACCTTTTCGCTTTTCGGCTTAGGGGGTCTTGACGATGCCACTGCGTTAGCGAATCAAAGTACAGATGAGTTTAACCCAGTTAGAAATACAAACCTCAAATGTGTAAATCAGATGGGGGTTACAGGCTTGAACCATAAAATAATATTTGGAGACAAAGCAAATCTGCAAACTTCAGTGTCAACATCAGGACAGTATATGTATATCGGTCTTGACACAATAATGCCCGATAATACCAAGCTGCTTTTTTATTCATCACGACTTAGGGAAAACCAATACACAGCTTCAACACGCTACACTCACAAGCTGGATTCGAGGAATACATTTTCAGCTGGGTTATCATACAAAGATAAATCAATAAGCCAGAAGGATAAAGCAAGAGTCAAAGGTCATTACATAACTATCATGTTCCTTGAAGATGAACACCTTAGATTGCTTCAAGGATTTGTAGAATGGAAGCACAGGTTTACAAATGAAATAAGTTTTTACTCAGGGCTCTTTTCCCAATATCTGTTTTTAAATAATACAAAAACGATAGAACCGAGGTTGGGTTTTAACTGGAATATCGACAGACAACACTCATTAAATTTCGGTTACGGAATTCATTCGCAAACACAATCGCTACCTCTGTATTTTCACATGTCACATAATGAAAAGCTCACAAAGTATTGGTATACATGTAAAGAATTGGATCTTACAAAATCGCAGCACTTTATTGTGGGCTATAATAACAAGTTCGCTTCAGACTGGAACCTTAAAATAGAGGGGTATTATCAATATATCTGGGATGTGCCGGTTGAACATCGTCCATCGAGTTTCTCAGCCCTCAACCTTGGAGCTACCTATTTCAACGGTGTGCTTGATCAGGATAGTCTGGTAAACGAAGGATTAGGGTCGAATAAAGGAGTTGAGATAACTTTGGAGAAATATTTAAACAGTAATTGGTATTTGCTTTTTACAGCATCACTATTTGAATCGTTGTTTATGCCCAGCGACGGAATATGGAGGAACACTGTATTTTCAACCAACTATGTCTCCAACGCATTAGTGGGATATGAATTTACAATCAGCAAGAGGACATCGCTGAACATCAATTTAAGAGTGGCATACAGCGGTGGCATACGTCAGCGCTGGGTTGACAGGGAAGCTTCTGTGCTTTCAGGTGAAACAATTTATGATGACTTTAAATCATACTCAGTAAGGAGCAAAGACTATTTTAAAATTGACAGTAAACTCACTTTAAGTCACAATTTCAATCATGTAACCCTTGATGTTTCAGCCGAAGTATTAAACATCACAGACGAGAAAAACATCTTTTCGGAAACCTTTGATCCGAAGACAGGAACAACAAGCTATACCTATCAACAGGGAGTATTGCCAACAGCAATCTTACGCCTTACGTTTTAGATAGTTAGAGTTGCTTTTCAATACAGAATATTGTAATTTTAATATCTGAAATAAGAATCTCACCATTAAACAGAACTGGATATGAAAACTAAAAGAATTTCAACAATAGTAATCGGGTTATTTCTGGTTTTTTCATTCACAAGTTGTGAGTTATTAGAAAATTTTGACTTCGCCTCATTATTTGATGGAACTGGTTCAACTGATATTTTTGGAGGCAAGCAACTTGAAGCTGAAGATGCCAAGATAGAGATGGAAGCAGCAAGCTCTGAGGTTGCCGATACAAAGGATTTTATGCTTGAATGTACGGGATTTGCCACAATGAATTACTTTCTTGATTTAGAGGCAGGAATAAGTTTTAAATCGGGCGCAAAGTCAGCGTTAATTTTCAACAAGGAAATACTGATGGAAAAAGTATTCAGAATGTCGGACAGTGATAATACGCTTAAATCAACAAATGAAGACGAAGAAGAAATGTACGGCATCTGGGAGTATGATTTTGATGAAGAAGAGTTTGTGAAAACAGGAGAAAGCAATTCCTATAAGAAATATAAATTCCCTGCCACCGAAAGTGATTTCTCGAAAAGAAAGCTCACTGCGGAATTGACGATGGATGATCTGGAATATGTAACTATTTCGTCAGTAGATGAAGTAGCCGGTTATTCAACTCCGGAGGACTATCCAACAAATGCTGAAATAATCCTGAAAGTAAATAATGTAACAGAATTAACTGGAGAATATATTGCAAAATATAACGATACAGGAAAGCCTACTTCTATCAAGGGCAGTATGGAATCGTGTGAATATGTTCTTACCATGAATTTTTCAGGTAGCGGAACAGAATATACTTCAACCCTGAGCTTTAAATTAGGTAACGAATTAAAACTCGGGTACGACATGAAGATAAAATATACAAAAGGTCTCGAAGATGTTGAAAGCATAAAGGGAACAGTAACAACGAGTCCGGTTAAATATGATTGTGACATAAAAATAAAGTCCATACTTGATGAGATTGACAAAGCAGATGAAAACGAGACAGATCCGGATATAGATGTTATCAATTCAAATTTTAAAATTGAAGTTATTCAGATAGATCAGGATGCAATAATAGGAACAGTAGAGTTTGTGGAAGAAGAAGATCCTGATTATGAAGACGAAACCGAAACCAATATAGTTATTGTTTATAAAGACGGATCGACTCAATTACTTAGTGAGGTCTTTCCTTTCCTGGATGAATAAAACTAATAGGTTTCATCATCTTCAACCTGGGTTTTAAGTGTTATTTTCAGGAAAGTAAATCCTAAAATACCAGCAATAACAGAAGCAACGATAATTGCGAACTTTGAGATATTTATGAGTTCATAACTATCAAAGGCAAGGAGAGTAATAAAAATAGACATAGTAAAGCCTATACCTCCTAGAAAGCCAACTCCTATGATATTTCCCCATTTCAGATCTGAGGGTAAAGTACAAAGTTTCAACAAAGAACCTATATATGAAAAGAGCCAAATACCAACAGGCTTGCCAATTACAAGTCCTACAATAATTCCCAAGCTACCGGCTTGCCATAATCCGTTTTGCCAATCATTTCCAATAGAAATGCTAGTATTTGCCATCGCAAACAAAGGAAGAATTACGAAAGCTATAGGTTTGTGTAATAAATGCTGAAGAATATACGAAGGAGATTTCTCTCCACCGCAGCCAAAAGGAATAGCAAAAGCAAGCAAGACTCCGGTAATAGTAGCATGAACTCCGGAATTCAGCATAAAATACCACATTATAACCCCACCAATCAAATAAGGAATCAGGTTACGGACTTTTAATCTATTTAAGATTAGCAGAATAACAAAGACTCCTAAAGAAATGACCAAATTTAAAAACGATATTGAGGTAGTATAAAAAATTGCGATAACAATTATAGCACCTAAGTCGTCGATTACTGCCAGGGCTGTAAGGAATATTTTCAGAGAAGCAGGAACCCGTTTTCCCAACAGAGATAAAATACCTATTGCAAAAGCAATGTCTGTTGCCATTGGTATGCCTGCGCCTGACTGAGTCGCACTTCCAAAGTTTAACAGTAAATATATGCCTGCTGGGACAATCATCCCTCCAATGGCTCCAAAAATGGGCAAAGACGCCTTTTTAAAATCAGAAAGCTCTCCCATGTATATTTCCCTTTCGAGCTCCAGACCAATCAGTAAAAAGAAAAGGGTCATAAGTCCGTCATTTATCCAATGAACAATACTATGACCTCCAATATCAGTTTGCCAAAGGTTGATGTATTCTGTCTTCAAAAAAGAGTTAGCAAGAACGAGGGAAATAATAGTAATAAAAACCAGAACCAGGCCTCCAGCCTTCTCGCTTTTAAAAAACTCGTTATATAATTTTGTTAGTTTCATTTAATTAACCGATAGTTTTTCGCGCAGCAAATTTGACATTCTCCAATGAATCATGCAAGATTTTTTATTCCTTTTCCATTGGAATTAAGAAAGTAAAAGTTGTACCCTCCCCCACTTTACTTTCAACTTCAATATGGCCGTTGTGAGCTTCAATAATCTTCTTAACAATAGCAAGACCTAAGCCAATAGACTTTTCGTTAGCAGTTGCTTTGACAGAGGTCGTTTTAAAAGGTTTGAACACATCCGGTAATTCTTCTTTTGGAATTCCTTGTCCCTGATCGCTCACTTTAGTAATTATACCATTCTCATCAAGAGAAATGTCAATAAAAATCTTTTTACCGGGCATTGAATATTTGATAGAATTGCTGACCAAGTTGCTTATTACCTGCTGAAGCTTGTTAACATCGAAGCCTAAGACAGCTTTATCAACAGAAGAATTGATAATAATTTCCTGAGATTTTTTTACAGCATGAATCTTTTCCTGTAAAATACTGTTTTTGACAAACGAGACGTAATCCTGCTCCGTAATCTTTAAATCGAAAGTGCCAGATTCAATTTTAGAAACGTTGAGAAAATTATCGATTAGATCGAGGGAAAAATTACAACGATTATTGATTATTCCCAGATATTCGAGATGCTTCTCTGTGGGGGTTTCATGATAATCATCAATTAAAAGGGCAGAAAAAGATTCAGCAGTACCAATAGGACTTCGCAGGTCGTGGGTAACCATTCCTATGTACTTGTTCTTTTCAATATTGAGTTCTGAAAGTTTTGAGTTTAGTTTTTCAAGCTCTTTAGTCCTTTCCTTCACCTTGTTTTCAAGGTTTTCATTAGCCTCTTTAAGGCTCTCAAGTAATTCTCTGTTTTGAATAATAAGGTCCGACTTATCAAATGCTTCTTTTATAATATTTTCAATCTCGTAGGGGTCCCAAGGTTTGGTAACATACCTGAATACCTGGCCTTTATTTATTGCATCTTTTACAGCTTCAATGTCGGAATACCCGGTTAAGATCAATTTAATGGCATCGGGATATTTATATTTAATTTTTGAGAAAAATTCAACTCCAGTAATACCGGGCATTCTTTGATCAGAAACAATTACCTGAATCTTTTCCGTTTCCATAATTCCGAATGCCCTTTCTGCATCGGTCGTTGAAAAAACATTGTAATCTTTTCTAAATATTCTGGTCAAGGCTTTGATAACTTCAGGTTCATCATCAATAATCAATAAATTATGAGATTTCCCTTCCATTTTTTCATTTGTTTCCATCTAACTTACTTTTTGGGTATCGACACGATAAAGATAGTTCCTTTACCAACTTCTGATTCCACTTTAATTGAACCTTTATGTAAATCGTTAATAATTTTATAAGTTATGCTTAACCCAAGGCCTGTGCCACTCCCAACGGGTTTGGTTGTAAAAAACGGGTCGAAGATCTTATCAATGATACTTTCTGGAATTCCGTTACCATTGTCTTTTATTTCAATCAACAAATTATCAGTGTTATCCGATACTGTTAAAACAATATGACCTCCATTATCAACAGCCTGAATAGCGTTAATAATAATATTCATAAGAGCTTGGTTTAATTGTCCGGGATAACATTCCACGATTAATGAATCAGGGGCATTAAATTGAAAATCAATATTTTTACTATTAATCTCAGGAATTAGTATTGAAATGGTTGACCGTATATCAGTGATAATATCAACCTTTTTAATTTCTGCTTCGTCGAGACGGGAAAAGCGCCTCAGGTCCTCAACAATAACCTTGACCCTTTCTATTCCCATTTTTGATTCATTTACAATATCTGCGATATCTCCTGCCAGATAATCAATATCATTTGATTTCCTTAATTCGTTGATATAACCTGAAAGTTCGGGTTCTGCTTTATCTTTAATAAGTTTTTCGATATCGGATAAATATTCAAATATTTCATCAGTGTTTTTGCCCAGGGAAAATAAATTGCTGTAGACAAAAGATATAGGATTATTAATTTCGTGAGCAATACCGGCAACAAGTTTACCGAGAGCATTCATTTTTTCGGAGTGGACAAGCATCTGCTGCGTTTCCTGAAGCTTTCTCATTGTTGATTCCAACTCTGTCTTTTCCTTCATCAACTGGCGTTGCAGATTAGTTACCTTTTGATTAAGAAAGTGCATGGTTTTGTTTTGGTCAATCAGTCCGGCAACATTAATCCCACCTATCAACAATAAGCTATCATCCTTCTTAAATATTTTAGCTTCGACAGAAGTATTGACGTTGTTCATTTTACCAATGGTCAACAGTCCTGAATAAATAATTCCTTCTGCATTTATTTGAGAAATAATTTCGTCAAAAGTAGGGTGAAGTACATTGTTACGATTAAATTCGGGGCAGAGAGAATACATTGCAGAATTGGCAAATATCAATTCTCCTGATATTGAGAACAAGGCTATTCCCAAGGAATTATTGTCGAGAAAAGATGATTTTAATTCATTCTCCCAATTGGATAACAAAACTGAAATATCTGAATCATGCATGAATAAAAACAGTTTTTAAACGTTAGATTTTAAGAATTCTTCCAGATCCTTTAAATCAGATTTGTAAATCACCTTTTCGTATTTGTTCAAAACATCAAATCCCCCATGTAAGAAAGCTTGGCCACCAACAAGAATAAATTGTTCGGGAAATCTTTCCCGAATTTTGAAAAGCATCTTATCGAGGACTGGTAGATTAAAAGGAACGCTCAAAGATATAGCTAAAATGTCAGGTTTCTCTGCCTCAACAGTTTCTATTATTATATCAGTAGTAGAGTTAGCGCCAAGAAATACTACCTTCCACCCATTCATCTCAAAGACATCGCTGACCATTTTTATTCCTATCTGGTGGAATTCGTTTTCTGTGCAGGCAACAACTACAGTTTTATCTATTTTGTCCTTCGTGACAATCTTAAAATAAACTTCGCTTAAAAGAGTTTCAACAATAGCAGAAGCCAAATGTTCAGTTGCCACTGTAATCTTATTAGCCTCCCACATTTCTCCAACTTTGTAGAGCGATTTTTTCAGGATTTCGTCATAAAGAACCTTAATTTCTATTTCTTCGTTAAGAATATCTTTAACTAATTCGAGAGCCTTTTCGTAATCTCCTGAAATAAGATAATTTTCAAATTCGCTTAAGTTGTACTTACTAAAGTCTTTTTCCATACTACACTTGTTACTTATCAATTTTAGATTCAAAAAATGAATAAGTCTCTTCAACAGCTTTTATCCATTCGTTTGGAAATATTAAAGGGTCAGTAATCCAGCATTTGAAAGCTTGAACAGAGTCATCAAATTCGTTTCTTAAATCAGCAATAGAACTGCATATTAGCAGTCCGGTATTATCTAATATTTCATCAGAGTATCCACTATCCTCGAGATATGAATTAAAAACCAAATTGCCTTCTTCGAAAAATTGTTGTTCCAAGATTTTTAGCCTACTCTCACAAAGAGCATTTGAAGCAATAAGTAAAGTTTTATATTTAGGCTCATTCTCAGGAATAGCTTCTGACAACTCTTCATAAAGATATTTCAATTGAAATTCCATTGTTATTGTTGGCATACCTATTTTTGCAAGGTATTTAGCAAGCCAGTATACCTGACTAATGGCAAGGTCAACAGGAAGTTCAGACAAAGTAACAAGCCAAGCAGAATCGCTCACTGTAAACCTTCTTCCCCTTTCACCATATCGTTTTTCATAAAAAGGAAATTCATCCCAACATTTAAGACCAGCTGAAATGGCACAATTAATTTCTATAGGATCAGTTGGAATAGGAAAATTTCCTGCTTCAGGATTAAGAGAAGTGATGTGATTGCCAACATCTTTTTCTACTATTGGGAACAAGCTGCCATAAATTTTCATCAGGTCGTAGAAAACCTCTTGGGCACCTGCTATTATATCGTCTTTTATACTTGCTCCGATTAAATCAGAGTTTAGTTTGTCGGTAAAGCTTGCCCAGAAATGTTTAAAGCTATCATCAAATACAGAGAAAAATGACAATTCGCTTGAATCCTCGAGACTTAAAATTTTTGCGAAGTGTTTTTTGAAAATTGATCCTCCGTTTAAAGAGCCATCAAGAGTATAAATAAAACCAATCAGTTTCCATGGAGATTTGAGGCTGTAAATCATTACTCTGTCAGCTACCGAAAGAGCGTTACCCACAGCAGGAATTATATCCTTGACCTCCTTTGCTTCAATGCTTTCAAGATCGAGTAATAACCTTGGGAGTTTGGGAGTATATCCGTTTAATAAATCTTTCATATGAGCATTATCAATCTGATTAATATGATGCTCTATTGCCCCATAAACAATGGTAAATGCTCTAAGATGGCCAATAAGACTTTCTTTAGGGACATTATCTTTCAAGAGGTTAATGATATAAGGTATTTGGTGAGCTTTCTCGTGAAGCTCTTTGGTTTGCTTTTTAAGCAGCTGGTGAAGGTTAAGTTGGTTTAAGTTTTCCATGATTACTTTGTTTTAAAAATTGCACCATCACACATAGATATACGCATGCTTCAAATGAAATAAAAGCCTGATGATTTATAAAACAATTATTACTCAATTGATCAGGATACAAGTAAATATACAAAAAATCTGAAAATAGTGCTAAAAAGATTTAGGTACCAGCTTAAATTGCTAAGGATAAGTAAACCATTGTTTTGAGACTTACATAATATTAATCGATTTTATTGTAACAGTTATAATAATTCTTTACATTTATAAAATATTAACCTGTTAGATTTCAGTCGTTTTGATACGATTAAAACAATTACCTAATAAAAAAAAACATGAGCCTAAATTTTACTGTTTCGAGTTATCTTGTCAGCCGTTTACAAGAAATTGGAATTAATCATCTCTTTGGAGTTCCCGGGGACTATGTACTTGATTTCCTAGATGAAGTTATAGCCAGTCCGATAAAATGGGTTGGTAACTGTAATGAACTTAATGCTGGGTATGCAGCCGATGGATATGCAAGAATGAATGGAGCTGGAGCTGCGGTTGTAACCTATGGAGTTGGAGGATTAAGCATCCTAAATGCTGTTGCCGGTGCTTATGCCGAACAAGTGCCGTTAATAATAATCAGTGGTGCCCCAGCAACAAGAAGAAGGGAATCGGGAGCCTTAGTACATCATTTAATTTCAAACTATTACCTTCAACTTGAAATATATAAAAAAGTTACAGTTGATGCAACAATATTAACTGACCCTAATACAGCCCCTGAAGAAATCGACAGAGTGTTAAAGAACTGTATAAGCAGAAAACTGCCAGTTTATATTGAACTACCGGGAGATATTGCTGTAGCTCCATGCAGGGAACCTGTAAGCTGGGACAAAGAAGCTTCCTTGTCTTCAAATTCGGGAAGCCTAAGAGAATGCATTGCTGAAGTTGCTGAAAGATTTAATAAAGCCAAAAATCCTATAATACTGGCAGGTGTTGAGTTACAAAGATTTGGTTTAGGAAAAGAGACTCTAAATCTTGTTGAAACAACAGAGATACCCTTTGCCACTATGCTTATTAGCAAATCATTATTACCTGAACTACATCCACAGTTTGCAGGTATTTATCAAGGAGCATGGAGCAAGGAATCAGTGCGTCGACAAATTGAAGAGTCAGATTGCTTAATTTCTCTCGGAGTGTGGATTACAGATTTAGATACCGGCATGTTCAGCATAAACCTTGATGACCGCAATATCATTTCAGCCGGAAACGGGAAAGTTAGTATTGGCAATCATTTCTATCAACAAATACAGTTAAAAGATTTTATCGTTGAACTAACAAAAACATTAAATCCGAGAAACTATATTGCATCACATCCTACGGAAAGTTATAAACCTAAAAGAGCTTTTATTCCTGAAAAATCAAGTATACTAACAGCTCCAAGGATGTATGAGTGTATCAATTATCACCTTAATGACCAAATAGTTTTACTTTCAGAGCCGGGAGATTCGTTCTGTGCTGCCCCTGAATTCAACATTGAGGAAGCCGATAATTTTATAGTTCAAAGCTATTATTGCTCAATTGGTTATTGCACTCCTGCTTCGTTAGGAGTTGCCCTGACTTGCCCGGAAAAAAGACCTTTTGTTTTAACCGGTGATGGAGCTTTTCAAATGACTGCACAGGAAGTGTCAACACTCATTCGTGAAAAATGCCCGGTGATTATCTTCATTGTCAATAATGACGGTTATTTAATTGAAAGAAAACTACATCAGGATGGTTATTACAATGACATACAGATGTGGAATTATTCAAAGATTTCGGAATTATTTGCAGGAGGAGATTTTGTAATTGGCATTGAAGTAAATACAGAAGAAGAGCTTGATTCAGCGTTAAGAACAGCAGTTAGCTCAAAGGATAAACTTGTAGTAATTGATGCTCATTTGCCAAACAGGGATTGTTCAGCAGGTTTGGAACGATTAGGCAATGCCATCAAGCATATAAAATGAAGCATATAATAAAAAATGTTTTTATAGCAGGAGGGACAGGTTTTCTGGGATATTATTCTTCTTTGCTGTTTTTAAAAAAAGGGTGTAAAGTTTCGTCGATTGCATTGCCAAATGAAATAGAGCTGGGAGATTGGTTTCCCAAGGAGATAGAATTGACCTTCGGGAACCTATTTGAAATGAGTGAAGATGAAATTTTCGATATTTTAAATGGCAAGTCATACGACACATTTATTTATTGTCTTGGCCCGGACGACCGTATTACACCACCTGCCCCTGCTTACGATTTTTTCCATAAAAGGCTAGTCGACCATTGTTTGAAAATATGCAATTCTGCAAAAAGGGCAGGAATAAAAAGATGTGTAATTCTAAACTCTTACTTTGCATACTTTGACAGGCAAAGCAAAGGACAATTATCTAGATTTCACCCTTATATACAATGCCGGGTAGAGCAAGCCAAAGCAATAACTAAAATAAGTGAAGAGGGAATATTTGATGTAATGATACTCGAGCTACCATACATATTTGGATCCATGCCCGGGAGGGAACCAATTTGGGGGGCAGTCTTTTTAGATCGATTTAAAAAAATGCCTGCTGCTTTCTTTCCTGACGGAGGTACTGCTGCGATTCACGTAACAGGTGTTGCTGAAGCTGTTTATGCTGCAGCCTGCAACGGTGAGAATGGTGGGAGATATCCAGTCAACAGCACAAATATCAAATACCGGGATATGATTAATAAGATGATGATGTATGCCGGACTTAAAAGGAAATTTATCAAATTACCTATTTGGATTGCCTATTTATCGGGCTGGGCTCTCATTCTAAAAGACAAAGCAGATGGAGTTCAGGGTGGACTTCATTACCCCAAATTAATGAGTCAGATTCTGTCAAAAGATTTGTTTATTAACCCTACAGATACAGACACAATGCTTGGATACTCTGAATTAGGTTTCAGAGGTGGAGATGATGTTTTTGCAGGCATTAAGGAGGCTATGCTTAAATGCTCAACAAATCATGACAAAAAGGAATGAAAAAGTTTATTAACCAAAATATTTCAATGAAAGTAAGGTTATATCGTCGGACTGTTCAACTCCCGCAGCAAAATTATTTACATCTTCTTCAATCCCTTTAACGATTTTATCTACTGTCAGAGGTTGCAAAGTGGCAAGAAGTTTTTCCAGTCTGAATTCCTCATATTCTTCTCCATCTTTATTGAATGCTTCAGTTACACCATCAGTATAAAGAATAATTCCATCGTTTGGATTTAGCTGCAGTTTTCTTGTTTGAAATTGCATGTTATCAAAGCATCCGAGAATTATATCACCAGTTGACTCAACTTTTTCAATTGTATTATTGCTTCTTACCAAATAAGGAGGATTGTGGCCGGCATTAGCATATTCCAAAACCCCGGTTTTCATATTTAAAATTGCATAAAAGACAGTTACAAACATTGAAGAGACGCTTTCGTTACAAAGCAGGTTGTTAACATACAGCATGCACTCTCCCGGAGGCATTCCTTTCAAACCGGTAGCACGAATAAGGGTTCTGCTGACTGCCATAAAGATTGCAGCAGGAATACCTTTACCTGATACGTCTCCAATCACAAACCCTAAAGTATCATTATTGATCATGAAGAAATCATAGAAATCGCCACCTACCTCTTTCGCTGCAGTCATCGAAGCATACACATCAAAATCAGTTCTGTTTGGGAAAGGCGGAAATATTTTAGGTAAAATTCCCAACTGGATATCTCTTGCGACATTCAAATCATGTCTTATAGAAACCAGCTGATCATGTTCTTTCATCGAATTACGCTGAAGTAATATTTCTTCCAGAGTTTTATTGATAGTAATCTCAAGATCCTCAAAATTTATTGGCTTTGTTAGAAAATCAAATGCTCCCCTATTCATGGCTGTTCTGATATTTTCCATATCCCCATAAGCAGATACAACCACTGTTTTTAAAGAAGGGTTTTTGAGTTCTTTAAGTTTCAATAGTAGAGTAAGTCCATCCATTTCAGGCATGTTTATATCAGATAAGATAATGCCGATATTTGGATGTTCAATTAATTTTGAGAGAGCTTCAAGTCCGTTATGTGCAAATACAAAATCGTATTCTTCATTTCTGATTTGGCGCCGGAATTTCTGCCTGATTAATGGTTCCAGGTCTACTTCATCATCGACAACCATTATTTTAATTCTACCATCAATTTCGTTACTCATAGTTATAAAATTATAGTCAATAAATATTATTTAAGGTTTTTTGGAATTAGTATTATAAATTCAGCATATTCACCCACTTTAGATTCTACCCTCATTTCGCCCTTGTGTTCCTGGACAATAATATCAAAACTTAATGAAAGACCAAGTCCTGTACCTTGTCCGGCAGGTTTAGTAGTAAAGAAAGGATTAAAAACTTTATCAAGAACCTCTTGCGGTATGCCTGTTCCATTGTCTTTTATTCTTATTTCTACTTTATCACCCTTATCCTTAGTTGAAATTTGAAGGATTGGGAAATAAGCATCTTTCAAGTCTTTCTTTTTAAGGTTTGTAGCATAGCAGGCATTGTTGATTATATTCAGGAAAACCCTGCTTATATCTTGGGGAACAACGTTAATCATTCCAATCGTAGAATCATAATCAGCTTCGATTTTCAAATTGAATGTATTGTCCTGAGCTCTCATTCCATGGTATCCTAAATTGACATATTCAGCTAAAACAGCATTTACATCGGTTAGTTGAATATCTCCGGCTTTACCTCTTGAGTGGAGTAACATTCCTTTAACAATACTATCAGCTCTTTTACCGTGATCGTTAATTTTCTTTGCGTTAGAATTAATATCTCCAATAATTTCCTCAAGATACTCTTTGTCCTTTTCAGTAATTGTACCTGTCAATTTTTCTATCTCTTCAGTCAGTTCGTTTGTCAGATCCACAGTCAGTTCAGCAAAATTATTAACAAAGTTCAAAGGATTCTTTATTTCGTGTGCTATACCGGCAGTAAGCTGTCCAAGCGAGGCCATTTTTTCAGCTTGTACAAGTTGAGCTTGGGCTTCTTTCAACTCGTTGTTTGCTTTGTTGATCTTTTCGTAAGAGAATGCATTCTCAAAAGCTATCGCTACGTAATTTGCAAGGTTACTGAACATATCCAATTGGTACTGGGTATATGCATCCTTTTGAAAGCTCTGAACAGATATAACTCCAAGAATACGATCTTCAATCATTAATGGCACATAAATTAATGAATTAACAGTCTCCCCTGCTTTAGGTTGTGAGCGATGAGAAATATATTTAGAATATTCCTCTTCGACATTATTCATGAAAACAGTACTCGCATGTTCTACGCACCAAACAGCAAACCTATCCTTGTCATCCATTGATATTGAAAAGTTAGGAAGTTTCTCCCCCTTTTCGATTGATAATTTACATTCAAGCTGCTTCTCTTTTTCATTGTAAATCATTATTAAAAAAGAAGCTGCATCCATTAGAGAATTGGCATTTTCGTATACAATGTCCTGAATATGCTCAATATTTAATGTTGACGTTATTTTTTTCCCAATGTAATTAAGGGTTTTGACATTTTCGAATGCAACATCAAGCTCAAGATTTTTTTGTTTTAATTCAGATGTCCGTTCGTCAACCTTTTGTTCAAGAGTTCTATTATATTCTTCGAGCACCATGTGAGATAATTTCAGTTGCTCTGTCGTATCCATAAGGTCGTTGATTGTTGAAGCAAGTGTACTCTGCATTGATTTGAAAGCTTCATTCAATCTGCCAATTTCATCTTTTGACTTAATCTCGGGCAATTCAACACTGAAGTCTCCTTTTGCAAAATTTCCTGCAGCACTTGTTAAAACCCTAAGGGGGCTAGTAATTGAGCGGGAAATAAAAATTATCACAGACAAAATTATGAGCAGACCAATTAAACACATAGCCACCAAATTCATAACCAAATTATTGACATCTGCCATAAATTCATCAACAGGAAAGACAATACCAATTGACCATTTATTTAGAGGGATAGGAGCGTACGCAATCCAGCTCAGCTTTCCTGTATTAAGGTTTCTGTATTCAAATTCAGCAAAACTTGTTTCCTGTCGAACCATATTCTTGCCTATAGTTCTTAGCATCGGAGACTTCTGGCTATCGGCAATGCTGAATATAGTTTCGTTCATTATCACACCATTATTGGGGTGTGTAACAATTGTACCGTTTGAAGAAATTATGAAACCATAGCCTGTTTCAAAAACTTTTATAGAATTCATATATTCCTGCAACCAGTCAAGCGAGATATCGGCAGTAAGAATCCCGACGAACTCTTTTTTACCGTTTAGCGTTTTGTATATTGGCACGGAGTATGTCGACATTAATGCATTTCCTGCACCTTCATCATAATAGGGCTCACTCCACAATGGGGTACTCAATTCTTTAGGAATCTGATACCAGTCCATGTAGAAATAGTCATATTGCTTTTCTCCAAGATATTTCAACTTTATTTCATCTCCATCTTTATAGAAATAGGGAGAGAAATACATTCTATTTTTATCTATATAATAAGGCTCAAAAGCTAAAGCAGCTCCAAAGATCTCGGCATTATTTTCAACGACCATTTTCAAAATACCGACAAGTTGATCTTCAGAGAAATCAGAAGACTCGATAATCTTTGCAAAATTCAAGGGTACACGTTGAACAGAACTTAATACTTTTTCTACCCTCAAAACCGTTGAATTGGTAAGACTCTCAGCGTTAGTGATCAGATTTTTCTGAACTATCTTTCTTGAAATGTTATAATTGTATATAAAAATTAAAAAGAAAATAAACGCAATACATGAAAATATGTATAATATGAGCTTATAAGCCAAGCCCTTTTTAGTTTCCATATCGTTTAATTTTTTCATAATTCCAGTTTTATCCTAAGTTATTCATTCTTGATTAAGGGCTGATAAAAAACACTAAAGTCAGGTACTTCATTAATTACGTTGTTGCTTTTTAATATTTCACCGACAAATTGGTAATCTTTTTCAGAAAGCTTATTGTTAAATTCTACTTGTCCTTCAGGAAGATATAAATCCTTGTAACGGTCAAGGGTCCACTCCATATGCACTTTGTTTACAGGAATGTTATTTTTCTGAGCAACTTTAATGCAAATATCAATTGTTTCATCTTTATGATTAAAAGCATATCTCCAACCATCTAAAGTTGCATTAATAAAATCGATACATACCTCAGGTTCTTTTTTCATTAATCCTGAAAGACAATATATACCGTCTTCAACGAAGTTCAATCCATAATCAGCAAAGAAAAAAATGTTTAGCTCATCCTGATCGTAGCCTGAATTAATTATTGAATGGTATTCGTCAAACCAATTAGCATTTGTAATTTCAACAGCATCCATTAAAAAGAGTGTGTTGGTACTTCCGATTGGAACAATCTCAACATCAATGTTATATTTATTGAAAAGAGCTTGAGGTTGAAATTCGTAACCGCTCCATATTCCCGCACGTTTACCATTCATCTTTTCAATTGAATCAATACCACTTTCCTTTTTTGTTAATAGCATTAACGATGAACGGGAAGAAGGTTGTCCAATGTTAATAATATCAACACCACTTGCCCTTAATTCTATCGCGTTAACAAGCCACATAGCAGCAAAATCAGCAGTTCCATCTGCAATAAGGTCTGTAGATGTAACAAAAGGCTTATATGTAATGATATTTACTTTAAGATTATATTTTTCGTAGATACCTTTTTCATTTGCGACATAATATCCGGCAAATTGAGCAGGAGAAACCCAATATGGAAGAAAAGATACATCTTTAATATCATTTCTTAATGACTTATGAGATATAATGCTTTTTTCTGAAGACGCTGATTTTAAGTCATTTTCCTTCGTTTGGCAAGCAAATAAAATAAAAAATAAGCAGACAATAATAATTTCTTTAAAGCAGTATTTCTTTAAAAAGTGAGTTTTTATCATAGTTGCCAATTTCTTAAGGAATAAATTGTGAAAACTACATATCCTGAGGATTATAGATAGTAAATTTAGTGAAATTATGCTTAATACACCATAAAAAAGATATGCCTCTTTAAAAAATATGTACCCTTTACCCAACTGATTTATGCAAATCAGCCATTTATCCTTGTATTCAGGCTACTCCACATTGCTCCAAGATCAACATTCCCTCCGGAAATTATTATTCCGACCTTTTTGCCCGATACATTACTAATCTTGTTTTCTAACAATGCAGCAAGGGGAACAGCTGATGATGGCTCAATTATTATTTTCATCCTTTCCCATATTAGTCTCATTGCATTTATGATGTTTTCTTCAGAAACAGTAACTACTGCATCAACATTCTTTTTAATTATTGGGTATGTCAATGTGCCTAATGAAGTAAGCAATCCGTCAGCTATGGTCTTGGGGCTTTCTGAAGGGTGAATTTTATCGGAATAAAAAGAATAATAAGCATCATTCGCTCCTAAGGGTTCACATGCAATTACTTTTATCAAAGGTGACATTGCCTTTGCTGAAATTGAAGTTCCTGAAAGCAGCCCCCCTCCTCCAACAGGACAAAGAATGAAGTCAAGATCAGGGCATTCTTCAATAAATTCTTTGGCTGCAGTTCCTTGTCCGGCAATAACTGAAAAGTTGTTGTATGGATGTATCTCCATTGCTCCTTTTTCCTCAATAACTTTTCTTAATGTATCTTCTCTGGCTTGCAGTGTTGGTTGACAAAAAGTAATTTCGGCTCCGTATCCCCTTACGGCTTCCTTTTTTATTTCTGGTGAATTTTCAGGCATTACAATATAAGAAGGAATACCCTTATTCGAAGCCGCAAGCGCAAGGGCTGCTGCATGATTTCCCGATGAATGTGTTGCAACCCCATTGACTAAATCCTCTTCATTCAGCGAGAGTACAGCATTAGTTGCTCCCCGGAATTTGAAAGCTCCTACTTTTTGAAAGTTCTCGCATTTAAAATATAAATCACAAGAAAACAATTTATTTAGGCTTCCTGATCTAAGTACAGGAGTATGATTTATGTGCTTTTCAATCCTTTCAGATGCTAATATTATTTCAGAAAATTCCACAATTTAATAATTCTCAAATCTTATAACAGCTTCTGACAACATTGGTATAACTGAATTTTCGTGAGCCACATTGTCGATTGCATTAATTTTGATTTTCTCTGATTGATAGTCTTTTCTGAACTTGATATATGTTTCAAGTGTGAGCTGTCCCGGAGCCCATATATCGTTCTTCCCGTAATGAAGAGTAACGTCAGACTTCAAATTCCAGACAGGAATGGAATTAGACTGAAGTATTTGATATAGTTGACTATATTTAGAATCGTTGTTAAATATTGTTGAGTCCTCAAATTCATCGTTAAACAATTCTCCAACATGGTAGGTACCAAAAGAAGAGTTCAACTGTTCACTAGTCTTCACTCCATCAATCATTCCTGAAATTGAAGGTACAAATTCGTCGCTAAAAACCAATGAATAATCAATCGTCAGATTTTTATATTTTGAAAAAGATTCAAGCATGTAAACAATAAATAAGGGTTGTTCATAACGCGGTTGTTGAACCATCCAGTTTTGAAAGTCAACAAGATCATAGATGCCTCCACAACAAGCTGTTGCAGTCACTGTCAAATCAGAATACTTAGAAGTATTTTCAATAGTATGAAGAGCTGCTAAAGTAAGGTTAGCTCCTTCAGAATGTCCAGCTAAAAAGAGTTTATCATTGTATCTGCATAGCTTTTCAGATATCACGAATTCTTTTGAAGCCTTGATCATGTCAATTATAGTAATTACATTATCATCTTTCAACATAAAAGGATGAAACTTGTCGTTAGTTGATCCGAAACCAACATAATCAGGAATAACAACAATCATTCCGGTAGAAGCAAGGTAAGTTAATTCAGAGACAGGGCTTTTAAATATGTTTGAAGTCGGTGCATCTTCATTGCGCGTAATAACTCCATGCTGAAAGCTAAGAATTGGAAACTCTTCATTGTTTTCTAAGGGCAGTGGAATTGCAATAAGACCGGAAGCCTCAATTGCTTGCCCCATAAAAGTTGTTTTGTACTTCAATGTATAAATCTTGACTTCATATAGAGCTTTCTCTGCCTGCTGCTGGAGTCCTGAATTACTTAGCAATCCTTTGACATAATCAAATGTATAAGGAGTTGTTAAAACATTTTCAGTGAAGCTGTTTAAAACAACCGGTGTTATTTCCGGGAAATCCTCATCACAACTTGTAAAAATGAAGAAAGCCAGAACTATTATTAAAAAATATTTTTTTACTTTCATTTTATAAATTTTCTCTTTAACCAATCCCTAAAATAATAATAACACATTAAATATCAAATGATATTTAATTAGGTCGTGATTTATTTATGAAGATTACTGACTCCTGATAATATATTATCAATTTCAGTTACTTCTTCTTCAGAAAACAATTGATATTCAAGAGCTCCTAAATTGTCTTCTATTTGCTTAACGCTACTCGCACCAACTAATACTGATGTAATTCTCGGATCTTTTAAGATCCATGCTAACGCCATTTGTGCAAGTGACTGACCCCTGCTAACTGCTATGCTATTTAAAGCTCTTACTTTGTCAATTGCATGTTTTACATCCTCGGGTTTTAAAAATCCCCATGATTTGGCTGCTCTTGAATCTTCCGGAACACCATTCAGATATTTATCAGTAAGCAATCCCTGCGCAAGAGGTGAGAATGCAATCACTCCAATCCCAAAATCTTCTACAACATCAAGAAGTTTATTTTCCACCCATCTCTCAAACATTGAGTATTTTACTTGGTTTATCAAACAAGGAGTTCCAAGTTCTTTTAGAATTATTGCAGCCTCTTCAGTTTCTTCTGCTGAATAATTTGAAATTCCAACATAAAGAGCTTTCCCTTGTCTAACAATGTGGTCAAGAGCCATCATCGTCTCTTCTATTGGTGTGTCTGGATCAGGCCTATGGTGATAAAAAACGTCAACATAATCTAATCCCATGCGCTTAAGGCTTTGATCAAGACTGGCAATAAGGTATTTCCTTGAGCCCCATTCTCCGTATGGACCATCCCACATAAAATAACCCGCCTTAGTAGAAATTATCATCTCATCCCTATAAGCTTTAAAATCTAAATTAAAAGCTTTCCCAAAATTCTCTTCTGCAGAACCTGGAGGAGGTCCGTAATTATTGGCTAAATCGAAATGGGTAATACCAGAGTCGAAAGCAGCTCTTAGTATTTGCCTTCCGTTTTCAAAAGTATCGACACCTCCAAAGTTATGCCACAATCCTAAAGATATCAACGGAAGTTTTAACCCTGAGTTTCCACACCTTTTGTATTCTATCTTGCTATACCTTTTGTCGTAAGGCGTATAATTGTCCATAAGTTATTCTTTTAAAAAATCAAATTTAAAATATTACTAAAATTATCCGAATCTTTACGATTAAATTCTGGAAGTATTTTAAACAACGGTTTTAATATTTGTTATCAAAGTTACATTATTATTGTTGTTTAATTAAGATTTGTATTACGTATATAGACTGATTATTATTAATTTTAAAAATCCTTTATAGATAGAAATATGTCAAAAATTGATTTTAAACCCGGAACAATGGTATATCCAATACCTGCAGTAATTGTAAGTTGCGGATCAACCCCTGAAGAATTTAATTTGATTACTATTGCATGGACCGGAACAATTTGCAGCGATCCTCCAATGTGTTATATATCTGTCAGACCCGGACGCCATTCCTATGATATAATCAAAAGGAATATGGAATTTGTTATTAATCTTACTACGGAAGGCCTTGCTTGGGAAACAGACTGGTGTGGTTGTCAAAGTGGTAGAAAATACAACAAGTGGGATAAGACACACTTAACCCCCGGAAAAGCAAAAGTTGTTAGAGCACCTATAGTTATGGAGTCACCTGTTAATATTGAATGCAAAGTCAAAGAGATTATTAGCTTAGGAACTCATGACATGTTTGTTGCAGAAGTAGTTAATATCAATGTTGATGAAAACCTTATCGACAAAGAAACCGGGAAATTTGATCTTGCTGCTGTAAATCCTTTGGTTTATAATCACGGAAATTATTTCAGACTAGGCAAAAAGATTGGAAAATTTGGATGGTCAGTTGAAAAGAAAAACAAGAAAAAATAATAATTGAATTAAAAAAAATGAAAAATATTATAACCCTGTTAATCATTTGTTTGATTGCTGTTAGAACTTATGCAGATATGAATAATGACACTAACCCACTATTAGTACCTTTCAATACACCACATCAAACTGCTCCGTTTGACCAAATCAAACCTGAGCATTTCGAACCTGCCTTCAAGGTCATGATCTCAGATAATAAAAAGAAGTTCAACAAAATGATTTCTTCAAAAGAAGAACCTACTTTCCAAAATGTCATAATGCCAATAGAATTGGCCTCTAATGATTTATCCAGGGTTGGCTCAATTCTTTTCAACATTAATTCAGCAGAAACGAATTCTGAAATCCAGGCTGTAACTCAAAGAGTATCTCCTATGCTGACTAACTTCTATGGCAAGATAATGCTGAATAAAAAGCTTTATGAAAAAGTAGAAAAGATATATAATACGAGAAAGGATTCCGGATTAACACCTGAAGAAATAAAGCTTGTTGAAAATACTTATGATGGTATGAAAAGAAATGGAGCAGGGCTCAGTTCTTCTAAGAAACTTCAACTTATTATGATTCAAATGAAGATTTCCAAATTGAATCTAAAATTCAAGGATAATGTTCTGGCTGAAACAAATGATTTCAAACTGCACATTACAGATAAAACCCAATTGTCCGGGTTGCCTGAATCTTCGATTGACTTAGCAGCCCAAACAGCAAAATCAAAAAACTTGGAAGGCTGGTTATTTACTCTTCAAGCCCCTAGTTACGGCCCTTTCATGAAATATTCCGAAATAAGGTCTTTAAGAGAAAAAATGTTTAAAGCATACAACTCAAGAGCTTATCATGATAACAAAAAGAATAACACGAAATTGATTAATGAAATTGTCAACCTTCGATTAAAATATGCAAACATTCTCGGATACAAGAACTATTCTGAATATGTTCTTGTAGAGAGGATGGCAAAAAATCCGGAAAAAGTCAACACCTTCCTTAATGACTTACATGTTGCTTCCAAGCCATTTGCTTTGAAAGAAATTGAAGAAGTGAAGGATTTTGCTAAAGAAAACGGATTTAAAGATGACTTTATGCCATGGGACTTTAGCTTTTATAGTGAGAAACTTAAAAACGCTAAATATGGTTTTAACGAAGAAATGCTTAAACCATATTTTAAGCTTGAAAATGTAATTAGCGGCGTTTTTAACTTAGCCTCTTCTTTATATGGAATATCTTTCAAAGAAGTCTCAAATATCCCTGTATATAACAAAGATGTTAAAACTTATGAGGTTTACGACGTTGATGGAAAATTTCTATCCGTCCTATATGCCGATTTCCACCCTCGCGACAGTAAACAAGGAGGAGCATGGATGACTGATTATTGCGCACAATCTAACATTAATGGTAATATGATCAGACCTCATATTTCTATTTGCTGTAATTTCTCAAAGCCTACTGAAAGTAAACCTGCGCTACTAACTTTTAATGAAGTAAATACCTTCCTCCATGAATTTGGTCATGCACTTCATGGCATGTTTGCAAATACTGTATATCCTTCTTTATCAGGCACAAATGTATATCGCGATTTTGTCGAGCTGCCATCTCAAATTATGGAGAATTGGGCTACCGAAAGCGCTTGGTTAAATACATTTGCTACTCACTTTGAAAACGGAACTCCAATACCTGAAGATCTGGTTAACAAATTAGTTGAAGCAAGAAACTTTCAATCAGGATATTATTCTGAACGCCAATTAACTTTCGGCATGCTTGACATGGCTTGGCACTCTTTGGACAAAAAATTCAACGATAATATTCTTGATTTTGAATTAAAGAACATTGAGCCAACTCTGTACCTACCTGTAGTTAAAGGCAATATCATCAGCAATTCTTTTTCTCATATTTTTGCAGGTGGCTATGCAGCAGGCTACTATGGTTATAAATGGGCAGAAGTACTTGATGCTGATGCTTACTCTTCATTCATCGAGAATGGGATTTTCAACAAAGAGATTGCTAATAAGTTCAGAAAATGCATTCTTGAAAAAGGTGGAACAGCTGATCCTATGAAATTATATTTAGATTTTAAAGGAAAAGAACCGGCAATAGATGCATTGCTTAAAAGAAGTGGATTAAATTAATGAAATAAAGGAATTTTAATCCCTCCCATCTTCAAGGGCATTCATTACACATCTGAATCCAATGAAACTTCTGGAAGAATCTTGATATTCATAATCACGTGTTGATACTTGAATGAAATAAGAAACATCTTTCCACGAACCACCTCTAATTACTTTACGCTTCAATGCCGGCGGATCGTTCTGCGATGCATTAAACTGAAATTCAGGATTCATATCATGCGTTAATTCATAGCCGGCAATATCAAATGCAGTACTTGTCCATTCTGAAACATTACCTGCCATATCATATAAACCATAGCCGTTAGGATCGAATGTTCCTACCTTCATTGTTTTTGTTGAATAGTTCGAATCAGAAACATAATTTCCCCTCTTCGGCTTAAAATTAGCTAAATAACATCCCTTTTCGTTGCTTGTATAATAACTGCCCCATGGGTATTTATTATTTATTTTACCTCCTCGAGCAGCGTACTCCCACTCAGCCTCAGTCGGAAGTCGGTAAGGGTGAATTGGCAATATTCCATTTTTACTAAGAAAATCCTCTTTTATTGCCGACCTCCAGTTGCAAAAAGCGTTTGCTTGCTCCCAGGAAACACCAACAACAGGGTAATCCTTGAAAGCCGGATGAAAGAAATATTTTAGTGTCCAAGGCTCGTTATAAGAATATGTGAAATCTCTGATCCAAACTAATGTATCAGGATATACTGGCACTAAGTTTTTAATAATAAAGGAAGATCTGTCTTTTATTTGCTGAGCCTCACCAGTTTTGTAATCAATAACCTGACCATTATAACTTTGTGTTTCGTAATTGTAACTATTTGAACGCTGAGCGGCTTGCTTCAAATCTATGTAGTAATACTCGTATAATATATTCCTGTAATCTATTTCATAATCCCCTGATAATCTTTCGTCACCTTTATAGAACATCTGTTTTAAAATATCTCTGACTTCTTGTTTGTCATCATTCCATATTTCTGCTACTTTTTCCCAATCAATTTGTACAGGGTTTATAATCTCCTTATCCTGATTTGTTGCTTTGTAATCATCTAATCCAGCTTTGAAAGTTAGGGCTGCAGCTACAGAATCCTTAACCCATTCAATAAACTGTCGGTATTCGCTGTTTGTAATTTCAGTTTCATCAATCCAGAATGAATTTACTGAAACATTCTTTGTACTGCTTAAATCATCTGTCATGTTTTCATCTCCTCCTCCCATTTGGAAATGACCCGGCTTAACATAAACCATCCCATATGGAACAGGTTCATACCATACCGGACGCTTATTCCCTTTTAAGTTATGAACCATAGTTTCAGATTTGCAACCTGAAATTAAAAGTACAATCAGGACAAGTAGTTTATAATATTTCTTAAGAAGCGAAAACACAAATAATTTGTTTCTGAACCAAACGGTAATCTTTAAAAACTATTGTTTAATAATTGAAAAGCCTTATGGGTTTCCACAAGGCTTTGTAATATCTTATATCTAAATAATCAAATTAATTTTCCCAGAGATCTTGTTCATAATCAAATATCTCATGTTTAATTCTATCTGATTCAATCTGAGCCTCCCTTCCAGTAACGTAGTCTGTTATCAACCGGTCATTATATACATTGGCCTCTTGCACAAAGTATGATTGGAAATGGCGATAAACAAATACATCATCGTATGAATACAACGGCTTATCACTGTTCACACTGTAATTAGGAACTGTAGAGAAATATGCACGAGTGTCTGGATAATAAACCCAAAACATTCTTTGCCTTCTTAGCAGTCCGTTAAACATATATTCTCTAATTGGGCATATACCAATTACTTCACTACGCAATCTTGAATCCTTCTTATCGAAAAACCAAACCTCTTTTATAAGTATCTGTTTAATCTCTTCAGGTCTCCATCTGATGACAACCAAAGAGTCCCTGGTTACACCTGGTCTGATTTCAACAGGAATAATTTCTTCCCTCATGCCAATATCCTTGATTTCCTGAACATTGGTGAAGATATTGACCTGGTCAAATTCAAATGCATTATTCTTTAAAGGCGTTTGAAAAGCATTGAACTGATTCTTTGATATTCCATCTAATATTACATTTATCAGACTCATCCTTCCATGTAAAGTATCGGTCGGATAATATAGCGTCAAATTTGCTTTTTCACGAAGGTCAATAATTTCCCAAGTTACTTTTGACCACAAAACATCTGCTTCCCTAACAAAAGGATAATGAAGATATTCCCTGTTAGTGAAATCATTCTCTTGCTGATATGTTTCATGAAATGGTCCGAATTTATCAGTAAACCTAACCTCCTGAGAAAATCCCATGAGTGGAAACATAACTAATAATGTAATTTTTAATATTGCTCTCATACCAAAAAGGTTTATTACATTTCTTATTGAACTGTCAATATAATAGGCGATAAAATCCTTTCAGGATCATTTTTATCTCCTTCAATTTTTGCTTTAACATTTTCGAAAGACACTCTGTCTCCTGAACCTAAACCGTTTAGCAAACGCTTCTGCGCATCCGAAAACTTATAAGAAGTAGAATGCAAAGTTGTTGTTAAACCACCGGAAGTAGGAACAGACATATCAAAACTGATTACTTCAAAAGCAAGGTCAAAGTCAAAGTCTTCAAGAGTTGCAAAAACACCAACCTGTGCCTGTAATCTTTCTCTTTCAATTGTACCTGTACTTAATCGGGCTACAGTCGCTTTTGGATCAGGAACCTTCTTAACACGGAAAATCATCTCTCCCATTTTTTTTGTGGCTCCATCAACTTTAGCATTTACAATTACTTTAGTTTTCTCTCCTTTATAATCTAATTCCCTAGGCTCGGCTATCCAATTATCTCCTGATTCCGAAATACTCCCGTTTGTGAAACTAACTTCAAGGTCACTACTAGGAATACCCGGAACAGAAATACTAATCGGATTTGGGAGACCTCTGTACATTACATTCATTTTTGTCGGAGAAATAGTTACTGCCGGCAATGCCACCTGATATTCTCCTTCAAACTTTTTACTTCCTTCCTCACCCTGAGGATTTTTATATCTTATTTCTCCAGAGTAAGTATAAACTCCAGGTTTTGAAGTATTTATTGTATATATTGCTTCATTACCCTCTGTAGGTAACGGGGTTGAACTCCCACCTACATAAACTTTAAGCTCCTGTGTTGTGTCTTCAGCTGCGATAAATATTCTTGCCCTATATGGCTGTCCCTGAAAAACATAGCTTGCATCAGGAATCACAGTAGCCTTCAATCCGGTAAACTTAAACGAAGACGCATCAATCTCATTGTATAAATGTCTCAAAACAGCAGATTCTGCATTACAAACATCAATCTGTAACTTCGATAAAAGAGTCAAACTTGCAATAACCGGACATGCTTCAAAGTTTTTCTGAGCCCATGTCCTATAATTTAGATTTTGAGATTTATCTAATTTATTGTTATCTTTTTTTGGATCATCTACATCTAAAGTTTGATTCAAGCTCTCAACAATAATAGGATTACTATCAACCATTTCTGCAATTCTTTGCTTGTACTGATTAACCTTATCCTGTAACTCTTTTCCTCTACCTTTTGTAAGCATTATTTCCGGAGAGGCGTTCAAATCTTCCTGACTCTTTATGATTATTGTATCTTTCTTAAGTCCTACTATAAATGCATCTTCAACACCTATCTTTTCATTAGGCTCCTTTATATAAGCACCTGACTTTTCTGCTAACAATTCTTTGGTCTCAAGAATATAGTTTATAAGGTCATCGGTCTCATTCTGAACGTCCCTTGCAAGATCTCTCCATTTTCCGACTTTTTCCTTGTTCAACTCATAAGCCCGGTCAAAATCTCCCACTAATGATGCATTCTTATTGTTAAAACTGGTATAAGTTTTCAACAAACTGGTATCTACAATCTTAAAAGCATTCAGGATTTCCTTAGATACATTCAATGCTAACATAGCCGTCAGCACCAGATACATCATGTTTATCATTTTCTGCCTCGGGGTTTCCGGACAATTCTTGGTTCCCATATACTTTCCCGGTTACTTTTTACTGTTCAGAGCTCCAAGCATTTTACCATAAATCTTATTCAATGCCTGAATGTTTTCGTTAATCTCTTTAGTATTTTCATTGAACTTCTTAGTCTCTTCTACAGAAGAACTAAGCAATTTCCCAATCTCACCTACATTATTTGAGTACTGTTTAACCATTTCATCAACTTTACCTGCACCTTTTAAGTGCAACTCGTATGCTGAATTCAACAACGACAGATTCTTATTTATCTTTTCGATGTTGTCTTTATAGCCAACTGAACTCTTTTCTAAATCTTTATATCCTCCAGAAATAGACTTGGCCAGACTCTTGTATGATTCTGCTAGTTCTCCTGAAGAAGTATTCATCTGTTTCGTAAACTCACTTCCTGTTTTTTCCAGTTCTGCAGAGAATTTATCGCCTGTTGCTTTAAACCCTGTTGATGTTTGTTTTATTGAAGTAGACAAATCACCTACACTTAATTTAATTTCTTCAGCAGCTTTATTGCTCGAATCCATCAAGTTTTTAGCAGCAGATTTGTATGATTCAGTGATGCCTTTTACGCTTTCACCCATCTCTTTTGAAACCAAACCGTTTGCGTCAACAACTTTACCAATTGAACTTGCTGCTTCATCAAGATTCTTAACAAATTTATTTGTAGCAACAGTAGCACTGGTAATGTCATTCAAATCCTCAGCTGTTTTAGATAACCTATCAAAACTGTCATTTAGTTTCTTAAGCTTATCATCAGAAATACCTTTTATCGTAGTTCCACTATCGGTTCCTCCTCCTGAACCTCCACCAGACCATGGATACTTTTGATCAAGAACTTGGTAATTTTCTAATTCTTTAATAGTTTCTTCACCTGTACGCATTTGCGGATATACCTTTTTCCAATCCGGCATCTCCATAAGAGGTTCAAAAGCAGATACGAAGAATATTATTGCTTCTATAGACATACCTACCCCTAACAGAGTACCTGCATAAGGAAGATGTTCAAGTTTAAAAAGCGCACCAATCAACACCACCGAAGCTCCCCAACTATAAATATAGTTTTGAATCAGTCTCCACCTTTTTGAATGTAAGAAGTCCCCAAAATTCATATCTTCAATTTTAAAATATTTGTTTTTTTTCTAGAAATCGTTTCCAAATGATGAACGAACACACCTGAACCCAATAAAACATTTAGCTGAATCAAGGTATTCATATGTCCTCTTTGATGTCTGAATATATAATCCAATATCTTTCCACGAACCCCCACGTATTACTTTACGTTTTAAGGCCGGAGGATCATTATAATCAGCGTTGTATTTGTTTACAGGATTTAGTTCGTTTACCATAGCCAATGATAATTCATCGTATGCATCGATTGTCCACTCTGCAACGTTACCAGCCATATCATATAAACCAAAATCATTAGGAGGATAACTTGCTACCTTCATCGTTGCCAATCCACCATCCTCAATATAGTTACCACGCATAGGTTTGTAATTTGCCATAAATTCACCAAGCTGATTCCTTGAATAATAACCTCCCCAGGGATACATCGAGTTTTGTAGGCCTCCCCTTGCAGCAAATTCCCATTCATGTTCAGATGGAAGTCTGTAGTCCTGAACTGTTGCCTCTCCATTACCTGCAAAGAAATCATTTTGCATTTTAGTACGCCACTGACAGAAAGCTGTTGCCTGTTCCCAAGATACACCTACCAATGGATACTCATCAAAACCAGGATGCCAGAAATACTTACTGGTCCATGGTTCGTTATATGAATAAGTAAAATCTCTAATCCAGCAAAGGGTATCAGGATATACATTTACCCTTTCTCTTACAATAAAATCGGAGCGGTCTTTTATGCCACCACCGTAACTTTGAGTTTCGTAGTTGTAACTGTTTGAACGCTGTGCAGCTTTCTGAAAATCAATCCATGCATATTCAAAGAATAATTTCCTCGCATCAATTTCCCTCCTGCCAAAAAACCTCTCATTTATAGGAATAAATAAAGGTTCAAGGTTCGTAGTATCAAACCAGTCTATTTTAGCTTTATGATCATATGATACAAATTGGTCGTTTTCATCGAATAGTGCATATGGCGATTGTGGTGACGGATCTGCATTATATAACAACTGAAGTGCCATTGAATCCCTTACCCAATTAACAAACTGGCGGTATTCATTATTTGTAACTTCTGTGTCATCCATCCAGAAGGCATCAATAGAAATCGTTTTTGTCGGATTAATATCTCCTGTAGGATCCTGATCGCTAGGTCCAATTCTTATCGAACCTCTTCGTACGAACGTCATTCCATAAGGAACAGGTTCAAACCAACTTCCTCTTGATCCTGTCCCAATAAGTTCACCACTCTCTCCCGACTGTGTGCAACTTGAGATCATTACTATGATCAACAGTGAAATAATCAATTTATATCTTTTCATATCACTAAAATTCAGATCTTATAAGTACCTGACACTTTTATATTTCTTGTCACGTTTAGTATCAACATTAAATGAATAGGTTACAATAACTTCATGTGAAGTCGCTGAATTAAAAATCATATAACTCGTATTAATATCCAACGCATAACCAATATTTAACCCACTCATTAGCTCAACTCCTCCTAATAATGTAAATGCGGCTATATTCCTCGGCGATACCCTTAATCCAAAACCAGCACGGTACTTCTGCTTGTAAAATATAGTCCCATTAAGATCAAGCATATATGATGCCAGATCACTACGCAATACAAATGTCGGTTGCAAATCAAATAACGGATCGGGCAACGCAATATTGTATGCTCCTGTTAAATAGTAATGTGGTACATAGTAACTCATTACATTTCTTTCTACATCTTCGGGATCAAATATAACACCTCTGTTTAATTTTGATGCAGAAAATCCAATATAATATTTAGATGTTTCATAATATGCACCAACATTTATCCCAAATACCATAGTTGAAAACCCGGCTTCTGCAACCTGAGGATCACCTGCACCCCCCGTCTTATCAGGATAAATCCACTCTTCTGTCGGATCTATACTGTAGTTATTAAATCCACATTTAATTCCTATACCAAGCTTTCCAGTTTTTAAAGTATGATGATACGAATAGGTCATGTCAATACTAACATCTTCCTGAAAGCCTAACTGATCATTCATTACCAACAAACCAAAACCACTTCTTAAACCAAATATTTCAAAAGGAGCATCCACTCCAAACACTGATGTAACCGGATTTCCCTCTATTCCTGCAAACATTATCCGGTGACTAAATAACGCATTTATTGTCTTTTCTGAACCTGCAAAAGCCGGGTTTGTAACTGTTCTTGCAAACATGTAATTACTAAACACCGGTTCTTGCTGTGCTTCAGCTGCTAAATTTACCAAAATTAACAAAAGAAAAAAAGAAAATTTTTTTTTCATACAAGCTTCCTTCTCTTTCAAAGCAGGTCGATGTAGAACAAAAATAAGATATTCAATTTAAATTTTAATTAAACTTAGCAATGTTTATCTTAATTTTTTAAAATTATTCCACCATTTTTCAGGAATTTCATTATTACAGGCCTTAATGTAATCATTTTCATGACATGAAACAACTACTTTTAACCTGTCGTCACTCCCTGAATGGGGATTTTCAATTTCAATCCACCACCTCTTTGATTTATTACTTTTATAAAAAACGATAGGAAATCCAATTTCGTCTATCTCAACAATATATTTTGTGTACTCTTCAAGTGAAGCTTGCGGATAATCATGCTTCCTGTTTATATAACCTTCTAAATAATACCATATTATCTGGGCTGAAAGCTTCGTCGTCTGACGATTTTTATTTTCTAATCCCGAATCGGCCTCAAATATCCCAAATATCCTTAACCTGTCACTCAAACCGGCATATCTCGACAATTGACATGCTTCCTCTCCATAAAATCCATTTGGCGAAGAATGCCTGCAACCCGGAGAATCACTCATTCTTATTGAACTCATGTCAAAACTCACTATGTCGGCATCACGAAGTATAGGCTCAATATCACCAATATTCTCCCTTACTTTGCCTAATCGGTACTCTTCAAAATACATTTCACTCAGCTTACCTAATTGACGCTGATCAACAAAATATGATTGATATCCTATACAAGCAATATTGTATAAAGATGATGCTTCTTTTTCAATTATTGTGTCTAAAAATGATTCTTCTATCGGCCTTTCGTCAAAACTTAAGTCAATCCTTGAATCTATACTCACCAAGTTTATATCGTTTTCAAATTCCTTTATCCCCCTATAAGCTCCAATTGTAAGTGCATGAGACCCTCCTATTATTATCAGATTGACTTTGTTTTTTAATAATAGTGCCGTTGATTCCTGTAATGAAAATATCGTTTCACTGAAATTCTTACCACACCTAAGATTCCCTAAATCTGCTATCCTTACTTTAGATGCTACTTTCTTCAGCTTATATATTTCTTCCCTAATTCTTTGACATGTAGTCTCCTTGTGTTCTCCTACTTGCTTTTCCTGATCAATAAAAATAAAGGCTGATTCAAAACGGTCGCTTGCCAATATCGGCCTGTCTTTGAAGTTTATTATGATATTATTCCCGAAAGAAGCCTTATCTTCAAAGTAAGTCTTGTCGGTAAAGTCTTCTACCTCAATAGGATCAAAAAAATTTAATATTTCTTCAATATTGTTCTTCACCAGTCTATTTCTTTTTGCCGGGTCTGGACTTTTTAGTCGTTTTTGAGCTTTTTTCTATTATTTCCATACACTCCTCAAGCGTCAATTCTTCAGCTTTTACACTCTTGGGAATTTTATAGTTGGCTTTTTTGTATGAAATGTAAATACCAAACCTCCCGTTCAATATCTTTAAATCAGGCTCTGATTCAAAAGTCTTTACCGTAGAATTTTTTTCCTTTTCCCTCTTCTTTTCAATTAATTCGATTGCCCTGTCAATTAGTAAAGTTAAAGGATCATCTGTCTTCTCTAATGAGATAAATTTATTGTCATGTTTTATGTATGGTCCAAACCTGCCAATTGCAACACTAACTTTTTTATCTTCGTAATCACCAACTTCCCTTGGTAGTTTAAACAAATCTAATGCTTGCTCAATCGTTATTGTTTCTATATGCTGACCGTTTAATATACTAGCAAACTTTGGTTTTTCGCCGCTTTCACCATCTGTCGTCTCCCCTAACTGCACTAATGGCCCATACCTTCCAATTTTTACTGAAACCTGTTTGCCGGTCGCAGGGTCAATTCCTAAAACTCTCTCCCCATTTGCTTTCTCTGAAACCTGCAGCGAATCTTCAATTAATTTATGAAATGGTTTGTAAAAATTACCTATCATATTGTTCCAGACACACTTTCCTTCTGCTATTTCGTCAAACTGCTCTTCAACTTTAGCCGTAAAACTGTAATCCATAACTGAATCAAAGTTTTTAAGAAGAAAATCAGTCACAACCATGCCTATGTCTGTAGGAAAAAGCTTTGATTTTTCGTAACCATAAGTTTCTGTTTTTACATTTTCAGAAATCTTATCTGACTTTAAAGTTATTGTAACAAATTCTCTTTCGTTGCCCGCCCTGTCTTCTCTTGTTACGTATCCTCTGTTCTGAATAGTTGTAATAATAGGTGCGTATGTCGATGGTCGACCAATACCTTGTTCTTCAAGTTTCTTCACCAAACTTGCTTCAGTATATCTGTATGGTTTTTGGGTAAATCTTTGTGCAGCTGTAATAACATCCCTCACTAAAGGGTCATTGACTTTAATCGGAGGCAAAATTACATCACCATTGTTCTTTTCATCATCATCATCCGACGATTCAATATAAACTTTCAAGAAACCATCGAAAAGAATTATTTCTCCTGTAGCTACAAAGTTTTCATTCGCATTGGAAATACCTATTGTTATTGTAGTCTTTTCCAGCGATGCATCACTCATTTGCGAAGCAATTGTCCGTTTCCAGATCAAATCATATAAATTTTGCTCCTGCTTGGTTCCTGTAACTGTATCTTTATCAATATATGTTGGCCGTATGGCTTCGTGAGCCTCTTGTGCTCCTTTCGAAGATGTTTTAAACTGACGTACCTTTGAATACTTTTCTCCGTAAAGATTTATGATCTTTTCTTTTGCAGTATTTAATGCTAACGATGATAGGTTGACAGAGTCGGTACGCATATATGTGATCTTACCGGCTTCATATAACTTTTGTGCAACCGACATGGTCTGAGATACTGAAAATCCAAGCTTTCGGCTTGCTTCCTGTTGTAAGGTGGAAGTAGTAAAAGGTGGTGCAGGCGATCTCTTTGTAGGCTTGGTTAGTATATCTTCAACCTTAAAAGATGCTACTTTGCATTTTTCAAGAAATTTCTGAGCATCGTCTTTATTCTCAAATCTTTTCGATAACTCAGCTTTTATCTCGTAGGCCTTTCCGTTATCATCTTTGAAGATAAATATTGCATTTATCCTGAATGCCGAAGTAGAAACGAATGCATTTATCTCCCTTTCTCTTTCAACAATCAGTCTTACCGCCACCGACTGTACTCTGCCTGCCGACAATTGAGGCTTAACCTTTTTCCATAGGACCGGAGATACTTCAAAACCAACTAATCTATCGAGTACCCTCCTGGCCTGTTGTGCATTAACTAAATCAACATTGATATTTCGGGGATTCTTAATCGCTTCTTGAATCGCGTTTTTCGTAATCTCATGAAAAACAATCCTCTTAGTTTTTTCATCTTTAAGTTCCAATACTTCCTTCAGATGCCAGGCAATTGCTTCCCCTTCACGGTCCTCGTCAGATGCGAGCCAAACAGTCTTTGCCTCACTCGCTAATGCTTTAAGTTCCTTGACTAAAGTTTTTTTGTCTTCTGATATTATATATCTGGGATTGAAATTATTTTCGATGTCAATACCAAACTCTTTTTTATCAAGATCTCGAACATGTCCAAAACTGGACTTAACTTGAAAATCCTTGCCTAAGAACTTCTCTATTGTCTTTGCTTTCGCGGGAGACTCAACTATCACTAAATTTTCTACCATAGAAAAATTGTTCTGCATTTCAGCAGATTTTATAATACTTTTTAATACAATAATCTACACCTCTTTTCAACAAAGATGCAATCCTGTTTTTAAAAATAATCTGCAAATTAAAGAAATTAGAAAGCTATGTTCAAAATATTTATGAAACTCATTTTGAAAAAAAATGTCATTTAATTAGTTTTCAGCACAATAATAGATTGCACTATTTTGTTTGAAAGAGTATAAATATTTATATATAGTGCAAATTAATATTTGTGTGTTATCAATTACAGGGCAAAGAGCCAGCAAAGTCGTAGTTTCTCCCATTGTAATGGGAGAAACTACGACTTTGGTACGACTTTGGTGGCAAGTTGCTCACTTTTTAATACCTCTTTAAATCTTTGTTGACAGATATCGATGGTCGTTCATTTCAAGTAATGACAATCTGAACTGACTGAATATTTAAATCAGCACAATGTAAAATAGTTATATTTGCACAAACATTTTTTACGATGAAGCTAAAAAGAAATCCTACTTCAATAATCAGATTGCTCTGGTTTTCAGCTGTTGCAGTTGTTGTTTTTACTTTTACCTTTTTCTGGCTGATAGCCTCAGGAACATTGGGTTTTATGCCAACCTTTGAAGAACTTGAAAATCCTAAAAGCTTTGTTGCTTCTCAAATAATTTCTTCAGATAAACTGGTTCTCGGAAAATTCTTCAAGAATGAAAATCGAACACTTGTTGATTACAAAGACCTTAGTCCTTACCTTGTTAAAGCCTTGATTGCTACCGAGGATGAACGTTTCTATAAACACCCGGGTATCGACCTCAAAGGTTTAGTCCGAGTTGTAAAAGGTATTCTTACAGGTAATACCAGCTCTGGAGGTGGTAGTACTATCAGTCAACAGTTGGCCAAACTTTTATTCCCACGGGAAAGCAATTCCGGGATTAAACTTGTAATCCGAAAGCTTCGCGAATGGGTCATTGCTGTCAAACTTGAAAGGAGTTACACTAAAGAAGAAATACTTACAATGTACCTCAATAAGTTTGAGTTTATTTACGACGCATTCGGGGTTGATGTAGCTTCTAAAACTTACTTTAATTCATCGCCCGACAAACTTAAAATTGAGCAGGCTGCCTTGCTGGTTGGAATGCTTAAGAATCCTTTCTTGTATAACCCAACCCGATTTGAAGAGAGAGCGCTTCAAAGAAGAAATGTTGTACTCAAACAGATGGTGAAAAATCATTATCTCGCTAAAAGTGAATACGATTCTTTAAAGCACCTTCCTTTAAATATTGATTTCCAGAGAGATGAACTTAAGAGAGGAATTGCTCCTTTCTATAGAAAGTACCTCGAAAAAACAATGATTGCTAAGAAACCTGAACGCCAAGAATATGGAAATGGTCCCCGTTCTATTCAAAAATATAAGGAGGACTCAACAGCTTGGGCTACTGACCCTTTATATGGATGGTGTAATAAAAACCTTAAGCCTGATGGTGAACAATGGGATCTATACAAAGACGGACTCATTATTCATTCTACAATTAATTATAGGATGCAGGAACATGCTGAACAATCTGTTGAGAGAAATCTAAGACTTCTTCAACCTCAGTTCGACAAACATGTGCGTGGTTTTAAAAATACTCCTTTCTCAAACGACCTAACTGATGAAGAAGTTAGAAATGTTTTATGGAGTGAAATAAGCCGAAGTGAAAGATATAAGAATTATAAAGGTAATGGACTAACAAAAGAGGAAATACTTAAAGAATTTAACAAACTTACAGAACTAAACATTTATACCTGGGATGGTTACAAAGATACTATCATGACTCCAATGGATTCTATAAAGTATTATTTGAAACACTTAAGTTCATCTTTTATGGCTATGGATCCCAGAAATGGTGAAGTTAAAGCATGGGTTGGAGGATCGGCTTATGGGTTCACTGAAATTGATATGGTCCACTCTTCTACTTTTAAACGTCAGGTTGGTTCTACTTGCAAACCTTTTCTTTATACACTGGCAATGCAAAACGGGTTGACTCCGTGTAAACAAGTTCCTAATGTTGAACAGACTTTCATTTTGGGAGATGGAACAACCTGGACGGCGAAAAATGCAGGAAAAACCGACAAGGATGGCCAAATGGTTTCTTTAAGATGGGGATTGGCTAATTCTGTAAACCAAGTTTCTGCGTGGATAATGAAAAGATATGAACCTCAGGCGATGGTTGACGTTATGAGGCAACTTGGAATTTATAGCGATGTGCCCGCCGTTCCTTCAATGTTTCTTGGTACTGCTGAAATTACTCTCTGGGAAATGGTCGCAGCCTATGCTGTTTACGCCAACAAAGGGGTATATTCAAAACCAATTATAGTTTCAAAAATTGAAGATAAGCATGGTAATATCATTTCAAATTTCCAAACGATTAGAAGGGACGCACTCGATGAAGAAACAGCATACCTAATGGTTAACCTCCTGCAAAACGTAGTTAACGAAGGTTCAGGGTCGAGACTAATGTCTACGTACGAAACTTTCAAGGAATACGGTGGATTTAAAACTCCATTTGCAGGAAAAACAGGTACTACACAAAACCAAAGTGATGGATGGTTCGTAGGTTTTACTCCCGAACTTGTTGCAGGTGTATGGACAGGTGCAAATTACAGAAGTATACACTTCGAAGATTTGACCAGAGGTCAGGGTTCAAATATGGCTTTACCAATTTTCGGAAGGTTCTTTAAGAAGGTTTTTGCTGATGACTCTCTTAACTATAACGAGAATTTCATATTCGAAGCTCCTGATAATTTCAACATTGATTTAGACTGTGGTGGCGCTAAAACTGACATAGACAGATCAAAATCTGATTACGACGAGTACTTCTAAAATATATGTCAATGAAAAAACCGTGCTTGCACAATTCTTTTTTATTCTTAGCTGTCATCCTTTCACTTGGAGCTTGGCTTATTTTTATGGGTTCATGCGCCAATCAGGGTATAGGTCCTCAGGGTGGCCCTCGCGACAGTATACCACCAATTATTGTCTCAAGCACTCCTACTTTTTATCAGACGAATTTTAAAGGAAATGAAATTGTAATTTCTTTCAACGAATATATCACACTCGATAAACTGAATGAAAAGATTGTTTTTTCTCCACCGCTCGACAAAAAACCTGTAATAAGAACTCAGGGAAAATCTGTAGTCATCAAGCCTGAAAATCCCTTTACAGCTGACAGGACATACTCGGTCGATTTAAAGGACGGAATTAAAGACTACACAGAAGGGAATATTCATAAAGACTTAAGACTTGTTTTCTCTACTTCTGAAACTATTGATACATTGCAGGTTGGGGGATATATTTTAAATGCTTTTACGCTTGAACCAGTTGAAAATTGTTGGGCAGTAATTTACTCATCTGATGATGATTCATTGTTCATGAAAAAAGTTCCTGATTTTGTTGCTAAAACTGATAAGGAGGGTTTCTTTTTATTCAACAATCTACCCAGTGGGAATTTCAAATTATACGGGTTGACAGACAATGATAATACCCTCACTTTTTCCCAAAAGAGCGAACCGATTGCATTTATCGATTCTATGATTTCTCCTAAAGCTGAGTTTGTATTACACCCTGACACAATCATTAATGAAAATGATACTTTCGTGTCAGTAGGCCATACTGAATTTTCTCCACTTGATCTGAATCTATTACTATTTACTGAGGATGAATATGATCAATACATTTCTTCAAACAAAAGAACTTCAAAAGATAAATGTGTAGTTTCTTTCAGTGAAAAGCTTACCCGTGCAGTTCAGGTGCAGTTGCTTAATATCAGTCGCGAAAATGATTACAAATATATTGAAACCAATTCAGGAAAAGACACTGTAAATATTTGGATAACAGATTCACTGTTTGCATTGAAGGATACAATATTAATGAAGATAGTGTACCCTATAGCTGATTCTACAGGAGAAATCATTCCTAAGAATGATACTCTAAAGATGATTTGGAGAGAAGATAAGAAGGTAAAAGAAAAAGCTAAAGAAGTTAAAAGCATGGATGGATACTTTAGTTTTTCAACTAACCTGACAAGCACTAATTTTGAGCTTAACAACAACATCATTCTTGAAGCTCCAAGTCCTATCGATAGCTTAAGAAAAGAGTTAATCATTTTTGAAGAAATAGTGAACGACTCTGTTTCTAGACCTGTGAATTTTAATCTCGTTAGAAGTCAGGGGTCTTTAAGAAAATACTCAATCCTCTATACCCCGTCTGACGAAGCGAAATATGTTATTTCTATGGATACATCGGTAGTTAAAACATTAACCGGATTAAGTAATATTGGATTCAAGACTAAATTTTCGACAAGGAAGGCTGATTATTATGGCTCGTTCACAATTGATATTCAAGGTTTCACGGGGGAAGGAGAATTACAGCTTTTAAAAAGCGGGAAGAAAGAAGATTTAATCACTTCCGTACAATTGGACAGTCTCAAAAGGTCAATTAATTTCAATTTTCTGAAGCCTGATAAATACATTGTCAAGTTGATTGAAGATAAAAATAACAATAAACAATGGGATCCGGGGAGATTTACTGAAAACAGACAACCTGAGCCGGTGTATTATTTTCCCAAGTTATTGAAAGTAAAGTCAAATTGGGAATTCAAAGAAAATTGGATAATTGAACAGGGTAAATCAATAAAAAAGAGTATATTAGAAGGTGAAGGTGATAAACCTAAACCATAATTTAGAAATCATTAAAATTTATAAACATGGCAACAATTAGGGATACAAAGAAAGATATCAGATATCTGACTGAAAACTTACTCATGGATGCATTAGAAGTTTCAGAAATTACTGAAGAAAAGAACAAACAGAAAGTTCTTGACATCATTACCGAAATTGCAACAATGCATAACGAATTGATTGGCAGAGCGAATCACCCTGACGGTAAAGACAATCCGAAAATAATTAGAGCTCATTTTAATAAGATAATTGTTGACCTTCTAGACAAATCAGATAAAATCTACGATAAGCTCAATACTTTAATCCCGGAGGAATAATTTATTTCAACAAAAAAGGATGATAATCCCCCTTTAAACCTACGGGTTTTGAATTCCTAATTTGGTGAGTCAATAATATGCATGGTTTAGCATCCTGAATGCCAAAACCACCTCCTTCAAGTATGTTTTGATAAGTAGCAGTATGAAGGTTTGTGAACCCTTCACTAAACTCAAAAGCTTCATTTCCTATAGTTATTTGTCTGTATGTTCTTGAACCATTTAGCCTTGCATTCTCGGGAACATCATTATAATCGAGACTAAGATACCATCTTACTCTTGCCCTTTCCAATTCAAGAATTCCCGATGCTTTGTCAGGCTCATAAATATTTACAATATTTTGCTTTACTTCCCCAAATATCCATATTAGCATATCGAAGAAGTGTATTCCAATGTTAGCTGTAACGCCACCTGATTTTAATATCTCACCCTTCCAGCTTTTAAAATACCACTTACCTCTGGAAGTTACATAAGTCAAATCAATGTCATATATTTTGTCTTTAGGTTCGTTCTTTATCTTTTCGTGAAGATCAGAAATAACTTTATGATGCCTAAGTTGTAATATATTGTAGACCTTTTTGCCTGAAATTCTTTCAAGAGTTTCGATAGCATCAACATCTTCAGGATATAAAACCAAGGGTTTTTCACAAATTGCATTTGCTCTATGGTTTAAAGCAAATTCAATGTGTGAACGGTGTAAGTAATTAGGAGAGCAAATACTGCAATACTCAATTGGGGATGAGGTCATTTGCTGTTTACAAACAAAAGAATCAAATCCTTCGAAGTCAGTAAAAAAATCGGCCTCAGGGAAGTAACTATCCATCTTCCCCATTACGTCAAATTTATCAGAAGCGACCAACAATTTATTTCCGGTTTCTTTTATAGCTCTTAAATGTCTCTCAGCAACAAAACCTGCTGCCCCAATCAATGCAAAATTCTTCATTACAGTATTTTAAGATTTGGATTTTATAATTTGTATATTTTATCGGATGATTTACTGATAAGATTTCTTAAATCAACAATCATTTTTGAATTTGACGCAATGAAGTCAGGATCAAATAATTTATGATTCGTGGTAATAATAACACAGTCAGAGTCTTTTAAAGTCTCTGCAGAATAACCGGAAGACTGAAGTTTATTGTTACAAGGAGTAACTATCTCATTAATAAAAGGATCACAATAAGAAACTTCACCTCCTTTGCTTATCACTTCATCGATTATTTTTAAAGCAGGCGATTCTCTTGCATCGTCAATATTAGGTTTATAGGCAACCCCTAAAAATAATATCTTACTGCCGTTTATTGATTTCTTTTGCCTGTTCAAAGCAGAAGTTATCTTTATTGTCATCCTGTGAGGCATCATCATATCTATGTGCCCGGCAGTGTGAATCATCGATAAATCAAAGTTGTATTTTTTGGCAATATATTCAAGATAAAATGGATCTAACGGAATACAGTGCCCGCCAATTCCGGGTCCCGGATAAAAAGCCTGAAATCCGAAAGGTTTAGTTTTTGCAGCCTCAATAACTTCCCATATATCGATACCCATTTTGCCACTTAATAAAGCAAGTTCATTAATCAAGCTTATATTGACCAATCTGTATGTATTTTCAAGAATCTTAACCATCTCAGCCACACGAGGTGAACTAACGGGATGTATTTTGTCGATTGCTCTTGAATAAATTGCTTTTCCAATTTCAAGGCCATCCTCGTCTAATGCTCCAATAACTTTAGGAGTATTCTGAGTATTAAACATTTCATTCCCAGGATCTACTCTTTCCGGAGAGAAAGCAAGCCAGAAATCAGCACCATGTTTTAATCCCGATTCCCTTTCAATAATAGGAAGCATAAAATCCTCAGTTGTAGTTGGATAAGTTGTGCTTTCAAGACTAATTAAAGATCCGGGTTTCATGTTCCTTCCAATATCTATACATGATGCTTCAATAAAAGAAGTGTCCGGTTTTTTGTAACGGTCAAGCGGGGTAGGAACGCAGATAATTATAGCATCAGTTTTTTTCAATTCAGAAAAATCAGTAGTCGCTCTCAAACTTCCATTCTTAACAACATCTTCTAATTTTGAAGATTCAATATCGCTAATGTAATTCTCTGCTCTATTGATTTTATCGGTTTTAGAAACAGATTTCTCAAAACCAATAACCTTTAGTCCTTTGCCGGCAAACAACACTGCAAGAGGAAGTCCTACATAACCTAAGCCAATGATACCAATTACAAGTTCATTGTTTTCCAACTTATTTAATATCTGATCCTTGTTATTCATTTTTCAGTATTAGGTTACCATTTACAATAGTATATATTTCCCCGGTTTCAGGGCAAATCAAATCATCTTTTAATACATTCCCGCTTCGGCTAACCCATCCTTTTTGGGTTGCAGGCACTCCGGTCATTAATGCAAAAGGTTTTACATCTTTAGTAACAACAGCCCCGGCACCAATGAAAGAATATCTGCCAAGAGTAATTCCACAGACGATAGTAGCGTTAGCACCAATAGAAACGCCCTTCTCAACCTTCGTAACCTTGTATTCATTTTTCCTGACAACAGTAGCTCTTGGGTTAATCACGTTGGTAAAAACACAACTGGGACCACAAAAAACATCATCATCTATTTCTACAGAATCGTAGACACTGACATTGTTTTGAATTTTGACGTTATTCCCGATAACAGCCTTACTTCCAACATACACATTCTGTCCCAACGAGCAATTATCCCCTATTTTAGCTCCACCCATCACATGAGAGAAATGCCAAATTTTAGTTCCATTGCCAATTTCTGCACCATCATCAATTATTGCAGTTTCGTGTGAATAATAAATTCCGGGATCACTCATTTATAATACGAATTATTGATTGAGCAACAAATTTAACTTCTTCTTCATTAATCAACCCATGCATTGGCAATGAAAGTACGGTTCCGGAAAGTAATTCAGAAACTTGAAACCTTTCGCCGAAAGAAGGTAAATCAGAAAAAGCATTTTGAGCAGGAAGTATCAATGGATAATGAACTGCTGTAGGTATGCCGGCTTCCTGTAATTTTGTTCTAAGGTTATCCCTGTTAGCAATACTGATAGTATATTGGGCCCAGACACTTGTATTATTTTCGCCAATTTCGGGTAACATCACATATTCACCGAGCAAACTTGAATACAGTTCAGCTGCAGCTTGTCTGTTTTTCAATTCATCATCAAGATGTTTCAACTTTACCCTTAGAATAGCCGCCTGAAGAGTATCGATCCTCCCATTAACACCCACCATATCATGATAGTATCGGGCCGATTGACCATGAGATCGCAACATTTTCAGTTTAGAAGCAAGAGCATCATCTCCGGTAAAAATTGCGCCTCCGTCTCCATAACATCCTAATGGCTTGGCAGGAAAGAAACTTGTTACAGCAACTTCCGATAGGTTGCACGACTTTTTACCAAAATAAGTAGCCCCAAAAGACTGTGCAGCATCTTCAATTACCCAAAGACCATAATTCTGAGCAATTTCATTTATTGAATCCATATCGGCACATTGTCCGAAGAGGGAAACCGCAATAATACCTTTTGTACGCGGTGTTATTTTCTCTTCAATTTTTGTAACATCAATATTGAAATCCAAAGGAGAAACATCAACAAATACCGGTGTAGCTTTAAGAAAGCTAATCATTGAAGCAGATGCAAAAAAGCTGAAAGCCGGGCAAATTACTTCGTCACCGGGCATCACATCAAGAGACATCATAGCCAGCATCAGTGCGTCGGTACCTGAGCTGCAACAAATTGAATGTTTTGCTCCTGTATAAGCTGATAATTCTTCTTCAAGAAGAACAATATCCTTACCGTTTATAAAAGAAGAAGAACCGATAACAGAACTTATAGCCTTGTCGATTTCTTCTTTATATAAATCGTATTGTCTGTTTAAATCACAAAATTGCATATCGTTTTTATGAACACACAAAAATAACGGTTAATTAGTAAAGAGTATTATTTTTGTCAAAAAAGAAATAGTTAAACGAACATGTTTACACCTAAACTCAAGAAAGTCCTCATAATAACATATTACTGGCCGCCTAGTGGAGGAGCAGGAGTTCAAAGGTGGCTGAAATTCTCTAAATATCTTCCTGAAAATGGCTGGGAGCCAATAATACTTACTGTTGATCCGGCATTTTCATCATACCCACAAATAGATGAAAGCCTTGAAAAAGAAATAAATCCGGAGTTAAAAGTTTTCAGGACAAAGAGTAGGGAATTTTATTCATTTTACAAGAAAATTTCTAAGAATAATATCCCTTATGGCGGCTTTTCAAATGAAAATAAGAAAAGCATAATTCAAAATATAGCTAAGTTTATCAGGGGCAATATATTTATTCCTGATCCAAGAAGGGGTTGGATAAAATATGCATATAGGAAAGCATCTGAGCTGATTAAAACATACGACATAGATACAGTTGTTACTACTAGTCCGCCTCATTCAACCCAATTAATCGGGCTAAAACTTAAAAGAAAGCACAAAATAAAATGGATAGCCGATTTAAGGGATCCATGGACAGATATATACTACTATAATCAGTTCAACCACACCAAGGTAGCAGTTGCAATTGACCGTAACTACGAGAGAAAGGTAATTTCCAATTCAGATATAATAACAACAGTAAGTGAAGATCTGAAAAGAATCTTTTCTTCAAAAGTTGATTTACTTTCGGCTGATAAAATTCATGTTATTCCTAATGGTTATGATGAAGAAGACTTTAAGATTAAAGTTGAAAATGATGAAACAAGGAAGATTATAACATATACGGGTACTATTTCCGACAAATATGAAATTGACAGTTTCATAGAAGCAGTTAATAGTCTCGATAAAGATTCAAAAGACAATCTGATTGTCAGATTTATTGGAAATGTTGCAGGTGCTATTTATGAGAAAATCAAGAATATTGAAACTAAGGTTGAATTCATAGATTACGTCCCCCACAGCCAGGCGATAGAATATATGCTAAAAAGCAATATGCTTCTTCTCATTATCCCTAACGTTGAAAACAATAAAGGTATAGTAACAGGTAAATTTTACGAATACCTTGCTACTGGCAACACTGTACTTGCTATCGGTCCCAAAGGTGGTGACCTGGACAAAATAATTAATGAAACAGGATGTGGGAAGTTGTTTGATTACAAACAAGCTACTAAAATCAGAAGCTATATATCCGAACAATTATCAGGCAGACCAATAGAAATATCCACCAATTCAAAGTATTCGAGAGAATCGCTAACAAAAGAACTTGCTCAATTGATGCATAAATAGTTATCCAATGGAGAATAAAAAGGATAAAAGAATACTACTTATTTACCCTCATTACAGTTCCTTTGTAAAACAGGATTATGAAATATTATCTGAAAAGTATATTGTAGACAAATATCTGTTTAATATTTCAAGAAACCCTTTCGTATTTATATATCAGCTCATTGTACAAATATTTACTTTACTTTTTACGGGTTGGAAATACGATGTCTTCTATATTTGGTTTGCCGATTACCATTCACTAATCCCTGTTTTATTTTCCAAACTAACCCTTAAAAAGAGCGTTGTCGTAATAGGTGGCTACGACGCAGGAAGAATACGATCATTAAATTATGGCGCATATAACCAAAAAGTCAGAGGCTTCTTTGTCATCCAATCAATAAAAAATTGCAGCATCAATCTTGGGGTATCAGAATATGTCACGAGAAAATTAAAATATATTGCTCCTAAAGCTAATTCCAAGATTTTATACAATTGTATATCATTCAATTCAGAGCAATCTTCATCATTTAAAGATAAATCTGTAATTACAGTTTCATTAGTAAATTCAGAAAGAACACTTTATGTGAAAGGAATTGATACATTTATTGAG
>CAYMTR010000023.1:0-27340 GCA_964393405.1 uncultured Prolixibacteraceae bacterium
CCTGAGGAAAACATTGTGCTTGCTCCGGTTTGCTTTGAAAGGTGCTCTTTGTGCACTGAAGGATCAGCCATAAAAGAAAGCTATAAATCAAAGATTGAAGTTTATCCGAACCCTGTTAAAAATAAGATTACAATATCCGGATTATCGGAAAACAATACTGTGATAAAACTATTCAGGATTGACGGAGTACTACTCGACAGGTTTAATTACGACGGTAAAAAAACCGTTGAAACCGACATATCCTTATACCGCAGCGGGGTATATATTGTTTATGTTGAGAATGGTGGGGATAAGAGGTATTTCAGGGTGATAAAGGAATAGGGTGTTATATCCGTTGGCTGAAGCCAACGGTAAAGGATATTGGTAATACGGAGCAATCTGCGTAATTGAAATATTCTTTGCCGTTGGCTTTAGCCAACGGTCCTTGATATCCCCCTATATATGAAAGAATTTTTTTAAATCGGTAGCCTTTTTTATTCTGTAGTGAATGAAAAAAAGTATTCCCGCAACAGGCAAAACTGATACCAGCAGGTAAATGCTCCATTGAAGTCGGAAGGTTTCTATTGAATGCAGATTTATTATTCCATCGATACATAATCCCAGAATGCCAATTGCAATTAAAAAGTAGGCAATAATGTTCACCCCTTTCTGCTTAGACTTCTGAAGAAAAAATATCAGGAAGAAAAGGACGACAAAAATGAAGAATATTATCGGAATGCCCAATCTGAGTCCCCACCCCAGATTATTGTTGAACATATCAATCAGAACCAGTAGAAGCGAGGTGCTGATAAAACAGCCAGTCAGGAGCAGGAACAGTTTTTTCTGCAAAAAAACAATCATAGTGATATTTAGGAACAGAACCATTCCGATAGTAACTATATATTTCGACCAGCTTATCTGCTTGTTGGTAAACAGGTCGATAAAGAGTGTGACCAGTATTAGGGAGCCAATAATAATGGCCGAAAGTTCCCAGAAGATCTTTTGTTTTTGAAAAACTGTAAGGCTGTTGAAATCGAAACTGTTGGTCTCATGATTGACTGAATCAGAGGACTTCTTTTTAACCGATTCGGTAACTTGGGGAATATTACTTTTGCGCCCACACAAAGGGCAATAATTCATTTCAACGTCAAGTTCAACTCCACAATGATTACAAATATTCATCTGTTAATAATTTAAGTGGTTAATTTTACATTGATACCCTGACCTGTGATAAAACGGAGGAACCTTTTTTCAAGCTCCCTCGACTTAGTAGTGTTGCCAAAGGTCAGTACAAGTTTGTCGTCAAATCCTATCACCCCGCAGGTTATCTTAATATGCTTATCAGGAGGAGGTGGTACCAGTACCAGATATTCTAACTGTTTGCTTATAGAAGGGGGGAACGACCTTACCCCCAGATTTGTTAGTACACCGGTATATTGCTTACTACCCAATGAGTAGTATAATGTTCTCAGCAAGAATGTTTTTAAAAACAGGGGTATGCTCCTAACCATTAATTTCCGCTCTCCACCCACGTTCCTTGCTAAAATCTTATTTAGAAGTTTTTTATCGGTTTCAAGAAGTATCTGATGATGAACAGTTTCGATAATCTCTTCGAAAGTGTAATGACCAAGACTAAGGTCAATATCAGGCATCACAAACAAGGAAAAGTTCCTCATCGTTTTAGTGTCAAATTTCTTTCTTAGGTCGATCGGGACCTCAATACTTATCTTCTTATATCTCCTATATCTTCGAGGCAGTCCTTTTTCCTCGAATATCTCCTGAAGGGTGTTCATATAGACAGCAATAAGGTATACAGTAACAGTGACTCCGTATTCTTTTGCTTTTATCTTCAGTTGATCAATCGGCATTATTGCACTCAGCACATCATATCCTGCAGGATTTTTAAGTGCGAAAGGGAGGTGAAAAGCATTTGGACGTTTTGATGAACTTGGTATATCCTCGTTGAAATAACGGTTGTGTCCATCTTCAAACTCTTCGGCATGAGGCTTTTCATCAGGCTTTAAGTATTCGAATAAAGGATCTACTTCAGTACCTGAAAGCTCAAAATATCTAACAATAATGGTTTTGAAGAACTCAAATGCTCCGGAACCGTCGGTTAGGATATGGTAGAATTCGACGCTAATCCTATTTTTCTTTACCAATACCCTGAAGAAAGGGCCCCGCTTATTGAACCTCCGGCAGGGAACTTTTGATTCGGGCACTACTAAAGCTGGAAAGTTGACCGACTCGAGATAATACCAAAAAAACCCTTTTCTCAGCCTCACCTTAAAATATGGGAAGCGATGTTCAGCCGAGCGTACTGCCTCAAATAACCTCTTTATGTTGACCGTCTGTTTCAAAACAGCCGTTATTCTAAAAACACAAGTGTTTTCATCTGAAGTTATCGAAGGATATATCTTGGCAGCATTATCGAGCGGATACCAAAAATTCTTCATCTATTTATGAAACAAAGATAGATGAAAAATAGTTGTAAACTCCCTGCATAACTATAATAGGCCTACTTTGTTTCATCCGCTCAATATGTCGTTATATTTTTATTGAAATATTTTTTTATTCACACTCAATAAGGGGGTGTAATTTCCAATCTACTGTCCTGCAAGTGAAGTAAGAATAAAAATCCCATATTCGGCCACATAGTAACAACCTAACGACTGACCATTAGTGATATAGACGCATAATTTCTTTGGGTAGCTTTATATTTTAAATTAAAAAAGAGGAAACATATTGCTTCCTCTTTTGTGGTGCCACCAGGAATCGAACCGGGGACACACGGATTTTCAGTCCGTTGCTCTACCTACTGAGCTATGGCACCTTTAACTGGGGTGCAAATATATTATTTATTTTTTTTCTGCCAAACTGAAATATAAAAACATAAGCCGGTTTAGTGTAATGTTCTTAAACTGTTTCAATATTTGGCAATAAACCTGAAATTTTTATACAAAATTAGGTTTTGGGTAATCTCTGATTTCAGCAAGGTAGCGTTCTATAACTTCCAATGGTAGTTCATAATCTTCAAGCTGACCGGCAAGATATTTCTCATAACCAACAAGATCCATTTGCCCATGTCCGCTAAGATTGAAAACTATAACCTTTTCCTTTCCTTCTTCTTTTGCAATTAAGGCTTCACGAATTGTTGCGGCAATAGCATGATTAGTTTCAGGAGCAGGAATTATCCCTTCAGTCTTTGCAAACAAAAGTCCAGCTTCAAAACATTCACTCTGGTGAATTGCAACCGCTTCCATTAATCCGTTTTTCATGGCTGCACTCACGAGGGGTGCCATGCCGTGATAACGTAATCCGCCGGCATGGATTGGCGCTGGAATAAAAGAGTGGCCAAGGCTGTACATTGGGAGCAGCGGGGTCATTTTGGCAACATCTCCATGGTCATAACCAAAAGGAGCCTTAGTAAGAGTAGGGCATGAGAAAGGTTCAGCTCCTAAAATTTTAATCTGAGCACCATTAATTTTATCATGAATAAACGGGAAGGAGATTCCTGCAAAATTGCTTCCTCCACCGCAGCAGCCAATCACTACATCAGGTTGTTTCTCGCCAAACTTAACAAGCTGTTTTTTTACTTCAAGACCGATTATTGTCTGGTGGAGCATAACATGGTTGAGCACGCTTCCTAATGAATAACGAGTCTGACCTGTTGGATCTGTAACGGCTTGCTCAATTGCTTCAGAAATAGCAATACCTAAAGATCCGGGAGTGTCGGGGTATTTAGCAAGAATTTCCCTTCCAGCGTTGGTTTCCATACTTGGGCTAGCGATACAGTTCGCACCATAAGTATTCATAACCATTTTACGAAAAGGTTTCTGGTCAAAGCTTACTTTAACCATAAAAACCTTACATTCTAGTCCTAGCAAAGAACAAGCGAAAGCAAGAGCAGTACCCCACTGTCCGGCTCCGGTTTCAGTAGTAATACGCTTTATGCCAAATTCTTTATTGTACCATGCCTGAGCAACGGCTGTGTTTGGTTTATGACTGCCAGCAGGTGATACACTTTCATTCTTGTAATATATTTTTGCCGGCGTTTTGAGTGCAGCTTCAAGAGCATATGCTCGTACTAGGGGCGTAGGCCGCCAGATGGTAAGCATTTCAAGAATCCCTTCAGGAATATCAATCCATCGTTGGGTGCTTACTTCCTGTTCAATAATGTTCATAGGGAAAACTGGGGCAAGCATTTCGGGAGAAATTGGGTTTCCATCAGGTCCTAAAGGAGGATTTGTTTTAACATCTGCCGCCAGATTATACCATTGCCTTGGCATTTCGTCTTCTGTCAGGAAGACTTTTTTCAACTTTGTCATAATTCTATTTTTTAAAATTTGTTAGGTTTATACCACAAAAAAGGCCATGCTGTATCGAACAACATGGCCTTCATTTGCTTAACTAATTGTAATTATATATTGTGAGTCCCTGCGCTTAACATTGACCCAAGGGCTTATCCACCAACCGTATTTGTAATTACTGCTTGTCATTTTTCTATTTGACTTGTAAAACTATAACTTTTTTTGATTTATGCAACTGTATGTACATAAATGATTTAAGTGTCAATGAAAAATCTCGGTAAGTACTTTCAACGATCGTATTTCTCCCAAGCCCTCGAAATGGTAATGATAATATTCAGAAATAATTGTGAGAAGCTTGTATCGCTGATTCCCATTTAGAAAAAATCCGGATAGCTGTTCGTGCTTCATGCTTAAAAGCAATGAAATTTGTTTGGATTCTTCAAGATCTGGAGTAATTGGATTAGCTGGACGTAAGGGAACGAATTTTCCGCTTTTAATGTCAAACCACACATTTCTGTCATCATGATTGTTTTCTGGCTGTAATCCCAGATAACCCAACAAGTTCAATGCAAACCAAAGGTGGAAATTTGCAGAACCAACATTCATTGAATCGAAAAAGGTGAGTGTATTGAAGATAAAATCAAACATCCCTTCTTCATTTTCCTCATTCCGAATAACCTTGAACATAAGTTCAGCGATAAACATAGATATAGTACTTTTCACAATATCAAACGGAATGGAACTGTATATAGTAGCAAGTTTAAATTCTTTTAAGAGCTGGACTTCACGTTCTGATTTATGATATGCATCAATCTCTAGAAGGAATAAAGGTTGAAGTATTCCTGTCTTTAGTTTAGATTTTGGACTCCTGATACCGTTGACCATATATGACTGGCGACCGAAAGATTCTGTATATAGGGTGACTATTAAACTTGTTTCGGAATATTTAACATGGTGCAATACAACAGCTCTTGACTTGGATATCATTGTATGAAAAGAATTTTTGTTACCGCCGATTTTGAACCATCTTCTGATGAACAAAAAGCAAGGTAAACACCTGTGCTGACACGGTTGCCTGCTAGGTCTCTGCCATTCCATACTGCCTGTCCACCATTAGATGTCGTTTCATAAACTAACCTTCCACTGATGCTTGTTATTTTAACAATAGAATTCTTGGTAAGACCTGTAATGAAAATATCTCCATCATACTCTTCTCTCACAGGATTTGGATATGCATAAACATTTGAATAATCTTCAAAGCTGTTGTTCGAATCTGTTTTAAGCGATACAAGACCTTGCTGGGTTCCTATCCATAACGTGCCAGTTTTGCCGTCATAGGCAAGACTCGTAATGACATCAGATATAAGATTTGAATTTTCTGTGGTGAAATGCTCAATTTCTTCTTCCCCGTCGGCCGACATTAGAAACAGTCCGTCGCTAAGGGTGCCACACCATTTACGATTTCCACCGTCGACAGCAATTGCTGATACTGTACTCGTGCTAAGAAGTGGATGATATATTCCGTCATTAAAGTTTACAGCAGGCTGAGAGCCATAAAACGGTTCAGAATCAGAATCAGTAAAAACATCAGAAGGATATTCATAAACACAAATTCCGTTAGATGTTCCTACCCATATTTGACCCTCCAAATCTTCTATGATGCAAAATACATCATTCATTGGAGTAATTTGAGACTCAATCCCGTTTGAAAAATAACTCCTGACGTTAAGGTGCATTCTATTTGAACCGTCGTTGCTCATTACATAAATACCGTAAGTATCGTTACGGGGGATTATCATCCAAATATTGTCATTCGCATCGACAAGAATCTGACCTGTACAGTGTTTAATTGATATTTCAGGGAGTAGAAAAGATTTCCATGATCCGTCAGCTTTTAGAACATGAAGATTTTTTTCTACCTGTGAATTTGATATCCATAGGTTGTTCTGAGAGTCGAAGTCCATTCCGCCTATTCTCAAATAATTATCATCTGAACTAACACTTGAATTAAGTGTTGAGTTGTAAATATTATATTCGTTGATGATTTCACCTTTTTTAAATTCAATAACCCCGCCGCCACCACCATATGTAGCTGCATAAAAGTGATCACTTTCTCCGGGAAAAGGCAAAACCTGAATAACATCGGCATATCGTGAATTAATATCTGTTGTACGTTTATCGACAGTTTTCCACTGCCCTTCTGTGAAGGTATTGATCTGAAAACTTTGCCACAGGTTGCCCCATGAAGAAGTTCTTCCTCCGGCACAAGACCAAAGTACATCATTGGCAAACGATAAGGAAAAAACCATATTTGACTTAGGTCCGTCGGGAGACAAGTTTGTGAAGCTGCCATCCTTAACCCTAACCGCACCATAATTTTTATCGGCAATCCAAAGAGATCCTTCTGCATCAAGAATTGCACAAGCAGGGTCAATAGGGACATCAGGTAAACTCAAATTATCATATCCTGTTATCTCCATAACCTTTTCTTTGGCTTGGTTAAAAACAATCAGCGATCCTGATGAGCAATAAACGATCTTGTCGCCTGAAAGCGAAATATCATGAATAATTGTTACTTCTGGAAATTCAGGATACCACAATTCAGGAGCATGCCTGCTGAATGTAGTTCCACCGTGCCATCCTTCAATTTGGTTTACTGCCCATAACTTGTTCCAGCCATAATCAAGAATATTATAACTTACTTCATTAAGATAAATATTTATAACCTTCTTCCAATTTGAATAATCGAGCAGGTTCGGGGAATTCAGAGGTGCAAACTTAATGGCATCTTTAGTACCTGCATATATATTTTCATTATCAAATGCTATATCGTAAACCGCTTGGTTAAAACCGTTATCACCGATTATATATGTATCTTTTACTTCGAGCCTTAGTAAATCAATAACAACAATTCCAAACCCACAGGCAAGATAGCACAAGTGGTCTCTATTCGTTGAATTATAAATTAGTTTATCTCCTGAAATCTTTTTTCTTCGAATATCCTGTATTGGAAACACAGATCCATCTTCACGAATAATATCAATGTTTGAGTTCTTATACGAAACTATTAAACAATTGACAGTGCTGTTATATGAAATTCCCTGAAAGTCAGAATCATTGAGTCCGTCAAGTTTATTTAATACTTCAATACTATTATCACTTTTATTGAAATAATATATACCAGCATCGCTCAGAAAGAATATTTTATTTTTCCCTTCTACTACACTTTTTGCTGAAGTCATAGAAAGATGCAGATCCCAATCGCCGGGTGATAGTTGAGCCCAAAGGTTAAATGTTAAAAATAAAGTTATTATTGAAAAATAAAATCGCTTCATCAGGAATCAAGTTTATTTAGAAAATCGGTTAATTTTGAAATAGCACGCCCTCTGTGGCTGATCTCATTCTTTTCTTTCAGACCCATTTCAGCAAAAGTTATGCTGAATCCTTCAGGCTGAAAAATAGGATCATATCCAAAACCTCTTTCACCATGCTTCTCTCTGGTTATTTGTCCATCGACAATACCTTCAAATAAAGTTTCATTTCCATCAATTATTAATGAAATCACAGTCCTAAAACGTGCTTTTCTGTTATTTATTTTATCAAGATCAGAAAGTAATTTATCCATATTGTCTTCGGAAGAACGCTGGGAACCTGCAAATCGGGCAGAATAAACACCCGGAGCCATTCCGAGAGCTTCAACTTCCAAACCTGTATCATCAGCAAAACAGTTGACTTTATATTTCTCGTATATATGTCTTGCCTTCATAGAAGCATTTCCTTCAAGGGTATCGGCTGTTTCAGGTATTTCTTCGTCACAACCTATTTCAGCCAGGCTGACAAGTTTATAGTTTTCATCAAGCATCTTACTTATTTCTGTAATCTTATGCTGATTATTTGTTGCAAACACTAATTTTATCATGTTGTCAAAAATAATAATTATTTGCTGCATGCATCAACAAGACTTTTGTCTACACCAAAAAACAAAAGGATATGAGTCAGTAATATTTCCATAATCTTTTTTCTTCAAATGTAACATATGTGACATTATTATGGAGACCAGAGTAATAGATTTGCAATAAAAACAAAAAGTATGATAAGAGAAATTGTAAAAATAGATGATGAACTTTGCAACGGTTGTGGTCTGTGTGTACCAAACTGTCATGAAGGTGCACTCCAGATAATCGATGGTAAAGCAAGACTCGTAAGTGAATTAATGTGCGATGGACTTGGGGCTTGTTTAGGTCATTGTCCTGAGGGAGCAATAACAATTGAAAAACGTGAAGCTCAACCTTATAATGAAACTGAAGTCATTAAAGAAATGGTAAGTAAAGGTAAAAACACTGTGATTGCTCATCTCAAACATCTTAACGACCATAATGAAACAGCATTCTTACAAGAAGGCATTAATTTTCTTAAGGATAATAAAAACTCTTTAGGTTTCAGTTATGATGATGTTATTGATGAAATAAATGAAAACAAGCCGAAATCAGCATCTGCATGTGCAACAGGTGGTTGTCCCGGTTCTAAGACAGTAGTTTTTGACCTGCCAAAAGATATTAAACTTGCTGAAACCAATGTAAGACAAAGCTCACATTTGATGCAGTGGCCTGTTCAGCTACACTTGGTAAACCCAATGGCTCAGTATTTCTTAAAATCAGACTTATTGATTGCCGCTGACTGTACTGCATTCTCAATGGGAAACTTTCATTCTGAATGGTTAAAAGGGAAAAGCCTGGTTATTGCTTGTCCTAAACTCGATCATGGGGCAGAAATATATATCAACAAGATTGCTTCACTCATTGATGATGCAAAAGTAAATACAATAACTGTTTTAATGATGGAAGTTCCTTGCTGTGGTGGTTTGTTAAGTATGGTAAAAGAAGCAAGGCAGATGACATCTAGAAATGTTCCGATTAAAGCAGTAATTGTAAGCATAAAAGGAGAAATCATTAAAGAAGATTGGATTTAAACAGAGAAATATCATCTTTTGAATCGCTCATATTATTAAATTTGGCAAAACAGATTTACTGCTTGTTTTGAATAGCTAATTAATCCATTATAAGTAAAAACTTGAATTATGAGGACATACAAGAGATTTTTCCGGCTTTCGTTAGCAATTACATTTGCTGTAATGACTAACCTTGCTGCGTGGGGATTTGAACCTTCTAATCCAAACATGTCGTTCGAAGCAAAGGCTTTGCTTGAATTATACTACCAAATCTCGGGCAAATATGTTTTGACCGGGCAGCACAATTACCCAAACTCCAAAGATCGGAACACACGTTTTGCAAGAGATTTCTACGGGGAAACACCTGTAATTTGGGGTTCAGACTTTGGATTCTCTAAAGATGGCGACAAAGATGCTTATACTTCAAGACCAGAAATTGTAAAAGAAGCTATCAGACAACACCAAAAAGGATCAATTATACATTTATGCTGGCATGCCGTTCCGCCAACAGCAAATGAACCTATAACATTCAGAACTCAGGGCCAGGCAGAACCTGGAAAGCTTAATAGCGTTCAGGGACATATGCTTGAAGAACAGTACAAAGATCTTCTAACTCCGGGTACTGAAATATATAACAATTGGGCAAAACAGGTCGATACTATTGCTTCTTATTTGAAGAAGCTTCAGGATGCAAAAGTTCCTGTCCTCTGGAGACCTTATCACGAAATGAACGGTAATTGGTTTTGGTGGGGTGAGCGTATAGGCAACTACAGCACTATTGATATTTTCAGGCAATTGTACGACAGATTAGTAAATCATCACAAACTCAACAACCTTGTCTGGGTATGGAATGTTGACCGTCCTGCCACACCAACCAGAAACTTCTCTAATTTTTATCCCGGACATAAATATGCTGATATTCTTTCACTTGATGTTTATGGAAGTGATTTCAATCAGATTTATTACGACAGCCTTGTTAATCTGGCAGATGGAAGACCCATCCTTCTTGGAGAAGTTGGTCACCCTCCTCTCACTCAGATACTTGACAAACAGCCTCTTTGGACTTCTTGGATGATTTGGGCAGACATGGCAAGAAACATGACTGACGAGCATCTTGCAATGCTGAAAGACCCCAGAGTTTTATGTAAAGAGGATGTTGCCTATCATAACATCATTAATCCTTATCGTAAAGTATGTGGCCTGCCTGCACTACCTTTAGAAGATATATTCAAGTCCGTTAATTTTTCAGGAAAGTGGATTCTCAATAAAGAAAAGAATGACAAAAGAAGTACTGCTCCGTTTTTATTAATCATTGACAGAGACCTCAACACTTTGTTTGTTAAAAAATATACCTTCTCTGAATACGGTGAAGACTTTATTACCTACGAAGAAATATTACTTGACGGTTCTGAAATGAGAATAGGAAATCAATTTGGAATGAACACTTCGAAAGCTAACTGGGATGATAAAAACAAATCACTTGATATTTCTACTATATCGAAACAACATTGGGGCGACCGTGAATTTGAAATTCAAAGTACAGAAAAATGGAAGCTTTCAAACAATGGAAACTCCTTAATTATCGAACTAACAACACCTGATCGTTCCGGAAAAGAAAACACAACTGTTACAGCTTACGACAAACATTAAGTGTGTTTTCATTAAAATATCCTATTTTTGCTTTCCTCTAAAAAGAAAGTTATGATTGACATTGAATTATTGGAAGATAAATTTAGCATTGAAGGTGAACTCGGATTTTATGAAGGCGAAGGAGATCTAGTGTATATTTCAGTCTTCAATAAATGGGCTGATGCTGAAATATGCTTGTATGGTGCACACGTCACAAACTATACCCCAAATGGTTCCTTCGATTTATTATGGATGAGTCCGCTTAGTGATTTTGAAACCGGAAAACCTATCAGAGGGGGTATACCTGTCTGTTTTCCTTGGTTCGGACCTCATGCCGAAGATAATGAAAAGCCTGCCCATGGATTTGCAAGACTTGTATACTGGGAGCTTATCGAAACATCTTCATCTATAACGGGTGAAACGACGATAAAACTTCAACTTGAATCATCAGAAGCTACTAAAAAATATTGGCCTTATGAGTTCAAAGCTGAAATGTGCTTTATTGTAGGCAAAGAGCTTGAAGTTAAGCTTACAGTTGAAAATACAGGGAATGACAAATTTGATTATACTGCCGCCTTACATTCGTATTTTGGCCTTTCTGGAATTGAAAACATTTTTATTTCAGGACTGCAGGGCAAAAAATACTACCAGGGATTTGGTAACGATATATTTGTTCAGGAAGAAGAACTGCTGAAAATTACAAAAGAAGAAAACAGAAGGTACATTGATACCAACGATGAATATATTGTCCTTGATCCTGAGTTTATGAGGGCAATACATGTTTCAAAGGCAGGAAGCAACGTTACTGTTGTTTGGAATCCTTGGGATGAAACTTCAAAAAAGATGAGCGATCTTCCTGAAGATGGTTATCAGACTTTTGTTTGTGTTGAAGCAGTAAATTCTTACAATGATAAAGTAACACTCAATCCAAAGGGAATACATACCACAGCAACCAAAATATGGGCTGAATTTAAGAAGGGAGCATTAAACCTTGGGGAATCAACAGGTTTTAAGGTTTCTGCCTTTTAAACTATTTTTTAGCTATAAAATTTATCAAAACAGAGAAGAGAATAATACCCTGTATCACAATCCAGGAATAGGGACTTGCAAAATTTACAGTATAGCCCATCCATCGATTAGCTTTTGGGACAAACACACGCCGATCATCTGGATCATAGTAAAAAATGCCCCATAAGTATTTCCCAGGATTTGTATTATTCTCTTCCATGCTGAAAATAAATGTTTCTATTCTTTAACTATCCTTCCCGAATAAAGCTTTTCAGAACCTGCAATTTCCAAAAGATATATTCCGGGGGTCAAAGTATTTATGTTTATTTCAAATTTGTTATTCATATTACCGTTAGCCTGAAAATTTTGCTTCATACATTCAGATCCCTTTAAATCGACTATTCTTGCAACAATATTTTCTTTACTGTCACTATAAAATTCAAAGTTCAGCTTATCAATTACAGGGTTAGGAAATACATTTACTTTGCTGTTTAAGTGATCGCTGTCAACACCAACCTTTTCGTTTACAGTTATCCTTGCCTCAGAAGTAATTTCTCCTACAGAAGCTGAAACTATTGTTTTCCCGGCAACAGTTGCAATAAAAGTAGCTGATTCATTTTTTTGATCAGCAAAAAGTCCTCCGCCTTCCTTTACTTTCCATTCAACTTTCATACCTTCAGTACTTATAGGTTGATTCTCCTGATCGTAAAACTTAAGGGTAATCTGAAGACTGTCATATTGATCCATGGTTTTTGTTTTCGGAGTAATAGCAATCTTTTCAAGTTCAGGGATATAAACTGTCTGAGTATGTATCATTGAATCAATACTTTTTTGCCCATAGGCATAAACAGCATACTTAGAAGTTTCATTAGGATAAATTTTCAGGCTTCCGTTTACATCACATTTAACACCATTAACAAGAACAGAATCAGCATTGATTGATGTCCACGAAATGGTTACTTCCCCACCCGGCTGTATAACTTTTTTATCAGACTTCACATTAGTGACAAAAGTATATCCCGTTTCAATCTGATGAACTATATCTGTTTCGACAAATTTATCGAATACCATTTTAGCCATTAATTCAGAACCTGCAACTCCGGGGTGAATAAAGTCAGGAAAAAGGCTAACGCTATCGACAAGAGGGTTATAAAAATCAACAAGAGGAAATCCGGTAACATTTCTTAATGAATCGATAAGAGGAATTATTTCATTCAAAATAATCGGATTACGGATATCAAACACAACCTGATAAGCAGGAGGAGGAAAGCTTATAATGAACTTTGCCCTTGGATTTCTGACTTTCATCGAGTCAATCAACGACATATAGTCTTCATAAAATTCATCTCCATAGTCGTCCCAGTTATAGGGTTTACTGTCGTTTGTTCCCATCAGGATAAATACAATATCCGGGGCAAATTTCCACATCTCGGTAAACTTAGGTTCTTTCCAAATTGGAAAGTCTCCTTTTTTAAGCAATGTTCTCCCGGATACTCCGTAATTATTCACGATACATGTGTCACCATAAATTTCTTTAAGCAAACGACCTGTAACCGCCGGATAACTTTGATTCTTTGCATCCGACAACCCGGCACCTTCAGTAATACTGTTGCCAATGAATGCAACCCTTACATGATAGTCCTGTGCATTTGAATTAAACCAGACAAAAATGAACAAGATTAGAATTAATAAATTAAATTTTTTCATAATAGGTAGATTTGTAGTAGTTAGAAAAATCAAAAATACTAAACATTTTTTGTGACTATTTTCAATTTTGAGGACAATGTATTTAAAATTGAATAATCATGAACAAATAAAAACATTAATAAACTACAGTTACTAAAATTCAAGTAATTCATCTAAATTTGTGGGAATTGAAAAATTTTAGAATACCTTTCTTATGAGTGGATCAGAAATTCTTTTAATACTCTTTGTAGCATTGCTGTTTTTTGGTGCTAAATCTATACCTGAGATTGCACGTACTGTAGGGAAGGCAGTTAGAGAATTAAATAAAGCGACCAGTGAGATCAAAAAAGAATTTAATGAATCAACATCCGGAATTAGCAAAGACATTTTAGATACAGGGAAAAAGATTGAAAAGGATGTCAGCAAAATATTGGATGATTCTGATCCGTTGAATAATAAGAAAGCATAACATTTAAAACATTTTATATTGATAACAGCTGAAAACATCACCAAATCGTTTGGAAACCTTCAGGTCTTAAAAGGAGTATCGCTTGAAATAGAAAAGGGCAAAATTGTTTCTATTGTTGGTGCCAGCGGTGCAGGTAAAACTACTTTACTTCAGATTCTTGGAACTCTAAGTGCTCCTGATGGTGGTAATTTAATAATCAACGGCGTGGAACCTACCAAACTAAAAGAACGGGAACTGGCGTCTTTTCGCAATAAACATATTGGGTTTGTCTTTCAATTCCATCATTTGCTCCCCGAATTTACTGCAATTGAGAATGTTTGTTTACCAGCATTCATTGCAAATACAGGAAGAAGAAAAGCCGAAAACAGGGCTAAAGAAATTCTCACCTTTCTTGGTTTGGATAATAGGCTTAACCATAAACCATCTGAACTTTCGGGAGGTGAAAAACAAAGGGTAGCTGTTGCTCGTGCACTTATTAATGATCCTTCATTTATATTTGCTGATGAACCTACAGGAAATCTTGACAGTAAAAACCAAGAGGAATTACACGATTTGTTCTTTTCTTTACGCGATCAATTTAACCAGACCCTTATAATTGTCACCCACGACCATAATTTCGCACGAATGAGTGATGTTATTTTTGAAATAAAAGATGGAATGATCATCTCTTAATTTTAACTATGGAGTTTATACCCAATAATGAGCTTAAGGCTTTTCTTGACGAGAAATATCATAAATATAACTGCCCCACTTTCATCGAAAACGATCCGGTCTCTATTCCTCACCTATTCGATAAAAAAGAGGATATTGAAATAGCCGGATTCCTTACTTCAACCATTGCCTGGGGAAATAGAAAAGCTATACTTAAAAGTGCTAATCTGCTAATAAAAGAGATGGGTTATTTTCCCTATGATTTCATCATTAATAGCAACAGTAAAGATTTCTCTGCCTTTAATAATTTTATTTACAGGACTTTTAATGGCATTGACACAATATTTTTCTTAAATTCGTTACAAAACATATATAATAATCATGGAGGTTTAGAATCGGTGTTTACTAAAGGCTACCTCAAGGAAGGTACAATATCCGGTTCTCTTAATTATTTTAGAAATATTTTCATTGAAACCGAACATGATAAGCGTTCAGAGAAACATATTGCAGATGTTTCCCGTAAAGCTACTTGTAAAAGGCTGAATATGTTTTTACGCTGGATGGTCAGAAAGGACAATTACGGCGTAGACTTTGGCCTGTGGAAGGAAATACCTGCTTCAGATCTAATGTTACCCCTCGATGTTCACTCAGGAAACATCTCGCGTAAATTGGGGCTGCTTTTTAGAAAACAAAACGACTGGCAGGCAGTGGAGGAAGTAACTCAACGTCTCCGAGATTTCGATATGAATGACCCGGTTAAATACGATTTTGCACTATTTGGTTTAGGTGTTAATAATGATTTATGATGTCCCACAACAATTATTTCGAGTTCAAACAGTTTAAAGTTCTTCAACACAATTCAGCCATGAAGGTTGGAACAGACGGTGCCCTGTTAGGTGCATGGACTTCTGTTAAAAATGTGTCCACCGTTTTAGATATTGGTACCGGAACCGGAATTATTTCTTTGATGATGGCTCAAAGAACTCTTGCTATGATTACCGCTATCGACATAGATAATAATGCTTATATCGATGCTTCCCTAAATTTTCAATCTTCCCCATGGAGTGATAGACTAAAAGTTAACCATACTTCCTTTCAGGATTTCTTGTCATATAATTTTAGGAAATTCGACTGCATTGTCTGCAATCCTCCTTATTTCAACCAACATACCAAACCTACTGACAACAGCCGCTTGATTGCCAGACATTCAGATCTTCTTCCATTTGATGAACTCATTAATGGGGCATCATCAATGCTCAACAAAGGAGGGCATTTCAGCATCATCATACCGGTTGATTATGAACGTGAAATAAGATCCTTGGCCGCCAATTACAGATTGTTTGTCCGCAGAATGCTGTGGGTAAAACCTAAGCCCTCTAAACCTTTTAACAGAGTGCTGATCGAGTTTGCTCATGAAGCAGAGATTATTGATGAACGTGAAATTTCTGTCGAGACTGAAATACATCATGAATATACACCTGAATTTATTGGTTTTCTGAAAGATTTTTATCTTTATCTATAATTCTGGAAATACTCTTTCTTGATATTTTCATATTTAAGTTTCTGGGAAACTCAGACAGAAAAACTATGTCCTTTGGACTATATTTGCTTCCAATTCTCGCCTTTATCTTTTCAAGAAGATCTTCAACCTCAATGTCTTCTTTTTGCCCTTCTATTACCAGTACAAGTTTCTCTCCCAAAAGATCATCGCTTACTGCCGAAATAATATAATCTCCATTTATAAACTCCTTAATTTCAAGTTCCAGTTTCTCAGGTACTATCTTTATTCCTCCTGAATTTATAATGTTATTAGCCCGACCCATAAACTTGAAACATCCCGGGGAAACAATTTCAACTATGTCTGAAGTCACAATTTCTTTAACATCAAGAGATGGGGCTTTTACAATAAGACATCCTTTTTCATTTGTCTCTATTTCTATCCCTTTTAAAACTTTAAAAGTATCTTCAGAACTATCTCCATTAATCCTTCTTAAGGCAATGTGAGAACAGGTCTCTGACATACCATATGAAAGATAAATCTCTGCTGAAACGTTCTGAGACTCCCTTTCAATATATGAATTTATTGCTGCTCCCCCAACCAAAAGTTTGTCTATCAGCTCAAGGAAAATATTCTGCTGAAACAGATTTTGAAGCTGCAAAGGTACCATTGCTGCAAAGGATATTATCCTATCTGGTAGTTGCGGTAAGCCCTTAGGCTCTATAATCAATAAATTAAGATCGCCGACCATAGCTCTGACTATCATCATCTTACCTGCAATATATTCAACCGGAAGACATAACAATACTGTATCATTTTCCTTTAGTTGAAAATATTCAATTGTTCTCTTTGCAGATTCAAGCATTGAGCTTTTCAACAACCTTATTTCTTTTGATTCTCCGGTAGTCCCTGATGTTTTTTGAGCTAGATAATCTTCTTCATCAAACCAATCGAGTATAAAACTGAAGACATTCTTTTCCCACTCAGGAGTGTCATCGCCTGAAACCATAGAATTGCATAATTCTATCAGCTTGCCTTCCGAATAAAACACATCGTTTATTTTCAATCCTCCTGCCATATTTTCAAATTAAACCTATCCTTTTGATTTCCCAACGTTTATTTACATCATAGAATAACTTATCACCTTTTAGTGTCAGGGGTGAATCAATATTGTTTGAGTAAATCATCCCTGTACCAAGACCTTGAGTCAATTCAACATCAAATTCATAAACCCATTGAGCAATAGCATTAAGTCCAATAGAAGATTCCAAAGCTGAAGTAGCCCACCATCCAATGCCCGATTTTTCAGCAATGGATACCCATTCTTCCGATGAACTAAAACCTCCAAGCAAACCAGGCTTGATAATCAGATAGCCCGGTTTGATTTCTTTTATCAGGTTGATTTTGTCATCAATCTTCGCTATGCCTATTAGCTCTTCATCCAAAGCAATCGGCACAGGTGAAGAATTGCAAAGCATAGCCATTTCATTTATCTGCCCGGCTTTTATTGGCTGCTCAATTGAATGAACCTGAAGAGAATATAACTCATCAAGAATTCTTTTAGCCTTTTCTACTGAATATGCTCCGTTTGCATCAACCCTGATAGAAAGATCTGAAACGCTGTACTTCTTCCTTAATTCCCTGATAATATCAAGTTCTGCATCATTTCTCAGAGCTCCAATTTTGAATTTCAGACAATTATATCCTTTCTCAATTTTCTCTCCTACCTGCTGATTCATATAATCAACAGTACCCATCCAAATAAGACCATTTATATGAATCTCCCCTTTACCCTCAACAAATTCATTATCAAAAATCTTCCTTTTTCCACCGTAATACAAATCTTTAACTGCAGTCTCAAAACCGAATTTTATTGTCGGTAAATCATTTAACCCGCTATAAAGATCAAGATTATTATTGCTGAAATCTTCACATACTTTTTGAAGCTTCTCTTCAAAATCGGGCAACGCATCAATACTTAGTCCAGGCAAGGGCGAACACTCCCCTATCCCTGTGCTTTCATTATCAGAGATATAAATAAACCAACTATCTTTTGATTTGTAAACTCCCCTTGAAGTTCCTGCCGGATTAATAAAGTTGAAAGTTCTCTTATTATATCTCGCCTGGAGGTTCATATAACAAGTCCTGCACCAAAGGTTAAGGAGAAGAGGAAAATCGTCAGGGCAAGATTTTTAAGCTCATTATTCAATTCTTCAGAGTTTTTGTAATGAAATACCCTCCAGAGGTTTATCGAAAAAAGAGGAACCGTTAGAAGGAATAACAATTGCCAACCCGAATACATATCATGAAGAGTATAAACTATACTTATCAGAAGAGCACTTAAAATAAGCAGAAGGTGATAGTATTGTGAGAATTGGGCTCCAAGCTTCACAGGTATTGTATTTTTACCACTTTCTTTGTCTGTCTTTATATCTCTTAGATTATTGATATTCAGCACAGCCGTACTCATTAAACCGATAACAGAAGCAGGTATTATCACAAACAGATCGAACCAATGAGTGTGTAGGTAGTAAGTTCCCATCACTCCTACCAGTCCAAAAAAGATAAATACGAATATGTCGCCAAACCCTTTGTATCCATAGGGGTTTTTCCCTATTGTATATTTTATCGCAGCAATTACCGCTGCCAACCCAAGTAAGAAAAATACTGCCAGTTTAATTACCGATAAATTATCAAGTCCGATGAGAATGAGTGCAGTACCTGAAATACAAGAAAGTGCAATAAAGGTACTTATCATGGCCTTCATTTCTTTTCGAGTTACCAGTCCCGACTGAGTAACCCTCTGCGGACCAATCCGATCAACGTTGTCTGCTCCTGAAACTGCATCGCCGTAATCATTTGCAAGATTCGAAAGAATCTGCAAAAAAGTGATTGTTAGAATTGACAAGATAAACACAGACCACCGGAATCCCCCTTCAGCAAGGGCGAGAAAACTTCCCATTAAAGCATTTGACAATGCTAAAGGTAAAGTGCGCAAGCGAAAAGCTTTTAACCAAATTTTAATTTTACCGGATCCCATCTATAAGGCAAAGAAAATAAAGATAACAAAATTCATAAATTCTATTTTAAAAATTCACCTTTTGCTTCATTTTTTTAATATTTCTAGGTTCCGCATTCTTTTTATGAACACTTTGCCAAAACTTATCATCAACTCAAATCACTTACTTAGTAAAATGCTAACTTTATTCAGATTTTTACAATAACCAAGTCAATTGTGTAAGAGTATGAGTTACAAGGTCGATTATCACATGCACACCACATTTTCTGATGGCAATGATACTTATCTCAGCTATCTTGAAACAGCACGCAAGAAAGATCTTGCTGAGATTGGCTTTTCTGATCATATAACCCTGCTACCTGTCGACTGGTGTGTAAAGGAAGTTGACTATCCCGTTTTGCGCGAAAACCTGAGGAATCTATGCAATAATTTTTCTGAAGATGTACAGGTGAGATTTGGTCTTGAAGTTGACTATTTCCCCGACAAAGAAGAAGAAATAAGGCAGGTAATATCATACTTCCCAGTCGATTATGTTATTGGCAGCGTGCATTTCATTGGCGACTGGAACTTTGATTCAGATACTTCCTACTATGGTAAGTGGTCAAATAATGAGGTTTACAGCATGTATTTTGATTTATTGAAGAAAGCTGCAAAATCGGGTCTATTTGATATCATCGGGCACTTCGACATTATAAAAAAACTCAACTGCTGGCCTGAAACCGATCAATCTGTACTTTTCGAAGAAACTCTGAAAATAATGAAAGAGGCTAATGTTGTTCTGGAGCTCAATACAAGCGGTCTCGATCAGCCTTGCAAAGAGTTTTACCCAAGCAAAGAGATACTTACAATAGCTTGCAAATTAGGTGTTCCTGTTACTCTAGGCTCTGATTCTCATTATCCTCATCAGGTATCACGCCATTTTGAAGAAGCTATTAAAATGCTTAAGGAAGTTGGTTACACCAGAATAGCCAGATTTAGAAACAGAATGAGAGGAGAAATTGAAATTTAGATTACACTAATCTACTTCCATCCCAAGCTATCATCATTTTTTCAACACCAATTTTCTTAATAAATGTCCTTATTTTCTGATTTTCTGTTCATTAAAGTTATTAACAGCTGTTGATAACTCACTATTGACTTTCTCGCTACTCATGGTAAACGGACATTACAGAGCAGGCTGATCTGTTCATATGTCAGTTAAAATCAAACTAATACAAAAAGTCTAAAATAATTGCAAAAAGCATTTTTCCGACATACATTTGATATATCAGGTAAGCGATAAAGTTGATCTGAAAGTGAGGAGAAGGAACGAACAACTTAGCTGGGGTTCAATCCCGATCATCCAACCGCAAGGTTGCTCACCCGAAGAAAGAAGCATAAACCTGAAAGACCCGTTCTTTCTAAGTTTGCAACCAGATTTTTTTCAGTAAGAAGAAGATTCATTTCGACCCAACTTGCAACAGTTGACAAAAGTCTAAACGCCGGGAAACCGACGCAAATGCCAATATTAAAAACTCAAAGGTTTAATAAAAAGCAGAAATGAAAATTCAAAGTGTTAGCACTTCGATAAATCAACATTCGGCTGAAAGATCAGGTTGAGTCTGATGCATTGCAAAAGACGCTTCGTCCTGGAAACTGAGTGAAAGTGCCCATCTGCAAAGAAGGTGCAAACCCGCCCGGTCAGAGGACTACACGGAAGCGATACCGTAACAAGTAACGCAGAAAGGTAAAGGCTGAAAATATTCGAAAGAATACATAAAGCCATCAAAAACCGTAGCCTGACACTTTAGGAAACTAAATTCCCAAAGCGAAATGGGAACTAATTGTAAAAGATTGGTTCCCATTTGTGTTTTATACCTTTCAAGTAGCAATAAAAAAGCCGACCGAATAATACCAAAACAGGACCATAACCGTACCACATTCGTACTTTCTCCCTTTATTAAGGGAGAAAGTACGAATGTGGTACGACTTTGCTCGCTTTCTGGTAGTGATAAATCCTCATTCAGTATTAATGTAAATATCCATTCAAAACAAATAAGTGCTACTTTTGATTCAAATTTTTCAAATGAAAGAAAAGACAGGTTTGGTAATAAAATCAACGGGCAGCAGGTACACCGTTAAGTCGGAAGATGATATTTACGAATGCCGGATCAAAGGGAAACTCAGGATCAAAGGTATTCGGACTACTAATCCTTTGTCGGTGGGAGATACTGTCTTTTTTGACCTTCAGGATGAAATTTCTGAAAGCGGTAAGCCAATGGGAGTGATAACACGCTTGGAAGAGCGAAAAAATTACATCATTCGTAAATCCGTTAATCTTTCCAAAGAATCACATATCATTGCTTCAAATATTGACCAGGCATTTATCGTGGCTACTGTGAATTACCCCGAAACTATGCTCAACTTCATCGATAGGTTTCTTGTTACAGCTGAAGCTTACAATATTCCTGCTGTGCTTATTTTCAACAAAATAGACCTTTTCTCTTCAGAAGAAATGGAAAAAGTAAACAAATGGTTCGGAATCTATCATGAGATTGGATATAAATGCATTGCGACGTCAACAGTTACCGGACAGGGGATTGAAGAACTTAAGGATATGATGAAAGGCAAGATCAGTGTTTTTGCAGGGTATTCCGGGGTCGGAAAATCTACACTGATAAACTCTGTAGATAATACCTTAAGTCTTAGGACTGAAAAGATTTCTGACTTTCATAAGGCGGGAAAACATACAACAACCTTCTCGGAGATGTTTGAGCTTTCTTTTGGAGGATATATCGTTGATACCCCCGGTATTCGCTCATTTGGGATGATCGACATGAAAAATGATGATGTAAGCCATTATTTTCGGGAGATTTTCAAGGTATCGGAGAAGTGCAGGTTTTACAATTGTACGCATATACATGAACCGGGATGTGCAGTAAGAAGTGCTGTTGAAAGTGGCGAAATTTCTTTAAGCCGATACGAAAGCTATCTTAGCATTTTTGGTGAAGATGAGGACCAGAAATATAGGATGGACTAACAATCTTTCTTCCTTATCACCATCATGCCATCGCGAATTGGGAAAATGATGTTTTCAACCCTCTGATCTTCTGCAACCAAACGATTAAATTCAAGTATTCCCTGAGTCTGGGGATCGTTAATTTCTTTTGGATCGACAACTTTACCATCCCAAAGAATATTATCGGCAATGATGTATCCTCCGGGTTTAACCTTATCAAAAACAAGGTTGTAGTAAGCAGGATAATCTCTTTTATCAGCATCAATAAATACAAGGTCGAAAGTTTCGTTAAGCGAGGGAACTATTTGGAGGGCATCGCCAAAGTGGCTAATTATCTTTTCCTGAAGACCTGCTTTCTTTATAAAAGTTGAAATAATCTCCTCATTTTCATCCCGAACTTCAACGGTATGAATCAGTGCGGTTTTATTCAAAGCGAGTCCCATGCTTATTGCTGAGTAGCCAGTATAAGTGCCGAGTTCAAGAACCCTCTGAGGATTAATCATTTTGCAAAGCATATACAGGATTTTTCCCTGAATATGGCCTGATAGCATACGCGGGTGAATGCAGGTGAGGTTTGTTTCACGATCGAGCTCCTGAAGAAAAGATTCTTCGGGAATGATATGATCTTTAATATATTGCTCAAGTTCGATAGAGAAGAACATGCTAAAGGAAGATTAATTTTGACAATCTATCTTTATTGAGTATTTCGTTAGCCACATAATAAATATCATCGGCAGTAATTTTTTCAATCTTTTCATAAACAGTTGAAAGACTGTCGACTTTATTAAAGTAAAGTAGGCTGCGCCCGATAGTAAGCATAAGATCTTCTCGGTTTTCATTTGCAATGGCTAACTGTCCGATAAGCTGACGCTTAGCTTTTGCAAGCTGTTGAAGCCCAAGCTTCTTGTCGCGTAGAATTGCAAATTCATGTTCAACAAGGTGAAGGGCTTTAAAGAGGTTGTTTCTTTCAGTACCGAAGTAAACCATAAAAATGCCGGTATCGGTATAGGGAGTATAGTTTGATTCAACATTATAAGCAATACCATTTCTTTCACGAAGCGACATATTGAGTCGTGAGTTCATAGAGCTACCTCCAAGGATATTATTCAGAAGAACCATCGGGAGACGCAAATTGCTTCTAAGGTCGTATGATTCAGTGCCGACAATACAATGCGACTGGAAAGTATCTTTAGTAACCTCCTTCGCCTGAGGGATGAAGCTATTAAATTTTGTCCTTTTGTGGCTGTGCGAGTTTTTGGGCATTAGTTCGAAATGTTCGCGAATAAGTTTTTCGAATACTCGAAAATCAATCTTGCCGACCGAACAGATAACCATTTCCCCGGTGATATAATTGCGGTTCATGAAGCTCCGGATATTTTTCTTGGTGAAAGAGCGAACGGTATCGGGGGTACCAAGAATATTTCGGCCAATAGGATGTCCATCGTATATTAGCTCCTCAAACTCATCAAAAATCAATTCGGAAGGCGAATCGTTGTAAGAATTAATCTCCTCGAGAATAACATCCTTCTCGAGGTCGAGTTCTTTTTCAGGGAAGGAAGCATTAATAATAATATCGCTGAGCAGTTCAATGGTACGGCCATAAAACTGGTTCAGGAAGGTAGCAAAAATGGCAGTTTCTTCCTTAGTGGTATATGCATTAAGCTCGCCACCGACATCTTCGATACGGTTAATAATCTGGAAAGACTTTCTGTTGGTCGTACCTTTAAAAATTGTGTGTTCTATGAAATGAGCCATTCCCTGTTCAGCAGCCTTTTCATCTCTTGAACCTGTGTTAATGATGACTCCGATGTGGGCCACAGGAGAATCGACCTGCTGGTGGATAACCCTAATTCCATTTGTCAGAGAAAATATCTCGTATTCCATTTATTCTTAAAAAATTGAGGTCTGCAAAAGTAGAAATTAAATTTACTTAAAGCTATCAATTCATCGTTCAAATTTTACAGTTCATCATGAAAGAATTTATTAATGAAAATAAATATGTGAGTTTTGGACTATTATAAAAATTAATTGTCATTAATAAAAAAACCAAAACAATTATCTATGAAATTTTTAGCTACAATTACCTTATTATTATTGATCAGTATCTGTTCTTTCGGTCAGTTCAAGCAGAACATCAGGGGAGTAGTAATTGATCAATCGTCGAAAGTCACCTTGCCTGGAGCGAATGTATCGGTAGAGGGAGAAAACAAAAAAGAGGGTACCATGACTTTGGAGAATGGGTCATTTGTAATAAAAGATCTTCCAATTGGCAGGTACAGCATGACAGTAAGCTTCATGGGCTTCGAACCTTGCGTGATTAATAACATCGACCTGGTTTCAGGGAAAGAAAAAGTCTTTACCGTGGAACTAACAGAAAGAGTTCAAAAGTTAGACGAAGTGCTTGTCACATCGAGAAAGAAGGGAGAAGTTATGAATGAAATGGCAGTCCTTTCTGCAAGGTCTTTTTCTGTACAAGAGACAGAAAAATATGCCGGAAGTTTGGGCGACCCTTCGCGTATGGCATCCAATTTTGCTGGAGTAATTACAGCAAACGACAGCAGAAACGACATAGTAATCAGGGGAAACTCATCTCAGGGTTTATTGTGGAAGCTGGAGGGTGTTAACATTCCTAATCCAAACCATTACGGTGCGCTTGGATCGACAGGAGGGCCGGTTAGCATTCTTAACAACAATAATCTTTCGAATTCGGATTTCTTTACGGGAGCTTTCCCGGCAGAATATGGAAATGCCACAGCAGGAGTTTTTGACCTTAAGATGAGAAACGGAAATAATGAAAAGCATGAGTTTACCGGGCAGATAGGCTTTGGAGGCTTTGAAGCAGGAGCTGAAGGACCACTGTCGAAAAAAACAGGCTCGTCGTACATCATCAATTACAGATACTCAGTACTTAGTCTGATGGACAAGATTGGTTTTGACATGGGAGGCGGCGTTCCGGAATATCAGGATTTGACAATGAAATTGAACTTCCCAACAAAAAAAGCAGGAACATTCTCTTTGTTTGCAATTGGAGGACTAAGCAATATAGTCTTTGAAGATACAGACTCAGAAGGTGGTACAAGCTATGATACCGGCAATGATTCAAGAACCCGTAATGGATCGAAAATGGGATTAGCAGGATTTACACACCGTTTCTTTCCAGACAAAAAATCAAATATATATACAACATTATCAGCATCTTTACAAGGCGTTGCCACACAAATAGATTCAACTTTCGAGGATCGAGAAGACAAAAGATTCTTTGGCGAAGGGCATCAGGAAGTTAAGCTTTCAGCATCGACAAAGTACACACGAAAATTCAATTCCAAAAATACAATGAAGGCAGGAGTATCGTTTGAATCATACTTTATTGATTATGAAGACAGCGTTGACGGAGCAGTATATTCTCCACCGCTTGATTTCTATGTGAAAGACCTTAACACACATGAAGACGGTTTAAACCTGATTCAGGCATTTGGTGAGTTGCAGCATAAGTTTACTGATAATCTAACACTATATGGAGGCTTACACTTTCAGCATTTCTTTTTTAATTCAACAAACGCTATTGATCCAAGGGTAAGCTTAAGCTATCAGACTAAAGGGGGACCGAAGTTTAGTCTTGCCTATGGCAAACATTCACAGGTTCAGCCCTTATACACATATTTTGTAGAAGATTTCAATCAGAATACAGGAGAATATAAACAGACTAACCATGACTTGAAATTTACAAATGCCCATCATATGGTAGCAGGTTATGATCACATGCTTACAAAAGACTTCAAGTTAAAAGTTGAATCATATTATCAATATCTTACTGACATACCTATATCGGCAGAATTAGGATATTTTTCAATGGCCAATGAAGGAAATTCTTTCAATCAGGCAAGACTGTCAAATTTAATAAATGGTGGAACAGGAAGGAATTACGGAGCTGAGATTACTTTTGAGAAATACCTTTCCAACAATTACTATTTCCTAGTAACAAGCTCACTATTTGACTCAAAATATAGAGGTTACGACAATGTATGGAGAAATACAGAGTTTAATACCAACTATATTGTAAACGCACTGGGAGGATATCAGATACCTATTAATGATAAGATGTCGATAGATATGAATATGAGAGTAGTATGGTCAGGAGGAAAGAGAAACTATTTCATTGATTTGGAAAAATCGGTTGCTGCAGGAGAAGAAGTGTACGACATTTCGAAAACATACAATGAAAGGGAGAGGGACTATTTCAGGCTCGACGGGAGGATATCGTTTAAGCTGAACGGCAAGAAAATAACCCAAGAGTGGGCGCTCGACATCACGAATATTACAAACCATAAAAATATCTATTCAAGATATTACGACAACGACAAGAAATCAATTGAATATGTATTTCAGCAGGGACTATATCCGATGATGTTGTACAGGATAAATTTCTAATTAAAAAAGCCACTGTAACAAGTGGCTTTTTTTACCACACATTAGTACATCCGGAGAAAGCGTCTGAGGGTAGGCTATTGATGATTTCAATAAACCACTTAAGTAAATAATAAGTTGTAACAATAGCAGAAACATCAAGCAAAACAGTACAGTTAATCACCATTCCTGCAATAGAATCAGTAAAAAGCTCATTATCAAATTCTGTGATTATTCCTGCAATAAAAACACCGGCAGCACCAAAGAAACATCCCCAATAAAATGAAGGGAGTATCCAGACTTTGTTGCCGGTATTTAATCTGACCCATATCAGAGGATCATTATCAACTTCAACCTTAATGTCTGGAAAATATTCTTTAAGTTCATCTTCAGAAAGGGAATCAGATTTAAGAATCATTTCTTCAACCGGAGCAAAAGAAGTGAATGCAGAATATATTTCATTCTCATTCTCGTCAGTAGTTGCTAGCCCAGCCTTAGCATATTGAAGAAATAATGTCGAGAGAAGAATAAAAAGCAATAAGGGTTTATTAGTAAATAATGGCATCTTGTCTGCTTTGTTGTTGACGATAAATATATTAAAAACAATTAAGATCCTGGTTTATATCGAAAACTAAAGTATAAGTCCTCAATGAAAACGTAAAAAAAAAGGTTGCCCGTTTCTACGGGCAACCTTAAATTCAAGAATTAAATGAAATATAATATTTAGTTTGAGGAGCAACT
>CAYMTR010000023.1:27440-47431 GCA_964393405.1 uncultured Prolixibacteraceae bacterium
CTATTGCCCCATTTCCGCACCCAGTGCTTACACTTTTATCTTGGGCGAAATTTGAAAAATAGTATAAGCCACTTTCATAAATAGAATTTCCATAATTATCGATATCAATGTTTTTCAACTTATCAATGTTTTCAATATTTGTACAGAAAGTTCCTTTTTTAAATGTACGGTAAACAGTTTGTGAAATCTGAAACATACAATCTTCATTCATGAAATACCTTAGAGGGTTATCGTAGAACTGAGTCTCAAGAATTTTATTTCCATCTTCTTCAATTATTTGGAGGTATTTTTTCTTATCACTTACCCATTCCTTAAACTGATCCATGTCCATAAAACCAGTCGAAATTGTCTTTTGATAAACTTTTTCAGCTTTTATGCCATACGATATAAATCCCTTTTCACTTTCCCAGATATTGCGTTCTTCGGGAGTCATTTGTAAGACTCTGGTCAACTCTGAGTTAAATTCTTCCATTGTAGCGAAATAGAGCATTTCAGGGCAATTGTTTTTACCCAATAATCCTTCTGCATCATCCTTACAGGAATTAAAAAATAAGATTATTGAAATTAAAAAGAGATAGCTTAAGATTTTTGTATTCATTTTTATTAATTTTATTGTTTTACATAGGTTATAATTCCTCATCATTTCATACCTGCCTTGAAAACAGTATGCTTTGGTGAGGTTTTTTTTGTGTTTCAAACACTATTTTTTTTAAAATACATTGTTTTTTTTCTTTCTGTTTCCGGTGTCTCCTTTCTTTTTTTATAATTATTAACTTACCATAATCAGAGAATATAATATCTCTTCCTAATGATCTTTATTTTGATAAATCTAAATATATAAATATTTATATTCCTTTATCATCGCTCCTTTTGACGGCTCAAACATAATATACAATTTTTTTATTTTGTTGTTCTATCTTTCAATTTTAACATTTTTTAACAAAATTGTATTTAGAAATTCCATTTTATAAATGTGTATTAAACATATTCCCTTGAAAATATGATAGTTCAGAATTTTTCTATTGAAGATAATATTTCGAGGGGAAATATCTCTATTTCTTATATCATTGCCGATAATAATTCTAAATGGGGAAAAAGAAAGAGTCCTGTCGACTTTACGCCGGCAGGACTCATAAAAATAACCTAAATAAACCTACTACTAAAAACTTATTTTCTGCTCTTCTCCAACATAAGTTGTTATTTTATCTGTCTTGTCTGAAATTTCAATGCCTTTTCCGTGTTTTTCATCAACTAAAACTACTTTGATGGTACGCGAGCTTAGCATTCCGGGAAAATTGCCTTTACGGGCTCCTATGGTCAAAGTTTTTGAATTGTCGTCCCAGGAAAAATCTATAGTTGCATAAATACCTTTTTCGTAATTATAGTTATCGTTTTCATCTTCGTAAAGAGTAAAACTGCCATCAGCTCCTTTATAAATTCTAAGTTCGAGTGGGTCGGCAGGCTTTTCGGTAGAATACTGAACAAAAGGTCCCATAGGAATTATAGATCCTGCTTTTACGAGCAAGGGCAGCATATCGATAGGAGCATCGAATTTAGCTTTTTGCCCTCCTTCATAAGTTTTGCCAGTCCAGAAGTCGTACCATACTGAGCCTTCAGGAAGATAAACTTCTTTAGTCTTTTCTACATCAACAGGTTCTTTTTCAATAGCCCACATTGAAGGAGTTTTCCAAAATAATTTCATTCTTGCGGCACCTGTCTGATTGTTTTCATTTTCAACTACACAACTATATTCTTTACCTGCTTCAAGTTCAACAAAATCGGTGTACTGTTCGGTGCTTGTATAAACAACAGGAACAACTTTTCCGTCGAGGATTATTCTCTTCGCATCGAAGCTCTTAAAGTGGAACTGATATTTACCTGTTTCCTTAGGAATAAGTTTTCCTTCCCATCTTATAGAATACATTGAATCTGTTACATAGTCGGGGCGACCGCCATACCAATTTATATCAATATTTGGGTCAATCTGTTCAAGACTTAGGTTTGTATAATCCTTACCTTTATAATAGCGGGCCAAAAGTCCCGGTTTTCCATCGTTGGTCATGAATACTTCAGAAGGTACAATTTCGCTTGCTGAAGGAGGTCTATGGTACATAAATTCAGTAACAGGACAAACCATCATAGATGGACCAAACATGAACTGGTCGTCGATGTTGAAAGTCTTTTTATCGCTGCTGAAATCCATTGGCAGACCTCGCATAATAGTATAATCTTCGTTAGTTACTTTCCATGCCAGCGAATAGATATAAGGCAAAAGTCTGTACCTTAGGTTGTCGAATTTGATAAGAGCAGGAGCAAAATCACCCATCTCCCAAATTTCCCTAGGTGTTTCAGAGCCGTGAGACCTGAATATCGGGCTAAAAGTTCCAAGCTGGAACATCCTTGTATATAACTCTTGATAAGAAGGTTGCTTGCCTCCAGTATTGAAAACTCCTTCGTAAGCACCTAGCACAAAAGCACCGATATCGAAAGTCCAGTATGGAATACCAGACATACAGTGGTTTGTACCTGCCGAAATCTGGTTTCTGTATACCTGCCAGTTGGCGCCAATATCGCCGCTCCATGTAGTTGCTGCATTCCTTTGCTGTCCGGCAAAACAAGAGCGTGTAAGGATATAAGCTCTTCTTTCTGAAGTTTGTTCGCGCCAGCTATTATGAACAGCTTCTGTCATTACCAAAGAGAATGGATTAAGATAACGGGCAAAAGAGCCAAGGAAGTTGCTGCCCATTTTTTTCAATTCATACTCAGATGATTCTTTTGTCAGTGCATTTACAACATCTGGTTCAGTAGAGTCCATCCACCAACCATCAAGACCTTTAGAATAAATTCCTTTGTTTAAATATTCACTATATAATTTGTTTGCTTCAGGATTATAGGTGTCGATATATTTAAATCCTGCCCATCCTATTTGAGGATAGAGGATACCACTTCGTGAATTCATATCTTTATAAAAAACTGTATTCGGACCTATTGCCGGCCATATTGAAATGATGGCATGATAATTCATTGAGTGAAGTTCTTCCATCATTTTTTCAGGTTCAGGAAAAAGGGTTTTGTCAAATTCCATACTTCCCCAGTTGGGGTTGCCGTTCCAGTAATCCCAGTCCTGAATCATATTATCAATAGGAATCTTAAGCTTGCGGTATTTACGTGCAACAGTAAGAAGCTCTTCCTGAGTGTCGTAGTGTTCCTTGCTTTGCCAGTAGCCATAAGCATATTTGCCATACATTGGGGCTTTACCTGTAAGATATCGATATCCCGATATAACATTGTCCATATTTGAGCCCTTGATAAAATAATAGTCAATATTGTCGCCCATGTCAGACCAGATAGAAGTACCCTGCTCGTTATCCTTAAAGATGGTCAGAGAGTAATTGTCCCATAAAATTCCATATCCGGCTGTAGACACAAGAAAAGGATTAACAGCCTCAGTGTTGCTCTGGGCTAGTTTTACTTCCTTACCTCTGTAATTAAAATATCCATCCTGATGCTGACCAAGACCGTATATTCCTTCTTCTGGCGACAGAATAAAATCTTGTTGCATAGTAAAACCAGGGTCTTTATCATATACCACAGGTTTAAGCAATGTTTCGCCAGTTTCTTTCAGAACATTATTTCCTGAAGGATCAAGATATTCCACATTACCTGTTTTCTTTTCAATTTTAACAGTTAAAATTGTTGATTTCAGGATTATATGGCTATTGGTTTCTTCAGATAAGATATCAAGAATCGGGATATCATTTTGGATAACAGATAAGCTTTTCTTTTCAGATGAGCCATCTTTCGACCATTTGGTAATCCTTACAATGTCGTCTTTATAAAACTGAGCCTGAACATTAATTTTACCGGTACTAACCTGAGCACCATTTTGTATTAAGGCCACCTTACCCTTTTGGGGGCTGCATCCCGATATTGCAAATATCAGAACAGCAATTATTAGCAGTGATTTTGTAATTTTCATTTTATATATGTTATTAATTACTTCAACAAAAGCTAAGGCCTTAATAAAAGGACAGCTAAACAATCACAATCAATTTATTGCAATTTCCTTTTTCAATCTTATATCCCTTGAAGAAGAGCCCACTTGTAATTTGTAAGTACCCTTTTCAATTTGCCAGTCAGAAATTGTTTCGTTATACCAAGCAAGCTCAGTTTTAGGGATTACAATCTTAACCTTGGTTTTCTGTCCCGGTTTAAGAAATATCTTTTCAAAGCCTTTCAATTCAACAGGAGCTCTAAGAGCTTCGACACCGGGTGCAGAAATATAAACCTGAGCTACTTCCCCGCCCTCTTTTTTACCTGAATTCTGTATTTCAAACGAAACAGTAAGCTGTGAATCATCGCTTTTAATTTTCAGGTTAGAATACAAGAAATCGGTATATGAGAGTCCGTGACCGAAAGGATAAGCAGGGTTAAGATTTTTGGCATCGAACCAGCGATATCCTACAAGAATATCTTCTTCATAAACCAGAGGCTGTTCTTTACCATGGTATCGGTTAAGAGCATGAGCAGGCGACTGTTCAAGAGATTCGGGCAAGGTAAAAGGCATTTTCCCTGATGGATTTGCATATCCAAAAATAATATCAGCAATTGCATTTCCTCCTTCCATTCCATTTAGCCAGCCCCAGAGAATAGCAGGTGCGCTGTTCTTTATACTTCTTAAATCAACAGGAGAACCGGCAGTTATAACAACAACCGTATTAGGATTAGCTTCATAAACAGCATTAATAAGATCAACCTGTTTATAAGGAAGATCCATATCTTTCTTGTCATATCCTTCTGTATCAAAATCATGATTTAAGCCTGCAAAAATAACAACAGCATCTGTTCTTTGAGCAAGTTTCACGGCTTCACGAATTAGGGAGTCTGCGTCGAATTTAGGAGTAAGGACAGTAGATCCCCTTCCAAAGTTATGATCAGAGGTTTTTTCATAGCCCAGTGAATAATATATTTTCACATTATCGCCGGCTTTATTTTTCATTCCCGCAAGGGGAGTAATTTCATATTTAGCTTTAATCCCTGAGCTGAATCCACCCTCTGCATGTTTGCGGTCAGCATTATCGCCCAGCACTGTAATAGATCTAACTTTTTCTGGATTAAGAGGAAGGATGTTCCTACGATTCTGTAAAAGGACCACTGATTCGCGGGCAACATCATAAGCAACTTTACCATGAGCAGGAGTTACAAATTCACCTTGCGCCCTTTTGGAAGAGTCTTCCATTAATTTAGTATTGAAGACCACCCATAGAATATGGCGTACTTTATCGTCGACAACATCCATCGGGACCTTCCCTGCCTCAACAGCTGCTATAAGAGAATCGCCAAAGAAGAATTGGTTAAAAGGTCTACGAGATCCCATTTCAAGGTCAAGTCCGGCATTGGCACCTTTCACAGTTGAATGGAGTGCACCCCAGTCGGTCATTACCAATCCTTTGAAGTTCCACTTATCTCTAAGTATAGTATTCAGCAGATAAGAATTTTCGCAACAATAGTCGCCTCTGAATTTGTTATAGGCACCCATAATAGTTAGTACATCACCTTTTTGGATTGCTGCCTTATACCCCGGAAGATATATTTCCTGCAAAGCTCTTTCCGACATATATACATCGACAGCACCACGGTCTTTCTCTTGATTGTTAGCGACATAATGCTTCAGGCAAGCGGCAACATCCATCGACTGTATACCTTTCACGTAAGGGACTACCATTTCTGAAACAAGGTGAGGATCTTCGCCCATATATTCAAAGTTCCTTCCGCAAAGTGGTGTTCTAAGTATATTGATCCCCGGTCCCAGTATAATATCCTTTTTTCTTGCCCTAGATTCAGAGCCAAGAGCTTTCCCTTGAATAAAAGAAAGATTTCTGTTCCATGTTGCTGCCATTGCAGTCCCGGTTGGGAAATACGAAGCAGAATCAGTTGTCCATCCTGCAGGTTGAAAAGATGTTACAGAGATTTCCTCCCTCACACCGTGTGGACCGTCAGAAAGATGCAACTGCGGAATGCCCAACCTTTCGCAACCACCATTGGTAAACATAGAATTACCGTGAAGAAGACTTACCTTTTCAGCCAGGGTCATCTGACTAATCAAATCATTTATCCTCTTTTCGTAATCAGAAACAGATGCTTTTTTGTTGACGGCAAAGGTTGAAATGCCAAAAACAATAAACAAAATAAAAACCAGATTAAATTTTTTACAACTCATAGTAGGTTTCATAACACACAATTAGATTAATAATTGCATGAAATTAGATGAAAATATTTATTAATAAAATAGCATATGTTTCTTATAATGTATGATTTATAGTAATCTTGTCACATTATTGGAAGGGGACGCCATAAAAAGCGCCCCTCATATACCTTATCTTGTTACTTTAATTTCAGAACCGTCATAGGTAATCACCTTATCAGGATTCCTCTTGAGGTCGAAAGGCACTACATTGATCTTATCAACAAAATAGATCTGCAGTACCCTTTCATTTGCCATTCCTGTAAAAGAACCTACCCTATTACCAATTGTCAAAGATTGGTCTGTCTCATTATAACTGAGAGGTATTTTTGTAAAATCACCTTTCTCGTAGTTATAATTGATCCCCTCATCTTCATACAGATTAAAGTCTGCATCCTGACCGGTATAAACCATTATCTTCAGAGAGCCGTCGGTTGGTTGGAGGGCATATTGTATTTCAGGACCAAAAGGAATAATTGAGCCGGCTTTAACAAACAATGGTATCTTTTCAATAGCCGCAGCAGCACTTATCTTTTGTCCGCCGTCATAATATTCTCCAGAATGAAAGTCGTACCATCCGTTTGAAGCAGGAAGATAAACTTCTCGTTCCCTTTGTTTATAATTAGTTACAGGACAAACCATAAGAGCTTTACCAAACATATACTGGTCTGTAATGTTGTTTACATTCTTATCTGCTGTAAAATCAAGAATAAGTCCTCTCATGATTGTTGCATTTTCGTGAAAGGTAGAACCTGCAAGAGAGTATATAAAAGGCATCATCCTGTATCTCAGGTTGTCGTAATAAACCATTGATTTATACTCAACAGAGTTTTCAGGGGCAAGGTTGAAAATCTCCCTATAAGGAAACTGTCCATGAATTCTGAAAAGAGGACTAAAAACGCCAAACTGGTACCATCGGGTATTTATTTCTCTCCATTCAGCAAGATCTTCAGGAGCCGGTTTTTCATATCTTCTTTCAACAGCAAAGCCGCCAATATCTGTAGTCCAGTATGGTATACCAGAAATTCCCATGTTTATGCCAGCTGCAATCTGGTCTTTAAAATCGGGCCAGCGGGTTACAATATCACCACTCCAGGTAGCAGTTGAATATCTCTGTTGTCCGGCAAAAGCAGACCTTGTAAGCACGAACACCCTTTGATTGGGAGCTGTGCCCCTTTGTCCGTTGTAAACACCTTCAGCCTGAAGTAGGGAGTAAGCGTTAAAGAACTCTTCGCCTGTACCGAAATAATTTGGAGTCATAGTTGATTTCCTTTCAGCAAGAGATACGTTGGAATGAATATCAGGTTCGGTAGCATCGAGCCACCAGCCGTCTATTCCTTTACTGAAGAGTTTTTCATCCATACCTTTCCAGAAAGCTTTACGTGCTTCAGGGTTGTAAGTATCGTAGAAAGTGTTCAGATAGCCAGGTCCTACCCAGTCGAGATGTCCAAGTTCAATATTTTTCATGAACAGCCATCCGTTCTTTTCAAAGAGATTATAATTCTCGGTGCCCTTATAGAATTTTGGCCATACTGAAATCATAATATGCGAGTTCAGGTCATGAATATCTTTCATCATCTTATCGGGATCAGGCCAAAACTGAGGATCGAAATCGTGGTCTCCCCACTTATTTTCAGGCCAGTATTGCCAATCGAGAACAATATTATCGAATGGAATATTTCTCTTGCGGTATTCTTTGATAACATCAACCAATTGCTCCTGAGTACGGTAGCGTTCACGACTCTGCCAAAGCCCCATAGCCCATTTAGGCATGATTTGTGCTTTTCCTGTCAACTCCCTATATCCAGAAATTACATCATCTCCGGTTTCTCCTTTAATGAAGTAATAATCAATTTGTTTGCCAGCTTCAGAATATAAAGAAAGCTTATTCTGTTTCTGACCGTAGGCAGGATCGAGGAAAGTAAGTCCTACGTATGCAAGATTAGAATCAGGTCTCCATTCGATTCTGATATGTTTCTTTTCGCCAGGCTGCATTTCCACGTAGAACTTATTATGCCATGGATTCCATACCTGACGCCATTTATCGATTATAAGTTCATTGTCGATCCATACTTTCCAGTAGCCCGAAACATATAATTTAAATTTGTGTTTACCACCAATTTTTGGCTCCATATATCCTTCCCAGACAACCTTATTGTCTTGATCCATTTTATAAGCCTCAGGGAAGTTCTTTATTTTATCAAGGTCAGAATAATCAATATCTGATTCAGCCTTTTCAACAACAACATTTCCTTCTTTGTCGTAATATGAAGCAGTTAAACCACCTTCTTTACCATTCTTATCAGTTAAAATCAGGTTTCCTATTGACATATAATCGCGGGGATCGCCAAAGCGTGTGATAGAATAATTGTCCCAAAGGATTCCGTAGTTCTTGTTAGAAAACAGGAATGGCACAACATCTACGATATTTTGTTGCATTAATTCAACATCGAGACCCTTATAGTTTACCTCTCCGTTCTGATGAGCACCTAATCCATAGAATGCCTCATCTTCGGGAGATTCAAAAATCTGCTGAAAGCCATAATCTGTTGCTGAGGAGGCAATATCCTTTCCGTAATATCTTCCGCCGCTGTTTTCTTCTTCAAGCAACAGTTTCCCATCGTTGTCGAGGAACTTGATTTCACCTGTAGCCTTTATAACTTCTGCTTTAATTTTTTCTGTTGAAAGAATGACAGCATCATCATTTTCTTCAACTGTCCATTTTACGTTTTTATCGGGGACCATTGTTGTGATAAGACTATTAGTCTCAACAATAGGCTGACCGGGTTTAGATACTGTAACCCTTATGATATTTTCGTTGAATACTTGAAGTCGTATCTTTTCTTTTGAAGACTTTACAGGTATTATTGCACCATCATTTGTTTTTTCCAAGCGCGAAGATGAGCAGGAAAACAAAGCAAGAGCAAGTAAAATTATTCCTAATGTTCTCATAAGTGTATTTTATTGATTTTTAGAATCTTATTAAACACATATGGATATAAAATCCAACATTGCTAAAATATCCGGAAAATAGAACACCTAAGTGTATGTATTGTATGAAAAAGGTTGGTTATTTGTCAAATTTCACCAATAGAAGGATCGTTTCCCTTGAAGAATTTCTTGGCATACTGTGAAGGAGTCATTTTATATTCACTTTTAAAATGTTTAGTGAAATACCTTGGGTCGTTAAACCCTACCTTGTAAGCAATTTCCATTACCGTCAGTTGACTTCTTTCTAATAATTGGGCGGACCTTCGGATCCTCAATATCCTTATAAATTCTATCGGAGTTTTTCCTGTTAGGGCAACAAGCTTATTATAGAGATGTGCACGGCTGATACCAAATTCCGTACTAAGCTTCTCAACTGAAAAGTTAGGTTCGTGCATATTGGTTTCAGTGATCAACTTAATCTTCTTCAAAAACTTCTCATCGAGTGAAGTAATAGAGATATCGGAAGGTTGAAGGTCGAAATTCTGTTGATACAACTTTCTAAGTTTCTTTCGCTGTTCAACAAGAGATTTAATTCTAAGTTCGAGCATTTCGAAGTTAAAAGGCTTGGTTATATAATCGTCAGCGCCATTTTCCAAACCTTCAAATTTCTGTTGATCGCTTGTCTTTGCAGTTAAAAGAATAACGGGAGTATGTGAAGTTCTGTTGTCTGTTTTGATTTTTCGGCATAATTCCAAACCGTCCATTATCGGCATCATAATATCACTAACAACCAGGTCGGGCATTTCTCGAAGAATAATATCCCAGGCTTCCTGACCATTTCCCGCTTCAAGAATAGAATAATCAGATTTGAGGTTATCCTTTAGATAGAATCTGATATCGGGGTTATCCTCAACAAGAAGAAGCTTAAAAGTATCACTGCTGTTTTCATCATTAACCACAGGGGCAGTTTCAGATGTCTTCCTTGAAAAGTCGGTTCCAATAATTGTTGTTTCATCAGTCAAGCTGCCGGCATTGTAATTATCTTTCAGCGGCAATACTACCTCAAAACAGCTGCCATCTCCCGGTTGGCTTTTCACGCTTACCTTTCCTCCGTGCATCTGAACAAACTCTTTAGTAAGAGAAAGCCCGATTCCACTTCCTTTATTTACAGTAGCCCCATCAGGAATATTCTGGACAAAGCGTTCAAAGATAAGATCCTGTTTATCTTTCGGAATACCGATACCAGTATCGCAGACCTTAATAATAACAGATTTCTCTCCATTCTCAGGTTCGTTGAGTGCAACACTAACAGAAATAGAGCCCCCTTCAGGAGTAAATTTAAAAGCATTGGAAAGAAGGTTAAAGAGAATCTTTTCAATTTTATCGTAATCAAGAATAGCTTTCAGTTCCTTAATTTTTGAAGAAAAAGTAAGTTTTATGTTTCTTGATTCCGAAAGGTCGGAAAACGATTCAGTAGCTTCTCTTACCACATCAACGAGTTCCCCTTCTCTTACCAGCAGGGAGAGTCCCTGCATTTCAAGCCTTCTGAAATCAAGAAGCTGATTAACAAGGCTGAGGAGTCTTTTACCATTTCTTTGAATAAGCTTTAGCTGATCTTTGTTCTGCCCATCTCCGGTGGTCTTGATAATCCTTTCAAGAGGAGAAAGAATAAGGGTCAGCGGTGTACGGAATTCGTGGCTTACATTAGTAAAGAATTTCAGCTTCAGCATATCCATCTCGTGTATTTTTGCTGTTTCCATCCTTTCCTGCTGAATAAGGAACTTATTCCTCTCACGCTTAATAATCGACTGAAGGGTATAAAAGAAAGCCAGAAAGAAAACAGTCAGATATAATGCCAGCGCCCATTTTGTTTTCCAGAACGGGGGCAAAACGGAGATATTAAGATGAATTTCTCCGCTTTTCAATGAATTGTCGATGTCGGAAGCATAAACTTTAAAGACATACTCTCCGGGATGAAGGTTGGTGTATGTAATCTTTCGTGAATTTGACCTTGCAGATATCCAATCATTGTCGAAACCTTCAAGCTTATAGTGATACTGAGTCTTTTCAGGTTTGAAGTAATTCAGTGCAGCAAAGGAAACTGAGAATGTTTTTTCAAAATACTTAAGCTTAATACCATCAATAAAATTCAAAGACTTTTGAAGGAGCACTCTTTTATTTATCTCCTGACCTGTTTCTACAGATTTATTCTGCACTTCAAAACCGGTAAAGACAATCTTTGGAAAATCAACAACCGGAGAAAGATTTTCAGGCTTAATTATGCTAAACCCATCGACACCTCCAAAGACCAGTTCGCCCTTTCGTGTCTTAAGTGCTGCATGTTCATTGAATTCTTTTCCGTGGAGACCATCTTTCTCGTCATAAATCTTAATAATATAAGAAAAATCACTCCCACCCTCTTCGTTGATTATCAGATTGCAAAGACCTTGTGGAGTTCCAAGCCAAATGTTGCCGCTATTGTCTTCCAGGACAGTTAAGATATTATTGTCGGGCAAGCCATGCTTTTCATTTAGCACTCTGATTTTGTCTGTTTTAGGATTATAAATATTAAGTCCTTCGCGTGTAGCAATCCATACCCAGCCCCTGCTGTCGCAAAACACATCAAGGGCAGTATTGCTACTCAACCCTGAAGAGTCGGTTTTAGAGTATAATTGAATGAACTTCCCGGAGGACTTTTCAAGAAAGTCAACCCCATTAGAAGTTGCAAGCCAGATATTCTTATCAATATTCTCTGAAATTGCCATTACAAAATTTGAATGGACTGAATTAACGGAAGATCCGGCGCTATTGTGAACAAAAGCATCATTCCGGCTATCATAAATATCGAGTCCGGAGCCAAGGGTCCCAATAAATAGGTTTCTGTCAGAATCTTCAAATATTGACCAAATTTGGTTATTTGAGACAGAAGAAGGATTCTGAGGATCGTTAAAATAATGTATAAAGCGGTTTCCGTCGAAGCGGTTTAACCCACCCATGTAAGTACCAATCCACAAGTCATCTTTATGATCAAGAAAAATATCAACAATAACATTATTGCTAAGACTGTTAGGGTCGAGGGGATTGTGTTTATATGTTTTAAATGTATTATTTAACCTGTCAAAATAAATTAAACCACCGCCATTAGATCCAATCCAGAGATTTCCTTTTTTATCTTCAGCAAAAGAATTTACATCTTCATATTCAAGCCAGTTATTTTTAAAAGGGTGGCGGGTATATGTAGTAAACTGAAAAAGGTCGGGATGTGTATAGCTCACACCTTTTTTGTAAGTACCTACCCAAATAATGTTGGTATTGTCTTTGTACATACAGATAATGCTATTTTGGGAAAGGCTGTTTTCATCTCCCGGATCATTAAGGACGAACTTCACTTTTCTTGTCCTTTTATCGATGATATTCAATCCCCCGTGGTCAGTCCCAAGAAAGATTTTACCATTGTTATCCTGAATAATGCTTGAAATAGTATTATGACTAATCCTGTTAGATTGTGATTCAGCGGTGAACTCAGTAATATTTCCGGATTTAGGATCAAGCATATAAGCCCCTTTGCTTTCATCTCTTGAATAAATCCATACATCGCCGTCGCTATCAACGAAGATGTTGTTATCGAAACTAGCACTAATCTGGCGGTTGAGGTTCTCGAAGCGCTTTACAACTTTAAATGATACCGGATCAAACTTCTCAACTGCACTGCCCTGGTTAATTATCCAAAAGCACCCATCGGGAGCAACAGCCGCACCGGTTATTGAGAAAGGCATCAGATTGTTGTTGCCGACAGGAAAATGGGAAACAATATCTTCTTTGGTATCATACTTATATATTCCGGTATTGCGGCTAAAAATCCAAAGATTATTTTGTTTGTCAACAAACATATTGACAAGGTTTAAAAGTGGAATCTCGATGTTCTTATGAAAGATAGAATCATCAGAGAGGAATTGTTCGGTCAAAGGATTATAAATGTTCAATCCATCTCCTGTGACAATAAAAAGTCTACCCCTGTGGTCTTCAAATATGTTGCTGATAGTATTATTGCTTATTGAGCCTTTTACTTCGTTGTTTTTCCGGAATATTTTTGAAGAATAACCATCGTAGCGGTTAAGACCGTTAACCGTGCCTATCCATAGATAACCGTGGCTGTCCTTGAAAATAGTATTAACTTGATTACTAGAAAGACCGTTATTGATATCGAGCCTTTTAAATTGATAATCGTTAGTTACAGCCCAAATGTTCAGAGCTGTAAACAGTAAGAAAATATTTAAAAGGCCTTTTTTCATTCAGTTTAAATCAGAACCATTTTTTCTTCTTGAAAAATAAAAGTAAAAATATTGTAATTATAATCATGACACCCCACATTACAAAATAACCATATTTGAAATGAAGCTCAGGAAGATTGTCAAAATTGGTACCATATACTCCCACAATAAAAGTAAGAGGTATAAAAAGGGCAGTAAAAATAGTAAAGACTTTGATTACACTGTTTGTATGGTTGTTGATATTAGAATTATAGATATTAAGTTGGTCGTTCAACATTGAAAAGTACAATTCAACCGATTCGAGAATATTAGTAAGCATATCGTCGAGGTGGTCGAAAAACGGCCATGTTGATTCAGCAAAAAGGTCAGTCTCAGTGTTCTTGAGCATCTTCGTTACCTCTTTTGCAGGTCTAATGTTTTTCCTGAGGAAATTAATCTCTTTTTTTAACCTGAATATTTCATTGATGAATTCTTTACCGCTATTTGATTGTATCAGATCTTCATTGTCTTCAATCATTTGACCAATTGACCCAATGCACAACATATAGTTATCGGCGAGTGCATCAATTATTCTGTAGAAAAGGTAATCAGGCCCGCTGGTCCTCAGCTTTCCTTTGTTTTGAGTGAGTCTTTCCCTGATAGGATCGAAAGTATTGCGAACCTTTTCCTGAAAGGAAATTACGTAGTTTTTGCCTAAAATTAAGGACACCTGATCAGAAGTTACAGCTCTTTTGTTCTGATTATATGTTAATTGTTTCAGCATAACAACATAGTGTTCAATCCCCTCAACAAATTTTGGTCGTTGGTCAGTATTTACGATATCCTCCTGAACGAGGGGGGAAAGGTTAAAAAAAGTGCAGATCTGTGATATGGAATCAATATCGTGGAGCCCGTCTATATTTATCCAGTGTATCAAGTCCTTCTTTAAAGGTTTTAAAAACTCCCGGCATTCCTTAAACTCAAACTCTTCATAAACCGTCTCATTAAAAGAAATCATTCTGAAACGTGCCTGATCCATTTTTTTCCTCCCGATGAATGTCAATGCTCCAGGAGGCTTACCAATTTTTTTGGTGTGATTTTTAATAAATCTTGCCATATGATAATCTTTTATTAAACCACACCTATTGCAGAAACAGGTATGCAGTATTTACTCAACTAATAGTTATGTAATTAGAAATGGAAAGATACATGATATTTTAGTTTTGTATTTACTTTTTCCAGAAAATTACACCAATACATATTCACCATAGTTTTTAGCATTCTACCGATAAAATCTGTAGTCCTCCCGATTTATGATTAACGATATATATAGTTCTGCCTACTTTTGAAGAGCCATGAAAACACAAACTTTTTAAAATGACCCGGTCACATATTCTTTCATTTTCTTCACCTTACACTCTGACAAGAAGCAATGGTTCTTCTGATGAATTTTATCAGCAGCTCGATGTTTTTACCGGATGCGTGTTAAGGAACGGAGAAAGCAGGTTTTTTAAAAAGGGAAATTTTAATTTTTCAATATGTCCGGAAGAGGCCGAATCTAAGGAGGACCTTCTTCTGGACATATTAATTTCAGGAACATTATGGAATGAGTACAAAGGTTATAGTAAACGATTTGCTTACTCTAAAAACCAATTGTTCAAATTTTTATTCTATCTGAGAAACAGAAATGCTAAGTATAAACCTGTAATTGATAAATTAAGGGGTAACCTCCTTACAAGGTGGTTGACCGATAAACGATCAAATAATAAACCCACTCTTTCATCTCTCAGGAAGCTTGCCCTCTATCTTGAATCGACAGGAGATTTTGGAGAAGAATCAAAAAGGATATACAAAATCATTGAAATAATTAAGAATCATGATAATGAGAAACAACAGGTGTTTATAAATGAAATGCTTGATTTCTCATTTTGGTTTAAGTCCTCTTCAATTTCCAACCTTGGAAGCTTCACAAGAGAAGTCAGAACTTTCCTCAACAGCCATTCCTCGATATATAAAAACAGGGAAGATTATTTCCTATGTGGAAGAAAAGAAGTTGAATATCACTTAAATATGGTTGGGGCAACAATACTGAATCGCAACTTAAAGGATGAATTCTTAAAGACTGAGAAGCAGATATTGATGCTTCCTACATGTATGTCGGCTAGCGAAAACTGCAAGGCTTATTTTGACGGGACAGCGTTAAGGTGTGCCCACTGCAATCCTGAATGTAATGTTTCAAGGACTAGCCTTGAGATGAAAAAATCAGGAATTGAAACAATTCTTATCAAACATTCATCAGATATTGCCAAGTCGCTTAACCCTTGGGTAAACCAAAAAAAGACAGGATTAATAGGAACAGCGTGTGTTTTGAACCTTCTGCAGGGAGGTTTTGAAATGAAAAAGTTGTCAATCCCATCGCAGTGTGTATATCTGGATTATTGCGGTTGCAAAAAACACTGGGATCAAAAAGGAACTCCGACCAATATGAATATCAACAGAGTTTTACAGCTTGTAACAGCCTGATATATTTTTCATTCCATGACTTTAAGTAAAATAATTTGTTGTACATTTAGGCTTAATAAAAAACCTAAAACAATAAATAAATGTCAGAAGACTTAATGAAAAAGGCCGACGAATTCCTTAATAAAGCAGTTCTGGCGGCAGCTGATTTTCAACAATTCAATCAAAAACAAACAAACAAGATAGTCAAGGCTGTTTATAAAGCGGCACTTGCCGAACGTGTAAGGCTAGCAAAAATGGCAGCCGAAGAAACCGGTCTGGGAGTTTGGCAGGACAAAGTTATCAAGAATGTGCTGGCCTCCCAACTTGTTTATGAAGATATTAAAGATGAAAAGACTGTAGGAGTGATTTCCAGCGATCCGATAACAGGTATCTCTGAGATTGCCCAGCCGCTGGGACCTATTTTTGCAATTACTCCTGTTACCAACCCTACATCTACGGCTATATACAAAATACTCATATGCATGAAGACCAGGAACCCGATAATAATAAGTGCTCACAGAAATGCATTTAATAGTACATCGGAGGCAGCAAGGGTTTGTTATGAAGCAGCAGTAAAAGCAGGTGCCCCGGAAGACTGTGTACAGATGATTTCAGCAGGCTCTCGTGAATTTACTCAAACAGTGATGTCGCATCCTAAGCTTGCCCTCATATTAGCTACGGGAGGCACAGGATTGGTAAAGGCTGCTTATAGTTCAGGCAACCCAGCCATTGGAGTAGGTCCGGGCAATGTGCCAGTTTTTATTGACGACAGTGCCGATATTCCATTTGCTGTTTCAAGTATAATTTCTTCAAAAACTTTCGATAATGGAACAGTGTGTGCCAGTGAGCAATCAATTGTAGTAGAGGACAAAATTGCACAAAAAGTAAAGGAAGAGTTTAAGAAGCAAAATTGCTATTTCCTCACTAAAGAAGAGATAGAGAAGGTGACTGAAGTAGCGTGGAACAAGGAATCGATGAGCATGAGTGCTGCAATAGTTGGCCAGCCTGTTAAAATTATTGCTGAAAGGGCAGGAATTACTGTTCCTGAAGGCACAAAGATATTATTGGCAGAGCTTGATGGAATTGGTCCCGCCTATCCATTATCGCATGAAATACTGGCTCCGTTACTGGCCTTTTATTCTGCTAAGAATTACAATAGTGCCATCCATCTTTGCATCGATTTGAATTACCTCGGTGGGATAGGTCATAGCGCCGGAATTTACGCGAACAATCAAGAAAGGATAATGCAGTTTGCCTCAATTATCAATGCCGGAAGAATTCTTGTCAACACCCCAACATCTCAGGGCGCTGTCGGAGGAATATTCAATAATCTAGCTGTATCGTTGACTCTTGGATGCGGTACCGGAGGAAAGAATATCACAACAGAGAATATATCTGCAAAACATTTGCTGAACATTCAAAGGGTTTGCAGGAGAAAAAACAACGACCGTTTCTTATCGGCAGATATGAAAAAATATCTTGATGAGAGTTATAACGAAAAAGATCTTAAAAAAGAATATCATAAAAATCATTAATAACCTAAGCTATGGTAACCATTGATTACAGAGAAGCAGATAACAACCTGAATTTTACATTTTCAGGACATCTCGATACAAATTCCAGTACTTGGCTAAGCGAGGCAGTCAACAAGGAGCTAGCTGAAAGAAAAGGTAGCGATAACACTGAAGAAAAGGCAAACTTCAAGATTACTTTCGACTTGCTTGATGTCAATTATATATCCTCATTTTTCATTAGGATATGTATTGCTACTGCTAAGCAAGCATTGCCCGGAAACTTCAGGATCATCAATTGCGATCCTTTTATTAAAAAGACATTTAAAATAGCCGGACTTGATGAGTCGCTGAATGTTTCCTGATTTATCTTTTGACTGTTTTTACCGTTTAAGTATTATTTGATTAAAATTCCACTGATACTTAATAGCTCTGTTTCTTTAACTTTAGCATTGTAATATGCATTTACAAATTCAGATGAAGCGTCGTAAAGGTCTTCTTGTGCTTCCCTAAGTTGAATTGAGGATATGAGTCCTGATTGAAATGCTTTCATTGCAATGTCCAGGTTTTTCTTTGCCAAGGACATACTTTTTTGGCCTAAAATTATTGTTTTCAGATGATTCTTATAATCAAGATATGTAGCTGTCATCAATGCTGATATTCGTTCTTCAATTTCTTTGATATACAACTCTCTGTTTTCCACTTCAATTTTAGCATTCTGAATAGACCGGTTGAGTTTTAGTCCATCAAAGATCTTCATGCCTATATTTAAACCAAACTGGGGACTGAAGTAGCGGTTGTACTTTAGGAAAGCTGCTTCAGTATCATTTTCATAATATCCGTATGAACCAGTTAAATTAAGCTTAGGGTATTGTTCTGATTTAAGAGTTTTCAATCCCAGCTTGCTTAAAATAAGTTGCTCGGTATTTAGCCCTATCAGCATTATCATTACTATCTCGCTGAAGATATTCAATGTCTGGTCGAAATACCACAAAGTCAGCAGAGCACCGAACAGAGCCAGGGGAACGGTAACTAAAATCACGAGGGGGTCGAGGAAATTATCAAACTGAGCAGACAATACAAGATAGATTATAATTATTGCAAGAAGAAAAACAATCATAAGGCTTGAAGAGCTTTCGGCATAATCGCGGCTCTGTCCTGCCAAAGAAGTTCTGAACACAGGAGTCAGAATTTTGTCTGCACTCTTCCTTAAAATGAATTGATATCAGGCGGAGCGAAAGCTCGCTGGTTATTTTGACTCTTTCATTAGCCCGGATATTTCCGACAACCTTATATGAAAAATCAATCAGGGTATCTTTGGAAATAACACATTCAGCCTGGGCTAGCTGCACAACAGACCTGATGTTTTCAGCCTTTTCCTTCTTTGAGTTAGAAAAAACTTTAAATAGTTTAAAACCAAAATGACAACACCCAATACCGGAAGCAGGTAGATTCTCTTCATCAGTCAAAGTTTTCAGGTTAGTTTAAGTAGAATTTAGTGATAGTATTATGCTGAATAAATTTATTAAAATTATTGTTAATTCCCTAGTCCTGAATTTCAATACTTTTCTCTGAAAGGGAATATTTTTAAAGAATAAATTTCCTCTTTGTTTTTAAAAATTATATTTTGTGCCTTCTTTTTAAAAAAGGCAATTATGGAAGAACAAATCAGGCAGATTGCAGAAAGGCTGAGGGGCCTCCGCGAAGTATTGAATATTACAATATCAGAAGCTGCAAAAGTCTGCGGCATTGAGGAAGAAAAATATATTGGATATGAATCAGGAAAGATTGATATTCCTGTAAGTTTGCTCCACAATATGGCCCGCAGGTACAAGGTAGACATCACAGTACTTCTCACTGGCAATGACCCACATATGAACAGCTACTCGCTGACAAGAAAAAATCAGGGAATAGATGTTGAAAGAAGGTCAGCTTATAAATATGAGTCGCTGGGGTACAGTTTCATTAACCGCAAGGCCGATCCATTCATTGTTACAGTAGGCACAAAACCCACAGCAGAAGGCTTTTCCCTCAACTCGCATCCTGGACAAGAGTTCAACTACATTCTTGAAGGAAGGATGAATTTCAACCTCAACGGTAAGATTATGGAGCTCAATGAAGGAGATTCTATTTATTTTGATTCAGGACTTCCGCATGGGATGATTGCACTGGACGACAAAGAGTGTAAGTTTTTAGCAATAATATTTTAACCAACATATTTTCAGAAATGCAGCTTTACAAGAAGTATCTGGTAAAACCGGAATTTGATTCACTGGAAGATTTCCTTCAAAACTATAAAATACAAGTACCTGAAAATTTCAACTTTGCCTACGATGTAGTTGATGAGTATGCCCGCATAGAGCCAGACAAGATAGCTATAGTCTGGACAAACGATGAAGGACTTTACAAAGAGTTTACCTATAAAGAACTCAAGGAAAAGACAGATGCCACAGCATCATATTTCCAGACGCTTGGAATCGGACATTCCGATAAAGTAATGTTGATATTGAAGAGGAGATATGAATTTTGGTTTGCATGTCTGGCATTGCATAA
>CAYMTR010000024.1:0-46707 GCA_964393405.1 uncultured Prolixibacteraceae bacterium
CAACAACAGGAATAGGGTGAGTATTGTAATTCGTTTCATATTCAGGGAATTAATATTGAGTGAATTATTTTATTGAATCAAATATATAACATATAAATTAATTATGCAAACAATATTGGAAACATGTTAGTACTCAATTGCCTGGAAATGAAAGGATGAGGTATCAAGTATCACTACTCCTTAACCACTTTCCTGCTGAACCTGACTCCTTCTTCAGTTACCATCTCCAGAAAATATATACCCCCTGGAAGATTACTCATTGTGGATAACACTATGTTTGTTTTCCCGTTTACTTCAGTTGAAGACATTACGCTTCCCGACATATTATAAACACTAATTGAAGTTAAAGTTACTGCTGACTCAATATACAATGTTTCAGTTACCGGATTTGGATAAATCCTTATTTGATCAGCCATTTCTATTTCATTATCAGACACCAGACATTCCCCCGGAAGGTTTTCATCTAGAAAGGCAAGCCTGTCTGAAATCCATTTCTTCAACACCTGAATTTCTTCTTCATAGCTTTCGACATTATATGCATTGAACCAAAGGTCGCCGCCCCCGCCCCACATTCCTCCTCCGAAAGGAAAACCGCCACTGTTGCCAAGCAGTTCGTCCCATTTAGCAAAATGCCTTGCCTGTGCCTCCTGCAACACTAAAGCATAACTGTCAATAAAATCATAAAGGTATTGTTCACTGAATATATTGTCCCTCATCCCTTTGTATGTACACTTTACCTCATCTGCAAATTCCTTGTCTTGCAAAAGCCTGGTCCACATTGCCGGTGTCGGGTTAGTTTCACAACCTTCATAACCCCAGGAATCAGGCACATTACCGTTACAGAAATTGCAAATTCCAAAGGCTAGATTATAATCCCATACCGGGCCGGCATTTAGTTTTCCACCGGTACCGTCATCTTTCAATTTCTCTTTATAGAAATAGGCACTTCGTTTATATCCATCGGCGTTTAATGCCAGTTCTGAATGGATGAAATAATCAACAAAAGACTGAACTTCAATATATTTGGAATAGCCATTAATAGGGTCGGTATATTCAGGTGATTGAATCAGGAGTTCAACAGTATCGATATACTTGCGGATGTATTCAGTTTGAAGAGGGTGAATTTCATCGGATTTTGGATAATGGTGAAGCCAGGAAACAGTTTTATTAGAAACGGTGCCAATTCCTTTAACTTTTGAATCAAAGGTCAGGTCATCATCATTATTAGAAATGTCGACACGCATGATATATCCGCCGGTTAATTCAATGCCCGAAGTGTCGATTGGGTTTAACTTGGAAATATTGAGTCGGTTATCATCTTTCTTAATTGTTTCAGTAAGGACATAAACTCCTTGATAGTCATCATTTAGTACAAGCTCTACCATTTTAGTACGGGGAGCCCAGTAGCCCATCTGATTCCACAAGTTATAAGCAAGAACATTGCGGATGAGAGAATAATCGTTATATGGAGCATAAAGGACCCAGTCGTTTTCGGCGGGCATACCAAGAAGAGGAGCATCAAGATTTTGACCTGAAGCATCTCTGGTTTCGAGAGTATATTGTTTTTGATTAAAGCTTAAAGAGCTGTTTCCTCTAAGTTCGATACCTATATAGCCGTTATAATCAAAAGAAGCATCGTCGATAGAATTTCGTTCACCTTCGCCATTATAAACAATTTTCATTTGGGCAGTAATTTTTGGTTCATCCTGAATCTTTTTCCCGGAAGTATTGAGAATAACAATAGGGAGATTGGAAGAGTTAAAGGAGACCTGTCCAAACAGCTGGAATACAGATAAAATGATCAAGATAGTCAAAGAGTTCTTCATGATAAAAAAGATAAAAAATCAAGTCACAATAAATTATATTCAAAGCTACTACATTATGTAATATGAAATATTCAATCATGAATCGTTTATGTGTAAAAATGTAGCAAAGGAGGGGAAAAGAGTAATAAAATGAATAGGGAATAAGCATCAATATTGGGGGAGAAGTTTCATTAAATGAATCAAATAAATTAATCCTTTACTAAGCGAACAGAAAAACCAAATTTCTTGTCGTAGGTGTTCCTGAGCATGCCTTCGTAACTGTAACTCAGTATCCGGTGGTAGGCGGTGCTACCATCGCTCTCGGTAGAACCCCACCAATGAGCGTATTCCCCAATGCCGATAAAATAACCATCAATGCCGTTACGGCCTCCACCCGGGAGGGCTGAGAAACCAGTGCTATTGTTGTTCTCGGGCGTTGCTCCGGGAGTGCCTGTCTCATCCGATATTGCCCAATTAGTTTTATCAGAAAGCGATTTAGCAATCTTGTCTTCTTTTTTCGTACCATCGTAGTTGTATCCCTTGGCAATAAGGTAATTTTCTAAATCAGCCCAATCGTCGTCGGAAGCTACATGCCACCCTGCCGGGGCAAGTTTGCCGCTATTTACTGCATACCAGTTATAAAGCCTTCCGTATATGGTTACGTTATTCTCGTCATTGTCATAATTGCAGTATGCCTCGGTGGTAAGTTTCGACCATTCTTCAGAATCAGTTACATTTGGTATGCTTGAACCATCGTTATATTTAGTTGTTTTTAGGTTATCAACTGTCCAAACTTGGGTGCCTATTTTAACAGTGTTGTACTCAAATCCATCGGCATCTTTTACAGTTCCGGCACTTTGTCCATCGCCACCGAGATCATCTGTTTTGTCACATGCAGTAACTCCAGCAAATAGTAAACAAGCTATTAAAAGCATTTGGATAAATAGGTTTCTTTTTTCCATGATGTTAATTATTGTAATTCATTAGAAAATTTGATTAGCTAAATTTATAAAAATTAAAATAAAATAATTGAAACAAAAATCTTTTACTTTTGGGAGTTCATTTTAAGTGAGCTCCCATTTTTTAATATAAAGTAATAAGAACATTAAAGAAATATACAGATTTTTATCACCAAAATTCCAAAACCTAAGTCTTGAATATAAGGTTAATTTTAAACCCAGATACGGAAATGGGTTACCACCTCATTCTGAATTGTATTCAATAATCAATTCCAGAAGGGATAACTATAAGGTATTATTAGATAAAACTTTGAGTTATAAAGATACTCTTTGGAAAATAAAAGATAGTAAAGATGAAAATGACTCATCAAAACCGTCATGGAATAATGGCTTTATGCCTGGACTGGACATTATTGGTATATATACCATGATTTCTGAATTTAAACCCAAAAAGTATATTGAAATTGGTTCTGGTAATTCAACAAAGGTAGCTTATAAAGCTAAAACAGAAAATAATATTAATACAGAGATTATTTCAATAGATCCAATGCCACGAGCTGAGATTGATAATTTGGCTGATAAAATTATAAGAGAACCATTTGAAAACGTTGATCTAAATATTCTTGATATGCTCAATGAAAATGATATATTATTCGTTGATAATTCTCACAGGATATTGCCAAATTCTGATTCAATGGTTTTCTATCTAGAGATTTTGCCAAAATTAAAAAAAGGTGTTATTGTTCATATCCATGACATCTATTTGCCTTATGATTACCCTCAGTTTATGTGTGATAGATTTTACTCTGAACAATACGGTCTTGCAATATATTTATTAGCTAATCGTAAGAAATACGAACCACTTTTACCTAACTATTTCATCCATGAGGATAAGGAGTTAAGCAAACAAATAGAACCAATTTGGAATCATCAAAATTTAGAAAAAGTTGAAAGGCATGGAGGTTCTTTTTGGTTAAGAATAAATGAATAAAGTTAAACCCAAATGCTTCCAATCACTTCGTTTTCTGAAGTATTTGGCATTCACTTATTTCTGTTCTCAATCCTAAAATTCCAAAAGAGTCTTTATACTTTTTAAGTCTTCATTATGCGAGGAATGAAAACTCAAACAAAAATATAGTTCTCCTTGGTTAGCTTATAGATTGATAAAGAATAACGCCCCGCCCACAGAACACAATAAAAAGAATTGATGTTCATTGACTTGCGGGGCTCAGGTTCTCAAGCCGGTGTTTTCTCTGGTAGATACAAGTACCCTCCGAAAATTCAATCGTTTCGTATTGTCAAACGCTGTGTTCTATTATGAACCCGAGACGATATGACCATTACCAAACTAAAAGAAATACTAAACAAATGAAGGATAGAGAATATTAGTTTCCCATTCTATCCTATTATCCAGATTAAAAATTCTGTTCTTTCCTTCCCTATAGCCACATACTATATTGCCTAAAACATTATAGTTTATGGCAATTAACGAAAAGGCAACTGCAAAAAAACACCTTGATGGGAAGCAAACGGAAGCTGCTCTTGATGGATTGAAAATAAAAGCACAGCAATTAAAGTAAGAGCTTATTGCTGTTGGCAAATCAGGCGACCAGGAATTAAAAGATAGAAATAGAAAATAAAAAACCCGGATAATTTATTAAAATTAACCGGGCTTAGTATTGGGTGAAAGATGGGGTTCGAACCCACGACCCTTGGAACCACAATCCAATGCTCTAACCAACTGAGCTACAATCACCATTTCAGCACCTCTTTTCAAGTGCGGTGCAAATATAATATTTTATTTTCTTTTGGTGCAACCATTTTTTTAAATCAAGATGAAAATTCTTTCGCAATAAATACTTCCTTTATTTGTTTTATTTTTGTTTCAACAAATTACAGATGCCTAAAAAACTGACAATATCAAATGTTAATGCTTTGCAGATATTCCAACTGCTAAGGTATGGGGCATTGCTACTAATTGGAATACTACTTTCAAAATCAGAATTCGGAAGGACTAATATAGGTCATTACGAGACTTTCCTTTTGATTGCCGGAGCATTTACTTTCTTCTGGGTCAACGGCTTCCTGAAAGTTATGATGCCTATGTCGGGTGAGAAAGATGAAAAAGGGAAAAATATTTTAATCTTCAACACCTTTATCATACTGTTAATTTTTTCAGTACTTGCTGCAATACTGGTCTTTTTTGTGAGCAAACCGTTTTCCTCTCTTCTGTTGAATGGCAACGAGGTGCCAATGCCTTTACTTCTTAGCGCGTATATCTTGTTCAACAGTCCGGCAATGCTGATTGAATATATCTACCTGATAAACAATCGCTCGAAAAATATACTTATATACGGAACAGTAATTTTCCTTATCCAAATAATTGTTGTAGGACTGCCTCCATTTTTCGGGTTAGGGCTTGATTCAGTCATCAAAGGGCTACTGCTAGTTACTGTCATGAAATTTATCTGGCTGATAGTTTTGCTTATAAAGTATTCAAACCCTGTAATTGACACTTTACTAATTAAGCAATACATGAAGTTTGGAGCACCTTTGGTTTTATCAACACTCCTTTCTTCAGCGGCAACATATATTGACGGTTTTATTATTACATCAAAATTTACACCCGACGAGTTTGCAGTTTTTCAGTACGGAGCAAGAGAGCTGCCTATTGCTTTGTTATTAGCCAACTCGTTGAGCATGGCAATGCTTCCCCGCTTTTCACAAAAAAATATAGATTCCCCACTTGCAGAGTTAAAGTCGGAAGTATATCGTTTGCACTGGTATCTTTTCCCGATATCAATAATTCTGATATTGACATCCCACTGGTTCTTCCCTATTGTATTCAACTCACAATTCAAGGAGAGCGCTTCAATTTTCAATATTTATCTTTTGCTTGTAATAAGTAGGGTATTGATTCCCCAGACCATGCTAATTGCCAGAAAGTTTAATGCGGTCATTGTCAAGGCATCATTTCTTGAGCTGATTGTAAATGTCACTTTCAGTTTAATATTGGTAAACATCATTGGATTAAGTGGAGTTGCCTGGGGAACTTTCATCGCATTCCTGTTCGAGAAGGTATTTCTTGTAATCAATTGCAAGAGAAAGTTAAATATTTCAGTAGAAAAATATCTTCCGTTCAGGATTTATATTATTTCTTCGTTGCTTCTTATATTCGCATTTATAATTGTTGAATTCATCATATATTAGAATGGATTTTATTCTTGACAACCCGGAAATTGAAAAAGTTTTCAAGCAGATAATAAAGACACTGCCTTCAATGCAGAACGGAGTTACTGTTGAAAGCATGGAAAAGCTGGGCGTGAAATACGAAAAAAGCTGGGGCGTTTCAATAGTTGACCTAAAGATTTACGCTTCACACTTCAAAAAAGACCATCTCCTTGCCCTTAAACTATGGAATAAGAAATGGAGAGAAACAATGATTCTGGCTACGATGCTTGATGTTCCCGAAGAAGTAACTGAGGAACAGATGGATTTCTGGGTTAAAACAGCAGAAAACACTGAAATTATTGAGCAGATTGTGTTCAACCTTTTACCCGACTCACCTTATGCGTTTGCCAAATCTCTCGAATGGTGTAGAGGCAAGAAATTCGGAGTCAAGTATGCAGGGTTGCTTTTAATGGGAAGATTGGCGCTTGTTTCAGAAAAAGATATCGATGAAATGTTTGAAAGCTATTTTGATGTTCTTCCATCGCTTGCTAAAGACTCGTCGTTGAACGATGTTTTTTATAGGTCATTTTGTCAGTTAGCACGTAGGAGTATATATATGAACAGGATGTGTGTCAGTTTTGCAGAAGAACTTAAATTTATGGAAGAAAAGAATGCATCTGAACTTGGCAATGAGATATTTAACGAAATAACAACACAAGAATTCCACGCATTAATAAAAAAACAAGAATAACAGTTGTAAGGAATTGCATATTTATTGTACTAACAATTAAAGGTATTTTAAAAATTTAAAAAATATGAATTTAACACGCACATCAAATCCGATATTTGGTAAAGCTTTTGAAAAAAATATAGCTAACTCCTATGCTGAAGAACAAATGACAGTAAAGGGAACAATGAACAAAACAGGTTTAATACTTCTATTTGTTCTCGCTTCAGCATATTTCACATGGCAAAAGTTTTACAACGTATACACTCCTGAAAACCCACTGGCAGCTGTAAGTGCTTTAAAAGTATATATGTTGATTGGAGGTATTGGAGGTTTTATAACTGCCATGATAGCTTCATTCAGTCCAAGGAAAGCCGGGTTCTTCACTCCGATATATGCAATATTTGAGGGCATGTTTTTAGGAGGTATTTCAGCTATGTTTGAAGCACAATATCCTGGATTGGTAATTAGGGCGGTAGCACTGACATTTGCAGTATTTTTAGGGATGCTGTTAATATACAGGCAACAGATAATCAAAGTAACAGGTGCCTTCAGAAAAGGTATGGTAGCTGCAATATTTGGGATTATGCTTGTATATCTGGTAGGATGGATAGCCGGAATGTTTGGTGTCAATATTGGGTTCTTGCATGGTAATGGAACATTTGCATTAATATTCAGTTTAGTAGTTACCGGCATATCAGCATTCAGCTTGCTTTTAGATTTCGACTTCATTGAAAGAGGAGCTCAAGCAGGAGCACCAAAGTATATGGAGTGGTACAGTGTTTTCGGATTACTGGTTTCATTGGTTTGGTTATATATAAACATACTAAGGTTATTATCAATATTTTCCAGCAGGGATTAAAGTTTGTATCCTGATTTTTTTCGGTTATAGAGTATAATTTCGTATTTTACACGAAATAAAGCTAATATTTCTAAACCATAGAGGATGGAGATTATTGAAGTAACAAGCAAGAAAACCAGGAAAATATTCAACAAACTACCACTAATTATATACAAAGGAGATTCAAATTTTGCTTGTCCACTGACAAGCATGGTGGAAGAGAACTTTAACACTGAAAAAAATTCCTTTTTTAAGCATGGTAAAGCAATAAGGTGGGTTGTTGTAGATGATAATAAGGCACCTATTGGAAGAATAGCTGCCTTCATCGATTTTGACAAGGCCAACACTTTTACACAAGCAACAGGCAACATAGGATTTTTTGAATGTATAAATGATCAGGATGTTGCTAACGCACTTTTCGATAAAGCCAGAGGATGGTTAATTGAAAACGGCATGGAAGCAATGGATGGACCATCCAACATGGGAGAGAACTATATGAACCATGGTCTGCTGGTCTGGGGATTCATGCCACAGGGTTACGGGATGCCGTATAACAAACCATATTATATTGAGCTCTTTGAAAAATACGGGTTTAAAGTGTTTTATGAGCAATATTGCTATCATTTGGACTACACTGTCCCTTTTCCTGAAAGGTTCTGGAAAATCGCCGAATGGATAGCAAAAAAGCCGCAATATTCCTTTAAGCATTTCAGCTGGAAAGAATCTGAGAATTTTATTGGTGATTTTTGTAAAATATATGAAGGAGCATGGGCAAAGCATGAACATTACAAACCTCTCGACAAAGGAGAACTCACCACCTTTATAAATTCTTCAAAACTCATACTTGAACCTGAATTCATTTGGTTTGCGTATTGTGACAATGAACCTATTGCACTTTTTGTAATGGTCCCCGATTTTAATCAGGCATTGAGATATATAAAGAATGGACGTTTAAACCTGATCAACATTATTAAACTGCTATACTTCATCAAAGCGAAGAAATTCACAAGAACAAGGATATTCATAATGGGAATATCTGAAAAGCATCAAAGATCGGGAGTAGAGTCAGGAATATTCTGGAACCTAGAAAATCAGGTAATGAAATATCGAAAGGAATACAAAGAGGTAGAATTATCGTGGGCAGGAGATTTCAATCCAAAAATTGTATCTCTATATAAATCAACGGGGGCAAAACACAGTAAAACCCATTATCAGATGAGGTATTTGTTTGATAAAAGCAAGCCATTTGAAAGAAGTAAAGTAATTGAATAACAAGTCATATATTAATAAAAGAAAAAACTGAAATGTTTTCTGAAAAATGTTTTGCAAAATTTGTTTGAATCTATATCTTTGCAACCCATTATAAAATCAGAAATAATATACGCAAGAAAATGAAAGAAGGTATCCATCCTAAAAATTATCGTTTAGTAGCGTTCAAAGATATGTCGAACGAAGAAGTGTTTATTACCAAATCAGCTGTTAATACCAGAGAAACAATTGATGTTGAAGGTGTAACTTATCCTCTCTTCAAGGTAGAAATTTCAAGTACATCTCACCCGTTCTATACAGGTAAGATGAAGCTTGTTGATACTGCAGGACGAGTTGACAAGTTCATGACTAGGTACAAAAAACACATGGAAAATCGCTAAAAAGATTTACTAAAGATATTTCATAAAAAGCTTCGCCTGATGGCGGGGCTTTTTTTGTTGTCTCCATATATGTATTTGAAATAAACGGGAAAAAGCATTTCAGATATTCAATAACTGAAATAAAACACATCAAGTGGCTTAACAAGATATTTGTAAGAGAATACAAATTCGGATTTTAGAAAACAAAAAAAAGGTGGCAGAAAAATAATTTCTGCCACCTTTTTCAAGTATCATTTTATATTAATAATATAGAAATCTCTTTATCTTTTTAGTTGCAGTTTTTTCGAAAGGTTCATTGTGAGGTATAACCATTTGGACCTTTGAAAATTTATTAACGTGAGTGTTAATATACTCCTGCAATTCTTTTGTCAGTTCTTCAATTTTGCTGTCAATTATTGATTCAGCTTGTTCCATCAAACTTTGATATTTATTCATTAGTTCTTCTCTGTTGAAGTGAACCATTGCAACAAGTTTGCCTTTTTTCTGTACGACAACTGATTCCAGCACATATTTGAAGCGGTTGATTATTTCTTCAATTTCTTCTGGGTATATATTTTCACCACTTGCGCCAACAATCATATTTTTAAGACGGCCTTTCATAAAAAGAAAGCCAGAGTCATCAAAACAACCCAAGTCACCTGTCTTGAACCAACCATCTTCAGTGATTACCTGTTTTGTAAGTTCAGGTTCTTTATAATAGCCCTTCATTACCATATCCCCTTTAGCCCAAATCTCTCCATGTTTTGTAACAGGATCGGGATCATTAATCATCAAAGTGACCCCGTCCATTGCAGGTCCGGTAGATTGATGTTTTCCTTGAAATGAATCAAATCCGGCAAGCAAGGGTGAAGTTTCAGTTAATCCATATCCAACAGCGTAAGGAAATTTAGCTTCAATAAGAAAGCGTTCAACTTCCGGATCAAGTTTTGCCCCACCAATCCCAAAGAATTTAATTCTTCCACCAAATGTTTCCATTAGCTTTTTGCCGGCAATTACGCTTAGAAGCTTTCTGGTAGGTGGAAATTTGAATAATGCACTAGTGATAGCTTTAGCGTTGAATTTTGGCAATACACTTCCCTTATATACTTTTTCAATTATCAAAGGAACAGTCAACATTATTGTTGGTCTTACACTTTTCAGAGCAGGAAGTAAAACAGATGGTACAGGAGGCTTACGTAAATAATTTACACAAGTACCGTACATCATAGGTAAAATAAGTCCAATTGTATTTTCGTAAGTATGTGATAATGGCAAAACAGAAAGCATAGAATCACCGGGACCCATCGGATGAATCTTTCCTGATCCTATTGCAGAAAATACCAGATTTTTATGAGTAAGCATTACACCCTTTGACTTTCCTGTAGTACCGGAAGTATAAATAATGGATGCAACATCATTTTCATCAACCTGAAATTCTTTATTTTCAACTGCATTGATATTAAGAGATGTTTCAAGATTTGAAAAATCGGAATATTCCTTTTCAGTATCAAGAAGTGTAAAGTTCTCAATAAGAATAACATGTTTCAATGTGTTACTCTTAAAATTACTGATCTTTCTAACTAAGCTTTCAGAAACAAAAATCGCTTTTGTATCTGAATGGCTTAGAACAGTTTCTATCTCTTTTTCAGTAAAATCAGGTAATATAGGAACAACAACAGCTCCCATTTTTGCAATAGCAAAAAAAGCAACACCCCAATTTGGTTGGTTTAAGCTTAATATCGCTACTTTATCATCTTTTTTAATATCACAGTATTCAAGGAAATCAATAATTGTATTAGCTTTTGAATTAACTTCCGAGAATGTCATCATTTTTTCTCCAACAAAACCTAGAGCAGGTTCTGAACTGAATTGTTGAGCAGAATTAGTTATTAAATCGCCCAGTGTCTTAATCTTCATATAATTTCTCCCCCATTTATTCTGCTAAAGAAACTAAATTATATTGAAAAAGTTCAATCTGTAATATGAATTTTATATCAATAATACTATATGTCTACTCTTCAGGTGTTTACACTTTTTATCTAATTGAAAAATGCATTCATTAATTCGAAATGATTGATTAGTAAAGAAGACTTTATGAGATACTTAAGTAATTAAAAGTTATTTTTGGGCAAAAGAATCAAAATGGAAAAAGATATTTTAATTGAATTCCTCAGAAAAGACAGATTTGCGTCACTGATCGGTATAGAAATAGTTGAAACCGGAGAAGGTTTTTGTCAAGCAAAAATGGAAATAAAAGAGCACCATTTGAATGCCGCCAACGTTGTTCAGGGAGGTGCTATCTTTACACTTGCTGATTTTGCATTTGCAGGGGCATCAAATAGCCGCGGACAGCTGGCTCTGGCGATAAACGCTAATATTACAATTCTCAAAGGAAAGTCGTCAGGGACTCTTTATGCAACTGCAAAAGAGGTTTCTGTACCAAGAAAGATTGGGGCCTATGATGTTGAGGTTACTGATGAATATGGAGAGCTAATTGCAAAATTCAACGGGCTTGTATATAGAAAAAGCTATGAAATATTACCACAACAATAAGTTTAACTTAAAAAAATTTTCACAAACTATAGTTTTGGAATCAATTAATTATATATTTGCATCGTTAAAAATTAATTATAATGAAAGAAGGAAAAGTAAAATTCTTTAATGAATCAAAAGGTTATGGTTTTATTAAAGATAACGAATCAGGAAACGAATACTTCGTACACGTTTCAGGTTTATTAGACAAAGTTAAAGAAGACGACGATGTAAGTTTTGATCTTGCAGAAGGTCGTAGAGGTTTGAATGCAGTAAATGTTAAAGTACTATAATACTTAATGCTTAGTGTTGAAACGAATTAAAAAAAAGCTCTGCTACTGCAGAGCTTTTTTTATTTTATCTAAAGCCTCCAACATTTGATTTTCATTAATGATCAATGGAGGAGTAAACCTGATTATATGTCGGTGAGTTGGCTTGGCAAGAATTCCAAGTTCTTTCATTTTCAAGCAAACATCCCAAGCTTCTTTACCATCGTGAGGTTTAATCGTAATAGCGTTAAGCAAACCTTTTCCCCTCACATCTTCTATGAAAGGAGAACTTAGATTCTTCATTTCATTTCTAAAAACAGAGCCCATTTCTTCGGCATTTTCTGCTAGCCCCTCATCCTTTATAATTTTGAGTGATTCAATCGCAAGAGCAGCAGCCAGAGGATTACCGCCATAGGTAGATCCGTGTTCCCCGGGTTTAATGGTCATCATTATTCCATTATTAGCCAAGACACAAGAAACAGGATACATACCTCCGGAAATTGCTTTCCCCAGGATTAGAATATCAGGCTTCACATTTTCGTGATCGCAAGCGAGCATTTTGCCTGTGCGTCCAATTCCTGTTTGAATTTCATCAGCAATGAATAACACGTTATGTTTGTGACACAATTCGCAAGCTTTTTTAAGATATCCATTGTCAGGAATAAAAACTCCAGCCTCTGCCTGTATAGGCTCAACCAGAAAAGCAGCAACATTTGGGTCTTTAATTGAATTTTCAAGGGCAGCAATATCGTTAAAAGGTATTTTCTCAAAGCCCGGAGTAAAAGGTCCATAATCTGAATATGCATCCGGGTCACTTGACATAGAAACAATGGTTATGGTTCTACCGTGGAAGTTTCCGTTACAAACAACAATTTTCAGTTTATCGTTATCGATACCCTTAACCTTATATCCCCATTTTCTTGCAAGTTTCAAAGCAGTTTCGACTCCTTCAGCACCAGAGTTCATTGGAAGCATTTTATCGTATCCAAAAAAACCGGTCATAAATTCTTCCCATTCTCCGAGCCTACTATTATAAAAAGCTCGGGAGGTCAGAGCCAATTTAGAAGCCTGTTCTGTCATAACCTTAACCAATCGAGGATGGCAATGACCTTGATTAACTGCAGAGTAAGATGATAAAAAATCGAAGTATTTCTTTCCTTCAACGTCCCATACAAAAACACCTTCTCCCCTATCAAGCACAACAGGCAGAGGATGATAGTTGTGAGCACCAAATTTGTCTTCGCGAATAATATAATCCTGTGTATTCATATCTGAAATTTTGAAAGACAATTTCGTAATTAATTCAAAATCCAGATATGACAAAGGTCAACGATAAATGTCAGATCATTTCTTTGATTTGCTTAGATTGAAGAATCTATCCCAGAATTTAATAATCAGGAATTCGCTGAGAATAAAAAACAAAGCAATAATAATAAACACCTTCCATAGTTGTTTTCCTTGGTCGAGTTCACTAATGGCAACATTAAATCCTGAAGCACTTTCATCAATAACGCTAAAACGTTTTATTCCGGCCTGATTAGCAAATATTTTTAATTCATCGGAAGTGTAGTATTTAAGATCTGATTCATTAAGGTCGTAATTCAAAGCAACGCCTCCTATAATTTCATCTTCTAAAAGAATATTAAAAAAACCGGCAATCAAATTGTTATTTATATCCAGCTGAATCATGTTCCCTTCCTGTCTGACTACTTCAGGAACAATATCGTTTCGGGTAATAACATTCTTAATAACAGGATTCTGCAGAAGCTTATCATAAGGGTTTTTAACAGAAAAGTATCTGTCGTTACCAAGCACATAATATAATTGCTGGTAAGAATAAGAGTACAGAACTATATTAAAAATCGTAGGTAGAAATAATACATTACTTGAGAATTCGTTCTTCTCCCCCGAAAGAGGAAAAGCAAAAGTAAAGACTTTTCCAAGTCCTGTAATATGAGACACTAAAGCATTTGTGTTATCTGAGAATTCCAATAATGTAGTTGCTCCTGCACTTAAAGTATCGGGTCTTTGATCTTCAGTAAACCTGAATCTATCAGAAATCAAAGGAAGCGACACTTTCTCATTCACTGTTTTAAAAACTCCGGAGTATATCTGTTGATTGAAATCGACTTCTCCAAGAGGGATTGATATACTATCAAGTTTCGAAATAAGTGGTAAACCCAAAGAACTAAAAAAGGAATTATAACTTTCAATATTTCCAAGCACAGAAGGAATAAAAACAATTGTACCACCATTTTCAGCATATTTTTTCAATTCACCCGACAAACCGGAAGAAATATCTGATACCTCATAAATAAAAATTGTAGAATATTCACTCAATCTACTAATTTGTAAACGATTGTCAGCAACAATATCAATTTTCACAAAAGGGTCATTTAGAAAAGCAGCTTCAAACCTGTTTGTATTAACACTAAAATTTCCGGGTTTTACAAGAAGTGCCTTTTGTGTTTCATTAACGTTATAAGTGAAGTAGATCACATTATCGTAGACAATAGGATAATCAGAAATTTCAATTTTCCCATGCTGGATACCTGTTGTAAGATTAGTATATTTTAAAGTAACAGTTTTTTCTTCACCAGCAGCAAGATCAATGGTAGAAAGAGACTTTAAGGAGTCGTTAAGGAAAAAATTGACAGGTATTTGATAATACTCTTCATCTGAACGGTTAACAATACGAGCATTAACAACCTCAACCTGTCCTATGTGGTGAGCGGGGGTTTCAAACCAACAAGTATCAATATATAAATTTGAGAAAGAGTTAACTGAAACTTTAACAAAATTGTATGTAGATAAAGTATCAGGTTTAAGATTCTGAATATCAGTTGTGTGTTTTTGAAAATCAGAAATAAGGAAAATCTTTTTATCAGTATTATTTAAAAGATTACCGGTAAGGTTTTCAAAACGTGACAATATAGTTGTCAAATTTGCGAGTCTTTTACCCTCTTCAACTTCTCCAATAAGGTTTTTAATTTCTTGACGGGTATAGAACCTAAAATGCTTTTCGCTCAAATCATTAGTTAAGATCGTAAATTTGGCATCCGGAGGACTGGCATCTACAACAGAGTATGCCCTTTGTTTGGCGCTTTCTAATGCTTTACCCTCTTCACCTTCAGCATTCATGCTAAAAGAATTGTCAATATAAATACAAACTACTTTATTGGAGAGTTGTTTTGTGATATTAGCTGAGGGAATATAAGGTTTTCCAAATCCAATTACGAGCCCTATAATCATTCCTATTCTGCAAATAAGAATAAGTAATTGTTTAAGTTTTGACTTTTTTTGTGATTCTTTTTTTACCCTTTTTAGAAAGTTAACGTTTGAGAAATAGACAGTTTGGTGCCGTCTAAGGTTAACAAGATGAATTATCACCGGTACGGCGACAAATAAAAGAGCCCATAAAAAAGAAGGGAATACAAATCTCATTATAAATAATGTTAGAAAAACCATTCAAAAATAATATAAACATCCGATAGGGCGGTAAAAAATAAGAACAAACAATGTTAAAATATTTTACTACTCATTTAAAAAACCCTAGAAAAATTTCTTTGGTATTTAAAATTTGTTAATTTTCCATTGTCTAAAATTGCCATGAAACAATTTAATTATTAAGAAACCTAAAAATCAGTATCAAAAATAGTTCAACGGCATTAGACTACTAAACCCACATTACCATTTTAATTATGGATCAGAAATTACAAGAACTAACAGAGAAACTCTATCAGGAAGGAGTATCAAGGGGCAACCAGGAAGCTGAAAATATTATTTCTGAAGCCCGTTTACAAGCAAATGAGATAATTTCAAAGGCTAAGTCAGAAGCAGAGACAATCATCAAAGATTCAGAAAAAAAATCGGCTGAGCTTACAAAGAACACTCATTCAGAGTTACAGTTGGCTTCAGGACAGCTTGTAAGTGCACTTCAACAGGAGGTAATCAATCTTGTCAGCGGTAAAATAATTGAGCAGTCGATAAAACCCGCCACCGACGATATAAAATTCATACAACAAGTAATACTTACCGCTGTTCAGAATTGGGTTTCTACACAGAATGTTGAAGTTGTTGTCGCTGAAAAGGATAAGAAAGTCATTGAAGACTTTTTCGCTAATTTGACAAAACAACAACTTAATAAAGGCATAAAAATAGAATCAGCGAACAATATTAAGGCCGGATTTCAAATAGGACCTGATGATGGAAGTTACAAAGTGAGCTTTACTCAAGAAGATTTTATGAATTTTTTCAAAGAATTTATCAGGCCTAAAGTAGTTGAACTTTTGTACGGCCAAAAATAATACCCATGGGAAATTATTATTATCTGGTTGCCGGATTACCTGAACTTCAATTAGACGGTCAGAAATTAAAACATACTCTGATTGATCTAAAAAAGGAATTCAATGAAAGTTTATCTTCATCTGATTTGAAGATGATAAATTATTTCTTTATGCAGTTTGACAACAGCAACGTGTTGAAGCTAATTAAAGACATTGAAGCAGAGATTGATGAAGCCGGAACTATTGCTAAAGAAGAAATCGTTGACTTTATTGATTGTATTAAAAAAAATGAGCCTGAAAAGGCAAAAAATCTTTATGCATATTTAAAACATTTCATAACATCTTTCATAAATGAAGAGCCTATATATAATAATATAAACTGGGAAGATCAGCTAACTACTTTGTATTACAGTTATTCGACCGAATGTAAAAACGACTTTATTTCAAGTTGGTTTGAATTTAACTTGATACTGACAAACGTGTTGGTTGCAATGAATTGTTTGAAGTATGGTTTTGATCGACAGAAATTCATTATTGGAAATTCAGAAGCTATTGATGCAATAAGAACAAGCAATGCAAAGGATTTTGGAATTTCAGCGATATTGCCCGAGATAGATGAAATGATAAGAATAGGTGAAGAAACAGATATTTTTGAAAAGGAAAGAAAAATAGAGCTGCTAAAATGGAACTGGCTTGAGGACAAGGGGTTTTTCCATTTCTTTGACATGGAGTACCTTTTTGTATATCTATTAAAGGTCGAAATGCTTCAGCGCTGGGTTGTGTTAAGCAAATCACCGGGCGGCAACTTGTTTAGAGACATGATAAACCAACTTCAGCATTCATTTGAATTTCCTAATGAATTCACATTAAAAAGAATAAAGTAAAAAAAAATAAAAAATCAGATATGTCAACTAAAGGTAAAGTAAAAGGAATTATTTCCAACCTGGTTATTGTTGAAACCTACGGACCTGTTTCACAAAATGAGATCTGTTTTCTAAATACCAATGGTGTCGAATTAATGGCTGAAATCATTAAGGTTATTGGTCAGGATGCTTATGTTCAGGTATATGAAAGCACTCGTGGAGTGAAAGTAGGAGATGAAGTTCGCTTTGTTGGTTACATGCTTGAAGTAACTTTAGGACCCGGCATCCTATCACGAAATTATGATGGACTTCAAAATGACCTTGACAAGATGGAAGGAGTTTTCCTAAAAAGAGGAGAATACACATATCCTCTTGACAATGATAAACTTTGGGAATTTAAACCTTTGTCAAAGCAAGGAGATGAAGTTGAAGCAGGTTCATGGTTAGGACAGGTTAACGAGAACGGGCAACCCCATAAAATAATGGTACCTTTTGTTTTCGAAGGCAAATACAAGGTAAAGTCAGTAGTGACTGAAGGAAAATACAAGATTCATGACACGGTTGCAATTCTCACAGATAGTGAAGGGAAAGAAATTTCAGTTACTATGGTTCAAAAATGGCCTGTAAAACAACCTATCAGGGCATTCAAGGAGAAACCAAGGCCGTTTAAATTACTTGAAACCGGAGTACGTACGATTGATACAATAAATCCTATAGTTGAGGGTGGTACAGGTTTTATTCCAGGTCCATTTGGAACAGGAAAGACTGTATTACAACATGCAATATCAAAACAAGCAGAAGCTGATATAGTAGTAATTGCAGCGTGTGGTGAACGAGCAAATGAAGTAGTAGAAATATTTACAGAATTTCCGGAACTCGAAGACCCCCATACCGGGAGAAAGTTAATGGAAAGGACAATCATTATAGCCAACACATCAAATATGCCGGTTGCTGCACGTGAAGCGTCAGTATACACAGCAATGACTCTGGCAGAATATTACCGATCGATGGGATTAAAAGTATTAATGATGGCCGATTCTACATCACGTTGGGCACAAGCACTTAGAGAGATGTCAAACAGGCTTGAGGAACTTCCAGGGCAAGATGCATTTCCTATGGACTTATCAGCAGTAATAGCAAACTTTTATTCACGGGCAGGATTTGTTTACTTAAATAATGGCAAAACTGGATCAGTAACATTTATTGGTACTGTTTCACCAGCAGGAGGTAACCTAAAGGAGCCTGTTACCGAATCGACCAAAAAAGTTGCGAGATGCTTTTATGCATTACAACAAAGCAGGGCTGACGGGAAACGCTATCCTGCCATAAACCCAATCGATTCATACTCTAAATACCTTGAATATCCTGAATTTATAGAATATATTTCAAAGCGTATAGGTAGTAATTGGATAGATATGGTAAACGAAGCTAAAACGACATTGCTACGTGGACAGGAAGTAAGTGAACAGATCAATATTTTGGGAGATGATGGAGTCCCTGTTGAATACCATATACGTTTCTGGAAGTCTGAAGTTATTGATTTTGTAATACTCCAGCAGGATGCTTTCGATAAGATTGATATGTTAACACCTTTAGAAAGGCAGGAATACATGTTACGAAAAGTAATGGAAATAAGCCGCACAGATTTCAGTTTTGATTCCTTTACCGAAGTTGACAGCTACTTCAAGCGTGTTATCAATCATCTAAAACAAATGAACTATTCTGAGTTTGAATCAGAAAAGTTTAAAAAATATGAAGAAGAATTAAATGAAATAATCAACGAAAGGAGGGTAGCATAATGGCAACTAAAGCTTTTCAGAAAATATATACAAAAATTACAAAAGTTACCAAAGCTACATGTAGCCTTAATGCAGAAGGCATAGGCAATGAAGAACTTGCTGAAATCAACGGCAGGCTTTCCCAGGTTGTAAAGATAATGGGGAATGAGGTTACACTTCAGGTTTTCGGAGGTACGGAGGGTATTCCAACAAATGCAGAAGTAGTGTTTTTAGGCAAAGCACCAACCCTAAAAGTCAGTAATCAATTGGCAGGAAGGTTCTTTAATGCTTTTGGTGATCCTATCGACGGAAGACCTCCAATTGAAGGAGAAGAAAGAGAAATAGGTGGACCTTCTGTAAACCCTGTAAGACGTCTGCAACCTTCAGAACTTATAGCGACTGGTATAGCAGGAATTGACCTCAACAATACTCTTGTTTCTGGACAAAAAATTCCATTTTTCGCAGATCCTGACCAACCATTTAACCAGGTAATGGCTATGGTGGCGTTAAGAGCAAAAGCAGATAAAATAATTCTGGGAGGAATGGGACTTACAAATGATGATTATCTCTTCTTCAAAAATGTTTTCGATAATGCTGGGGCGCTTGACAGAATTATATCATTTGTTAACACAACAGAAAATCCACCGGTTGAAAGGCTGCTTGTTCCTGATATGGCATTGACTGCTGCTGAATATTTTGCAGTTGAAAAGAATGAAAGTGTACTTGTACTACTAACAGACATGACACTTTATGCCGATGCCCTTTCAATTGTTTCAAACAGGATGGATCAAATTCCATCAAAAGATTCGATGCCAGGTTCACTATATTCTGATTTGGCGAAAATTTATGAAAAAGCAGTACAATTTCCTTCGGGTGGTTCTATCACCATCATCGCAGTAACCACACTTTCCGGAGGAGACATTACGCATGCAATCCCAGATAACACTGGATACATTACAGAAGGGCAATTATTCCTTCGTCGCGACAGTGATATAGGCAAGGTTATAGTTGATCCATTCCGTTCACTATCGAGGCTAAAACAGCTTGTAATCGGCAAAAAAACAAGAGAGGACCACCCACAGGTTATGAATGCAGCAGTGAGACTTTTTGCAGATGCCGCAAATGCGAAGACAAAGCTTGAGAATGGGTTTGACTTAACAGATTATGATGAAAGGACTTTAGCATATGCAAAGGAATATTCAAATAATTTGCTTGCAATAGACGTCAACATAGGAACTGATGAAATGCTTGATATAGGATGGAGTCTTTTTGCGAAACATTTCACAAAGGAAGAAGTTGCAATCAAACAGGAATTGGTTGATAAATACTGGAAGAATTAACTGAGAAGTGAAAACTAAATGGGCATAAATTATCAATTCAATAAAACTTCATTACAGCTGCTTGAGAAACAATTGAAGGTAAGGGTCAGGGCGCTTCCAACAATTAAGAACAAGGAGAGTGCATTACGTATGGAAGTAAAAAAATCCAAAAATGATGTGACCGGCCTTGAACAACTACTGGAGCAGAAAATCAAACAGTACGAGAGTATGGTAATACTGTGGTCTGAATTCAAGCCTTCACTTGTAACAGTTACCGATGTACGTCTGTCGTCAAAAAAAGTTGCGGGAGTAAAAATACCAATGCTCGATGGAGTAGACTTTTCAGTTAAAGAATTCAGTTTATTCAATAGTCCCCAATGGTTTCCTGATGGAATAGAACTATTGAAAGAGCTTGCTCAAATTGGAATTGAACATGAATTTCTTAATCAGCGGATGATTCTATTTGAACATGCCAGAAAAAAGACAACTCAGAAAGTTAATTTGTTTGAAAAAGTTCAGATACCGGGATATGAAGATGCCATTCGTAAGGTGAAACGATTTATGGAAGATGAAGAAAACCTTTCGAAATCTTCTCAAAAGATTGTCAAGGAGCGTCAACAAAATAAGGAGGGAGAGATATGATTACCGAAATGAAAAAAGTTTCCTTTCTGGTATTCCATAAAGATTATCAGGAATTCCTCGAAAAAATAAGGAGTGAAGGTGTTTTGCATGTTGAGAGTAAAGCACAGGGAATTCCGACAGAACCTTTCCTTGTTGAAAAAATGAAATTACAGGAACGACTTCAGAATGCTATTCGAATACTAAAAGCCAAAAAGGTTGAGCCTAAAGAGACTACTGAAATTATTTCAGGAGAAGAAATTTTAAAAAGATTTGATCAACTGCCTGTTAAGACAGAGGAATTAAACCTGAAGGCACAATCACTTAAAAAAATACTTTCACAACTTGATCCATGGGGCAGATTTTCGTGGGAATATATTGATAAGCTTTCAAACTCGGGGAAATTAGTTTCATTTTATTCTTGCAACAAATCTTCTTATAAGGAATCATGGGAAGAGCAATATAATTCATTTGTTATTAATACAAATAGCACATCTGTTTTCTTTATAACAATAACTGAAAAAGATATTTCCAGAGAAATAGAAGCTGAGCATTTAAAGCTCCCAAGAAGTAATATTGATATTTTAGAAAGTGAACTTAAAGCAATTAAACAGGAACTTTCAGAAATTGAGAATGCCAATAATGAACTTGCTTCATATGGGGTACCATTTCTTAAAAAATATCAAGATGAAATATATAATAGTTTTTCACTTGAGAAAGTAACATTTCAGACCGAAAAGTGTGCTGAAGACAAAGTGATGGTACTCGAAGGATGGATCCCAATTGAAAAAGAAGACGACCTTAAAAAACTACTTGAATCTGAAGGAACTTATTACGAAATACGTTCAGTTGAAGACAAAGACAATCCACCAATACTCCTTAAGAACAATTGGTTTTCAAAATTATTTGAACCAATTGGAGCCTTATATGCATTACCAAATTACCGTGAAATAGACCTGACACCTTATTTTGCACCCTTTTATTGGTTATTCTTTGGATTTTGTCTTGGAGATGCCGGATATGGAATTTTCCTAGCAATAGTTGCAGCAATAATGATTCTTAAAGGGAGCAAGAAGATGGTCCCATACATGAAACTTGTATTTCTTCTTGGAATAGCAACTATTATTTTTGGAGCCATATCAGGAACTTTCTTTGGAATAAACCTATACGATACCGGATTCTGGTTTTATGCTGATATTAATGAAGCATTAAAAGCAAAAGGAAAATCAATAAATGATATTTTATTCATGGGAGCTATTGGTATCGGAGCATTTCAGGTATTATTCGGAATGTTCATAAAGGCTGCCAATGAAATAAAACAAAAAGGCTGGAAATATTCAGTAGGAACATTTGGATGGCTTATTTTATTAATAGGATCTGTTGCTATGTATTTTCTCCCAAAAGATGGGCTTTCTGAACCTATTTTGAAAATAACTCAATACATTTTATATGGAATTTCAGGATCTATGATTCTATTATATAATTCTCCGGGAAGAGGGATAATTTCAAATATAGGATCAGGGTTATGGGGAGCATACAACATGGTTACAGGGTTATTAGGAGATGTTTTATCGTATATAAGATTATTTGCTCTTGGAATATCAAGTGGAATTCTTGGATATGTTTTCAACCTTCTGTCAACCCAATTAAGCGGTGATGTTCCTGTTGTGAGCTTTATTATCATGTCAATAATATTATTAATTGGTCATGGAATAAACATTTTTATGGCAGCCTTAAGCGGATTTGTTCATTCAATGCGTTTGACATTTGTTGAATTTTATAAAAACTCAACTTTTGCGGGAGGAGGAAATCCATATTCACCATTTAGAAAAAAATAAAACAAAATATAAACAATAAAAAATCAGAATTATGAATCTTCCATTTATTTTAGCCTGGATCGGAATCGGTCTAATGATTGCACTATCAGGCATCGGCAGTGCCTATGGAGTAACAATTGCAGGTAATGCAACTCTAGGAGCTGTGAAAAAGAACAGCGGTGCTTTCGGTAATTACATGGCACTTTCAGCTATGTCAGGAACTCAGGGAATATACGGATTTGCCGGATATTTCGTATTTACTGCAATATTTGGAGTCGTATCACCAGAGATGTCACTCTATCAAGGTATTGCAATTCTCTGTGCCGGTGTGGCACTTGGTGTTGTTTGTCTATTCTCTGCTATCAGGCAAGGACAAATATGTGCTAATGGTATAGCATCAATTGGAAACGGTTATGATGTTTTCGGAAATACTCTTATTCTTGCTGCATTTCCTGAACTTTATGCTATCCTTGCTTTTGCTGCGACATTTATTGTTGCCGGTGCAATTTAGCAATCTTAAAAAAAATTATTGAAAAAGCTGACTATTAAACAGTCAGCTTTTTTTATTCATTCCCTTTTATTATTTTAGGCGCATAACCCATAATTAATCTTTATGAAGCAAAAACTGTTACTATTTCTTTTCCTAAGCTTATCTTTAACTATTTCGTCCAAAGAAACAAAAGCGCAGGTCAACCTAAATATCCTACAAACAAATATTACTCCCATAATTGATGGAGATATTGATCCTTTATGGAACAATTATTCTTCACAACCTCTCGACAAACTTCTTGATGGACCTAAGCCAAGCAATTCTGATTTTTCAGCATGGTTTAAAACAACATGGGATAAAACCAATCTGTACATAATAACAGTAGTTACTGATGAATCAAAAATTAATGATTCCGGAGACATTTGGAAGGATGACGCTGTAGAAATATATATTGATATCGATAATAATAAGTTGTCTTCTTATGGGGCCAACGATTACCAATATACTTTCAGATGGAATGACCCAACTATTCATAACAGTAATGGAAATACAAATGGTATAGAATTCAAAATTAAGGGTACTTCAACAGGATATATATTAGAAACTAAGTTCCCATGGTCTACTCTAGGTGAAGATGAAGCAAAAAATGGTGTATTAATGGGGCTAGACGTGCATATTCATGATGATGACGATGGAACAGAAAGAGATAACAAAATTAGCTGGTACACAACAACAGACCAATCTTGGAATAACCCATCTTTATTTGCAACAGTAAGTTTAATTGGTGAAACTGTTATTATGCCTTCTGCTGAAAAACCTAAAATATCTGTTGACAGAGGCTTTTATTCACAACCTTTTGATGCTACAATATCATCTTCATTAGAAGGAATGAATATTTATTATACACTTGATGGGACTGACCCAATATCATCAATAACGGCACAAAAACATATATCTCCTGTCACTGTCAGAATTGATCCGTTAAATACAAGCAATAGAGGAAAAACTCCTGGAGTAGTTTTAAGAGCAGTAGCAAAAAAGGAAGGTTACGAATTCAGTGAATCCGTCACTAACTCATATATTTTCATTAACGAAATAAAAAATCAAGTCAACCATCCGGGACATGACTGGCCTAATACAAATTATATCAATGACCAGGAAATTGACTTATTAATGGATCCCCAAGTTTTAAATGACAACCGATATAAAAATCTTATAGATGATGCTCTTCTTGAAATTCCCACAATAACTCTGACAACTGATTTGAATAACTTATTCAATCCACAAAATGGTATTTATGTAAATGCGATGGAAGATGGTTCAGATTGGGAACGCCCAGCTTCTGTTGAATTAATATATCCCGATGGTTCGAAGGGATTTCAAATAAATTCAGGTCTCAGGATTAGAGGAGGATGGAGCAGACATGGCTATTTTAGAAAACACGCATTCCGGCTATTTTTTCGAAACGAATATGGAGAAGGGAAATTAGATTATCCTTTATTTGAGAATGAAGGGGTCAGTAGTTTTGATAAAATTGATTTACGATGTGCCCAGAATTATTCATGGAGTAAAGGTGGAAGCGAGGCACCTTATTTCACTTTCACAAGAGATGTGTTTTCGCGTGATATACAGAGAGCGATGAGTAGACCTTATACAAGAAGTCGATATTATCATTTATATATCAACGGCCTTTACTGGGGTTTATATCAGACTCAGGAAAGATCTGAAGCGAGATATGCTGAATCATATTTTGGTGGCAATTCTGAAGATTATGATGTGATAAAACAAGATGGTGTAACTGACGGTAATGATAATGCATGGATACAATTATGGGAAATAACTCAATCCGGATATCAGAATAACATCAATTATTATAAAATTCAAGGTTTAGATGCTTCAGGTCGAAGAGATCCATCTATTAGTAAACTCGTTGATATTGATAATCTTATTGATTATATGAATATCATTTTTTATACAGGTAACTTTGATGCTCCGGTATCGGCATTTGGAGGAAACACCAACCCCAATAATTATTATGCAATTTATAACAGAAATGGAGCAGAAGGATTTAAGTTTTTCGCTCACGACAATGAACATACCTTGTTGTATGAAGTTGTACCGGGCAACCCTCATTCCGGTTTATTTGAAAACCGTGTAAATATTGGTTCTGAATCAACAAGCGGAAGTCGAATGGTAATCAACGACTTTTGGCAATTCAATCCTCAATGGCTTCATTACAAGCTCTCGTTTAATCCAGAATACCGCCAAAGGTTCTCAGACAGGGCATATAAGCATCTTTATAACGATGGAGTACTTACACCTGAATTCACTGCTGAAACATTCAAGAACAGAACGTTACAAATAGATACAGCCGTAATTGCAGAATCAGCCAGATGGGGTGATATTGAAGAGTGGACAAGATATACAAAAGATGACCACTGGATTCCAATGGTTAATAATACCCTTCTACAATTCTTTCCGCAAAGAACAAACATTGTTATTCAACAACTTATTGATGAGCGGCTTTTGCCCTCAATAAAGGCTCCGGAATATTATATCAATAATACAAAAACTGAAGAAAGCATAATTACTGTTAATAAAGGAACTACAGTAAAAATCATTAATCCTGTAACTACGGGATCTTTAAAATATACTTTGGATGGTAGCGATCCGAGACTGAACGGAGGAACTATATCGCAAAATGCAGCTGACGGTGGAGATGAAGTGTCAATCAATGTTTTACAGACAACAATCGTAAACGCCAGAGTTTTAAACGCAAGTACATGGAGTGCATTGCATACCATTCAACTCAACGTAGAAGAATCAATTGACAACATTCAGATAACAGAGATTAACTATAATCCTTTAGGGGACGGTGATATAAACGGATCGGAATTTGAATTTATCGAAATAAAAAACTTAAGTTCAAAGCAAGCTAATCTTACCGGAACTGCTTTCGTTGATGGAATTACATATTCTTTTAATGCAAATTCAGTAATCAATCCGGGAAATTTTTTAGTTATAGCTTCCAATTCATTTTATTTCAAGCAAAGGTATGGTTTTGATCCTGATGGAGTTTATGAAGGACAACTTGACAACAAAGGTGAAAGGATTAGTTTGGTAGATGTCGCCGGTGATACAATCGTAACTTTAAAATATAATGATAATACTCCTTGGCCTAGTTCTACAGATGGATTAGGTTTTTCTCTTGTACCTGTAAATTCAAATCTTTCAAACGACTGGTCAGATGGAACAAATTGGAGAGCATCTTCTTCTATCAACGGTTCTCCAAAATCAGATGATAATTCTATTACAATCGACCCTGTTTTTATTAATGAAATCTTATCAAATTCTGAACAACCAGATGTTGATGCAATAGAATTATATAATCCAAATTCAAAATCTATTGATATAAGTGGATGGTACTTGTCTGATAACAGAAGAAATCCTAAAAAATGGAAGATTCCCAACGGAACCACAATACCATCAAACGGATATAAGGTGTTCTACGAAGGCCATTATTCTGGCTCAACTATTGCATTTACTGCTTCTGAATTCGGCTCTTCTTTCTCGCTCAGCTCTCATGGTGAAGATGTTTACATATTTTCAGCTAACAGTAATGGAGACTTAACCGGGTATGAACATGGTTTCGACTATGGCGAAATTGAAACAGGAGTTACCTTTGGACGACATATAATATCAACAGGAAATGATCATTTCGTCGCCCAGTCAACAAAAACACTAAACAAGGTTAATTCATCACCGCGGGTTGGACCAATAGTGATAAAACAAATAATGTACAATCCCGGTCCAGAAGGATATGAATATCTAGAACTTGTAAATATCAGCAACAGTAATGTTGATTTATGGGACGCAGCGACATTGCTTTCTTGGAAAATTGAAGGAGTTGGTTTTGAATTTCCGAAAAACATAACGATCAATCCAGGCGAGTCAGTTTATATTACAGAAACTGCAATTTCACCACAAGATTTCAGATCTTTATACAATATTGATCCCAAAGTTAAAGTGTTCAATTATCCTTCAAAACTAAACAATGGAGGAGAAGAAATAACTTTATTTAAATCTGCTGGTAGTTATAGTTCAGAAGGTACAACCTATTTCCCTTACATCAGAATCGATAAAGTAGAATACAACAACAAAACTCCATGGCCTGATGCTGACGGAAACGATAATATTCTTGTTCGGAAAAACATGTCTTCATATGGGGATGATCCGGCAAACTGGATAGCTTCCCCGCCCATTGTATCAATCAATACAGCAATACTTGCATCTGGGACTAGGGGTGTAACTTATAACGCAAAACTTGAAGCTTCGGGAGGAACACCTCCTTATAAATGGAGCATCATATCAGGCAATTTACCACAAGGTTTAACATTTGACAACTCAACCGGGATAATAAATGGAACTGCAACATTAACAGGAACTTTCAATATAGGATTTAAGATTACTGACCTTAACCTATTTACTGATGAAGAAGTTCTTCAAATTACAATTAAAGAAAACACTTTACCATTAGCATACAATGACACTGTTACAACGAATGAAAACTATAATATAATTGCTGATGTTTTAAGTAACGATAGAGATCTTGATGGTGATGCCTTTAACTGGGAAATTACCATAGGGACTAAACCTGTTCATGGAACCGCAATAGTGAATGAAGATAAAACTATCACATATATTCCCGAAAAAGGGTTCTCGGGTCAGGACATATTAACATACAAGATTAATGATGTCTATGGCTTTGCAAGTGCCAAACTTATCATCAATATAAATAAAGAGGAAATAATAAGTTTATACGACATCAGAATTAATCAACAAAGTGATGATGCTGAAGAAAATATAAATTCCGGTCAGATTTGGTTAAATAGTTCTGATCTGGAATTTGTATATGATGTTCAACCGGGAGGAGATCAAATTGTAGGCTTAAGATTTAACAATATTGAAATACCTCAAGGGAAAGCTATCTCAAATGCCTATATCCAATTCACAACAGATGAAATTACAAGTAATCCAGCCTCACTTCAGATAAAAGGTGAAGCTTCTGATAATTCTGAAACGTTTATAACCTCAAATTTCAACATTGCAACTCGCATTCTTACTAACTCTCAGGTAAGCTGGAATCCGGATGCATGGAATATAATTGGCGAATCATCTGAAGCACAAAGGACTCCAGACATATCAAACTTAGTTCAGGAGATTGTAAACCGAAGTGGATGGAATTCCGGAAATTCATTAACTTTTGTTTTTTCCGGGACAGGCACACGAACAGCCGTGGCTCACGATCTAACCCCTGCATCTGCACCATTATTACATATTGAATCTGAGGCAATTGAACCGGTTGTACCAATTGCAAATGCAGGCTCAAGCCAATCTGTATTAAAAGGAAGTACTGTCAAACTTGATGGAAGTTTAAGCTATTCTCCTGATGAAAGAAAATTGAACTATCGCTGGAATATAGTGAGTAAACCAAATGGCAGCAATGCAATATTATCAAATGCAAATATTGTAAATCCAGTATTTACTGCTGATATGTTTGGTGTCTATGAATTATCATTAATTGTTGATAATGGATTTTTTGAAAGTCAGGAAGTAAAAATCAGAGTTACCTCAGACAACCTCAAACCTTTAGCTAATGCGGGCGAAGATATCTCAAAAACTATTGGTTCTATTGTGCAACTCTCCGGAAGTAAATCATATGACCCTGAAGGGGCTACAATTAATTACTATTGGACAATTATTTCTAAGCCTGCAGGAAGTAAAGCAACTTTAACTAACTCTACAATTATTAATCCATCTTTCCCCGGAGATCTCGCAGGTAATTACATCATACGACTTGTTGTTAGCGACGGTGAACTACAAAGCGTAGCAGATGAAATAATAATTACCATTTTAGAAAATCAGAATCCAATAGCAGATGCCGGTGCAAATCAAACAGTCAATTTTGGAACAAATGTTACTCTTGATGGTCTATCATCATACGATCCCGAAGGAACTGCAATTACTTTTAAATGGTCGTTCATATCAAAACCTGCAGGAAGTATTGCATCGTTAAGTAATCCAACATCAGCAACAGCATCATTTGCCCCTGACATTGATGGCATATACATTATTAAATTAGAAGTATCGGACGGAGAAAAAAGTGAATCAGACAATATTCAAGTAATAGTAAGACCTCCAAACTTTGTTAATCCAAACATTCTTGCAGAATCGTTGACAGTATATCCAAATCCTTTTTCCGGAAAGATCAATGTTGAATTTATTTCACCTATAGATCAACTGGTAAAATTTGAACTCTATAATATTTCAGGAATGCTGATCAAAGAATATGAATTTGAATCATCAGGATATCAGAATCAGCCCCTAGATTTCAGCTCCTGCCAATTGTCTGAAGGAATGTACTTTCTAATAATGAAGACAGGAAACAACAAGGAAAAAGTGATTAAACTAGGATATAAAAATGATGATTAAGTAACTTGAAATTAATTTATTCAACAACAATTTTCCCGGTATGTACACCGGCTTTAATCAAATATATACCCGTTTTGAAGTTTCGAAGATTTATTTGGGCCGTCCCTTTAAAAGACGGCTCTTTTATTATCTGTTTTCCTTGCATATCAAACACCTCAATAAAAAGAATGTCATTACCGGCACCTGAAATATTTACTATACCATTTGTAGGGTTAGGAAATATTTTCAAGGATTGTTCAAACTTTTTTTCATCCTTGTTTACAATTAAATCTTTGCTCAAAAGAATCCAATTTTTCCCAAAGTGGTTATCAACATCATAACCTTTCAAAGAAATTGCGTAATCGGAATTTGGAATTAATGGCCATGGCTCTTTATTATTGTACCTAACCTGATCTATCGGAATACCTGAATCTGACACAAGTTTTATCTTCTCTCCTTCGTCTGCAAGCTTACCGCTTTCCCATTGGAATACGTTAGCACCTCTCTTATACCAAAACGAAGATCCAGAATTAGAAGTCACATAAACTTTTGCCTTCGGATAAATAAAAATACCTTCAGGAAAAGTAAATACAATTCCTTCCTGAAAAGAATAGCCACTAATATCGATTATATCGTTTCCCGCGTTAAATATTCCAACAAACTCCAAATTTTCTAATGTTGGGTCAGTCAAATAAGCAATATCAGATATCATCACATCGGGACTTAAAACATTGTTATTTTTTTTGGATCCAATATTACCATCAGATCCATTATCAATGCAAAAAGAACCCTGCAGTAATGAGAAATCATATAAAACAGGGTTTTTAAATAATGGGTCTGAAAAAATATTCTTATAGCCTTCGGGAAGACTGTCGTTATCTGAATTAGAGTACTGTATTATCATTTTAGAATATTCATCAAAATAAAAGGTCGACTCATAAGAGTTTGAGAAAATTGAATTTGTAATACTAACATTAGCGCCAGCATCTCCCGGGTTCTTTTCAAAAGAAGAAACTGCAATATTATTGCCATAAAATGTGCACTGATCAATATTAACATTTGAAGAATCTTTTAGTCCAGCCCCAAGGTTACATTTAATAAAAGTAGAATTACTAACAGACACAATGGATTGTTGTCCAACAGAAATCCCTTTGTCAGTGATGTCGTGAACTAAAATGTTATCAATATCCACATTAAAGCATCTTTCTCCAATATCAACAGCATCACTGTTTAAACCTTGGAAACCAGATATTCTGGAATTGTTAATTACACCGCTTACTAATCCATCAAAATCAATAGCATCAGTATCCGGTTTATCGTTTCCAATAAACTCACAATTATCAATATATCCTTTGCCGTATTTGACATTAATAAGATCGCCGGTAATTTTTGAATGAATAGTGCTGTTTTTAAGAGACACATCTGAATATCGTGCTGATATTGGATTCCCTTCAACATCAATAATTGTTATGCTGTCAAGTATAATTTGAGAATTAAACAATGAAATTGCTGAATTATCTTGAACCGGATGCCCCCCATAGCTTGCTTCTTTAATTATTACATTAGAGAATACAGATGAATCAGTTGTATTAATGAATTTTATAGTACCCCATGTCCTTTCATTACTCATAGGATTACCACAGAATATTATCGGTAATTTTTCTATTCCTTTGGCTATAATTGATCCGTCAACGATGAAAGAGGCTCCATCCTGAACATAAATCTCTACCCCTTGATTAATTATTAATTTGCCACCGGGTAATACTTTAACATCTCCTGTTGTTATGTATGGAGAACAATCTTTTGTTAGAGTGTAGCTACCTGTTATTTCTGAAGGGATCTCGCAATAGCCACCATTTTCAAATACAGCTGTTACATCCATCCCTTTTTCAAGAATTGTAGTAAATACATTTTCAGTAGAAACAAAATTATTATCACCAATAGTAGATGCTTCAATTATGAAATCAAAGCTTAAGTCAGAACTTGAAGCATTGACCTGATGAACCTCAACAGCAATAAGGTTTACTCCTTCTCTGAGCATTTCTGACTCAAAATCAATATTATTGAATACATCTTCTTCTTCTGAACCGGCAGAAGAAGAGGCAAATGTTTGAAAATTTACTAACCCCGTTGGCATGTTATAACGAAAAATTTCTTCTCCGTTCAGATATACAATAGCTCCATCATCACATTTGATAGAGGCTTTTATTTTTGTCAGATTAGTTATATTATCAACATTAAAAACTTTTCTAAAATAAGTAGCAGGAAATTTATCCCTATCATTTCCACCATAGCTGACAATAGTGTTTTCATCATTATCACCATACCCAAGTTCTGCTACACCTGTTTTCCATGAAGAATCGTTGTAATCCACATTCTTCCATGCAATACCTGGGTCAATACCAGAATCATTATATTTCCATTCTGACTCCTTACTAATTATAAATGTTTGCTCGCTTGACTTCCACCCTTTGAATTTATATCCATTGTTTTCTAAAGCAGAAAGAGTTATCTCCTCCCCTTGAGGATAGCCACCTACATTGACAGAAGAAGGCACTTTTAAACCATTAAATAGTAATTTTCCACCATTCTCAGGGTACACTGAAACTGAAATTGGAATAGGATCTTTAAATCCGTATTTTGAAAGATCGTTTAAAAGAATTGCAGGTCTTTCATCTGCAAAAAATTTCATAGCAATAATATCATCATACCAGTAATCCATTGAAGGGATAGGATCACCATAACTGGAGGAAGTACCTTTCCACCTTTTAATATGATAGGGCATATCCATTTCAATCATCAAAGTATGCCTGTCAATTAGCCTTTTAATCCTATCTTGATTAAAGGTTGTAAAAAGATGATCAGCTAATCTTTTGCCAAAATAATGCCGGTAAAAGTCGTTATCCATCATTTTGTAAAAGGGCCACTCATCTTGATTTATGTAATAATTTATTAGATGGTTTCCAACATTAAAAAAACCTCTGTCAAGATCCATTATTATCCATTTCCATAAACCCTCATTCTTGGGCTTCCATGCCATAATGTTGTGACTAATTGATGTATTCCCATCATAAATCTCCGTGCAGATCAGATCTGTAAAGTTTATGACATTCATCATTTTAGAAACTGAATCCCAATTATCGTTGACAGACAAATCTTTAAGATAGCTTTCCTTAAATTTTAAATATTCATCCAGAGAACCTGATTCAGCATAATTTTCGTTTTCAACCATGTCAATTGATCCTTCATTAAGACCATGATTACCAACGATAAAGTCTTCGTCAATTTTCTCCCTTATATTATGAATTCCCATATATTGACCATTGAAATATACAATACAAGCTCTAAACCCGCTATTGTCTAAATCAGTATTTCCCATGGTCGCATTTTGCACCATCGCATCTCTAAACATTGAATAGCTCCAATCACTTCCGGAAGCCCTAAGAGCAAAGGTTTTAAAACTACTTCTGCCTTTGTCAAAAATTAAAGGATATTCAAGCTTACCATCACCATATTTTTTCCTAAAATAAATACCTAACATTTTTTGCGGCAATTGCCATGAATACAGTCCATTAATTTTCATACCTGCATTCAAATTGAAAGCAGCTCTGTCGCTACCATCATTTTCAAATAACTCAATATTAATGGGTATTTCCCATTCAGGTTTGGAATTCTGAGCGTAAATTCCTTTCTCATCATCCCACAAGTTGTCAGGTTCAGTAGATATTGATATTATTGGCAAACTATTGATTCTATTATCTGATCTAAAAAAGTAAGAATTAGTAACTACAGGGCCAGGCACCATACCCTGATTGAATATTCTGGCACGAACAACTGAATTGTCGGTAATTTCAATAAGCCCTGAAGCTATTGAAGAAAATTCGTTAGGCTGCGATCCGTCTAATGTATATCTTACAATTCCATGAAACTTATTAGAAATACTCAGGGAAATTTTTGAATCATAAATACCCCCTTTTACAGAAAATGAAGGAGAATTTCTGACAATATCAAAGAAGCTTTTAGTGCTATTTACCAGTCCCGGGGTTGGCTCTGTAAAATAAACAAGTTCATTACTATCAATAGACTTCCTCCCCATTGAAATATTAGAAACCTGACTACCAAACTTAATAGAATCTATAATCACACCCAGTGGCGTAGATATTACTAATTCTTCACCTAATGCTGAAAGTTTAAAGTTTGTGTGCAGACCCTCATCATTTCCATCAGCCCAAATAATTAAATATTTTCCTACCCCAATTTCGACATCTACACTAATCTGCCATTTGTAAGGATCAGAAATATTATCTGATAGAAAAAAACTTTTTAGCTGTATAACCTCACTCCCAGAATTATATAATTCAATCCAATCTGCCGTTTCGTTATAATCAGGATCTGCATTTTCACCTGAGTTGGATGCCATAAATTCATTAAAAATAATTTGAGCGCTCAACTGACTTATAGGACAGAATAAAAGGGAACATAAAATCAATATTTTGAGATATTTTTTCATAGTAAAACAGAAATGAAGAATAAAAGCAATATATAATAAGACAATCACAAAAAAATAAACCCTAAAAAAACAGCCGGATATAAATACCCGGCTGTTAATTTAATTTACTTCTATGTTATAAATAAACTTTTCAGATTATCTTTTTATTTAAATAATGAAAAATCAACACGACGTGAATTTTGTAATTCAGAATCTGACATTGAGCTTTCCTTACCGGAAAATTCCTCACCAAGTCCTGAAGTAACAATCCTGTTTCTTTCAACTCCTTGTGAAACAAGATAATCTAAAGCAGCTCTTGACCTATTGTTTGAAAGGGCTTTATTTGCGCCTTCAGTACCTCTTGGGTCAGCGTAACCTGAAGCTTTAACCTTTGCTTTTGGATTGGTCTTCATAAGCTTAACAAGTTTTTCCATCCTGTCTTTTGATTCCTGGGAGATATCCCATTTATTTGTTTCAAAGAAAATTGAATTTACTTTTGTGTTTTTCAACCATTGGTCCATATCTTCTTCAGGACAGCCTTTCTTTTCAGCTACTCCAAATACATCAGGACATTCATCAATACCATCCCAAACACCATCCTTATCACTGTCAGTAGGACAACCCTTATCGTCTACTTTAGCACCATTAGGGGTATCAGGACATGCATCATTTTTATCTGATACTCCGTCACCATCAGTGTCAGGACAACCGTTGAATTTCTTAACTCCAGGAACTGTTGGACATTCGTCTTCACTATCTTTTATACCATCACCATCTGTATCAGGACATCCGTTATATTCTTTTACCCCCTTAACTGTTGGGCAATCATCTTTACTATCGACAATCCCATCACCATCAGTATCTGGGCATCCGTTAAATTCAGCAATACCTTTAACTTCCGGACAATCATCTTTCTTATCTTCTATGCCGTCACCATCAGTATCCGGGCAACCTGCAAAAGCAGCAAGTCCCTTAACATCAGGACATAAATCTTCTGAATCAGGTATTCCATCTCCATCTTTATCTAAAGGACAACCGGTTTTATCTACAACAACACCCCTTGGTGTATTCGGACATTTGTCTTTACGATCGGCTACTCCGTCTCTATCTTTGTCAAGTTTTGCCGAAAAAGCCCACTCTATACCTACAATAGCTTTCATGAAATTATCATGTGCTTTAATCTCTTCTCCGGTTTTAACACCATATTCATCGTACAAACTGCGCTTTCCATTAACTCCGCCAATAAAACCAAGTTCTGCAAATAAAGCCCAACTCTTGCTTAGCATATATTTTGTTCCAATTCCTGCTTCAAAATTCACCCAAGAGTAATTGAACTTTTCATTTTCAGGAACACCTTCTTCCTCAACATTATTAAAATCAAGAAATTTATTGCTATTGTCGCTTAGCAAACCTACTCCTCCAAAAATAAAGGGTTGCCATTTACTAGTTAATGGTATGATTTTCCCATTATTAAGTTTGTATCTTAAATCAAGAAAAATGTTACCTAGGTCGGTTGAAATATCTTCTTCACCAGTACCTCCAATTTTTTCTAAGTCGTTGAACATCCATCCTAAGTTAGCTTTTAACCCAAGGTCAAAAGAAGGAGATAAGTATCTGTTTAGGTAAAACTCCGGCATCAGCCCATCAGACTCGCCCCAATTAAAATTGTGATAATAACCTGCTCCAACACCTAAACCCCACTTATTTTCAGAATTTTGTGCGTTAGTCAATTGTACTGCTAACAGCACTACAACAATTAAAAATAATTTTTTCATAACAATTGATTTTAGGAAGATGAATTACCCATAACTGTTGGTAAAGAATTTTTTTCTATCGTCAAGAATGGGTGAATCATCAGATTTTGATTTGACTGTTTATTTTAATTTTATTAATTTTCTAATTAGTAATTAAACAATTAATTATTAAAAACTAATGAAATTTACAACTTTAATTTGACAAAATAAACAAACCCTTTAAAAATAAATCTTTTGAATTTATTACATTAGTACTAAGTTTAACTTAAAAACCCTACTATGTCAGTAACACGTTTCGGAATTTCAATTGAAGCAGAATTACTTGAAGCACTTGATGAATACGTGAAAGAAAATCATTTTACTAACAGATCTCAAGCCATAAGGCAGCTTATAAGTAAAAATATTGTTGAACGTAAATGGCAGTGCAACAACGAGGTCGCTGGTTCAGTAACAATTATTTACAATCCACACAAAAGAGAAATTCTGAACCAAATTGCATCAGTACTTGAAATTTTTTATGAAGAAGTGATATCGACTCAAAAATATATGCTCTACGCTGATAAATGTATGGAAGTCGTCGTTGTAAGGGGAATCGCTATGCGATTGACTGACTTAGCTGATAATTTAATTTCAATTAAAGGAATTCAACATGGTAAATTGTCAATGAGTCGGGCTGATTAATTTTCAAAAAGAACATATAACTTTTCACTCTACCATCATGCTAAACTTAAGGTCATTAAGAAAAAAACATCAAAAGAAGAAATCAAAAAAAAGGCCTTTATTGGTTAAGGTATTACGCCTTTTAATGTGGATTATTATTTTATTCTTTAGCTCTACTTTATTTATCACCTTAGTTTATAAATTCATAAATCCTCCGGTTACAACGTTTATGATTTCCCGTACAATTTCGCAATCCTTTAAAAGTGAGCAGATAATAATTAGTAAAGATTGGACAAAAATTGAGGATATTTCACCTAATATGATAAAAGCAGTAATAGCTGCTGAAGATAATTTGTTTATGAAACATAACGGTTTTGACAAAGAAGCTATAGAGCGGGCAATAGAGTACAACAAAAAGGGAAAAAAAGTCAGGGGGGCTAGCACAATTAGCCAACAAACTGCTAAAAATGTTTTCTTATGGCCTAAACGCTCTTTCGTCAGAAAAGGTCTTGAAGTTTATTTCACTTTTTTAATTGAAACATTCTGGAGCAAACAAAGAATCATGGAAGTATACCTCAATATAATTGAAACAGGAAAAGGAATATACGGTGTTGAAAAAGCTTCTTCAATTTACTTTAATAAAAAAAGTAAAAACCTAACTAAAGGAGAGGCTGCGTTAATAGCAGCCTCACTACCCTCTCCTGTAAAGTATAGCGTTACAAGACCTGGCCCCTACATGAGGTCTAGACAAAACCAAATAGTGAACTTAATGGACAAAATAGAATCGCTAAATCCAAATAATTAATCCTTGAATTTTATCCAGTCTATTTCTACAACACCTTCTTCTTTCAAAGCAACTACTAAATTATTAATCCCTTTAGGGTATTTTAAGACCTTTGCCTCTACTGTTTTAGAACAAGTTCCTTCTTGTAAAACCACTTCTGAAATTAATGTTCCACCTATTTTATCAAGATAAACTTGCAAAGTTCCCCCAGTATATGAGGAAGCTTTTAATTCAAGAGTCTTTTGTTTTGCTCGTCCAAAACTTACACTATTATACTTTATCCAGGCTCCTTTCTTGCTCAGTATTGTTTTCCACCCTTTAAATGTATCAAGACTATCAATAAATTCAATTGAAGAACCATCTTCACTCTTATCACTGTACCTGTCAATTTCTATCTTATCAGAAGCTTGGGTTAATCCCACACCTCTTAAAGTAGGCTTGACTTTTTGAATTGTCCCGTCAGAATTAAAGAATAGACTATCAACACAAATAGATCTGTTTTTATCAAACTTTGGTGAAAGCTCATTTTGATGATAAAATAAATACCACTGACCATTATGTTCCATAATTGACAGATGATTTGTCCAGCAATTCATAGGTGACTCATCCATTATTACTCCTGTATACTTGAAGGGTCCCATTGGATTATCGCCAATGGCATATTCCAATCTTTCAATTTTATCATTAACGTGTGGGTAGGTCATATAATAAATCCCATTCCTCTCAAACATCCATGGCCCCTCTTTAAGCCCAACTGATGGAAGTTCTTTTATAACCTGAGGTTCTGAAGCCAATTCAATCATATTATCTTTTAACTTGGCAACGAATAATTCTCTCATCGACCAATAAATATAAGCCTGACCATCTTTGTCGATTAAGATATTAGGGTCAATTCCAAAAATTCCTTTAATTGGTTTGGCTTGAGGCACAAAAGGACCTTCAGGTTTGTCTGCCACTGCTACACCAATACCAAACCCTCTTCCAATTGTTGAATCTTTTACCAGCGTAGGAAAATAAAAATAATATTTACCATTTTTCTCAACACAGTCAGGTGCCCACATGCTGTATGAATCAGGATTGGCCCATTCAACATTCTTCTGACTAACAATTACCCCGTGATCTTCCCAATCAGTTAAATTTTCTGAAGAAAAAACATGGTAATCCTCCATACAAAACCACCCTTCTCTGCCCTTCCCCTCTTCTGCTATAATATCGTGGGAAGGATAAACATATACCTTCCCATTAAAAGATCTTGCAGATGGGTCTGCGGTGAACTGATCTCTGACAATTGGATTTTGTGCTAATGAAACAGTTATGAATAAAAAAAATTGAACGATGATTAAAGTAAATAATTTTTTCATGGCTAAATAATTTAATTATTACAATTGAAACAAATTTATATCGATTGACTCTCCCATTATAATATATCCTGCTTCATTAAGGTGAAGAAAGTCTCCTGTGTGAAGATCGGGTAAAAGGGAAATAGTATCTTCTGAATTTCTTACTGTTTTATCAAAATCTATAACTGCATCAAACTTTCCTACAGTCCTAATCCATGAATTGAGTTTCTGTCTTGCAACTTCTCTAAAACTAGTATAATAAAAAGATTGACCAAACGGGGTTATTGTTGCCCCGTATACTTTCATGTTTTTTGCATGAGCCTTGTCTATCATTACAGTATATTCGGCAGTCAAATCATCAACTACTTTCATTGCAGTTAGGCTGTCAGGAGTTGAACCAAGGTCGTTAACCGCTTCAAAAATTATAACCCATCTAACACCACTTCTGTTAATTACATCTCTGTCGAACCTATCCTTTGCTGCAGGTCCCAGACAGTCTTTCAAAACACAGTTACCTCCAACACCCATATTTAAAACACCAACTTGATTGGTATTTTCATTCATAAGTAAACTCTCAGATAAAATATCAGGCCATCGATTTTGTTTGTTTGTTCCCGAACCACGTCCATCTGTAATTGAGTTGCCCAATACTGAAACTGCACCTGCTTTTCCGGTTGCTTTTACATCAATCCCTTTAATTATGTACCAATGATCAGTTGTCACTGCAGAAGAAAAATCAGCATCAGTGGTATTATTGCCTTCTAAAATAAACGAAGTTGTCCGTGAACCCGGATGTCCAGTAATATCTGAAGAAATATCTCCAAAATTAATTGTTATAGCTAAATCTGATCTTTGGTTAATATCAAATTTAATAGGATCTGAAGTAACATCTGTCCCCGGAGCAATAATACATCCCTTTTTCCCATTAAACGTTAGTTCTTTTGAAGTAGAAGCTTCAATATTGCTACCCCCGGTTGATAGAGCAATATATACTCCATTCATGACAACAGGATTTTTACTGAATTCATTTGAGAAGTGAAAACGCAATGTTTCTCCTCCAATTGAAACACGTACAATCTGACGCAAAGTATTGCTTGCCAAACCCGGCTCAGGAGGATTATTATGAGGTTCTGTCAATTGTGGAGATGTCCCCCAAGTGCCAACCCAATTAGTTTTTTTATCAGAAGCAGAACAAGCGCTTAAAATAAAACAAATAGTAACTGCAACAAAAGCAGCTGTAAAAATTCTTTTTTTCATATCTGTAATTTTTCAAATTCAAATTCAAATAAATTATTTAATAAGGAACCTCTTTACAAATGTTCCTTTATTAAACTGTCCTTTAAGTATATAAATACCTGAAGTAATTGAAGAAACATCAATACTTTCGGTCTCAAAACCATTACTCTTTTGATTATAGAGTGTTTTACCCTCAAGTGATACTATCTGTATGTTTCCACTCCCCTTGTCTGAACCAAATTCAATATTTACATTTTTATCAGCCGGTATGGGAAACAACCTTATATCTCTGTCAAACATATATGACGTTGAAAGAGGTTTTATCCATTTAAACTGAATCCAGTTTAAATTTATACCGTCAGAGTTGAAAATAATCTTAAACTCATGGGGTCCTTCTATCAATTCCATTTGAACAGTATGACTTGCCCAAACCTGCCAATCTGCAGTTGCAGGTACAGAAATCTTTTTTAAAAATTCATCGTCGATGTATACATCAAAATTTGCAGCATAACCTGCATGTCTGAAAACAACATCAAAAACTCCTGAAATATTAACATCTATATTGTATGTCACCCAATCGTTTATATCGGCATAGCCTATGTTTTGACCACTCCCTTCATCGGTAGTAACCTCAGTCTGTAAACCTGACATTTCTTTGTAGTCTTCACATTCAATCTGAAAATCTCTTTTCATACCATTTTGTATAACAGTTATTGAATCTGTTAAAACACCAAGGCTATAAATATAAATCAAACCTGATCTCTCGTTTTCATCTGTATTGTCTACGTTGCTGTTTACCAAAAAAGAACCACTACCTTCACCTCTGGTCGTTGAAAGCTTTATCCATTCTTCTGTAGGATGAAGCTCCCAATTTGTGTTACCCTGGACTATAACTTTATAATCTTCTCCCGTTTTTTTATTTGACAAAGGAATTTTGCTCGTTGAAACAGAAAAAAACCTAGGCATCGTGTCAAGAAAATGTCTTTGATATTCATAATTCACTGCTCCCGAGAGAAAAGATAAAGGTGCATTCCAGTTGATTGCAATCTCATTTGTAGAATAGCTACAAAGCTGGTCAAGGTAGAATTTCGCGGGATAGGTCGAAGGATATGCAGCTGCCCCGCAATCATTATCACTCCCCGGTCCCGGCCCTCCAACAAGAAATCCCGGTATTGGCTCTCTAATTCCATCAGAACCCGACAATCTATGATGAACATTTTTGGGGTTCTTTGTTCCAAAACCTGTTACAAAGCAATAAGACGTTGCATTTCTACCAAGCAAATAGTCGACAGATGATAATGCTGCATTGAAAAATGCTGCATTCCCTGTTTGTCTGAATGCCTGCATGAAAATCATGCCCCAATTAGCATAAGCACTATTCCCTCCCCAATAGAAAAAATCACCGGGTATTCTGTATGGTGTTTTTAAAGTGTTATTTTGAGTTCCGGAGGCCATATCAACTATCCTTTTTGTAATCAAGGCGGTATCTGCCTCAGCAGTAAGCGAATCTTTGTTTACTATCAGTGATAATAATCCCAATGTTCTTACGTCTCCCCATCCGGGTAAGCCTGACGATGAATTCAATCCTATTGCCTTATAATATTGAGGGTCTTTTGTTGTTATATATAATTCAGCAGCACACCATGAAAATTCATCGCTGAAATTGCTGTCACCATATCCTCCTGTACCAACTGCTGGATACCCACCTGAAGCCGAAGGATTGCTGAAAGTAACTCTCGGATGATCTGCAGCCCACTTGTATGCAAATAGTGATTGATCTAATGCACTGTCGGCCAAATCAGGAAGATATTTCTTATATATTCTGGCAGTCATAGCCATAACTGCAGCAAAGTCAAGTGTGGCACCGGTACTTTTAGCAGTAACGTATCTTGGAGATTTTACCTGATCAGGCATTGAAAAAGCACTGAACTGAGCTTCTGTTGTTTTATGGTACACTCCACCATCAAAAGGATCTTGCATTGTCATCATCCACTTAATATTCCATAAAGCCTCATCAAGAATATCCGGAATGTTGTTATTACTCTCAGGTATATTTAAACTCAATGTATCAAAATATTCAGGATAAGTCTCATAAGCTGAAAGAAGAGTAAAAACAGTAATTCCTGAATTTACTATGTATTTGTTGTAATCGCCAGCATCATACCACCCTCCCGGGGTAGAAATCTTTGTCCCTGCCGGCCTTCCATTAGAAGCTGCGGAAGGCAACACAATTACCGAAGTATCGGGATGCCCAGCTTTACGTGCATAGATTCCTCCAAACTCACTGGTAATTGGCATTGATGCCCTATTGAAATAGAATGCTTTTATACTTGCTTTTGAAAGATTAAGATAAATATCTTTGTCTATACTGAATGGTAACGATTTTCCTATTCCATCTAATTCAATCACATAACTTCCCGGAGCCTGCAGTAATGTAAAATCAGCTATTCTTACATACTCATTCGATGAAGAATAAAATGCTACAGGCAGGCATTGTCCTCTGTATACTACTGATTTCAAATCGCTGGTCAATACCCTGAAACTATCTGTCTCAGATACTGCAGTTACTGCAGCATATTTTACGGAATTGGGCAAATAACCTACCTGATTTAATCTTATGTCAAAACTCGTGTTTTGAGCAGATAAGAAAAAAGATATTACAAAAGCAATCAAAAAAAGAACAAAATGTTTCATGGCTTAAAAATTTCAGACTATAAATTTATTCAAAACAATCATTTGTATCAACGATTCCTCTAAATAAATACAATCGATAATTTTATTTAATCACCATCTTTTGAGTTGAAGAGAAATAACCTGATTTAAAAGTGTAAAAATAAACACCTTTCAACATTCTCTCAGTGCTCATTTCAAGGGTGTGCTTCCCTTTGGTAAATTCTCTGCCTGCCAGCTCAGCAACTTCTGCTCCAAGTATATTATAAACTTTCAAAGAAACAAATGCATCATGGGGAACAACAAAATCGATAGAAGTTATACCGTTTACAGGATTTGGAAAATTCTGTCCTAAAGAATATCCGTTTGCGTCAGTCATTAAATTATTTACCGAAACAATTTCACAAGTTTTTTCTGCGGCTTCACCCATTCCTTCAGGCATAGTTGAATAATTTGAAATGCACAACTTATCCATTTTTGCTCCATCTTCTCTATAAGTTATTGTAAGGTTATGTTCTCCGGCAGAAAGATCGTAGCTACCAAGCTCCTTCCACTGCCATCCGCTGGTTGCTAAACCATTGCACATAGCATAAGCACCATCGTCCACTTTAACCCAATATGAATCATCATCAGCTGTCGGACAATTCAATCTGGCATATAATTTAAAATTTCCGGCATCTTTTACCGTAAAAGCAATTTCTATAGCCCCTTCATCAAGTGATGCCGCTTCAGAAAGACTTTGAATTCCGGATTTCACAATAACATAACTCCCATTCGAAGCCTGAGCATCAGTTTTTGCTTCCCAGTTTGTACCTATCGATTCACATTCAGGTTCAAAGTAAACAGCTTCAGTTCCTGTTGGTTCCTCCGGATCTTCGGGTTCTTCTGGGTCAGTTATTTCATAGCCAAGAATTGAAAGCATTTTTGCTGCATATCTTTTGCCTATTTCCCTATATCCCGCCGGGTTAAAATGAAGGTTATCTGTCGCGTCAGTACATCCGCTTGAAGAAATAACGTATGAATTTGCTATTGTTTGAGGCAGTTTTCCGATTATCGCATTATGAGAAGCGCATTGCCCTCCCTGATCAGCATGCACAACTTCCCCTGCCAACAGTGGAACAGAATCTGGATTTAGTGACAAATCACTCATTAAATCGTCGTAAACACCTTTGACTTTTGCAGGCCATTGACTATCACCCGTATTTGACTCACCCTGATGAAGCAAAATTCCTTTTATAACACCGTCATTTTGAGCAAGTTTTGCCATCTCAATAAGACGGCCGTAGGGATTCCCTCCGTATTCATTTATAATATTTTTCATCCAATCGGCTTGTGTTGCCGCATAAGTCTGATAATTATCTTTGTCGTAAAGTTCTATTTTACAACCTGCTACTGAAACATTGATCACCCCCACTGTTATACTATCAGGTAGGTTTTCAACCATCGTTCTTCCAAAATAGTCGGCAGGGGAAAGACCTGAATAACAACGAGTCAATGGTGGCACAGCGGTATACCATTTCCCTTTTATCCTGTTTAAATTTGAACAATTTACTGCTTCTAGGACTTTGAAACGACTATCAACATTCTTGTCTTGCGCTTCAATAGTACCCTGACCTTCCATATTCGACTGTCCAAAACACAGGAAAATATAGAAATTTGAATCTTGTGAGTAAGTCCTTGCAGTAATAAATAATAAAATTGCAAATAAAAGTAATCTCGTTCTCATCGTTCCCCTTCTTTAACTGTTTAATTAATACTTCAATAAAATTATAAAAAAAATCAGGAAGGAAAAGTATTTACTAATGCTCCTTCCTGATATATAAACATCTAAATATCTAAATCACATTATTCTCCCTGAATAATCATTTTCTGACTCGCTGAAAAATCTTCAGCTTTGAGAGTATAAAAATATACACCTTTCGACAATTTGCTTGAATCAAATTCAACTATATGTTTTCCAGTTGAAAATTCTTTTCCTGCTAATTCAGCTATTTCTGTTCCAACTATATTAAAAACTTTCAATGAAACATGTGATTTCTTTGAAAGATAAAATGGAATATTAGTCATATGGGTAACAGGATTTGGATAATTCTGTCCTAAAGAAAATCCATCTTTACTTATTTTTTCTGATGTACCAGAAGGAATAGTCGGTTGACAAACATTTACTGATTCCTCACCTTCAAAAAAAGGACTATTTGGATTGTTTGATATGCAGAATTTGTCAATCTTAACATTTTTTTCACTAAACGCAATAGTTAATGTGTGTTCTCCTGGAGCAAGCTTAAAACTGTTTAATTTCGTCCATGTCCATCCAGGACTTATAGAACCTGAGAGTTTTGAGAATTCGCTGTCATCCACTTTAAACCAATTTGTGTTTCTTGCTTCATCAGGACATACCATTCTTGCAAAAATATTAAATGTGTCGTCAGATTTCACACTAAATGGAACAGTTATAATGCTCGCCTCATCAGTAGGAGCATTTTTCTGCGCATTGGCCTGAAGAGTACTGTCCAGCTTACTTTTTATTCTTACACCATATTTATTAGAAGCAAAATTGTCCTTAAGTATTTCCCAATTTGTTCCTACAGTTCCACATTCAACTTCAACCCATACTGATTCACTGCCATTTGCATCGCGCTTGCCAAATTCAGGCACTCCACTTCCCCACCATGAAGTCCATGCTTTATAATCAACATTTGGATATATATTTAGCTCATAATCAGTACTAACACTTTTATCTCCAATAAGAAATCGGTCAACAAATGCTTCAATAGCTTTAACTTTATTGTCATTTACACCACAATGTGAATGGTTTCCTTCACTTGAAAACCCAAATCTTTCAGGTACACCCAAAGTTTTCCACACCCTTGAAGCTGCGCGGCAAGATACATAACCTGACTCTTCGGCTAGCCAAACCTGAGGTGGATTGCCTAAGTAAAGAAGTGCGCGAGGGGCAACTAAAGCTATAAGCTCATGATGGTCGTGAGGAAGTTTAGATACATTGCTTCCGGCAAATTTCCACATAGATGGCATAAACCATGTCTGATCTGTATTTGCAAGATTTTCAACTCCGGTTAGGGTTTCAGAAACACGCCAAGCAGCAGCACCACCACCACCTGATTCCTGAACGATTGTCAATGCTATCCTTTCATCAAAAGCACCTACAAAAAGAGCCATCTTACCAGCAAACGAACAACCTGAAACAGCAATTCTTGAAAGATCGAAATTCAGAGAATCCTTTAATATTTCAAGTCCATCTATTAATCGGCTTACACCCCAAGGCCAAGCAGCATATGCTCCCATATAAGACAATTCAGGATACAGTGCATTTATTGGTTCTGTACCACGGCTCTGCTTATGTGCCATTACCTGAGAAAAGTTAAATCCAACTGTTGCAATTTTACGACTTGAAAAAATATCCCCCGGTAAACTTCCGGTAGGTCCACCCATTCCAATTATCAACGGGAATGGTCCATCACCCTCAGGAATGGATACCTGCGATGTTAAAGTCAGGGTCTTCCCATTATCAGTAACATTTACAGTTATTGTTTTTGTGCTTCTATTAAAACTTGCAGTAATTGTATCAGGACGTTCAGGTTTTGGACCTACTTCATAATTCTGAATTTCGCTCATGATTTCATTCCTGCGACAAATCCATCCTTCCAATGTTGTATCGCGCCCACTTCCATCTGACCATTCAAATGGGTCAGTCAAAGGCCTGACAATAGGGAGATCTTCAAATGAAGGTAAAATAGGTTTTGCACAACTTGCTCCTCGATTTTCAACATCAAAGGAAAGAGGAATTTCCTGTGAATATGCTTTCGAAGCTGTTAACCCCAATAAAAGCATTCCAAACACCAGTAATCTTTTCTGTGTTCTCATCTTGTAATCATTCATTAGATTTTTATTAAATAGTTAGTAAAATGTAAAGGTTAAAAGATAATGGTAATATCCAACAATACAAAATTAAGAGCCGCAATTGGCCCGAGGAATTTTAAAGGTATTCAAAAATAATAATGTCCCCTTGAAAGGACATGTAAGAATCAGTCATTATTGAATAAAAATGAAGCATCACCACATATTTATGATGACGTTTATCATGAAAAAGGGGGGGGGGTATTTGTCCACCCCTAGAATATTGTCCCTTTTGTCTAGTCCTGAAATAGCGATACACAAAAAGTAATGCTATGGAAGAAAATA
>CAYMTR010000025.1:0-44097 GCA_964393405.1 uncultured Prolixibacteraceae bacterium
AATCGCCTCATACAACACCTCTACCGGATGTAAAGCTTTTCGCCCTGTCCCATGCTCTATCTGCTCCCTGCAGCTTGTGCCCGGAGCGACAATTATTACGTTGTCAGGAGTTTTTCTGATTGCTGGAAATAATACCAACTCCCCTATCTTCATTGAAATTTCGTAGTGTTCCTTTTCATATCCAAACGATCCTGCCATACCACAACATCCTGATGGTATTTCAGTCACTTTATAATTAACCGGCAAACCAAGCATCTTCTTACATGTATCGGTTGTTGCAATGGCTTTCTGATGACAATGCCCATGTAGCTTTATCTCTGCAGCTCTGTCCGTAAATAACGATGATGAAATATTACCTTTCTCAACTTCCCTCATTATGAACTCGTCAAACATTAGTGCATTCTCTGATATAGATATTGCTGCCTCCTTAAGCTCTTCTTTCACTATCTGAGGATATTCATCTCTGAATGACAGTATTGCAGACGGCTCAATACCTAGCAATGGAGTTTCTTCTGTAATTATATCTTTTAGTAAACTGATATTTCTTTCAGCAATGTGACCTGCTTTTTTCACCAAGCCCTTCGACAGGTAAGTCCTTCCACTGTAAGTATGCTTTGGTATTATTACTTCATATCCCATCTTCTCAAGCAGTAATATTGCCTTTACTCCTATATGAGATTCGTTATTATTTAAAAATTCATCGTTAAAAAGATACACCCTCCCCTTTGAACTTTTGCTTTCACTAATATGTTTTTTATACCAGCCCCTCAATGAATATGTTGATATTGAAGGCATTGGTCTCTTCTGACTGAAGCTGGCAAAGTATTTCAACACCGATGAAAAGATTCCTGACCTAAAAAGCCATCCCGATATCGGCTGAAACCTCATCGCAAATTCCATGTATTTTGGGAATTCTGCTATCAGCTTTGTTCTTAAGGGTATAGGATTACCATCATAATGATTTTGAAGGAAGTCGGCCTTCAGTTTTGCTATGTCTACTCCCGATGGACACTCACTTTTACACGCTTTGCACGAAAGACATAAATCTAACGATGCCATTACCTCATGCTGATCAGCCCAATGTACTTTACCTTGTTTTGTAATTAATTCTCTCAATACATTTGCCCTGCCCCTCGTTGAATGTAATTCATTTTTTGTAGCCATAAAGCTGGGACACATTGTTCCTCCTATTATTTCACTTTTCCTGCAATCAGCTGAACCATTGCATTTTTCTATGGCTCTTGCCATTCCCTGCTCTAACTTATAATCGAAATAAGAGTTAAGACTAAGCGTTTCTGCTCCCGGCTCATATCTCAGCGATTCGTTCATTGGTGGGGTGTCAATAATCTTTCCGGGATTAAAAATATTATTGGGATCCCATGTTTTTTTCAACTCTTTTAAAAACTCGTAAACCTTATCACCCAACATGAAAGGTATAAACTCTCCCCTCAACCTTCCATCTCCATGCTCTCCACTTAACGACCCTCTGTATTTTTTTACAAGCTTGGCTGTCTCTGTTGCAATAATCCTAAATAGTTCTACTTCTCCTTTATCTTTAAGGTTTAACACAGGTCTTAGATGAAGCTCTCCTGTTGCTATATGCGCATGGTAAACAGCCTTTAGCTTATATGAATCAAGCAAGCTTTTAAATTCTTCAAGATAATCAGGCAGTAATTCTACAGGTATGGCAGTATCCTCAACCACCGAAACGGGTTTGGCATCACCGGGAATATTTGATAATACTCCTAATCCGGCTGTTCTCAATCCCCAAACTTTCTGGATATCAGCACCCCAAATTAAAGGAAAATGGTAACCATATCCACTTTCTCTCATTTCTTCTTCCAGAGAAATAGCCCTGTTAGTTATTTCTTCCTTTTCTTCTCCCCAAAATTCAATAATCAGTATTGCTTCGGGCTCTCCTTCAATAAAAAAACGGTTCTTCTGAAGTCCATGGATACCTTTTGTCATATCCATGATTGTTTTATCCATCAACTCTACTGCCGATGGTTTATATTTTAAGGCTATAAGGTTTGCCCTGAATGCATCCTTAAGATCTTTAAAATGCACACACAATACTGCTTTTTGTTTTGGTGGCTGTGGAACAAGATTTAGCTTTATCTCTGTTATAAAAGCAAGCGTTCCCTCAGAACCGGCAATTAGTTTTGCTAAGTTGAAGTTTGCTCCTTTTTCATTGAATGGTTTCATCTCTGCCAAAATATCAAGGGCATAGCCATTGTTTCTTCTGGGCACCGAAGGATGTGGATATTGTGCTTTTATTTCATCAATATTTTCACTTAGCGATAATGTCTTTTTTATGCTCTTATATAGCTTGCTCTCAAGGCTTACTCCTTCGAGTTTTTCTTCGAATTCCGACTGTGTTAACTCCCTGAAAACAACCTCCGAACCATCACTCAATAAACCTTTTACTTCAACAAGATGTTCCCTCACACTTCCATGTACCAAAGAGTGAAGTCCACAACTGTTGTTTCCAAGCATACCCCCCATAGTACACCTGTTTGCCGTTGATGTTTCCGGACCAAACTGCAAGCCATATTGTTGTAAGTAGATGTTTAGTTCCCCAAGTATTACTCCCGGCTCTACCCTTACCCATTTTTCTGAAGGATTGCTTTCAATTATCTTATTCATGTACCTTGAAACATCGACAACTATGCCACTACCAACAACCTGCCCGGCAAGGGATGTACCTGCTCCTCGGGGAATCAGAGAAGTGCCGTTCTTTGAAGCAAAACTTATTAGCTTTTTAATGTCATCCTTCGATTTCGGATATGCAACTGCTGTTGGTGTTTCTTTATACGCAGAAGCATCTGTGGAGTATAAAATTTTTGAAATATTATCATATAAAAGTTCACCTTCAAGCGACTTAGAAAGCTTGTCAAGAGTCGAACTGTTAATTTTTTTGTCACTCATTTATCTAATATTATCCTAATTCTACTATCGTTATTCCTGCTCCTCCAAACTGCACATGCTCATCGCGGAATGATTTCACCATCGGTTCTGTTTTCAAATAGTTGCGAATGACTTCTTTGAGTATGCCAAATCCTTTACCGTGAAGTATCCTTAAAGTACTTGCCCTTACTACTATAGCATCATCAATTAAAGCTTGAATATTTGACAATGCTTCTTCTGCTCTTTGTCCTCTGACATCTATATCGGTCTTGAATGCAAGCTTCTTTTCCATTATCTCGTTAGTCCTTTTCAGAGAGTCGGCCTTGGGAATCATACTGCTATCTTTTTGTAGCTTCTTAACTTCATTCCTGCTTACAGGCTCTATTTTGTCTATCGAAAGCGTAGTCATAATGTTGCCAAGCGCAATAACTGCCTTTGTTTTATCAACATCAATGATTTCACCGATATTACCACTCTCTTTAATCCTGATTTTATCTCCCGGATTAAAGGCTGCTACCTTTTTTTGTACTACAATCGCTTGTTTTTGTTCTTTAGGAACCTTTTTGTTCTGCTCCTGCCTCTTAATCTTTTCAATCTTCTGAAGTATCTTTTGCTCATTATCAGAATCAATCGCTTCTATCTTTTCCCTCTGCTCAACAATTTTCTTCCTTATATCTTTTGTCTTGTCTTTTTCAGCCTGCGATTCTCTTATCTCTCTGATAGTGTTTTCAATTACCTTGTTTGCATCCTCAATTATCCGCCGCGCTTCTGCTTTAGCTGTATCAATTATTTCTTTACGCAACTTCTGAGTCTGCTGTAGCTCACCGACATACTCCTGACTCATTTCGTCAAGCTTCCTTTCTGTACTTTGAATTTTGACCCTCTTACTTTCCCAATACTGCTTATCCCTGACAATATCTCTCAAATGTCTGTCATAATCAATATGTTCCTTGCCTAGTTTATCTGTTGCCTCCTGAAGTATTTCATCATGAAGTCCAATTTTACGGGCTATTTCAAATGCAAACGAACTCCCCGGTTTTCCTATCTGAAGCTGGAATAATGGTTTCATTTCTGTAACATCATACGTCATTGCTCCGTTAACAATTCCCTTCTGAGACGAGCCAAAGTGCTTTAGATTAGTATAATGTGTTGTGATTATGCCATACGACCCCAGTTTGTTCAACTTGTTCAAAACAGCTTCAGCAATTGCACCTCCAAGCATCGGTTCTGTCCCGGTACCGAATTCATCAATAAGTACAAGCGAATGTGGATTGCAATTTGTCGTAAAGAATTTCATATTCATCAGGTGCGAAGAATACGTACTTAAATCGTTTTCTATCGATTGCTCATCACCAATATCAATAAATATTTGTTTGAATATCCCCATCGAAGAACCTTCTGACATCGGTACAAGCATCCCACACTGCAACATATACTGAATTATGCCGACAGTTTTCAGACATACAGATTTTCCTCCTGCATTAGGCCCTGATATTAAAAGTATCCTGTTTGGCTCGTCAATCCTCATATTAAGCGGTACAACGCTTCTTTTTTCTTTTTTGAGTGATTGGGTCAATATCGGGTGACAAGCCCTGTACCAGTCGAAAAAGGGCTCATTTTTAATCTCAGGTTTTATGCAATCAAATTGATTTGCTAAAACAGCCTTTGACCTGATAAAGTCTATTTCGCCAAGAAATTCGTACGATTTCGATAACTCGTCAGCTTCAGGACGAACAAAAACCGAGAAGTCTATAAGAATTTTGATTATTTCTCTCTTTTCAGCATTCTCAAGTTCCTTTAGCCTGTTGTTCATCTCAACAATAACTGCCGGTTCTACAAATGCTGTTTTCCCTGTTGCTGATTCGTCCTGGACTATACCCAATATCTTTTTCTTGTTTGCTGCCGCAACAGGTATTACTGGGCGCCCGTCTCTTACTACTATTGCTGTATCTTCATCAACAATCCCCTCTGCTTGAAGCTGATGGAGTATGGCACTTATCTTTTTACTTATACTTCCCTGTAATGAAAATATCTGCTTTCTAATTTCATGTAGTTCATGTGAAGCATTGTCTTTTATCGTTCCATATTTTGAAAGTATATCATCAATTTTCCTAATGACATCTCCAAATGAACCGATATTTCCTGACAGTGATTTTAACTTAGGAAAAATTAACGCTGACGGCGAATTAAAAAAATTTATTATTCCTCTTATTGTTTCCAGGGAACGCCTCAGGTCAAACACTTCATATACTTCAAGAAAAGTACCCTCTATCTTTATCTTGGCCAATGATGAACGGAGATCGAAATAGTGGTTTGTAGGAAAAGTGTCGTATTCCCTTAGAATTTTAAGAAATTCAAGTGTTAATCCTGTCTGAAAATCAATTTCCTTGTAGTCGTTTATAAATGATATGTATTCAACTTTCTCTCTGCCAATTTCACTTAGGCAATTAGCTGAAAGCATTTGTCTTAACTTGTCGAATCCTATCTTTTGCTCAAAATTTTCAGGATATATTGATAGCATTGGTTTTTTTGTACAAATTAAGTCACATTTAACTTAGCTTGCAAATCAGTATTGTCTAGATTTTTAATAATATTTTTGACATCTATTATATTGAAAGGCTTTGATAGGAAACCATCCATCCCTGCTCCCAGACACTCCTGTATCTCCTCATACATATTATTGGCAGTCATCGCTATAATTGGAATCTTCTTTCCATCATTCCTTTCAGCTTCAATGTTACGTATTGCCTTTGTTGCTTCAAATCCATCCATAACTGGCATTTTCACATCCATCATTATGAAATCATATTCTTCAGAAAGAAATTTGGCTACTGCTTCTTCACCATTTTTTGCAAAATCAAGTGTCGATGCAATTGGTGCTAAAATGTACCGTGCTACCTGAACGTTGATTGAATTATCCTCCGCTACTAATATCTTAAACTTCATATTCAAAAAAATTACTATATCGAACCAGAATCATAAACAGCTACCCTCTTGAAACAAACATCAAAGAAGAATGTTGACCCTTTTTCCTTTTCACTTACTACGCTAAGTTTTCCATCCATCATTTCTACAAGTCGGCTCGAAATTGCCAAACCAAGACCGGTACCTCCATACTTCCTTGATGTTGAAGCATCTGCCTGAGTAAATGCCTCGAAAAGATACCTCATATGTTCTTCGCCAATACCAATCCCGGTATCCTTAACTTTGAAAACAACACAATGTTTATCTTCTGAATTCCCCAGGAAACAAACATCAATTACCACTTCCCCTTTTTTGGTAAACTTGATAGCATTGCTTACAAGATTAATTAAAATTTGTTTAATTCTAAGCGAATCGCCCAATACTTGTTCCGGAATATTTGAATCTATTTTGGTATAAAAATCTATTTCTTTCTCTTTTGCACTGTATGACATCATTTCATGTACTTCCTTGACTATCGATTTTATATCAATGGGTATTGATTCAATAGTCATTTTGTTACTTTCTATCTTCGAGAAATCAAGTATGTCGTTAATAATATTCAATAGGTTCTTCCCTGAACGCAGAATCAAATCTACAATCTTTTTCTGCTCAGAATCCAAATCTGTCATGTTTAGAACTTCTGCCATACCCAACACCCCATTCATTGGTGTCCTCAGCTCATGCGACATATTTGAAAGGAAGTTGCTTTTTGCCGAACTGGCTATTTCTGCTTTTTCCTTCGCAATCTCAAGATTCTTTTTTACAAGTACCTGATCTGTTATATCGTGCGAAACTCCAAGAATTCCCGACAGATAGCCATCTTCATTCTTAATAGGGATTTTGGTTGTCGAAAACCATTTCATCCCCTCTCCCGGTGGATATACTTCTTCAATCTTATTTACAATCGACATGTCGCTCTCTACAATACGCACTTCGTCAGTGTAAAAACTAACAGCATTTTCTTCCGGATAAAAATCAAAATCTGTCTTTCCAATTACATCCTCAATCGAGTTTGCTCCTAAAAGTCGTGACTGCGCCAGATTTACCCTTGTAAATTTTGATTGGACATCTTTAAAATATATCGGAGATGGAATATTATCTATTAGTACTTGTAATAAATCTCTTTCTGCTTTTAATCTATGCTCAACCTTGACCATCTTGTCAACATTTCGCGTAATCCCAACTGTGCCAATAACTTTCCCTTCCTCATCAAAAATCGGAACCTTAGACGAGTTCATCCAACGAAACGCACCATCACGGGTACCAACATATTCAAGTTTGTTGATTGGCTTACCATCAAACATTATCCTCTGTTCAACAGAATAAGCCTCCTTGGCATGCTCTATGTTAAAAAAATCAAAATCAGACTTCCCCACAACTTCACTGGCCGAACTTGCCCCACATAACTTCATCTGAGCTTTATTAACTTTAACAAATTTACTATCCTTGTCTTTGAAGTAAATTGTATCAGTAATATTGTCCATCAATATCTGCAGCAGGTTATGATCTGAAAATACAGAATCGCTCTTAACCTTTTTGTTCTTATCTAAAAGCTTCCCTGATAGGTTGATTATATTTGAAAGATTTGAGAAATTAATGTTGTAATTGAGGTAATAATCAACGAAATCGTCCGACCTCATGTTCAAAACATCATTATCCCCTGCATATACATAAACCAGAAAATTGTTTTCTTTTATTACATTGATCTGAGGAAGCAACATCTCAAGTGCTTTTTTATTAAGCATTAGCACTGATTGCTTCTTAAAATTACTCTTATCAGAAAGGTAATTTTCAGGTAAAGTTTCGTTTATTATTATCGCCTCACTTATTTCAGAACTTAATAGTTCTAATTTTTTGTAAAACTTATTATCACTAAATAGTTGAATTATCCGCGCCATTACTATCTCACAGGGTTTATTTAAAACATTCGCAAAATAATAAATATTCACATATAATTATTAAACAAAATACATTATTGATTGAATAATTTGACAAATATGCATTATATGTGGATAATTATTCAAAGTACTAATTTTTCATCACATAAAATATAACATTCATCAAATCAATCCATTAGTTCGTCAAAATATGATTAAGGTTTAATTTTACCAACTTCTCATTTATATTTTTTACGAAACATTACATAATTTTCAATTATAACATTTTGCTTACTATCATTTCTTGATTATTTTATTTATCTTTTACATGCTTAATCTTTCAATAAAATTTGTATGGATATATTCTTAATAATTGTAGCAATCTTATTGATGCTCATCAGTATAGCAGGTTGTGTTTTACCACTTTTACCGGGTCCTCCCCTAACCTATATTGGCCTGCTGTTACTTCATTTTACTAAGGGATATCAGTTTTCTAACAAGTTTCTGATTATAATGCTTGCTGTTGCTATAGGTGTTACCATTATCGATAATGTAATTCCAATAATTGGCGCAAAAAAATACGGAGGTAGCAAAAAAGCTGTTTGGGGCAGCATTATCGGACTTATTGTCGGCATGTTTTTTCTCCCTCCCTGGGGCATAATTATCGGGCCTTTTGCCGGAGCTGTTATTGGTGAACTCATTGAAGGCAAAGATGCTTCGAACGCATTAAAATCAGGCTTTGGAACCTTTGCAGGATTTATGGGAGGTATAATCCTAAAGCTTATTGCCTCAGGATTAATGATTTTCTATTTCTTCAAAGAATTAATTTGATTATCTGAGCTTTGCTCCTGCTTCTTTTTCAAACATAGCAATCAACCTGTTCATAGTTCTTTCTATAACAGTCTCATTTAATGTCTTTTCATCGTCCCTCAATATAAAGCTGAGGGCATACGACTTCTTCCCGGCAGGAAGCTTATCGCCTTTATAAACATCAAATATATCTACTTCCTTAAGAAGAGTCTTTTCTGTTTTTTTGGCAATATCTTTCAGAGCAGCAAATGTAACTCCTTCATCTACAAGCAAAGCAAGGTCGCGCCTTACTGACGGGAACTTCGGCAATTCATTGTACGAGATTTTAATATTCCCGGCTTGCTGTAATATGAAATCCCAGTTAAAATCAGCATAGAATACATCATCGTCTATTCCAGCTTCTTTTAAAAGCTTAGAATTCACAAAACCAAGTTCAACAAATGTCTTTCCATCTCCACGCTTATAAACCAAACCTTCTTCAATTATATCATTTGAAACTGAGTCAAGCTTTAACTTTTCAATATTAAACCCTAGCTTATTCAATATATTGATTACATAGCTTTTAAGCTCATAGAATGTGCTTACTTCTGCTTTTGAATTCCAATTCTCAGACTGCTTCTGTCCAGTTACAAACAAACCAAGATGAAATTCTTCTGAATACTTATCGGCAGGCGATTTAACGTTTTCTCCACCTTTAAAGAAATAGGTATTACCAAACTCAAAAAGCTTTAAATCAGCATTCTGATAGTTTGTATTTCTTACAATTGCTTCCAAGCCTCCAAAAATCAACGACTGACGCATTGAATTAAGATCCTGGCTCAAAGGATTGAAAATCTTTACCGTATTTTCTGACTTGAAAGTTTCAAGATTATCGTAATATGATCCCCTGGTAAGAGAATTTGACCATATTTCGTTAAAGCTATTGGCCACAAGAAAGTCTGAAATCATATTCTTAATCTTTTCAGTATCAACCGGTGACGAATATTGTAATGTAGAATTTACATGAGTACCGGGAGCAACATTGTTGTAGCCGTAAACCCTGAGTATTTCCTCAATAACATCTGCTTCCCTTTGAACATCAACCCTATATGGTGGCACTTCAACAGTAAGAATAGCTCCATTTTCAGAAATTATTTCAATTTCAAGGGACTGAAGTATATTTTTTATCTTTTCAACCGGGATTTCAATGCCTATCAATCGCTTAACGTTAGACAGGTTAATATCTACTTTAAATGCTGAAGCTGGTTCCGGATATATGTCTACTATTTCAGAAGAAATAACTCCACCTGCTGTTTCTTTTATCAACAATGCAGCCCTTCTAAGAGCATAAATAACACCATTTGGATCTGTTCCCCTTTCGAACCTGAAAGATGCATCTGTATTCAATCCATGACGCCGAGCGGTCTTCCTGATATAAACTGAATCGAACCAGGCACTCTCAAGGAAAATATCTTTTGTAGTTTCTTTTACCCCTGATTTTTCTCCTCCGAAAACTCCCCCAATACACATTGCTTCGCTGTTTCCATTACAAATCATCAGGTCATCCTGATGCAATTCCCTTTCAACACCATCAAGAGTTACAAACTTTGTCCCTGCTTGCAATGTTTTAACAATGACTTTGCCTCCTTTTATTTCAGAAGCATCAAAAGCATGAAGTGGTTGCCCTGTCTCCATTAATACAAAATTGGTGACATCAACAACATTGTTGATTGGGTTTAAACCTATTGAACGAAGCTTGTTTTTCAACCAATCAGGCGATTCTTTGATTTCAACTCCTTTTATTGTTACTCCAGCATATCTATGGCAGGCTGCAGGGGTACCAATTTCAACTGGTATATTAAGACTTTTTTCCTCAACTTTAAATGCATCTACTGAAGGTCTTTTATAAGCAATATCCTGATTTTGTTTTAGATACGCTGCCAAATCACGAGCAATACCTATATGCGAACCTGCATCTATTCTGTTTGGCGTCAGATCTACTTCAATCTGCCAATCATTTTCAACATTAAAGAATTTTGCGGCAGGAGTTCCAACAACAGCCTCGTTATCAAGCACTATTATTCCTTCATGACTTGTACCTAATCCAATTTCATCTTCAGCACAGATCATTCCTTCTGAAACCTCTCCTCTTATCTTTGATTTTTTGATTACAAATTCCTTGTCACCATCGTAAAGAACTGTACCTACTGTTGCAACTACAACTTTCTGCCCGGCTGCTACATTGGGCGCACCACATACTATTGGCAAAAGTTCTCCTGAACCAACATTTACTGTAGTCTTGCTTAAATGATCCGAATCAGGATGTTTTTCACAAGCAACAACTTCACCTATGACTAATCCTTTCAACCCACCTTTAATTGTTTCAACTTCTTCTATGCTGCCCACTTCAAGCCCAAGTGAAGTAAGTATCTGACCAAGTTCTACGGGTGAAATGTTTATATCGATGTACTCTTTTAACCAGGAATATGCAATATTCATTGTGACTATCTTTTAAGTTGAATTTTGAACCACAAAAGTAAGAAAAACCACTTCTCAGACAAGAAAAGGAAAAACATTTGACATGTGGTGATTAACAAATTAACATTTATACGGTAAGAATTAAATCCTACATTCCTTTTAGTGAAACTTGTAAAAAAATGTGTACAAATTCTAATATAGGACGTACCATATTCGTCCTTTCTCCCTTAATAAAGGGAGAAAGGACGAATATGGTACGAATGTGGTCACTTAGTGTTCCCTTTCAAATATCCATTGTTGTTATAAAAGAGCGAGTGCTATTCGCCCCTACAAAATTGGAGGCATTTTGTAAAAAATTCACTTATTCATAAAATATTGTCAAAAGACATTTGTTTTATAGTAAATAAGACCGAAATTGATGGAATAAAATAATTCAGAAAAATAATATTCTAATAATCATATTATGAAAGTAACTTTTAGAATCAACTACAAGACAGTTTGGGGGCAAAACCTTTGGCTTGCAGGATCTTCGGAAGCTATCGGAAATTGGAATCCCAAAAATGCATTTCCAATGTATCATGTTGGGAACGGTGAGTGGGAAGCAGTGTTGACTTTCAATTCAAAGGATGAATTTGAGTATAAATATTTTGTCATAAATGATGACAATTCGATATTCTGGGAGGGAGGAGAAAATAGAAAATCCGGACCTTATCAGTTTAAAAGCATTGAAATCAGGGACTTTTGGAGAACTCAAATCAACGATGAGAGTGTTCTTTTCTCAAAAGTTTTCACTAACGTTCTTTTTGCCCGTAAAAGCAATGCTAAGAATGGAATAAAACCTGCCTCTAGCAATGTTTTGCAGTTCAAAATAAATGTTCCTCGTATTGCTCCCGACCAATCGCTTGGAGTTGTGGGCAATAATAAGGCTCTGGGCAACTGGGAAAAACCTGTTATTATGAACGATAGTGGTTTCCCCTGCTGGAATACCGAAATTGAATTGTCTGAAACTAAATTTCCTATCGATTATAAATACGTTATTGTTGATAGTAAAACTAAAAAGATTGTTCATTGGGAGGAAGGCGAAGAACGTAAAATCTTCTATCTCAACACTGCCGAAGAGAAAACTCTTCACATCAGGTGCGATGAAAACTTCAATTATCCTATAGATAAATGGAAAGGTGCAGGAGTTGCTATTCCTGTTTTTTCTCTTAGAAGTTCAGAAAGCTTTGGCGTTGGAGAATTTAACGACCTGAAAAAACTTGTCGACTGGTCAAAGATTGTTGGGGTTAAACTTATTCAGGTTCTTCCTGTAAATGAAACTATTGCAACACATTCATGGCTCGACTCTTATCCTTACAAAGCAATTTCAGTTATTGCCCTTCATCCAATGTACCTCAATCTTGAAAAATTAGGTAAACTCAACGATGAAAAGCTTTTGGATGAATTTGAAATAGCCAAGGATCTTCTAAATGCAAAAACTGAGGTTGACTACATTGAAGTAATGCAGGTTAAATCAAGGTATTACAAACTTATTTTTGATCAGAATTGGAACGAGCTAAAGGAAACTGATTCCTTCAAGTCGTTCTTTGCCGAAAATAAACAATGGCTTGAAGATTATGCTGCTTTCTGCTTCCTACGCGATAGGTACAAAACTAGTAACTTCAGGAAATGGGGAGTTTGGGCTGAATATAGTCCTGATAAGATTGAAAAACTGTGCAACCCTGATTCAGAGCACTTTGAACACATTGCTGTTCATTATTTCATTCAATACCATCTTGACCTGCAACTTCAGGAAGCTATTGATTATGGGCATAAGAACGGTGTTGCTTTCAAGGGCGACATTCCAATTGGTATTAGTCCCGATAGCATCGAAGCATGGACTAATCCTGAGCTGTTTAACCTCAACGGACAAGCAGGTGCCCCACCCGATGACTTTGCAATTTTAGGACAGAACTGGGGTTTCCCAACCTACAACTGGGAAAAGATGGCTGAGGATGGATTTTCATGGTGGAAAAAAAGGATGACCATGATGTCGAAATATTTCGACGCATATAGGATTGACCATATTCTTGGATTTTTTAGAATATGGGAAATACCGACAAATGCTATCCATGGATTGTTGGGCTTTTTCAAACCCGGATTGCCATTAACTCCTGATGAAATTAGAGACAGAGGTGTATGGTTCGATGAAAATAGGTTTACTAAACCATACATCAGAGGGCATTTCCTTCACGAACTGTTTGGTGCTTACACCGAAGAAGTTATGAAGCTGTATCTGACAGAATTAGAGTATAATGTTTTTGAATTAAAAGAGCAGTTCAACACGCAAAAAAAGGTATATCATATCTTCTCTCCGGAAGATGGAAATGAAGATAATATAAAGGAAAAAATGGCCGTTATCCGTGATGGATTGATTTCTTTACTCGATGAAGTGTTATTCATAAGAGATCCGTATACCGGCTATCCTGCTTATCATCCAAGGATTTCAATGCATTATTCATATTCATTCAGGGAGCTTGACCACGAAACAAAGAATAATCTTGACAGATTGTATATCGACTTCTATTACAAGCGGCACGAAGAATTTTGGAAAAATGAAGCTGTCAAAAAGTTGCCTACTCTTATAAATGCCACAAAAATGCTTGTATGTGGTGAAGATTTAGGCATGGTTCCTGATTGTGTGCCAGAAGTAATGAAGAACCTGAATATTCTCAGTCTGGAGATACAAAGGATGCCTAAAAATCCAAAGATTGAGTTTGGACATCCTTCAGATTCACCTTACCTGAGTGTTTGCACACCATCGACGCACGACATGTCGACAATAAGGGGATGGTGGGAAGAAAACCGTGAAAAAACGCAAATGTTTTATCGCTACATCCTTGGTCACAACGATGAAGCTCCGGGAATAGCTGAACCATGGATATGCAAAGAGATTATCAATCAGCATATGTATTCCAGCTCAATGTTGGCAATTTTCCCGATGCAGGATTTGATTTCTATTGATGGGAGTTTGAGATGGAGCGAAATAGACAAAGAAAGAATCAATGTTCCAAGTGATGAAAAAAACAAGTGGAAATACAGAATGATACTATCGCTTGAAGATCTTATTGCATCAACTGATTTTAACATAGAGATAAGTGAAATGATTGATAAATCAGGAAGAAATACCAAAATATAATTAAATGCTCATAGCATTTAGCAACTAACCTAGAGAAACAAAAAAGGGGAATTTGATTTCACACCAAATTCCCCTTATTATTTTGAGCTTACGTATTGTACTTCAGGAATTAAGGTCTTCCGTTTCCAGCCACAACCTCATATAAATCTTCTCTCTTCAGGTAATTCTGAGCTAATAGTTGTAAATCGTTTGGAGTGATATTTCTAAGCACCTCAATGAATTGCATGAAATTTGAGAAATCCATGCCTGCTTCTAAAAGACTTTTGAAAGTTCCCGATAGCGCAAAAACACCATCAATACTGCGTAAGGTTTCACCGAATAAATAATTACGAACAGTTTCCAGTTCATCCCAACCAACGTAGTCATTTTGCAGACGCTCAATTTCGTAATAAATTTCTTTTAGCGCAGGACGGCAAACATCAGTTCCTGTTTCTGTTGCAACGTAAAAGTATGCAGCATTGTTAAAAGTAACTATACTTGAGCCAATTCCGTATGTATAGCCTTTGTCTTCCCTGATATTTGACATCAGTCGGGAGCCAAAATAACCGCCCAATATTGTTGTAAGAATATTCAAACCATGAAAATCAGCATGTTCACGATTTACAACAATTTTGCCAACCCTTATTGCTGATTGAAGGGCATCCTTTTTCTCAACAAAATGAAACTTTTCAACTTCAGGATTAATGGTATATATAGGTTTAGACTTATAAGCAGCTGAAGGAGTCTTTTCTCCGAAATATTTATCCAGCAAGTTTTTCATTTCATCTGAATAATTTCCTGCAATGATTATTTTACAGTCATCAAGGATATAATTCTGCTTGTGGAATTCAATAAATTTCTCTCTGCTTAAAAAATCATAATCGCTTGCCTTATTGGTATTTGAATAAGGATGATTCTCACCAAACAATACCTGAGAGTATTTTTTATGCGCCAGAGTTTTAACCTTATTATTCTCAATATTAAACCATTGCTTCTTCTTAGCAATCTGTGATTTAAGTTCAGCTTCAGGAAAAACAGGATTCTTGATTACATCGGCAGTGACTCTTAAAATATCCTCAATATATTTATTAAGAGTAAGAACACTGACGAAGCCATATTGCTGGTCAACAGATAATTGAAGATAAGCACCTCTGAAGTCAAACGCCTCTGCAATTTGTTGAGCAGAGTAATTTTTTGTTCCCTGATTAAGAAAAGAATTAGTAAGTCCGGCAATAAGATTAGCACTCTGATACCAAGAACCGGCATTGAAGATAAAATCAATCTTCACGACATCCTGGCTACCTGCTTTTATACCCCAAACTTCAGCACCATTAGATAAAGTCCACCTTTCCGGGTGGATAAAATTGATTTCTGAAATATCATTTACTTTCGGGGCTATTATTCTGTCAATCATTAGATTTCTTTTTATAATAAAGGATCGAGCAATTATCTCTCGTAAAAATTTTATTGGCTACATCTTTAATTTTCGACGTAGTAACACTTCTATAGTTCTCGGCTTGTTTATTAATCATTCCGGCGTCGCCTAAAAGTTCAAATGTAGAAAGAGCGATTGCCTTACTTAAGTACCCGATTTCAGAAAAAACCAGATTAGCCTCAACTTTATTGATAACCTTTTGAAGTTCAATATCTTCAATTGTTATATTTTTCAAATAATCCAGTTCATCAAAAATTACCTTTTCAGCTTCTTCAAGTGTAATGCCTTCAATTAACTTACCAGCAATTGTAAATAAACCGGGATCATCATCTCCTGACACAAATGCATCAAGCTCACTAAACAATCCCTTATCGATAATAAGTTTTCTGTATAAACGAGAAGATTGGCCACTTGAAAGAATATCGGATATAAGATCAGTAGCATAATAATCTTCTCCAAGCTTCTTGTCCATGTGGAAAGAAATATAAATTGCATCATAAGGGACATCCCTTTCAACAGTTAACTGTCTGAATTCTTTTTGAATAGGTTCTTCAGGAATATTTCTAAGCGGAACATAACGGGAAGGAATTTCACCAAACCATTTTTCGGTAAGCCTAAGAATGTCTTCAGCCACTACATTCCCGGTAACAGCTAAAACTGCATTATTAGGAGCATAATGTTTAAAAAAGAAATCCTTTACATCATCAAGATTAGCATTTTGAATGTGAGATATATCCTTCCCGATGGTCGGCCACCTGTATGGATGAACCTTATAAGCAAGTTCATATATCAAAGGGTAGACATCGCCGTAGGGCTGATTAAGGTATCTTTGTTTAAACTCTTCAATAACGACGTTCCGTTGAACTTCCAGACTTTTAGGGCTGAAAGCAAGTTCGAGCATTCTGTCAGATTCAAGCCAGAAACCGGTTTCAATATTTGTTGCAGGAAGAGTAAGGTGATAGTTAGTTTTATCAGAATTGGTAAATGCATTATTTTCACCACCAACCTTCTGAAGGGGTGAGTCATAATCAGGAATATTTTTTGAGCCCCCAAACATTAGATGCTCAAATAAATGAGCAAATCCCGTCTTTTCAGGATCTTCATCCCTTGAGCCAACGTTGTATAGTAAATTAATTGCTGCCATCGGAGTAGAGATATCGGTGTGCACAATAAGCCTTAATCCGTTAGCTAGTGTATATTTTTTAAATTCTATCATCTATAGTTGTTTTACAGTCCTTTAAGACCTGACAATGCGTGATTGTATTCCTTAATAATCTTCTTCATTATTTCCTCGACCGACAAGATTTCGCTTATTAGTGAAGCAGATTGACCTATTTCAAGTTCTCCTTCAACAAGGTCGCCTTCGAACATACCCTTTTTGGCTCTCCCCTTACCTAAGAGTTCCTTAAGTTCTTCAATAGAAGCTCCTCTCAATTCAGCCTCTTCAACTAATTTATAGAATTCGTTTTTAATCAACCTAACCGGAGAAAGCTGTTTAAGCATAAGTTTTGTGTCACCTTCACCAGTATTGCAAATAAGATTCTTAAAATTCTCGTGAGCAGAAGATTCTTTTGATGAGGCAAATAGTGAACCTATCTGAACACCCTCAGCACCAAGAGCTATGGCAGCAAGCATCTGTTGTCCGGTAGCAATTCCTCCGGCTGAAATCAGAGGCAGGGAAACGGCTTTTCTAACAGAAGGGATAAGAGCAAGAGTTGTTGTTTCTTCCTTTCCATCGTGACCGCCGGCCTCAAAACCTTCAGCAACAACAGCATCTACTCCCGCTAATTCACATTTAACAGCAAAGGCAGCGCTTGAAACAACATGAGCTACAATAATACCATGATCATGTAGAAAGTTTGTCCATTTCTTCGGACTTCCAGCCGAAGTAAAAACAATCTTTACACCTTCATCAACAATAATGTCCATTATTTTTTCCTGTTCAGGATAGAGAAGAGGAACGTTAACCCCAAAAGGTTTGTCTGTAGCTGATTTTGTTTTTCGAATGTTCTCCCTTAGAATTTCAGGGTACATTGATCCGGCACCAAGCAAACCCAGACCACCTGAATTACTGACAGCAGAAGCTAAGTTCCAGCCACTGCACCAAACCATACCTCCGGATATTATAGGATATTCAATTGAGAATAGTGATTTTATTCTTTCCATTTTATAATATAAAGGCGCAAATATATGATGTAAATATGAGACCCTCATAAAATAAATGGCATCTCAAAGAATTTATTTATACTCTCACCCTAACTACATTAATTAAATCCTTTGAAAATGCCATCAAAAAAACATCTACCATTCAAAATTTGAAATCCAAAAAATATGAAAAAACATCAATATGAAATTTAAACTAACTCTAAAACTTAATCTTTAATTCTAAAAATAGTAGAATTAAAAAACTTATAATTAATTCAATACTAATAAACATTTCAAATTGACAATCCAAACAATTTACGCAACAAAAGACTTTTATTACGCAATCGGTTGCATCAGCACAAAAATACAATTTTATTTGAGGTAAAAAATAGTTTACTAAAAAGTTACAGAAAAAAATTATTTTTGACCTGTTATAATCTTCTTAAATTTTATTCAATTGTAATGAGCAATCCTATAAAGAACTTTCTGAAAGATAATTTTTTGATTTATAAAATCATGAACAGGTTTAATCCTGAAGTTCAGATATCACAAAGACAACTTTATTTAAAATACAAAGAGCAATCGAAAAGAGATGAACTACCCCACCTTAATGAAACAGGCTTCAGGGTTTTTTCACAATTTGAGGAAGACGGATTGCTGTTGTTTATTTTCTCGGTAATTGGAATGGATAATAAAACCTTTATTGAGATTGGATCAGATGATGGCATAAACAGCAATTCTGCAAACCTTTACTTCAACTTTGCTTGGGATGGACTGTTCATTGATGCAAATCCTAAAAGCATAAAGCGCGGTAAAAAGTTTTTTTCTAAATATCCCCACCCATGGTTTTACAATCCGAAGTTTTGTTGTTCAAAAGTGACAAGGGAAAATGTAAACGATTTGATAAAAGGATCAGGATTTGAGGGAGAGGTAGGCCTTCTGTCGATCGATATTGATGGTAATGATTACTGGGTTTGGGATGCAATAAGTGTTATCGATCCTAAGGTTGTAATTATTGAAACTCATAATGAATTTGGGCTCAGAAACATTGTTGTTCCTTACGATCCAGAATATTTCTATCCGGGGAAACATCCTTTGTACCATGGAGCATCTCCGACAGCAATGACTAAGCTGGCAAACAAAAAAGGATACAGGCTTGTGGGGGCCAACGACCTCGGGTTTAATTTCATTTATATAAAAAATGGAATAGCAGATAACTTAATTCCGGAAGTCAGTGTTGAATCAACCTTAAAGCATCCTTCCAATATGCTTAACAACAAACTTTTTGAAGAGATAAAAGATTGGAAATACTTAGAAGGATAGTTTTATCAGAGTTGATTTATTACTCATTTTCTGATTTTTTTGCTCTTAACCAAGCTTAACACTCCATTTATAAAAGCAAGGGGGTGTACCGGATTACCTGGTATATACAGGTCAACCTTATATTTATTAAGAAATGATCGGTTGAGGACCTCACTCCCTTCGAAGATTCCACCGCTAATAGCATCTGTTCCTGCCAGAATAATTATTTTAGGATCAGGTACCGCATCATAACAAATTTGCAGGGGCTCTGCCATATTTCTGCTTATTGGCCCTGTGATTACGATTCCGTCTGCGTGCCGTGGCGAAGCTACAAACTCAATTCCAAATCGACCTACATCGAAATTTACATTCCCTGCAGCGTTAAGTTCCCATTCACAACTATTATCTCCTGCAGCTGATACTTGCCTTAATTTCAAAGAACCTCCGAATAACTTCTTTATTTCTTTTCTGACAGAATCAGGGTCAACAAGAATTGGATGATCCTCCCCTTCTTTTATAATCAACCTCTCTCTAATATTGGTTGAAAGCTTAAATTCTTTCGTAAAGCTTATTTTATCAGGGAAAGATATTGCACATTCGCCACAAAAAACGCACTTACCCAGGTCAATACTTACAGGATTAGTTCCAATTGCATTTACCGGACATATTTCACATAAAGCCTTCAAATCAACAGGTACATCAGTAATAACAGGTCGCCCTCTGAAAATTCCGGGAACATCTGTTCCTGCTACATCCGGGATGTATTGCTTACCTTGATGATATAATATCTTAGCGTTCTTTAACATTTATCAGATACTTTACTGTTACAAATCGTGTCCGCAATATGAAAGATTAAAACTTTTGTTACAAATAGGAAAATCAGATATCTCGTTATTTCTGACCGACAATGCTAATGCCATCCAATTATGAAACGATGGATCTTTAATTTTGTAGTGCACCAATTCTCCTGATTTATCAGTAATAGCGCAATGACATATTTCACCTCTCCATCCTTCAACCAGAGAAATTGCAAAACTACTGACGGATGGATTTCCAAGTTCTTCTTCTTTCTCTCTTTCAGGTATTTCCCTGTCAATAAAACTTCTGATATAAGCCATTGATTGATATATCTCTTCTTTCCTCATCTGAGTTCTGGAATATACATCACCATGTCTTTTGACGATAGGAATATGTTTTATATCTGTAAACCATCCCTGAGAATGGCTCTGCCTGATATCCCTCTTAAGTCCGCTGGCTTTTGCAGCCATTCCAACCAATCCTAAATTCATGGCTGTTTCGTTTGATACAACACCTGTTTTTTCTAGTCGCGACAAGGCTGAAGGAAGATTAGAAAAACACTCATACATCTCCCTGAAATCAGGTTCAAAGGCATCAAAAACATTACTTATCCACTCTGCATTTTCACTTTTAAAAGGAAAATTAGTCTTCCCCGGCCTTATAAGGCTTTTTGCAAAGCGATTTCCACACCAATGCTGAAATGAATTAATTATTGGAGTCCTCAATCTGCCAAATACCGAATTACCTAATTGATATGCAATATCAGTACAGATAGCACTAAGATCGCCGGTATGTATCGCCAGCCTTTCTATTTCAAGAGCTAAAGCACGTTCATTAGTCAGCTTTTCTGTTGGCTTAAAATTACATAGCGACTCCCAAACATTGGCAAAAGCAACAGAATTTCCGATTACTGTATCTCCGGCAATATTTTCTGCAAGAATAGCACGTTCGTTTAATCGTTTCTTATCAATGAAAAGCTGCTCAATACCTCTGTGCTGATATCCAAGCTGAATTTCAAGATGTAGAATCTGTTCTCCATTGCAAAGAAACCTGAAATGCCCCGGTTCAATAATACCGGCATGAATAGGTCCAACGCCTACCTCATGCAACTCCTCGCTTTCAATTTTATAAAATGGATAATTCTCAATTAAACTGCTTTTATCGAACCTGTTGAATGGATAACGAATAGGTTTTAACCATGGGTGACCGATAAACCTGATTCCAAAGTTTTCAAAAATCTCCCTTTCAAATCCCTGAAAAGCATATATTTTTTCTGTGATTGAAGGATATTCTTTTTCTCTATCAACAAGCGTTGAAAAAATGTAAATAAGTCCTTCGTCATCATTGGCAATACAACAAAACAAACGTATACCCTTTCCTATTGCAGTGCCGAAATAATTTACACAATGGTTGTGTTTTGAGTGCATTAATTCAACGATAGTCTGATAAAAAAGGTCATAATCCAGTTCAGGAATTGAATCCAGTTCAATGCATTGATTATTATATATTTTAATAAAATTCATAAGCTAATGGATTAAATACTTAACTGCCTCATTTAATAAATCAACAAAAAATAAAGGAGGATTGAGACCAAGGTAAACCACTAGACCAAGGAGAAAATATTGAGTTACAGTTTCGTATGTACTCACCTTTTCAATATGATCCTCATGAATTCTAACCGGAGGTATAAACATCATCTTAAAAATGCTCCTTCCCAATGCCCATAGTATAAATGTAAGCAACACCAGAACAGGAATAAGTATATACAGCAAATGCGCTTCAAATAAGGATTTAAAAATAAACAGTTCGCTAATGAATAGTCCTGAAGGGGGCATCGCCGTGATACAAATAAATGCAATAATTATAAAGATAGCCCCTGCCCTGTTGTACTTAAAATAGTTGCCAATATCATAAATATTCTTCGATTGGTATGTTTTATACAAGTGCCCAATCTGCAGGAAAAGAGAAGATTTGGCAAAAGAATGTAGTACGAGGTGCAGTAGTGCAGCGTAATATCCTATTCCGCCTGACACAATTCCAAGCATTACTAATCCTGAATGCTCTATCCCCGAGTATGCTAGCATCCTTTTAATATTCTTAACCTTAAGCATATAAACTGCTGCAACAAATATTGAAAGACCGGCTGAAACCAAGACAACAATATTTGCCCATTTATGAACAGGTGTTTGAGCAACAATTACATAGAAACGGAACACACCTACAAAACCGGCGTTCATCATTACTGTTGAGAATAATGCCCCTGACGGTGTCGGAGCTTTATCTTTTGCATCAATTCCGGCAGTATAAAGAGGAACCAAACCGAGCTTAAGGGTATAGCCGGTAAAAACAAAAACAAAGGCCAATTTTAACCAAAAAGGATCAAGCTTTGCAGCAATCGACATAATAGAAAGGTAATGTAAGCTACCTTCTCCTGATTTGCCAATTGCAATACTCAAAAACAGTATCCCTATAAATACAAATATCAGACTGATAGAACTGGCAAAGATATATTTCCAAGTAGCTTCAATTGAACCGGCATTACGCCTGTGGAATATTAAAATTGAAGAACCAAGAGTAGTGATTTCAATAAATATCCAGGTTACAGCAATGTGAGATGAAAGATATGCAGCCGTTAAAGCAGAAATCAATAAAACTGTTGCTCCGAAGTATGTTCCCCTGGCTGTTGGATTATCTTTTTCGTGGTATATGTAATCGTAACTATGAGTCAGAACCGGAATAGATATTATACTAAGTGTTAGTAGAAGGATGATTGCCAGAGCATCGAAAAGAAAAAATGAAGATTCTGTAATCCCCTTGTTTGAATACCCATAAACAGTCAATGTCCATTGCAATACAAGGAAAAACCCAATTAATATATTATTGGTCAGCGGTTTCTTGTTAAAAAAAAGAAATACTGCAGTTAAAATTGAACATATGAGATATATCAATATCATATCCGGATTTTCTAATCTTTTAAACTACTCAACTCAGAAACATCAATATCACTGGTTACGTCACCAACTTTGTTTATGAATATCCCTAAAAGGAAAACACTTACAAATACATCCAACAAAACACCAAGATTGACAAGCATAGGCATTTCGTTACCGATTGCCAATGAAAGTATGAAAACCCCATTTTCAATCACCACATAACAAATCACATGGGTTATTATCTTTCTGCGGGTAACTATCAGATATAAACCACAGAATATTGTTGATAAAGCAGTAATAAAGTAAATCTTATTAATGTTTTGATCCTTAATGGCATGAGATATTATAAATGTCGCAACAATGATCACTGTAACTATAATGAGTGAAAGAAAGTTTGGAACGAAAGGTTCTGCTTCCCTTGTTATTTTATTCTTTTTTATGACATAGCTGATAAAAACAGGAATAGCAATTGCTTTCACGATGATAGTTTCAAGCAATATGAGAATAAGGTTCAGAACGCTTATGTCCGTAAGTTCTATCAGGGCAACAGCAAACAATAAAACCCCCTGAAAAGCAAGTATTTTAACGTATGACAACAATCTGTTTGCTATAGAAAGATACAGTAAAGTGATTGTAAATATTATGAGTACTATATTCGTCATATTAAAAGCTAATTAAATTGTCCCAACAACATTAAGATTCCAAATAGCATTAATAAAGCCAATGAAGTTAATACAATGATGAACTGAGCATTATGGCTCATTCTGAAACGAGCAAAGAATGATTCGATAATTCCGATAGTCACAGCAAAAAGAAATTGTAAAAGCAAAAACAGAGGTATAGTATAATAAAGAGGTAAATCGCCAATAAACATATTAGCTATCAACGAACCGTATAAAGCAAACTTCAGATTTGTTGCTTGCAATATCAAGCCAAGATCAAAGCCGCTGTTATCAAGTATCATTACTTCATGAATCATAGTCAGCTCTAAGTGTGTCTTGGGGTCATCGATAGGCATCCTGCTGTTTTCGATCATACAAATCATAACAAGAAGGAATGTTGCAATAGCCCCGATAGCATAGGAAATATAAGAGCCATAATGAAGAGCCATAAATATCTCATGGAATGAAGTATATCCTGTCAGAAGTGATAAGGATCCCATTAAAATGAAGAATGCTGGCTCAGCGAGCATAGAAAATAAAGCTTCCCTGCTTGCCCCCATACCTTCAAAACTGCTCCCGGTGTCCAATGCAGAAATAATATTGAAAAACTTACCTATAGCAAGCACATATGCAAAAAACACGAAGTCTCCTTCAAATGAAATTAAGCCCTTGCTGGTTCCAATAGGTAGAACAGAAATAGCCATTAAAACTGATGCGAAATATATGCTTGGTGCTATTTGAAAAATAAAAGAGCTGGTTTCACTATATACAGAACCTTTCCTGAAAAGCTTAAAGATGTCTTTTAGAGGCTGAAAAATACCCGGTCCCTTCCTTCCTGAGGCAATGCTTTTCGTCCGGATTATAAAACCCTGAAAGAATAAACTGACTAATATTATCAACAGAAAGCTAATCATCTTAAAGTGTATTCAGATACTTCATAAATATTTTAATCGCACTAATTATCAATGGTATTCCAACAATTGCCACAATGAAAATCATACCATAAAGGATATAAAACTGCAGTTTGCCATTTTGAAGAAACATAAATTTCGACAAGAAAGCCCTAAATTGTCGTAGCGGCGCCTTAATGATGAATTCTTCAATCTTATCAAGAGAATGTGTTTCATGTTCACCACCGCCTATAGGGAAAAATCCTGAAACCTCTTTCTTTTCCTTCTTAAACATCAGCACCGGTTCTGCAAGCTTTCTGTATGTACGAACAAAAGAGCTGGCAGTATACTGCATTTTATTGTTAGGTGCCACATATCCGCAGCCCCAGGTCTCACCTTTCTCTATTTTTTTATCCCGCGTTACTGTTTTCTTTATTAGATAGATAATTACTGATAAAACAATAAAAGCAAGTGAGAATGTGCCAATCTTATTAATTATATCAAAGCGAAGCATTTCAGCTCCTGTTTCGGGCAAGTTGTTTATAAATAAGCCCACAGGTTTTATCATTGCATTAAAAAACAACTGAGGAAAGATACCAATCAATACTATCAATACAACAATTAAATACATAGGTGTCAGCTTCTGCCAATGATTTTCAATAGGTGTTTCATGAAAATTAAACCTGGGGACTCCAAGGAATATTGTTCCAAAAGCCTTAGTAAAACAAAGGATAGCCAAACCGCCAATAAGAGCCAGTCCAAGAATAGAAAAAATCGGGAATAGAATATATGGAAAATCAATAGAAATTGTTCCTTTAAGTAACCCACAGTATATAAGAAATTCTGAAATAAAACCATTAAAGGGAGGAAGACCACATATTGCAATAGCAGCAATTAAAAAAAGAATTGCAGTATGAGGCATCTTCTTTATCAATCCCCCGAATTTTTCAATACTCATTGTATGAGTCGACTGGTAAATGTTTCCGGCGCTATAAAAAAGCAGTGATTTAAAAAGAGAATGGTTAAGAACATGAAGTAGTGCACCTGAAAAGCCTAATAATGACATTATTTCATTTCCGTTTCCAATACCCACACAACCAATACCGATTCCAATTCCGATAATACCAATATTTTCAATGCTATGATAAGCTAAAAGTCTTTTAAGATTGTGTTGAACTATGGCAAGCATAACCCCATAAATACCTGTAATTACAGATATTATGAGTATAAAATAACCAACAACAAGATAATTTGTATTCAAAAGAAGAACCATTCTTAAGATTCCGTAAATGCCTATCTTTATTAGTACTCCCGACATCATTCCCGAGATATGGGAAGGGGCTGCAGGGTGAGCATGGGGCAACCATGTATGTAAGGGAATAAAACCAGCTTTAAACCCAAACCCGATGAAAAAGATAGTAAACAAAACAAAATTCACTAAAGGCTTTTCTGTTTTGGCAAACTCGCTTATTGCTGCAAAACTAAAAGATCCGGTTTTAGAAGCCACCCAGATAAAGGCAATTGTAAGGAACAAAATTGCAACATGAGACTGAATGAGATAATTCATTCCTGCTTTTATGGTCTTGATTTTATCTCCTTCAAAAATAACCAGGAAGAAAGCACTAACGGCCATTATTTCCCATGCGATAAGAAAAACTATACTGTTTTGAAATACAGTAACAGCATATAGTCCTGTTTGTGCTAATAAAAAACAAATCCAATGAAAGGTAAGATTAGACCGCCTCTCAGAATATGCTTCCATATATTTAGCGCCATAAATAGAAGAAGTAATAAAAGTGAATGATATTATAAGTATAAACCACGCTGATAGCGGATCTAAGCTAAAAGGTACTTCTCCGGTCAAATATGAGCCCTTAAATAAAAGATTAAGATTTCTTCCCCCAAGCGAAATGACAGAAGGTATTATGGCAACTACTGACAGCAGAGTTGTTGCAGCTATTGTTATAAATCCTTTTATCTTTGAAGGGGTAAGGCTAACAAGGACAATAGAAATTAAAAGTATCAGTATATAAACGATAACAAAAAGCATCAGTTTAAATATAATTGAGGCAATTTATTGGTTTTTTTTGTAATTTGCATCATGATAATATCAATTCTAATGTCATATTTCAGGTTATCAACACATACAAACCCAGTATTAAGATTCATAATATCAATAGCATAATAGTTCGAAAAATTAAATAATCAACAAGATGAAAAAATTAATTTACACCATTGCTTTTTTTGCTTTATTCGTTGTAGGATGTAACAGCAAAACTGTTAAGGTTGAAGAGGAAAAAGCGAAACTAGAGGAAATTGAAATTTTAAAGAATGATTCAATTTCAGACCAACTGGAAACTATTGCAACTGAAATCGAAAGCTCTTCATTGGAAGTAGATTCCTTAATTAATGAATTATAGAATATAGCATAATAAAAGAATACAAAATGAAAAAAATAGCATTCATAATCCCTACCCTTCTATTGATTTCATTCTTTTTGTTGGCTCAAAATGAATGTTTGGCACAGAGTGGAATAAGCGATAAAGTAAAGAATAAAAAGGAACTGCCAAAAATTAAAAAGAATAGTGACAATAACGATACTGATACCATCCTAAAAAAAGACAAATTACCCGGAAAAAAGAATATGCCGGGTGAAGAAGATCCAACGAAAGTCGGCAAAAAATCTGACTCAATGAAAGATAAACTAAAAGGCAACAAGAAAGAAAAAACAGATTCTATTATTCATGACGATAAAGATGATGTTGAAATTGCCGATTCATTGAAAATAAAAAAAGAAAAACTCAAGGATAACGTTAAAGGAAAAAAGCTTGATAAAAAAGATAAACCTGAAAAACAAGAACCAAAAGATAAGGAGAAGGACAAAATAAAGGATAAACCTGAAAATAATAAACACGACGGGAAAAATAAACCCGAAAAGCATGACGGGAAAAATAAATCAGAGAAGAAGGACTCTCTTAAAATAAAAGAAAAGAATGATGACAAACCTGCCGAAAAGCCTGAGGAAGAAGTTGAAGGAAATGCTTACGGCAGAAATAAAGGTGACCTCCAGGGAAAGGAATTTGGTCAAAACAGATCTGAACAGGCTAAATTAAAACGTGAAAACAAATCCAGAAAACTTGAAGAGTCTGTTTCAAAAGGTGATCAAAAAGTAAAAGAAGGACGAGAAAAAATTAATGCCGCTAAAGACAAACTTGAAAAGGATAAATCAGGAAAGAGAATTTCTGAGTCTGATTATCAGAAAAAAATGGAAAAAATTGATAAAGCAGAAAAGGCCGTAAACGATCTTGAAGAAAAAATCAATAAGGGCAAAGAAATCAACGAAAAAATCAAAACTACTGACAGCAATTTATAAGAATTATTTTAAAAATTTAGAACTCTTTTATGGCTTTTTTTAAAGAAGAATTACTGAATGTCAAAGCATTCGTTTTCGATGTAGATGGCGTGCTTTCACGCGACTTATCCCCCCTTGATGAAAATGGCGAACCTATGCGTACTGCCAATGTAAAAGATGGCTATGCTATCAGAATTGCAATTTCAAAAGGATACCCAATAGCCCTTATTTCAGGTGCCAGAAATGAAAATATCAGAAAGAGATACAACAATCTTGGGATCAAACATATTTACCTTGCAGCAAAGGATAAGAAAATTTGTTTTAACGAATTTTTATCGATACACAATATCAAAGCTGAGAATGTGCTTTTTATGGGCGACGACATTCCTGATTACGATTTAATGATCCTCTCGGGAATCCCTACCTGCCCCGCTGATGCTGTCAATGAAATAAAGACAGTTTCAAAATATATTTCCGACAGAAATGGAGGCGAAGGTTGCGTCAGGGATGTAATAGAACAGGTACTCAGAGCAGCAGGGATATGGAACAATAGCGAGGAATTCAGACAATCATCATACTGATACAATGATTCCCGAAAATATTAAAGGTTTTAGAATAACCCTTGCATCCCAATCTCCTCGCAGAAAGGAATTGCTTAAAGAACTTGGAATTGAATTTGATGTGTGCTCCGCAGATATTGACGAATCATATCCTGAAAATCTTTCGCATGAAGAAGTTCCGGTTTTTCTGGCTGAGAAAAAAGCTCTTTTCTACAAGGACACAATTGAACAAAACCAAATAATTATCACTTCTGATACAATAGTATCTGTCGATAATGAAATTTTAGGCAAGCCTGCTGATTATGATGATGCATATAATATGCTTAAGAAATTATCAGGCAAATGGCATAAAGTTGCTACCGGTGTATGTATCTTTTCTTCTCAAAAAAGGGTTTCTTTTAATTCCATTACAAAAGTCAGGTTCAAAGAACTGACTCACGAAGAAATTGATTATTACATAAGCAATTTCAAACCATACGATAAAGCCGGAGCATACGGCATTCAGGAGTGGATAGGCTACGTGGCAGTTGAAAAAATTGAAGGTTCTTATTTTAATGTTATTGGTTTGCCAGTACAAAAACTTTATGAAGTATTAAGCATTTTTTAGACTCTCTTTACTTTTCAATCTTATGCTTTTCGTATTTCAGTTCATCAATTGTAGAATACTCAATTCCTCCTTCGGGGTTAATTAAAATATAAAACATCCCCTTGCCTGAATTACTTCCACTCTCCCACTTTTCACCAACTAAATTGATATAGTTGCTTGTAACTTTTTCACTTATTTGGCAGTCCAGGTTTCCTGAGTATGAATATTGATTAATATCTTGTAATTTCCCATCCCTGGTAATATACAATCCCAATAGATTTAGATTATCACCTGGTGAATCCAGCGTTTTAGATTTATTATCACTAAAATAGTCAAAGTTGAATGTTATCAGGAAATTTGAATTCGTGTGTACTACCCCAACAACACTTCCTTTCAGCAGGTAATTATTGCTCCACAAAATTTTTCCTTCAAAATCATAAAAACTAATATTTACTGTATCTATCGAACTATAGTCTTCTTCTTTTTGTAATCCTTTCGAGATTATCAGGAAGTTTTCGTTTATCTCATCAGCATAAAAGTACCTTGGATATGCACTGCTTTCAATATCTTTAAACAGAATTTCTTTCCCTGCCCAGTTATATCCTGATAGATAGTTGCTCCTTTTAATAACTCCCTTTTTTACTGTTTCAACTGAATTTAGAACTATAGCTACACTATCATCCAGTATTTGTTGAAATTCCGGAACTATCGATTTTACAGTATCTTTCCCCGGTACTGTTATTGAATTCAACCAGCAGACATTAGCATTCTCATCGACTCTTGCAGTAAAAGTTTTCAATGTACTGTCTTTCAATATCTCGTATCCTGAAAGAAAGTGATCTTTCTTTTTAAACTTAGCGAAACGAGTAGTTATAAGCGTATCTCTCTTCAAAGATGAAATATCGGGGTGCTGTATTCCAAATGCAAGCTTTTTTTTCTTCCATTCCACAATACTATCTTCGTACGCAAATTTCTGGTTTTCTCTGTTAATGAATTCCTTAAGATTCAGAAGGTTCTTTAAAAAGACATTGTCATTATCGTACTTTTCAACTTCACACCATCTTTTTAATCCATCCATTCCCCGGTATCTTGTTTCAAAAAATTGAAAATACTTACCTATATCATCAATTGAAATTGACATTTTCAATAAATCTGCTTCATGGTTTAATTCTTCTTTCATAAAAGCCAAATCCTTGAAATACCTCAACCTGTTAATCAGAAATTCACCAACAGTATCACGAGGATCATTGATCGTAGCCCTCGTCTTAACCATATACTCAACCTTTGTACTCTTGTAATTGAAAACCTTGTTGCATAATGATGAATAATCATATTTCCCAATCAGGTTTTTAAATTTATCGCTTGGAATGAAATACTGCATTTCATCGCTATAGTATTCTTCATTCCTAAGCTTATCAATCTGTTTGTCAAGACTTATATCATTTTCAAATATCCCTTCTTTAATCAATTTTATATCACCGTCTAAAACTCCCAGAAAATTTTCAGCCCAAGTGCTAAAATCCCAAAGCTCAACTACCGGTCGTGTGAAGTCGGCTTCTACCAATCCTTCCAGCCTGTAAGTAATTATCGGGTTCAACTTATATTCATTTACCTTGAGGATGTGCTGCAGTTTTTCGCATGACGCCCTGTAGGTTTCAAAAAATACTAATGATGAATCAAAATTCAATTTGATATTTAAGATTCCCCTTCTCAAAGATTCATCAGCTAAAAGATATAGGTCTTTATAATTGGGAAACCCTTCTACTATATCTCTGTATACATACAGACATTCGTTGTATTTCCTGATACACTTGTAGTAATTATCGTGCGCACTCTTTGCTGCCTGGAAATATTTATCTGTTTCATCCAATCTCACTTCTAATTCATACAAAACATCAGTCAATCCTGCTTTCTTCTTGTCTGTTATAATTTCAATGTCACCGTAATACTCTCTATCATGACGAGCTTGCTTCTCATCAATCTTTAATTTTGCAAGATTATAATTTGTTATTGCTTCCCTATGATTCAAATCGACAAAGTTGAACAGGAACAATGGGTTAGTTTCTCTCATGTATTGTTCATAAATCTTGCCCGTCAAATAATAAGTAATTGCATGACCCGGATATTTACCTTGATAGTCTCTAAGGTTAAACAAATTACTAAACCTATCGTTGACTGAAAGGCTTTCATAAAGCTGTTTAAACTCGTTTTGGGAAAATGAGCTTGCTGATATAAAAACAAACAGTATAAGAACAAAATACTTTCTCATTAAAGCGGGTATGATGGTCTTTTTATTCATTTGTATTGTTTTCTTCAAGGTCAAGAATTTTCATTTCTACCCTTCGGTTTAGTGCTCTGTTATCATCATTGTCGTTCGGGACCAGTGGTTCCCTTTCACCATAACCTTTTGCAATAAGTCTCTTACTGTCAGCTCCATTGTAAACAAGATAATCAACTACTGATTTTGCCCTTTTTTCAGCAAGAACATCGTTATACTTGTCTGTTCCTTTATCATCGGTATGAGCCATTATTTCTACCTTTATTTCAGGATTATCAGTGATCAATTGTATAACCCTGTCAAGCTCTTCATGCGACGACTCAATAAGGTCGGCAGAATTAAACTCGAAATTGATGTTGTTTAATCGTATGGCAACTTTTCTTTTTAAAGGTTTTAGTTCAATATTTAGCCTCCTGAGTTCCTTGTTCTCTTTTAAATCAATATCGGCATGGTTAAAAGCATATCCTTTAGGACCACGAACTTCTGCCTCAAACTTTTCGCCCTCGCGTAGTGTTATGGAATATAAACCATCCTGTCCCTGAACAGCAATCGGAGTAATTCTTTTCTTCCTCTTTAAATCAATAAGTTCTACCTGTGCTTTTAATGGTGTTTTTGTTTCTTCGTCTGTTACAAATATCTCAATATCACGCTTCAAAGGTTCTAATTCAATATCCCTCACAAACTTATCATAGAGAACAATATTTGATGAAGCCAGATTTAACTTATCAGTAAAGTAATCATCAGCAGATACATATATGTCATAATCTACTCCTATTGGTAATATGAAACTCTTCTTGCCCGGAAGTACAGTCTTGACATCTGTTTCATATTCTTTTCCGGTAACATCCACAACTTTTATTATCCCATCCAGAGGCCAATACTCTTCCTTGTCGTATATATTCAATGTCAATTCTGTCTGTGGAAATAGTGCAAAATCATAATTAAAATCATTGTCTGTTTTTGGGGGAGTGAATAATTTATACTTATGCGAGAATTTGTCTTTCCATACATGAAACATCAATGTTTCAGAAGAATTTAAAAGCATTCTCCATTCCCCGGTACTTTCATTAGAAGTGGTGAAAAATTTAATCCTTGATAAAACCGGGTCAACAGCAAGCAGATTTGCTTTAACCGGCATGTTGTTTAATGGATTTGTCACCTTCCCTTTTATTACAATAGTTTTTTCAGGCAAAAATTGCTCAAGCAGCTTAAACCTGAACATCTTGCAGTTGGGTCTTCTATCAGATGATTCATTCTTTATGAAATAAATATATTTATCAGAACTACAATATACAGGGCAAATTTCACTGTATTTGCTATTTATCGTATCAATCTCGACAGGTAAATACCAGTGTATGTCACCCAGCTTTTTTGTCCAGCATATTTCCCATTTTGTTTTTTCATCAATAACCCTTGAATATAACAAGGTTAAATTGTCGTCATATATTTTCGGATAGCATATTCCTCCTGAGTTTATTGCAGTATTGAGCTTTTGTGCCGGTAACCATTTTTCCGACAAACTGTCAATGTTACTTGTCCATATTTCTCCGGTATTAAACTCTTCTAATTTCTTCACAGTGTTTTGTCGGGTAAATACTAATTCCCTGTTATTGCCCGATATTGAAGGACAATTCTCATTTTCCTCACTGTTTATTATACTACCGCAATTCAAAGGATCAGACCATTTGCCATCAAGCATAGTGCAATAATACAAGTCCATACCTCCCCTAGTGTCAGAAAAGTTTGCCGAGAAATAAAGATACTTATTGTCCCAGCTAATGCATGGAGCATCAATCGTAACTTTTTCACCTATAAGTTTGTTGATAGAAGGAATCTCATCTGCTGCACTCCAGGTACTTTCAAGATAAGGTCGTGTTGCCTGTTTCATAACAACCTCCCCTTTTTTGGGTTTGTCGGCTATTATAATCATTAAACCGTCAGGACTAATTGCAAAACATTGTGGATTGATTACTCCCGGAATATTTACCTCTTCCAATTTAACTTCGGCAGCCGACAAATAAAGAGTCATGAAAATTAAAAGTGTCAGGGTAAAGATTTTCTTCATTACAAGCTAAGTTTATACGGGATTGAAAGTATATACAAGAATAAAGACCTGCTGATGATCTAATTTTGAATTAGCTACATGAAAGCTCCACATAAATTTCCCCATAATATTTTTTAATCTAATTGGAGTGAAATAAACATCTGTGCGAACGTAACTTGAAGTATTATTGTAGAAATTATCGCCATGAGAGAAATGATGAGGCTGCCCGAAGTTTAATACCGAATGCACTCCATATCCCTTATACTCTGCACTTAAATCGAAATAAGCAGAATTTGCAACTTCAAAATCCAGCCCGTTGCCCCTATTTCTGTACAATGAAGTCAAAACTCCACCCTTAAGGGTTAATAAATCTACGTTGAGCAATTTCGAAAAATTATAACCTAGCATGAAATTTGCTCCAGTATAATCCATTATGTGATCGCCGGGTAGTCTTTCAAGATTAGGCCTGTCATGAAATAAATACCAATAAGCCTCAGCAATGAAATTTCCGGGCGTAAAACTTCCATTAAAGCAGGTCATAAACTGTTCCCTCCTCACTGAATCTAACCTGCTGACCCAATCCATGAACAGACTGCCCTTAAAATTCTTCTTCCCATACGATAGTTGAATACCATCAACAGTAGGATTAAAATCTGCATACTTCTCTGAAATAAAAGCCAAAGGCATCTGTATTGCCTTGTTGCGAGTGAAAGCACCTATAATAAAATCCCACGGACCTTTAGTAACAGAATAATAAAGTATAGGATTAGGGGTAACATCTAATATTTTTGAACCAAATTCGTAGAAATAATTTATCCCTATACGAATATGGTGTATTGAATCAATGGTGGTTCCAATATCAAAATCAAATCCGCTACCGGTAATTGTTTCTGACTCACTGTATCCACTTGGAAACTCTCTGTTATCAAAAAGCCCTACAAAATCAAGACCATACTCTAGTTTTTGGGCTAAGGCAATATTTGCAAATATTAATGCGAATATTAATGTTAAAAAATATTTCTTCATATTTGGGAATAAGGTTTATAAAGATAATTTTATTATAAAAATAACAGAAATGATTTCATTAATTTTACAAAAAATTATTAGAAGTGTTTAAAAAGTACATCGAAATTATAAAACATGATGCCCTATTCATCATTGGACTGCTGATATTCGCAGTTCTAAATATTTTTTCCGCATCAACAATGGAGCTCCATTTCGATGAGGCTTATTATTGGCTTTATTCTCAACATCCTGCTTTAGGGTATTTCGACCACCCCCCATTCATTTCATGGCTTATTCTTGCTGGTAGCTATGTTTTCCCGGGCGAATTGGGCATAAGGATTTTCAGCATTCTCCTTTCTGTTATCGCAATGTCTTTCTTATGGAGAATGGTAAAGAAATATTCACCAAACCCTATCTTGTTCTGGCTGCTTATTTATTCTGTTGTACTAATACATCCCTACTCGTTTGTAGCTACTCCCGATGCTCCATTATTCTGCTTCTCAGTCATTTTCTTTTACTATTATAAAAAATACCTCGACAAAAACAGCTTTCAGAATGTCGTAATCCTGTCTCTTATAACAGCATTATGTATTTATTCCAAATACCATTCCCTGCTAATCTTGTTTTTTATAATTTTATCATTCCCAGCTCTTCTGAAAAAGTTCTCTTTCTGGAGCATTTTCATTATAGTCATAATTTACCTTACTCCCCATATCATCTGGCAAATAGATAACGGATTACCAACTATCAATTATCATCTTATTGATAGCCATAAAACTGCTTACCGGGCTTCTGTTACGTTTGATTACATCATTAGTGAACTCGCAGTTACCGGACCTATTCTGGGATGGCTGTTCCTTTATTCTCTTTTTGTTGCTAAACCTTCAGATAAATGGGAAAAGGGCTTGAAATATGCAGGAATTGGTACTTTCATCTTTTTCCTGATATCTACTTTCGGGGGCGATTTTGAAGCTCACTGGACTTTAATAGCAATGACCCCCCTTATTATTTTTAGCTACAAGTACATAACAGAAAAACCTCATTGGCAGAAATGGGTGAAAATTGCCGGTATTATAAACTTCTCATTCCTACTTATCGTCAGATTCCTTATAATCACTCCCTTATCCGACAACATTCAGGCTCTTAAACTTTATACAGGCAATCAAAAGGAAGCAGAAACTATAAAGAAATTTGCTGGCACTACTCCTGTCCTTTTTCAGGATACATGGACTAAAGCTTCTCTTTACGCTTACTATTCAAACAATAAATTGATCGGAAACCTGAATTCATCTCTGCACCGCAAAAACCAGTTTGATTTCTACGATAACGACGAAAGGTTAAAAGGTAATTCTGTTTTTATATTTTCGCTCGATTCAACACAATTTGACGATTGCGATGTGCTAAAAACAAACAAGTCAACTTGGTACATTGAAAAGATCGGCTCCTTTAGCAGTTACTACAACCTTACTTTTGATAAACCTGAGTTTACATTATCAGGCGACTCACTGAAATTCAATACTGTTATCAATAATCCTTATAACTACAATATTTCACTTAACCTTGAGGAGGATAACAATTGCCGCTGGCAGCTCTATACCCGAAAAGGAAGAAAATGGATTATGCTTTCCGAGAATGCTTTGCCCGGTATCAATTTAGATTCTGAAAGTCATGTCAATACTTCCGCTCAGTTTACTTTAAATGACAAAATAAAAGAGAGTAGAAATCTGTTTCTGACTTTAACAATTGGCGATCTGAAACCTATACCTGTTAAGTGGAAAATAAAAATTAAAGACCTTTAAAGCAAATATCTCCGGGTGTAATTCCAACTCTGAATGTATCTATTGGCTCTCCTCCTGAACTGAACCTGTATACTATTCCCTGCTGTACATTATCAACTGCATCGGCAACATATACTTCCGAGGTCAGAGGGTCTATTCCTAAGCTATAGAAACCCCCGGTGAAGTATTCTCCATACTTACTTTGAATAAATGGCTCGGATGGCATCTCTTCATCTATTACAGCCACCTTCCAAACATCCTTATTGATGAAATAAATGGTATCTCCCGAATGATTAATATTTAACGACCTCGGATTATCATCTACTCCAAACCTGAATATTCTTTCTATTTCAAACGTCTCAGCATCAATCTTTGTAAGTCCTGACCTTTCATAGGAATAAGGATTTCCATCTGTTCCGCCATCAGAAAGCACCCATATCTTGTTATTTTTATCAATTACCATAGTATTTGGCTGACTGATAACTTCAATCGAATCAATTACAACATCTCTTTCTGTATCAATCACAAGTACCTTATTGTCATACGACCAGCAGTTTACAAATATATGTTTCCCCGATTGAACCATCTGCTCTGTTGGATGCTGATAAAACCTGTCCTCTTGATTATCAACATTTATTGTCCCGGTTATTTCCATTGAAGAAGGGTTGACAACAGTTATTGCCTTTGCATAAAGGTCTGTAACGTATGCTTTTGTGTCGCTAAAAAAATGAATGTACCTAGGCGAAACAAGCCCTGTTATCTTTCCTGTATATTCAAATGTGTTTACATCAATAATATAAACCTTACCGCTGTTGTTTACAGGAATATAAGCAAGGTTTCCTCTGATAGCCATCGACTGTGCTACATCGCCAAGAGGTATTCCGTTAATTCTTGAAAATACATCGTTAAGCACTTTCATAGAATCAATAAGATAATAAGATAGCGATGCATTGTCGTACATGAAGTTACCCTCGTTGACAATGAACATCCCCCGCTGATGGTTTATATATTCGTATAGCTCTTCATCACCGCTGACAGTCATCCTGTTCTTTTCATATATAAGCTCATCGTTCATGCATGAACTCAATGCAAATACCAAAACTATATATGTTATTACCCTTCTCATCATTTGTCAAATGCAAATTTCAACATCAGGTTATAATTTCTTCCGGGCATATATCGCCCCAAAACAGAACGGTATTCTTCATCAAATAAGTTGTTTATCCTGAAATCAAGAGACAAGCTATACTTACCTAATCTTAGGTCTTTACCAATTGTAAGATTGTTCATATAATAAGGATAATACCAGTTCATTCTGCTTGTTCCGGTGCCTGCCCCAATATCTTCTGAATCATCTTCCAATCCTATCTGATTGCTATTCATTGTGAATCTTTCACTGTATGAGTTGTTCTGAAACCTTAAATAGAATCCTCTAAATGAAACCGATAAAAGTATATTTGCCGAGTGCACAGGTATGAATGGCAACTGCTTGCCATACGAGCCATCTCCCAAAAACAACTTCTCTCCGTAATTTAATGATTTGGTCATCGAATAATTACCGTGGAGCTGTACTTCAAATTCTCCCAGTTGCTTTACTACCTTCAACTGATATTCAACACCATACGATTTCACCATCTTCACATTGAAGGGCTCCCAATATCCCTGAAAGCCGGGCAACCAGATAATCCAGTTGTCAATTTTTGAATAGTAAGATGTAAGTTCCTGGTTTATCTCCAAACCGGCATAATCTAAGTCGTAACTGATACCAATTTCTCCGGTATAACCACTCTCTGATAATAGATCAGGATTACCCCCCGGCTGCCAATATAGATCGTTAAGAGTAGGATGATGATAGTTTCTTGATATATTGCCCTTTAACACCAAATCTTCTTTACTTAGCGGTGCATAGTTTATTCCAAAATTGAAAATAAGTGGCGAAAGCTTTTCTCCTGTAAGATCCTCTCTAAGTATGAGCGACATATCTATTTTTTCTGAAGGAGAATAAAATACTCCGCAAAACATTGATAAATCATTCCTAATTGTATCATACCCGGTTTCTTTAACAGATTCGTATGTCTTTACGTCATATCTGTTATAATCAAACGACCCTTGTACTTTTATTTCTTCAGAAAAGGAATATTCACCCAAAGCATGATTATACCAGCTTAATATCGAACTGCTTGAGTTGATGGCCGGTATTAAACCAACACCCCCCACCCTGTTCATAAGCGTGTATCCAAGATTTTGGTAATCAACCCCGCTTCTCAAGTTGACTTTAAAATTAGACCCATAATTAGTCCATTCTAAAGCTGCCTTCACTGTCTGATCAATCTGATCATTCAAATTCGATTGATCATCTCCTTCATAACTCATAACAGAAGGTAGGGAGCGTTCAGAATGTTGACCCCACAATTTCAATGACAATACATTCTTCAAGTCAGGTCTCAAATAAAACTCTTGCAGGATACCCCTCTTAAGGTAATCTGCATTTTCATTCTTAACCTTTGGCCTTTCTGTAATGGCTTTATTTATATATTCATAATCATTCTTTGAGTAGCTATTGAAAACTCTTGTTTTTGACTGAAACTTTAAATTACCTGCATTAATTTGTCCGAATTCATCATGAGTAGTAAAACTACCAATACCCTGCATATATCTCCAACTCAACTTATTATCCCACTGTGGCATGTTTTGTATGCTTATACTTCCGCCCAATCCACCGCTACTTTCAGTTATAGAAGCAGAACCATGTTTCAGGTTAAGGTCATCAATTAAAAATGCCGGGATAAGTGAAAAGTCGACCATCCCAAGCATAGGTGAATTTATATTAATACCGTTCCAGGTTACTTGCGTATGCGATGGAGCCGTCCCTCTGAATGAAGCAGTTGCAAGTGCACCCCGCCCATGGTCTTTGATGAAGATATTTGTGTTTTCTGAAAGAATATCGGAAAGCGAAACATTTACTTTTTCCATTAGAATCAAGGTATCAACTTGTGTTGTTTTCATCCCTGCTTCTTCTTTTTTGTAAATCCTTTTACCTGTTATCTTTACCTCCCTGATCTGAATTGTATCCCTGATAGTTTGCGATATTGAACTTATCGGGATAAAAGCAAAAATGACTATCGAAAAAAGTATCTTTTTCAGAATGCTGCTCATTGAATTATCAATTTTTTATTGACAATTCCGTCAACTGTTTTGGCTTGAAGGATATAAGAACCTCTTCTTAGCGAAGAAATATCCAGATTCAATTTTAATGCTGAAACATCATCTGCCAAATATGCTAATCTGCCTGTTATATCAAATATTTTAATTGATAGTATCTTATCCTTAGAAGTGATATTAATATTCCCCGATGCAGGTTGTGGCCACATTTTAAATGCGTTTCCGTCAATATTTTCTTCTACTGAAGTTGTTCCCCCAACATTTATTATCAACTGGTCAAGACCGTTTGATATATATTTCAAGCCTTTCTCCCTGAAGTTCAGCTGAGCCTTTCCATTATCATCCGTAAGCACCTTATTGCCATTTACATAAGCCAACTCATCATTGACCCATATCTGACAATCACTTACGGGTTCAGTTCCCGTTACTTCAACTCTGCCTTCACTATTTACCTTGCAGGAAAGTAAAATTGACGATACTTCAATATCTTCCATTAAAGCAACCTCACTCTTATCCGAATAGAAACTTGAAACATTCCATTCTTCGCTTATATCTGATTGATGGTAAACGATTATTTCATCACCGTTTTTCAAATGATAATTATTCAGATCGGTAACAATCTGTTTGTTGTTTAGGATTACTATCCAGCTTTTAGAAAATGCAGCAGATGCAGTATATCCTCCATAACCATAAACGAATTCCATATTCGATTCATCTCCTTTGGGAACCTTCCACAGGTAAAGTGAATTGTTGCCCATCTCATCATCACGAAAACGAAAATATGAGGAGTAGCCCTCATCAATAAATGTTTTTGCAATGGCATGTGCAAGAGTAACTGTAGAAACAGATTTTACACCATAATCATCAGTAGCCCTGTCAACAAAAGGAGTAAGATTAAAACTACCTGCAGTAACTGTCTTCCTCGGAAATATTGTTGAATTTTCATCCTTTACAGTAACGTAAACTTCCTTATTTTCAGAAGCTGAAAGTACGGTGATGCTTAATTTAGCTGATAAATTGCCATAAGCTTCAATCGAAAATGTTAATTCACTTTCTCCTTCGGAAATACCGGTCAGATAAGCCATTCCATTCTTTTCAACAATTTCTATGACATCAGCATCTGAAACCTTCCACTGAGTTTTGATATTGCTAATTTTCTTATTGGATTCATCATAAACAAAACCCGAAATTTTTATCTGATCACCCACCCTCAGGTATTGTGATTCAATTTCTATTTGAAGGTTAGCAGGTTTTACTATTTCAATCGATCTTGTAGCAAAGATTTCCTTGTTACCCGAAAAACAAGCTTTTATTATCGCCACCCCCGAATTGTTTGCAACAATCTTTTTATCACTTGTAAATGTAAGGATATCAGCCCTATCTGTCTGCCATAAAATTTCCTCATTCTTGTCGTAACGACCCTTTTTAAAAGCAAATGCTTCAAGATCGACTGTGTCACCAACAATAACTTTCAGAGGAAGATCCTTTATTACTACACAATTTTCAGAGCCTTTTATTGATGGTGCTGACGGAACATCAACTATTGCGCTAATCTCAGTTGAAATTTCTCCAAGCCATCCGGCATTTGCAAGAACCCCGGTGTAGACCTTCACAAAGTCAATCCTGTCGATATTGACATAATTGCCCTCAGAATCTACAGCCCATGAAATATCCATAGGGTCACCTCCGCAACCTTCAAATGTCTCTGTGTAAGGATTATCCGGCAACTTATAATCTGAGTTTATTTTTATGTGGTTGTCAGCATAACCAAATCTCCGTTCGTAGTTCTTCACCATCCCGGGATTTGAAATATCGATGTATTCGTTAATTCTGGTACCTTCAAAACTGATGTTATCATTAGGAACACCAGATAATAAACCATCAGAAGGGAAATAGGACTGTAGATGGTAGTTGTTAGCAAATATTAACCCTGAAGATAAATCATTTGAAACCCAGTACACATCTTCTGCTGAATTGCCTCCGGGATTAGAGTACGTGACCTTAAAACCTTTTTTTGTATCAGAAAAGAAATAATCGCTACCTGCAAGTTCGAACCATTTATCATCGGCCAAACCATTTTGGTTTTCATCTTTCATGACCATTACAATACCGGGTTCAGACCAATCAGGCTGTGCGTTACCGAATATTACAAAATCAACACCATATGGATTACCGGGGTCGTTTTCAACAGGAGAGTCAAAACCATAAACGACATATCCACCAAAGGAACCAAGAGAAACAAGTCCGCCTCCTGAGCTAGTAAGCGACACTGCCGCTTCAATGCTTCCGGCAGATTCGGTATTAATAACCTGTCCCGGAGCCGGCAAGTATTCGATAAGTTTCGAAACATACTGTGCGCTCAACAGATGACAAGATAATAAGAAGATCAAAAATGTTAAAACTACTTTCATTACCCGTGACTATTAACATTAGTTAAGGCTTTTGAACAAGTGAAAGTAAGTGTTGTGGAGCAGAATTACCTGCTTCGCATCCTGTCTCCCGCAGGTTACAAAAGCTAATGTATCATTGGCAGGTCTTCTGACTTACTCCTTTTATGGCGCCTTCCCACCCCTTTGAGATCGGGTCAGTGGCATTGTGCCTAAAATTAATGGAGATCACAGCAGCGGGAACTGTTGCCGATTTTTATAATTAATAATCACGGCATTCCCTTTTGATCCTCTGTAATTGAAAAAATCAACCACAGTATTGGAACCAATGTGGTGCAAAATTATTGAAATAAATATAGAAAACGAGTAATATTTATAAATTTTATTAACGTTCTTCTATTTCTTTGTTAACATTACCGGATTTCTCTTTGTCTTATATTTTTCAGGTATATCAGGTATACCATTGCCGTTCGTATCATCCAATTTTTCAAAATACTCATACAGCATAATCCATTCTCTTATCTCCTGAATTCCTTCCTTTTGAGCGTCACCGTCAATCAGGAACTTGCCACCCTCTATCACACTGCCATCGCTGTTTTTTCCGATAACATCAACTAACCCAAAGCTCATCTGTTTCAGGTTGCTGATGAAACCAAGTATATATTTGTTTGCTGCAACACAGTACAATGTTTTATCCTTCTTTGAAAATGAAACATTCCGGAATCCTTTTTCTTCATCCCCAATCTGAATTTCTGAAACCTTCTTAAACAAGCCTTTCTCTGGATTCATTTTAATTTTCATACCTGTGAAATACAAATAATAGTCATCATTCGATGGAACAAGCTGATAAAGTAATTCAAGCACCTTTTTTAGCTCGTTTCCAGTAATATAAATCTTACCAATCGGAGAACCGGGGATATTGTCACTTCCCTCTCCCAAAGGCATCACGTTGTAAATATCGTTTACATTCTGTATGCCTTTCTTCCCTACAACTATATCATGACGAATTACTCCTCTTGCTACAACATAGAAATCAATATTTTCCTTAAATGTCTCATTCAAAATTCCATATATTGCATCAGAAATAAACGGTCCAAGGTTGCTCTCACTTAATTTAAAGGGATCACAAATCAAATCAAACGATGTTTCACATACCGGCTTACTAAACTTCATCCCAAGGTCATTAAGTATGTTATCTTCAATGATATGGATATTCTCATCGATTATGTCCTGTATTTCTTTTTTCGCTTTGATATTATCATCCATAGGCACAAGCATATAAGAAATATCATGAGGACCGACATCTTTAAAGTTTATTTCAAGTCTGCCAACATGCTTACCCAGTGAACCAGTCTGCACTATAACAGTTTTACCCTTCTTAATCATCTCTGGCACAAAACTATGCGAGTGACCTCCAATGATAATATCAAGATAAGGGCAGTTTTTAGCAACATCAAGATCTTCACCTGCCCAGTCTCCATTCTTGTCCTTATACAGATAGCCATGCGAAAGAGCAACTACAAGCTCACAATTTTCCTTTTCCTTAAGAAAGAATGAAGTATTTCGAGCGCTGGTTTTAAAATCCTTAAAGTCAACCTTATAAATATCAGGAATAGATTCATCAGCACTTTTCCCTGCTAATCCAAAGAACCCAATTTTATGTCCGTTGATAATTGTAGTTGTATAAGGAAGTATTCTTTTGTTATCAAATAGTTCCATAAATAAACTGTCAGAACGGTCTTTCTGGGCTTTATAATTAGCAAAAAGTATCTGTGGAATATCATCTTTCTTGTATGATTCATTGACAATTCGGGCAAAACCATTGGGACCGAAATCAAAATCATGGTTTCCCAAGCCGATATAATCGTATCCCATTTTTTTCATTATATTAAGCTGAAGAAAGTTGTCTTTCTCAAGAGTCTGAAACAAAGTGCCCATCAGATAATCGCCTGCATCAACAACGACAACCTTCCCTGGATTGATTTTTCTCTCACTTTCAAAAAACCCTGCTATTCGTGCCAAACCTCCAAGAGTAGGATCCTGATCGTTCACGAGAGGTGTATATTCCAATTCAGGTGATGAACCAAGCATGCTTGAATGAAGATCATTGGTATGAAGAATCACAAGATCCTGTGCCGCTAAAATATTGGCTATCGAAATAAAACAAATCAACAGTATTTTTTTCATACAGAAATCATTATAATTTTTTATTGTCGTATACAACTCACATACCGAATCTTCATCCTTAAACGCAACAGTCTAAAACATATTAGTTTATATTTGAATTTTCGAAGTATTATTTCCTCAGTTATAAAGTTCTCTAAAATTGCAAATAAATTTTAAATAATTAAAACATGCTGACCTTTCTGTTTATTATTTGGGCATTGTCTTGCCATAAATGACGGGGTTATTAATATTTCAGTATTAAAGCCTAGTGTTTCAAAATTATCGTACTCCACCAGGAAGGACAGAATATTCTGATATTCTAATTTTTAATAATTAAATCCAAAAGCCCAAAGTGGTATTACATTTTGATACCCAAATTCAATATCATCTTTTACTACAAACGATTTTCCATCTTTCTCTATTTGAGCTTGCTGCTTGTTTT
>CAYMTR010000026.1:0-40975 GCA_964393405.1 uncultured Prolixibacteraceae bacterium
TCCCTCGCTCTCCGCTAAATTTTTCCATCCTAAGCTATCTTCCTTTAATATTTATATGTTATAAACAGCTTATTCCGAACTTATTATCTTTATTCTCCTTATAATTGTATCGTATATCATAACAGATAAAATAAAAAATTGTGATATTTGTCTTTTTAAAAAACAGATTTGAATCAATTCACAATCAAAAAATAAAAAGATGTATAAAATCCAAAACCTTAACAAGATTGACGATGAGGGATTAAAGCTTTTCCCAAAAGATCAATATGTTATTAACAGCAGTTTTTCTGATCCTGATGCAATTATCCTCAGAAGTTTTGACATGAACAATATGGAAATTCCAAAGACTGTCAAAGCTATAGCACGTGCCGGTGCAGGATATAACAATATTCCATGCGAAAAATGTACTGAAAAAGGTATTGTAGTATTTAATACTCCGGGGGCCAATGCCAATGGAGTTAAGGAACTAGTTATTGCCGGTTTGCTATTAACCTCAAGAGGTATAGCCGAATCAATAGAATGGGCTAAAACTCTTAAAGGCAAAGGTGCGGAAATTCCAGCCCTCGTTGAAGAAGGGAAAAAGAGTTTTGGCGGTAACGAAATTCAAGGTAAAACATTGGCAGTTATTGGCCTTGGTGCTATTGGTGTTTTAGTAGCTAACGCAGCTCAGTCGCTCGGAATGAAAGTTATTGGTTTCGATCCTTACTTATCTGTAAAAGCTGCACTGAAATTAAGTACTCAGGTAAACGTTGCCGGAAGTCTTGAAGCAACTCTTGCAAATGCCGACTATGTGACCATCAACGTTCCACAAACTCCTGATACCAAAAACTACATCAACAAAGAAAGAATTGCTTTGATGAAAGATGGTGTTCGTATATTAAACTTTGCTCGTGGAGGTTTAGTAAACAATGCTGATATGAAAGAAGCCCTTGAAAGTGGAAAAGTAGCAAAATATGTTACAGATTTTCCTGATGCAGACATTCTTGAAATGAAGAATGTTATACCAATTGCACATCTCGGCGCATCAACACTCGAATCTGAAACTAACTGTGCTATTATGGCCGTTGACCAAATCAGAGAGTATATCGAGCATGGAAATATTATTAACTCAGTTAATTTTCCTTCTGCTGAAATGGATAGATCTTCAGGCGCAAGAATTATTATTGCGAATAAGAATGTCCCAAATATGGTTGGACAAATAACCACTGTGTTAGCTTCTGAACATGTTAATATTGCTAATATGTTGAATCGTAACCGTAACGAAATTGCTTACAACATTATCGACACTGACCATTCTGAAATCAGCAATGAACTAGAAGCAAAACTTAAAGCAATTGAAGGTGTAATTTTCTTTAGAGTAATTCAATAAAATATAGATTTCAATTCAATACTAAAAAGAGGATTAATGTCCTCTTTTTTTTATTCCTAAAAAAAAACAACAATCGAATGAACTTTTTTTTAACTCAGTTTGTTTAAACATTGCGGGGTTACATAAATATCTTCAAATCAATCCCGCTCAGACGTTATATTATAGTTCATAAGGTTTGGTTTTGTTAGTTTGGTTAAGGTTAACCGCCGGGTGGTTCCGGCGGTTTTTTTATTGCAAAATTTATTTTTGTACTTTAGCATAAATATTAAAAAAATAAGAAATGTTGAAAGCAGAAATACATACCGCAAAGGGTATTATGAAAGTTAAATTTTTTGAAGAAGATGCTCCCGGCACAGTAGCTAATTTCGTTAAACTTTCAAAGGAAGGTTTTTACGATGGCCTTAATTTCCATCGTGTTATACCCAATTTTGTAATCCAGGGTGGTTGCCCCAACGGAACAGGAGCAGGCGGTCCTGGTTATTCAATTAAATGCGAACTCACAGGCAATAATCAATACCACGATCGCGGAGTTCTTTCAATGGCTCACGCAGGCAGAAATACCGGTGGTTCTCAATTCTTTATTTGCCATAGCCGCGATAATACTGCTCATCTCGACAGAAATCATACTTGTTTTGGTAAAGTTTATGAAGGATTGGAGGTTATTGATAAAATCAGACAAGGTGATGAAATAGAAAAGATTATTATTTTCGAAGAGTAGTCAACAATTCAACCAAAACCTGACCTCTAATCTCATGAAAACTGGCATTTTAAAGAAAATAATTGTCATACAATTAGTAATTATTCTTTTAATCTGCATTGGCGTTTATATTTATATGAATCCAATAGTGCCGATTATTACAGGTTATTCAGCTAAAAACCTTGCATCAGGTGTTTTTGTTGCAGGCAGATCTCAAGAATCGTTGGAAAACAATGACCTCAATTTTTCATTTATCAAATACAACAAGAACAAAATTGATTATGAAAAAAAGGAAGTTAAAAGCAGTTTTCTTTGGCACAGCTCAAAAGCAGTTTATATAGATGGCTTTGGGTGTACCCTAGTCAATGATTTCGATAAGAAGGAAATATTTAGCCGTCCATACAAAAAGGTTAAAATATATCCCGAAAATCCTGACACAATACCTTGGCCTGCCGGTGATTTAGTTTCAGATTCTATACCTCAGGGTGTAAATACTGAAAAACTTAAATCGGCCGTAGACAAAGCATTCAAAGATACTGTAAACCACAAAGGTACTTATGCTGTCATGGTTGTCTATAAAGGCCAACCGGTAATTGAAAGATATAAAGGAAATTTATCTTCCGACAACCTCTTTCTAAGCTGGTCGATGGCAAAAAGTATTACTAACGCTCTTACTGGGATTTTGGTCAAAGATGGAAAAGTTGATATCGATAAGCCTCTCGGATTTACAGAATGGCAAAACGACAAGCGAAAAAGCATCACTATAAAAAACCTGATGCACATGAACAGCGGACTCGAATGGAACGAAAACTACGGGAACCAGTCTGATGTAAACAATATGCTGCATAAAGAAGGTGACTTTGGCGATTTTTCATTAGATAAGAAAGCTGAGTTCCCTATTGACTCTGTCTGGGAATATTCATCCGGTTCAACTAACATTGTTACTTATTATTTAAGACAGATTATTGGAAACGACAGCATTTATTATTCTTACCCAAGAGAAGTCCTTTTTAATAAAATTGGCATGCGGAGCGCAATATTTGAAGTTGATGCTTCCGGAACTTTTGCAGGATCATCATATCTGTATGCAAAACTAAGAGACTATGCCCGCTTTGGCTTACTATATTTGAATAACGGAAATTGGCTGGGACAACAATTACTTCCTGAAGGCTGGGTTGATTTTTCCAGAAGCGAAGCTAATGGCTCTGACGGCCAATATGGTGCTTTCTTCTGGCTCAATAAATCAGGTAAAGATTACCCTGATGTTCCACGCGATATGTTTTGCTGCAGAGGGCACGATGGACAATATATTTACATCATCCCTTCCAAAAACCTTGTAGTCGTTCGCCTTGGCTTTTCAAAGAAAGGAACCTTTGATTATAATGAATTCTTAAGTGAAATAACAAACTCTTTTGAATAATACTAATTCAAGAAAATGAAGATAATCTGCATTGGAAGAAACTACATTGAGCATATTGAAGAGCTTAAGAACGAAAGACCTGATGAGCCGGTTTTCTTTATGAAACCCGATTCTTCAATTTTAAGAAAAAACCGACCATTTTATATTCCTTCTTTTTCTAAAGACCTTCAACATGAAGTTGAGCTAATAATTAAAATTGATAAAGTCGGGAAAAACATTTCAAAAAAGTTTGCTCACAGATATTACAGTTCTATTGGAATTGGCATAGACTTTACTGCACGAGATATTCAAAATGAACTTATTGCTAAAGGATTACCTTGGGAAAAATGCAAGGCTTTTGATTATTCAGCAGCCTTCAGCGATGAATTTATACCGTTAACTGAACTGGATAAAGATAGCATTGAATTTCATCTTGATATTAACAGTGAGAGAAGACAAACAGGCAATTCATCGAAAATGATTTTCAATTTCGACGATATAGTATCTCACATCTCAAAATATGTCTCTTTAAAAACCGGCGATCTGATTTACACAGGAACTCCTTCAGGAGTAGGCCCGGTTAAAATCAATGATAGGCTCCAGGCATATATTGGTGAAAGAAAGCTAATGGATTTTCTGATAAAATAATCGTGTTTTTTTCAATAAGAGATTTGTAAGAAAAGATAATTACTTTATATTTGCACGCACTTAAGAAAGCACACGGGTGTAGCTCAGTTGGTAGAGCATCGGTCTCCAAAACCGAGTGTCGGGCGTTCGAGTCGCTCCTCCCGTGCTTCCACAAAGCCCTGTTAATCGCATGATTCACAGGGTTTTTTGTTACCACCCCATTTTATCTTTTATAACTTTTGTCAACACTTCTGCTATCTGCTTGTGCTGCTCCTTATTGGGATGAGGATTTGCTTCGCAACCGGCTCTCAGACCATATGGCAGCTCTACCGGAAAGATTTTGGTATCTCCCTTGCTGGAAAAATGATTTATTACTTCCTGAAGAGAACTCTTCATCGCATTTAATAATTCATCATCAGCCATTGGACTAGTAAGACAAAAAATTGCTGCATAAGGATATTTTGATCTCAGCGAATCAATAAAAGAGATGTATGTTTCTTTATAATCCTGAGATAAAACATTGGCAACTCCGTCATTCTGACCAAGGCATACTGTAACTACTTCAGGTATATATTTATTAAAATCCCACATTGGCTCGGGCTGATCAAGGTAAACTCTGTCAAACACCTTAGGCAAGGTAACCTCCATATTACAACAACTCCTTATCATCCCAATTCCTGACCAGGCTGTTATCACCCAATCAGCATTTAGCGATCTTGCAGTCAATGCCCCATAAGAATTGTAGGCACTATTTGCTGCATTCCAATTTGTATTATTAGCAACCTGTTCACAAGGCTCCCCGACAAGCATACATGATCCTACTGTAATTGAATTCCCAAAACATTCAATTTTTCTTTCAGGAAACTTCTTTAGGGGCAAAAGTCTTTTACAGCGAAATCCTAAAAATTCAACATAACCCATAGATGCTTCAGTTTCTTTACAGACTAGCAATGTGTGATCTCCTGAAGACAAATCAGAAGCAAGTTTATATGTCTGTTCTCCCGGCAATAATTGTATCCTTACAGGCTCTTTATCATCAATAACGACCGTAATGTAATTATGAAGTCCTGAAGCATCACTCATAACCATTTCAATGTAAGTGCCCTTAAACCCCACTTCCAGATAAGCACCTGCACCAGAAAATTTTACCCTCTTGGGGTTCGTAAAATCCATTCTGCCAACGTATCTTATATAACAATGATCTGCTTCCATAAATTTCTTTCTGAATTCAATTTTCTTCGCTGTTTTTAATTCTTTTTTAATGCTTTCAACATTTACATCTGAATTAATACTTTCTGTTCCCATTGAAATAGTATTTACTTTTAAATTCTCAGCCCCAACTGTTAATGAACAGAATAATACAATTGAAACTAAAAGGATTGCAGTAATAATTTGTTTTTTCATCTTCGTAAGTTTTCAAACCCAAAAATTATAAAAAAAAGATTAATAAACATTAATCCTTCTTAATGAAAACAAAAATTATACCTACCTAGGTTATTAAATAATTTAAATTGAATTGTTGAATAATTAAAACTCAATTTGTATCTATGCAAAAAATATCATTATGGCAAACGACTGGAAAGAAAGGCTTGGGGTAGTTTTCTCTACTAAACCTGATTTTGAGTATCAACACGACAATGAGGATGAGGCAGAAACGCTCACTCCTAATAAACAGGATTTAAGGGTTACTCTCGATAAAAAACAAAGGAAAGGTAAATCAGTTACCCTGATAACAGGTTTTGTTGGCAAAGAAGATGACCTTAAAGATTTAGGCCGAATGCTTAAAACAAAATGCGGTGTTGGCGGAACCGTCAAGGATAACGAAATTCTTATCCAAGGCGACTTCAGAGAAAAAATCCTGGAACTATTAAAAAAAGAAGGTTACAAAGCAAAAAAATCCGGTGGCTAATTATTTACTAAATCATTCGATAATCATCTCATTACCAGTCTGAAAATAATGCATCTCTGACTTGCCCTTTTTTACTAAATCAACAAATCGCTCTATAGAAGTACAATGCCCTGTATATACTTGAGATACTCCAGTCATGTTAAAATAATCAGCAACATGATCTACTGATTTACTATCTGAGTCTTTCAAATGAAAACCGCCTATAACCCTTTCTATTGGCAAATGAAATTGACTTCTTACAGTTTCGCAAATATTTGTTATTCCATTATGCGAACAACTGCTTATAACATTTAGCTTTCTGTTTTTAATTATGCACAAAAACAACTCATCCCTGAAAGTATCATCTTCTATAATACCGCTTTTATCAATAGAAAACCCATTTATATGTGTGTCCCCCTTGAAAAATAATTCAATATCAGGAATAATCAATATATCAGGTTCAATTTCAAGAGTTTCATTAACAAACTCAAACCGAGGATTCTTGTAATCAACAGAATTGTTTACCCCAATGTATCTCTCACCTTTATATTTTGGAAGCAATGCCTCTTTTTTCAAATAAATCTTCGCGTGATCATTAATCTCAAGGAAAAAAGGTAATCCTCCTGTATGGTCATAATGACCGTGACTAATCACCACAATATCAACCAAAATTAAATCCACACCAAGTTTTTTAGCATTTGAAATGAAATTTGGTCCACTGCCTGTGTCAAATAAGATGTTATGAGTATCGGTACTAATCAAATATGATAAGCCATGCTCAGCAATAAGTCCTCCCCTCGATACCATGTTTTCAATCAATGTCAATATCTTAACCATTCTTAAATTTTTTAATATGTTTTTATTTTTCAACAAATATAATTTTTTCCGATTGTTTTAAGCCTTCTGAAGTTGCTGTAATTGTAATTTCTCCTTCCTTATCTCCGGATTGAACAACTGCAAGACACTTTCCATTAAAAGCTTCCATCGTATTGCCTTTAAAAGAAGTATGAGATTCAGGATTACCATTCCCTACTGCAGCCAACTTACCTGCCCCTTCTACTTTAAAATTAATGACGTTTACTGCAAAAGGCACTACCTTACCTTCTTCATCTAAGATTTCAGCCTTAATATAAGTAACATCTTGCTTATCAGATATTAAATTACTCTTATCTGCTGTAAGTATAATCATGTGTGGTTTTCCGGCTGACTCTATTTTATATTTTACTTCTGTACCGTCTTTATGCATTCCGACTGCTTCCAGCTTTCCTTTTTCAAATGGAACGTCCCATGTTAAAAATGCTTCTTTATTTATATCCCATTTCTTTTCTCCCAGCGACTTTCTATTAAGCAATAATTCCACTTTCTCACAATTAGTATATACCTGAACTTTAAGATTTTCCCCTACTTTTCCATGGTTCCAGTGACTCAACACGTCAGGCCATCCCCAGAAAGGTGATTTTTGTATGTCATTAGCAATCAAATTATAAGGCACAGCAATATATACGATAGGTTCGTCACTCCATAAAGCTTTACGGAACCAATATCCGGGCTTTTCAAAACCGCACAAATCAACAACTCCGCACACAGCACTTCTCCATGGCCACTTTGGCCAATATTTCCACGGCTCGGTAGAAGTTCCCCCCTTCCCTATTCCTGATTCTCCCAAATAGTCAAACCCAGTCCATAGAAATTCTCCAGCAATATAATCTTTCAATTGTCCTTCAAGCCACTCTTCATAACTGTGCAAAGGAAATTCATTACCCGGCTGATATGGATACATCACTGTTTCCGAGCCAAATATCACCCTGTCAGGATATTTCTTATGGTCTTCGGCATACATTCTTTCCTGATAATTATAACCAACAATATCAAGTAGTTCTCCAAACCCTGTTCTGTTTATCCCCGTCACTTCGTTGCATGCTGCAGTGAAAGGTCTTGATGCATCACTCCTTACAGCTACTTTTTTAATCTGCTCTAAAATTGATGGACCATTATCCATACTCTGTTCCCGAACTTCGTTGCCCAAACTCCATGCTATAACTGATGGATGGTTCCTGTCACGCCTAATCCAGGAAGTAACATCCTTTGCGTACCAATCTTTGAAAAATGGTGAATATCCAGATTTGGTCTTTTCGTTCTGCCATTCGTCAAATATTTCATCTATAACAACAAAACCAAGACTATCAGCACAATCCAAAAGTTCAGGAGCAGGAGGGTTATGACTCATTCTAATGGCATTGCAACCCATGCCTTTCATTATCTTCAACTGTCTCTCAAAAGTATAATCGAAACAAGCAGCACCCAAAGGACCGCCATCGTGATGATTATTTACTCCTTTTAGTTTTATATGCTTACCATTAAGAAAGAATCCTTTGTCAGGGTCAAAATTAAAGGTTCTGATGCCAATTTTTAGCCCTGAAGCATCCAACACCCTCCCTTCACTTTCAAGCCTGCATTTCAAGCTGTAAAGCACAGGAGAGTCAATAGACCATATTTTTGGATTTTCAACAGTAAACTTTTGATGAAGCAGAAAGAATTCTTCCGGAGCAATATCAAAATACGAAACCTGAGTATTTACAATTTCTCCTTTATTATCTATAACTTCTGAAGTCAAAACACAACTCTTTGGTTTCAAATCATCGTTCTTTATTTCAATCGAAGCTTTAAGTTCTGCATTATTATCAACACTTTCGGTTTTTACGAATATTCCGTCCGATACAAAATGTGTGGGATCAGAGATTTTCAACCAAACATGGCGATAAATTCCTGCCCCGGTATACCATCTTGAATTAGGTTGATCCGAAGTATTAACCCTGACTGCAATAACATTATCTTTTCCCGGTTCGTTAAGAAAAGAAGTAAGGTTTAACCTGAATGTCGAATACCCATAAGGCCTTACACCCAACTCCTTACCATTAAGCCATACTTCGCTGTTTCGATAAACACCATTAAATTGTATTTCAATCCTTTTTCCCTTCCACTCTGAAGGTGTTGTAAAATGTTTGCGATACCAGCCTACTCCGCAATAAGCGTAAGCACCACCCTGTCCTGTCGGATTTAACGAATCAAATGGCTGTTCAATGCTGAAATCATGGGGAATGTCAATCAGCCACCAGTTACTATCATCAAAATCGCTCTTGAATGCTCCTTTATCGTCTCCTAAAAGAAATTTCCAATCGAAATCAAACTTCAGAATATCAGAGCTTATTTCCTTTTTTTCTGAAACACAAGAAACAGCTATAAGAAGCATTATAATAAAAGCATATTTTTTCATATCCCGACAATATTTATTCTTTTGAAATCAGTGGTTTTATGAAGTAAAATTAAGTAATAGTACATCAACTTTATATACTTAAAAGTTGCCAACATACTACTAAAATATCAAAGTAGCTTATAATGTGGTTGTAAATAAATTAATTGAGTATCTCTAAAACCATTAAAAGAATTTCTTCTTCCTGAAAAAATAAATACCGCTGAATGCAGCAATTGCCGAGAAAAGAAGGATTCCCCAAAACGCCCAGTTATTATTCTCAAGTGAGTTTTTGACGTTCATACCATAAATACTGGCAATTAACGTAGGTATCATAAGTATGATAGAATATGAAGTCAGCTGTTTCATTACAACGTTAAGGTTGTTTGAAATAACTGAAGCGAAAGTATCCATCATCCCGCTCTGGATGTCAGAGTATATCTGAACCATGTCGACTGCCTGTTTACTTTCAATTAAAGCATCTTCAAGTAGGTCTTCATTTGTTTCGTTAAGAACTGAAAGCCTTGAATTTCTGAATTTGGCAAGCAGAATATCGTTACCTCTCAATGACGTAATGAAAAACACGAGACTTTTTTCCATATTAAGCAGCTGGTGTAACTCCTCGTTACGAATAGATCTCTCAAGTTCTTTTTCAATCTGAGATGATAAATGATTAATCTGCTTCAGATATTTCAGATATACATGAGAAGATTTTAAAAACAAGTTAAGAATGAAATTAGTTAAGTCCTTAATCTGCCTGTGTTGTCCCCTGTAAAATGAAGGTTGATCAGAAGGTAAAACTTCGTTTTCAGAATTACATATTGTTATTACCCTGTTAGGGGTTACAAAAATTGCTAAAGGAACGGTTATAAAAGGAACTCCGCTTGAAACATTCTGAACAGGTATGCGGATAATCAATAAGGACCAATCATCATCATATTCTAAACGAGGACGTTCATCAGTATCAAGAATGTCGGTAATCAACTCTTCAGGTACTCCAAGTTCTTTATTCAATCGAGCAATTTCAACATCGGTTGGATTAATAACATTTATCCATCCACTGTTCTCAGCATGTTCGAGTTCGTAAAGACCACCCAGACTTTTATAAAACTTAATCATGGTTTTACCTCCTTATTAGATCTTTAAAGGAGGCATAAAGGAGACTCCCTTAAAGAAGGATTAATAGCTTGCTTTTACTATGATACGGGCCGTCGTCCATATTGAACATTAAATTTTGATTATTGTCGCAAAAGTAAATAATTATATGTGTTAACAGTCATCAAATACAAAAAAAATGACTGGAGGATTTGATTTTTCTTATAACTATTTTCTACCACGCGATACAATCGCGCGGTAGCGATGCGCGATTGCTTCGTGCGTTAGCGTTGAGTAGAGCGGTAGCTATTTTAGAATGATTCTGAAATGTCTGAATATCTGAATGTCTGTAAGATATCTTCAAACTTATCCTTTGAATTCATTAACTCCCTTAGTCCATACCCTTTATTAACAATCACATAATCAACAGCAAACCTATACAATCGGTATTGAATAAAAGGATTCTTCAGATATTCTCCCGATTCAACAATTGAATGAATGTATTCATAATCAATAGGTATTCCATTAAAAGCAATCCACTCACAAAAACCTTCAATCTTCCAGTTAGATTTTTTAACAAGATTCATGTAATTTATAAGTCCAAGAGTTTCTCTTAGAATAATATGAGTTTGCTCATGAGCAATAGTACTTTGAATGCTTCTTCTTTTCGTAGATTCTGGATTTTTATAATATGAAGCATAATTGTCATTCAGATTAGTATATGCAATGAATATATTATTGGTCATAAAATCAGATGATCCGGTTGACATTTTCCAATATATCGTATGAATCCTGTATATGAATTCTGAATTACACAAAAATACCCGGTATTTAAAGTTTGTCTTGGGCATTAAATTATTGCTTATCAAAACTTTGGTGGAATCAAGAATATGGTAGATGTTAGAATCGATCACATCATTTGAATAGACTTTATATTCTTTATATTGAACGTGATTCTTATAAAATATTTGAGGTAGCATTCTTGGAATGGTAACAAAAACGATTATTGCAATAATCGTCAAAAGGCTAAATTTGAAGAACTTATTCATGAGAATAAATGATAATGTTATAAAAATCAAACTTTAGTACCAGTTTTAATATTTTAACAATTCAAATCCATGTTTAAAATTCGCTTTATTTCATAAATAAAATCTTTCATTTCTTCATGCATTTTTAAAGTTTCATTGTAAGTGAATTCAATGAAAATCCCATTATCACCATCTGTACGGGCACTAAAAGCAGATTGTATTATTTTACTGAACCGAATGTCAATTTTATCTGTTTTAATAAATTCCTTATTGAACCAACCAATCAGCTGAGCATGTTTAGATGTTTTGAAATCGTATTGGAGAGCAAGTGCTAATAAGGCATAAAACATTCCATAATATATTCTGTTAATTGCAATAACAAACCGTTTGTTTTGAATTAAAAAAGCAACATCTTCAATGGTTTCATTTGCTTGATTCAGCCTTAAGGCAATTAGTTCCTGTTTTCTATCGGGCATGAATTCCATATTTTAATGCGTCAGCTATTAATGGATGGAAACCTATTGGTTCATGTTCAATTTCTTCTTTTGAAACAATTTTAAAATCAATCAAGATGTCGTTCTCGACAGATATCTCGGCACAAACATCGGCAATTTCGCGTCGCTGAGTCCAATTTAGTTTTTGATCAGGAACAATTAAAATATCATAATCCGAAAATTGATTTGAGTTTCCTTTCATTTGCGAACCGAATAGCACTATGTCGGCAATCGACGGTTTGTTTTCACCAATCAATCGACATCTAAGTAATTCCAATATGTGTTGTTGCTTTGTCATTTGCATTCAAAGTTATTAAAACTATTTGAAATACAAATCAGCATTTAAAATCAAAGAAATACCTATCACTCAACCTTTAATACCGGTCTAATTTCTCCGGGCAAATCATCTCCTTCATAACATACTTTCTCTAAATAAAGTCCTGAAGACGGAGCAGTTAGCTTTGCAGGAATATCCGAACTCTTTTTGAAAAACCCTTCTATTTCGTTCAACGAAAGTTTTCCTCTGCCGGCCTCGGCCATTACACCTATCATCCTTCTAACTTGTTTCCATAAAAAATGACTTCCTATTATTCTTATCAAAATCAGTTCTCCCGATTCATAAATTTCAACACTCCTTATTTCAACCATTGTTGATTTTTCTTCTTCACTTTTCTCCGAGAAGGTTTTAAAATCATGAAACCCTGAATACAAATCAGCAACCTTTTTCATTATTCCAATGTCGAGTGAATCTTTGACCCACCATACCATTTTCTTTCCAAAAGCACTTGGCCGTTTTGAAATCTGATATAGATATGACCTGTATTTTGCATCGTACCTTGCATGAAACTTAGGATTGGCCTGCTGTACCGATAATACAACTACATCTCCCGGCAAATTATCATTTAGCTTATGCTTTAACATTAAAGGTTTAATGCTTGAATTTACATCAAGGTGGGCAACCTGTCCAAGTGCATGTACCCCCTGGTCGGTACGCCCTGCCCCGTAAAACTCAATCTTCTCGGAAGGGAATATTTCCTTGCATGCATCAAAAAATGCTCCCTGAACAGATTTTATCCCTTTCTGCATTTGCCATCCGGCATATTTAGAGCCGTCATACTCAATTGTTATCTTAAACCTCGACATTTCCAGTAATTTTTTTAATTTAAATAAAATTAATACTCAATCAATTAATCCCCAAAAACACTTAGTGAATAATTCAGATATGGAGATTCAATTTCTCCTGCATCCAAAATTGTGTGAAACAAAAAATCTGTTCTGTACCTCTTTGTTGAATTCAATTTCGCATATTTCACCTTCTCAGGATATTTACTTTGAAATTTGTCGGAAAACCAAATCATACATGCCGGATTCTTTTCATATTCAGTATTCTGGGAATGAAGCCATTTATTATTTTCTCCAAGCAGCTCTCCATGATCAGAAAGATATATCATTACTGCATTTCTATCAGAAAGGCTTTCTACAATTCTTGAAAGAAAGTAATCCGTATATAGTGCAATATTATCATAACAATTGATAATCTTATCTTTATCCTTTCCACTAAATGTTTTTCCCTTTAAAGTAGGAGTATACTTTTCAAATTCAGGTGGGTAATTATCAGGATACCACCAATGACACCCAAGTTGCTGTATTACAATAAGCTTTTTTGAAGCACCGCCATTGATTGCTCTTTCTATTAATGGAAGCATATCTGCATCGTAAATTATTTTTACGTTCTGCTTAGTATTTAATCCATTTTTGTAAAAAATAGAATCACATTCTTTTGCAAAAGGAAGCAATGCTTTGCTAAGTTCCTGATTTCCTATCCACCAAGTTAAATAGTCGTTATGATCAAATATCGAAATAAATGATTTCTCGCTAAACGAAGGAGTGAGATCCATACTATCAGCTCGAGTAAGTATCTGTGGAACACTTCTTATGGTATAGGTCCATTCTGAATATATTTTATCATAAGAAATTGAACCATTATGCGACATCCCGGGAAAAGTTTCTTTGGTATACCCGTTCATGCTTACATGGTCTGCCCTCATAGATTCTCCTAGCACAAACACAACCGTAAGACTATCTGCTCTGCAGTATGAATTCTCTGAAATGCCTAAATTGTTTTTCCCAAAAACATCTTTCTTTTCAAAAAAATCTTTTATTCCTCCGTAAAACGAAAACGGAATCCTGTTAAGAATAGTTCCCGAATTAAAAGAAATAGAAATGATGATGATTATTAGTACCGCTATACCTGAAATTTTAACAACCTCTTTTTCAACATTTTCCTTAATCTTAAACCTTCTCCAAACTAAATATGAAGAAATTAAACCTAGCGATATCAGATAAAATGCAAATTGAAAAGAGATCATACCAAAAGCTTCTGAGTTGTTTGTATAGATAGTCGATTCAATTATACCTGAATTAAATTCTACATTAAATTGGAATGTATAGTAAGCAAGCGCTCCGGAAAAAATAAAAAAAACAGGAAAAACAACCGCAAATATCAATTTATTGATAATCAGAAAATAGATTATTACCCCAGACAATAATGTTATTAACAACCATTTAAGAAATATTTTAACAAATCCAATATCGCCTGAAATATCAAAATGAGTATAGTCAAACGGCAAAACAATCAAGCCATAAATTAATGTTGTATAAATAAGTAATTTAAAAATATTATTCGGGAATAATTTAAATCTTTGATTCATATTCGTCAATCTTTTCCTTACCTATTGATCCTCCAAATTGTATTATTTCATCATACTTATGGAAATCGTATGTTCCAAATCTTTCCCTGTCTATTGTTATCAAAACATCAGGATTGTATCTTTCAATGGTAAGCTCAGATATCCTGTTCAACATTATACCTATTGTTTTCTCCAAAATCTTAAAATATCCGGGCTGATTCGACAATTTGTTAGGTATAATATTTGTGAGCTTCTTTTCCTGCTCCACTTCTACTTCAAGTCCCAATTTATCAACTCCTGTTTTATTTTTTTGTGATTCAACATTCACTACCACAAGGATATCACCCTCTGTCCTGCTGACCCTGTTTACTGGCGTCGGATTCAATAATCCACCGTCAACAAGGTATCTGTCATTGCTCTTTAAAGGCTTAAAAAACGTAGGTATTGATGTCGAAGCTCGAATTGCCTGATATAGGCTTCCACTATCATGAATGATCTCTTTATTGTTCAAAATATCTGTTGAAACAGCAACAAAGGGTATTGGTAATTCTTCAATATTGTAATCAGGGATTATCTTCTGCATCTCCTTGTAAACTTTATCTCCCTTAACTATACCATTCTTACTGAGAGTAAAATCAAAAAGCTTAAAAATATCTACAGTGCTAAGTGAATATAACCAGCCAATTAGTATGTCAAGGTTTCCTGAAGCATAGATTCCCCCTACTAAAGATCCCATCGAAGTGCCAGCAACGGAACTAATCTCGTATCCCCTCTTTTCTAATTCTTTGATAATACCAATATGAGCAAGTCCCCTCGCCCCTCCGCTTGATAATACTAAAGAGACCTTCTTTCCCATTTTCAATAGTTTAGGCTTTAATAATCAAATCAAAATTAAACATAAAAAGTCTTAATAAAAAGAAAAGTGCGCTTAAGATTTAAACTTTAAGCGCACTTTAAATTTCTTATTAATATTGATATGCCTTTATTTTTGCCTTTCAGAAAGAAATTTATTATATCTGACAGGATCGGAGCATGTAACAAAGTCAACTCCGCTGGTAAGCATCACATCCCAAATATTTTCTTCGTTCGGACAGTTATAAACCCTGACCTTTTTTCCCTGGTCATGTGCTTTTCTTATTACTTCCTTAAACTTCATGAAAACATCAAATGGCATCTTTCCAACTCCATTCCAATCTATCTCACTTTTAAAATCAAGTCCGATCAATGGCATGACTTTACTGTCGTAATTTTTATCAATATCTTCAACTGTACCCTGTGCCGCAGCAAAACAAACTCTTTCCTGCTGGAATATCCTCATTGGTGCATTACCAACAAAAACAATCTTAAGCTTACCTTCATGCCATTCCATTCCTTGTCTGTAAGTAAGAATCTCATGATAAGGAGCTAACTGTTCCCATAGTTTCTGATATGTTTTCTTTGGATCATATTTGATATTCAGAAATAAATACATCTCGCCATCAAAGTTTTCATGTACTTTACCCTGATTCTTTTTATACTGACTGTAAATCGGAAGTAAATATGATGATCTGAATGTAGGCATCTTATGATTTGCACTGTCTGGCATCTGTGAAGTCACAAATACTTCACCATAGATATACATTATCTGTGCTTCGTAATGAAGAACCCCTTGCGTGAAAGTAGAATATATATCTTTATCGTTGACAAACTCCTGATTAAGAACCAAATTTGGCATCATCTCAACCTGCGCCGCCCCTCTGAAAATTCCTAAACTAATTAAGAATAATGCTAAAATGAAGATTTTTTTCATATCATGAATTTTTGTGAATGCTCAAAATTAATAATTTCTTTTTCATTATAAAGATTTTTGCGAACTAGTTATCAAACAGATTTAAACAAAAAATATTCAAACTATAACCAAACAACCAATCCTTCAATGTCTTTTCTCTTTTTCTCAGGAACATCGTCTGTCGACGGATACCCTATTGGTAAAAGGGCTATCGGCTCTTCATCTGAGCTTAATTGCAGTATTTTTCTGCATTTGTCTACATCAAAATTGCATACCCAGCATGTTCCCAATCCTAACTCTGTTGCCTGCAATGTCATGTGGTCAATTGCTATTGAAACATCAACATCAGTAAAATCCTTTAAATCAGACCCTCTTTTCCATGCAACAGAATGTAATCCTACTGCCACTATTACTATAGGGGCATTCTTTATCCATTCCCGATGATAACACCCCTTTATATCAGCCAACTTGCTTTCTTCCCTAACAACATAAAACTTAACCGGCTGAAAATTTACAGCACTCGGGGCTATCCTCCCTGCTTCAAGCACTTTATCCAACTTTTCTTCTTCAATCGCTTGTGCCGAATATTGTCTGACTGAATATCTCTTGTTGATCAATTCGCTGAAATCCATATTTAAACTATTACAATTATGTTGCCAAAATATTTTAATATACCCTAATTTTCAAAACTTTCTTTTGATAGGTACCACAACTATCTCATTATCACACACAGGACAAATATAAGCTTCACAACCCGTACAGGCAAAACAGTTGGAACAGCTTTTCATCAAATCTTCTTTTTTAAACTTATTTCCACATATTTTGCACTCAACAAGCTTTTTTGCTTCTTCTTCATTTTCTTCCATAAATTCAATACTTCATCCTATCCTTGCTGCCTTCATTTTCTCTGGATCAAAAGGCTTTATCAATCCTTTTATTTCTTCTTTCCCTAATTTGTTGTTCAACCATTCATTTGCCATTTCCGGACTTAAAATAAACGGCATCCTCTTTTTTGTGTTGTGAATTTCAGCCATCATTTCATTCGCCTCAGTGGTAATTATTGTGTAAGTCGAAACTGTTTCGCCTGAATACTTGTCTGTAACTGAATTCCATAAGCCCCCCATCACAAACATTTCTTCATCGCTCATCGTGATGTAATATTTTATTTTTTCCGGCTTTATCTTTCCGGGTACTTCTATATGCTGCCATTCAAAAAATCCTGAACAGAAAACAAGGCATCTGCGCTTATTTACAGCTTCCCCAAACAACTTTCCGTCAAAGATTTTATCGTTTCTGGCATTCAATGTGTTATAACTATTCAGAAATTCATTTATCTGTTTTTTACCACTCACATTTTCAGGCACATATCCCCAAGCAAAATTTTGAATTTGTCCGGGCAGAGCATCTGTCAAAACAGGCATTACAGGATGTTCAAAGCCATTAGCATATTTCATCTCCGGAAAAACTTCTGCTTGCTCTATTTTTATCACCTTATTCTTTACCAAAGATGATGTTTTCCCTTTGTTTATGTTGTAATAGAAACACATAGCCTTTATTTTACTTGAATAATATCATCCAGTCGTGTTGTGTAGTTTTTCGATAGTTTTTCTTGCCTGAGCTTCCATTCCTTACCGCTTCCCTGTGCTGCAAGCTTTATTGTATCCCTACCATATCGTTTGTTAATCAAATCACTAACAGCCGACATGGTGTTGTGTTTTTCCATATCCTTTCTATAAAACAAATTTCCCTGAAGTATGTTTTCTGGAACTAAACCATCTACTATCACCCCAACTTTTTTATATAAGAGTCCCGGCTTGAAAATCTTGTCAAAAGCCTTGAAAGCAGCTTTAACTAACAGAACATTATCGTTCGAGCCCATTTCAAGTATCACAGTCTGGCTTTTATAATAGAAATCTTCCCTCTCTGAAAAAGGGTCAGTATGTATAAACAAAGTCAGCAAGTTTGCCGCACTTTTCTGTCTCCTTAGCTTTTCAGCACACCTAACAGCATGTGTTGCTATAGCTTCTTTAATTAAATCCTTGTCTTTCAACTTCTTTCCAAATGCTCTTGTTGTAGCTATAACCTTCTTGGCAGAAGGTACCTGTTCAAACGAAATGCAGGGCTCACCCAACAATTCTCTTTGAATACGATGTCCTCCAACAGTCATATTCTTTTTAACCCAATGTTCATCAAGCTGAGAAAAATGAAATGCAGTATCTATCTGGTTTTTAAGCAATAGCTTCTGATATTGTCTTCCTATTCCCCAAACTTTCCCAATAGGTGTGTTTTTAAGAATCGCCTTCCTGACTGCATCATTATCAATTAAAAATATTCCTGATTGTTTTGCTTCTTTATTTGCAATCTTAGCCAGCGACTTTGTCGCACCTGCACCAATACTTACAGGGATTCCGGTGTTCCTCAGTACCTTATATCTCAAAGCCTTCAAAAATTCATACAAATCAGGCATGCCTTCAAGATTAAGAAATGATTCATCAATAGAATAAACCTCAATCTCAGGTATTTCACTTCTTAAAGTATCCATTACCCTCTGCGACATATCGCCATAGAGCGCATAGTTGGATGAAAAACTATAAACATTGTTCTTTCTGAAAAATTCGTCCCTCTTAAATGCCGGCTCACCCATCTTAATTCCCAGCTGCTTTGCCTCATTTGAGCGCGAAATTACACAGCCATCATTGTTCGACAGAACAACTACCGGCTTACCTTCTAAATCAGGTCTGAAAACCCTTTCGCAGGAAACATAGAAATTATTGCAATCAGCAAGACCAATCATTATAAGTCAATGTTTTTTAATTGAATAAGTAACAGTACCCCAAATCCTGAAATCGTTTTCACTGTCAATTTTAATAGGCTTATACTTCTCATTCTCAGGATACAGAAAGTACTCCCCCTTTATCTTTTTAAACCTCTTAACCGTAAATTCACCATCGATTATGCAAACTACAATCGAATTGACCCTTGGCTCAATTGATTTATCAACAATTATCAGGTCTCCGTTTCCAATCCCGATGTTTATCATCGAATCGCCGTTCACCCTGCCAAAAAAAGTAGAACTTGGATTTTTGATCAGCTCAACATTTAAATCTATCCTACCTTCAATATAATCATCAGCCGGAGAAGGAAATCCTGCAGAAATACCAGTTTGAAACAATGGTAATTCAAGCTTTGTTGTTAAGTCTGATTGAAAAATCTCAAGCTCCTTCGACTCATATATTTTCCTGATTGTCAATTTGTTTTATTAAAATTGTTTAAAATAGGTATTTACTCTGTTTCTGAGTATAAATTTAATTCTAAAATTTATAAATATATTTGATTTAAAATTGGAAAATGGAATATCTTAAACTAACAATCATACTTTCACCCGACACTCAGGATTTCAGGGATATTTTAATTGCCGGACTGGCTGACGGTGGCTTTGAAAGTTTCGTCGAGAATGAAACTGATATTGAAGCATATATCCAGAATAAAGACATCAAATCCGAACAACTGGAATATAATTTCGAACCCCTCTTTTCAATTAAAACCTCAACTGAAATAATTCCCGATCAAAACTGGAACGAAGAATGGGAAAAGAATTATTTCAAACCGCTGATTATAGCCGACAAATGTGTTGTCAGGGCACCCTTTCATACTGATTACCCTAAATGCGAGTATGAAATTGTGATTGAACCCAATATGGCTTTCGGCACTGGGAACCACGAAACCACTTCATTGATGATGGAATACATCCTTGAAACACCCCAGATAGGCAAAACAGTTCTTGATATGGGTTGTGGAACAGGCATTCTGTCAATACTTTCATCAAAATGCGGAGCTTCTTCCGTCACTTCAATCGACATCGATAAGTGGTCGTTCGATGCAACTTCTGAAAATTCTGTTTATAACAACTGTCCACACATAATTGCCATTCTTGGAGATGTATCATCTATTCCCGATCAAAAATATGATATCATTTACGCTAACATACAGAAAAATATAATTATCAGCGACTTACCCCTATACTTCAAAGCAATGGGAGAAGATAGTACCATCTTCCTTAGCGGCTTTTATGAAAACGATCTTAAAGATGTATCATCAGTTGCCCAAAAATTGGGTTTACAACTTGCTGACAAAAAAGTCAGGAACAACTGGTGCTGTGCTAAGTTTATAAAGAAAATTAATTAATAACAAACGAAATTTCTAAGTACACTATGAAAAGGATTGCTACTCTAATTTTAACATTATTGGTTGTAGTTGCTGTATTTGCACAAGAGAAGAAAGATACAACCTATTGGACAAGTGGAGGAATGTTCTCAGTTAACTTTACTCAACTTTCATTTACCAACTGGGCCGCAGGAGGTTTGAATTCAGTTGCGGGAGTTGCCAAAGCGCAGTATTTTGCAAATTATAAAAAAGCGAATACTACTTGGGATAATATTTTAGACCTAGGCTACGGTCTTTCAAAAGTTGAGGATATACCAATTCAGAAGAACGAGGATATAATTGATTTACAGTCAAAATTAGGTATCCTTGCAATAAACAAGTGGTATTATTCAGCGCTGTTGAATTTTAAATCGCAGTTTGCTCCCGGCTTCAAGGATAAAGAAAATACCGAACTTATATCCAACATTTTTTCACCGGCCTATCTGTTTATGTCGCTCGGTATGGACTATAAACCAAACGATAAATTTACATTGATGATTTCACCTTTAACAGGAAAAATCACAATAGTTTCTGATGAAGCATTAAGAGTTAATTACGGTGTGGATGCAGATAAAATGTTTCGTCCTGAGTTTGGAGCATATATAAAATCAGCATTAAACACTGAAATTTTCAAGAATGTTGGGTTATTAACTGAAATCGGGTTATTTACAAATTATCTGAACCATCCTGAAAGAGTTGATGTTGATTGGAAAGTTGCCATCAATATGAAAGTAAACAAATACATTTCAGCTCAGCTGGGTACACACCTTATTTATGACTACGACATAAAAGATCCTGCTGACGGTGTAGCCAAAATTCAGTTTAAAGAACTTTTCGGATTAGGATTTAGCTACAAGTTTTAAGAAAGGCTTCTTTTAGCTAACTCATTCGAAGCAGAAAGCCACCAAAGAGCCACCAAAGAGCCACTTTCTCCCTTTATAGTGGGACGAAGTGGCTCTTTGGTGGCTCTTTGGTGGTACTTTGCCACGTATAATATGATGAACTATACTGATCTTAATCTGTAGGCTCTTCTTATGAGTGAGGCAACTATTGTTCCAAAAACAATCAGCAGTGATAAAACCATAAAACTTATTCTCAATCCACTTTTTTCTGCAATAGCACCAAGAGTAACAGGGCCAGCAAGGAAACCGAAATAACCAGCACCCGCCATAAATGCAATTCCTGAAGAAGGATCAATACCTTTAATGTTAGTCGATAATCGATAGACCTCAGGCACAATAACCGAGAATCCTAATCCAATAAACAGAAATCCTGTAATAGTAACAATAGGATGAGCTGTCAGAACCAAAATAAAGCCCACCAGACTAATCAGCAATCCGGAGACAATAATTTGCCATGCTCCAAACCTTCGACTGAAATAGTCGCCTAAGAAACGACCTAAGGTCATAGTGATTGAGAAGCCGGCATATCCTAAACCCACCATATTATTTCCGGTAAGAGCAACATCTCTCATATACAAAGCACTCCAATCAGCAATGGCACCCTCTGAAACCATGACGCTGACAGCAACAATTGCAAGTCCCCAGATTATTGGTTTCTTAAGTCCCGAAGTACTATACCTTGAACTGTGCTCGGTTTTCTTTTTCTCCTTTTTAAGTTTTAAATATAAAGGAGCAAAAAAGACCTGAAGTAAAATAACAAGGGACGCCATGACTAAAATATGCAGCAAGGGACTGCCAATAAGAATCATCAGCATTGTTCCTATACCGGAAGCAATAATACCACCCAGACTGAAGAACCCATGGCAGGATGACATTATTGAAATATCTTCATCTTTCTCGATTGAGGAAACAACAGAATTGATGCCGATTTGAAGAAAGCCTCCGAATACGCCTCCCAGAAAAAGAGAGAAACATAAAAAATAAAAAGACCCGGCAACAAAGTTTAAGGTTATGGCAGCGGCATTTAAAACGGTTCCTATTAAAGCCAGCTTACCCTCGCCGATTTTTGAAACGAGGATTTTACCGAAGGGCAAAGAAAAAAGAGCTCCAATAGCTCCAAATAACAAAGCAAAACCAAGATCGCCCTTGCTCATTTCAAGTTTATCGATAATTGTAGGGATATAAATTACCCAAGTGCCAAACATCAGACTTAAACAAAGAAAAAGCTGTGCAGCAGCAAAATGCCTGCGGGAAGTAAAAATCAAGAAAATGTTCTTCATTTTATATTGTTTGAGTGCAAAACTAAAAAATGAACTTTAGAAATAATACTTAGACTTATCAAATCTCAAAAATTAGCTCTATATTTATTTTTGATTAAGTATAAGTAACTTTACGGGGAAGTTATCAGACGATTAAGGGGAAAAAATAAATTATCATGAAGAACAAATTGAAGGCTTTTAGAAATATATCAATAATTATTTGCGGATTAGCAATTTTCGCAATAAGCTGTACAAAGGAAGAAGAACTGGAACCATATACCGGTTTAATTCAGTTTAATGCTAACATTGTTTACGATTCAATATCTGATATTGAGGGTAATGTGTACAAGACTTTGGTAATTGGAAAGCAGACATGGATGGCAGAAAATTTAAAAACTACAACGTTAAACGATGGGACGCCAATTCAAAAAACAGAAGAAAACACAGCTTGGGAAGGACAAAGTACGCCATCATACTGTTGGTACATAAATGATGAAGAAAAATTCAAGAACACATATGGCGCCCTTTATAATTATATTGCCGTAGCTACAGAAAAGATTTGTCCTGAAGGCTGGCATGTTCCGTTGGATGAAGAGTGGACCAAGCTTGAAATGTATCTTGATTCAAGCGGATACAATACTGACAACACAAAAGAGCTGAAAAACATTGCAAAATCAATGGCATCTCCAACTGGTTGGGTAGCTTCAACACTTGAATCGGCGGTAGGCAACAGCGACTATGCAACTTACATGAACAAGTCAGGATTTTCTGCTCTACCTGCAGGCTACAGGAGTAAGCAGGGGTTGTTCTCCAACATTGGCAAACATGCAAACTGGTGGGCAGCAGACACATATGAAGACACTATAGTGTGGTCTGAAAATGGTTATTCTGACATTCCTGCTTGGGCCAGAGACATCTACACTGACAAGGGCATTGTTGACAGGTACTTTGGAAACAGAAAAATAGGAATATCAGTACGTTGTGTAAAAGACTTATAGCTGTTTACCATTAATAAGAACGTTTTCAAGTTGAATATCTCTTACATCAGAAATCTTGTTTTCCTTCTTTACTCCATTGAATTCAGAATTTGTGATCTTAATGTCATAGACACAGTCACGATCTTTTATTCCTTCAACAAGAAGTGCATATTTTGAAGACTCGCATTTTATACTGTCAAGATTGATATTTCGGATAATGGTATAAAGAGTATCAGTGCCTTCGTTTTTAATGTCGTAAGTGCTTTCAATCCTGAGTATTGATTCGTTAACTTCACCAATTTTAACGTTCCTGACGTAAATGTTTTCAATGACCCCTCCCCTATTAGAGTTTGTTTTAAACCTTATAGCCCGGTCAAGTTCAGGGCTGTCCATCCAACAATTTTCAACGAACACATTTCTGATTCCACCGGAAATTTCACTCCCCATAACAACACCTCCATGACCATTCTCCATGTGGCAATTTCTCACAAAAATATTTTCTGATGGCCTGCCTGATTTTAATCCGTCGTTATTTCTGCCCGATTTTATTGCTATGCAATCATCGCCGGTATTGAAATAACAATTTTCTATTAAAACATTCTTACACGATTCAGGATCGCAGCCGTCGTTGTTAGTACCAAGACTGTTGATAGTTAAGCCTCTGACAATAATATTCTCGCTGAAAAGAGGGTGAATTATCCAAAAAGGAGAATTCTCCATAGTAAAATCGGAAAGAAGGATATTCTTGCAGTTGACAAAATTTATAAACTGGGGACGGAGGTAAAACCCTTCACCCATAATACGCTGATTGGCAGGGACATTATTCTTGTTCAAGACATCAAGTTGCGGACGGGCATGAGCCATCAGCTGGCTCGGTTCACCTTCAACCCAGCCATATTCTTTGCGTCCCTTCCACTTCCACCAGTTTTCAGTGCTTGCATTACCTTTCAGAAGACCTTTCCCGGTGATAGCAATATTTTCAGCACCATTGGCATAAATAAGTGGGCTATAATTGTAGCAATCAATACCTTCCCAGCGGGTATAAACAACAGGAAGATAATCAGCGGGGTTAGTTGAAAAGGAAAGCACCGCTTTTTCGTCTAGGTTTAAATTTACATTCGATTTAAGGACTATAGGACCTGATTTGAAAGTCCCGGCAGGAACAATTACTGTACCTCCTCCATTAGAGCTGCATTCCGAAATAGCAGCGTTTATCGCCTTTGTAGATAGACTGTCGCTATCAGAAATAGCACCAAAATCAATAATAGAATAAACTTTATCATTAAAAACAGGTTCTGAGATCTGTTCAATAATTTTATAAGCCTCATCCCAAGCCTTGCTATCAATGCTTGTATTTTTACATGCCGTCACAGTCAGCAACAGCAATAATACATAAATTCCTATCTTCATCTAACCACTACTTTAAGCATTACCTTTTCAACAATAACACACAGTACAATTTTACGATAAAAAGAGGTTCCTGATTGGTTACAAATTATTCTAAAATGGGGTATAATTAGTTTTTTTGCGTTATTGACAGCCAGAAATACATACTTTTGCAGGAGATGAAGTCGAGACAGATAAATAAACCTGAGTTACTGCTCCCTGTGGGCAATATAGAATCGTTTTTTGCAGCATTAAACGGAGGAGCAGATGCAATTTACTTTGGATTAAAGAACTTCAATGCAAGAAACCGGGCTATGAACTTCACCCCCTGGCAGGCAGCAGCGATGGTTAAAGAAGCCAGAAAGAAAAACATCAAGAGCTACATTACACTAAATACTGTTATAAGAAACTTTGAAATCAGCACACTTATTGACACTCTTAATCAAATACAACAAATAGGACCTGATGCTGTGATTATACAAGACCTTGGAGTTTTGTACATCATGAAGAAATATTTCCCCAATTTGAAAATACATGCCAGCACTCAAATGGCTATTCACAACTCTGAGGGGATGAAATATTCAGAAAATAAGGGAATTGAAAGAGTTGTGCTTGCGAGAGAGCTGACAATCCCTGAAATTGAAGAAATAACAAGTAAAACAGATATTGAAACAGAGCTTTTTGTACATGGAGCTTTGTGCTATTCATTCTCAGGGATGTGTCTTTTCAGTAGTTATTTAGGTGGCTACGGAGCAAACCGGGGACTTTGCACCCAGCCGTGTAGAAGAATATACTCACAAAAATCGAACGACAAAAGGAGCTCCGGTTACTTTTTCAGTCTGAAAGACAACCAGTTGGTTGATTACATTGAGGATTTCAAGAGATTGAATATTAGTTCACTAAAAATTGAGGGCAGACTTAAATCTGCAGATTACATTACAAGAGTAAGTGAAGCATATAGATTGGCAATAGACTTTCCTGAGAAGACAGAAGAAGCAAAGAAGATGCTGGAAAATGATTTGGGAAGAGATAAAACAAGCTATTTCGTTGGGAGGGATTTAGCGAATTCAATAACCCAGAATGCCACAGCAGGAATGCTAATTGGCAGTGTAGTAAAGTCGGTCGACAATAAAATTACATTTACAAGTAAAATCGAGTTAGAAGAAGGATGTAGGTTAAGGTTCAGGAATCCTCAGAATGACAAGATTGTAGATGTTAAGACAGACGAACTTTTCATGCAAGATGGTTTCTATCAAATAGATGGGGATATTAAAGAAATCAAACAAACTTATGAAGTATATATGGCAGGCAATAAAATGAAGCTGCCACAAAAGATAAATACAGATAATATTCAAATAAAAGAACATTATTCTCCTAATAAAGCTAAGCAAATCACAGATTCATTGCGCTTTAAGGGAAATCCGGCACAAAGGGAAATATATGTCAGGATCGATAACCTTGAATTATTAAACAAACTGAATTATAAAGACTTCAACGGGATTATCCTTCAACTTACAAATGATGAATGGGAAGAATTCAGAACAAAACATTCAGACTTTAAAAGCGCGAAAGAAAAGATAATCATAGAGTTTCCAAAATTCATTTCGGAAAAGAACATAAGCTTTTACAGAGAATTGGCCGGACATTTATTTAAGTTAGGGTTTGAAACATACTCAATAAGCCACATATCCCAAAAACTATTGCTACCAAGAGAAGCAAGGATAATTTCAAATGAAAATGTATATGCATTCAACGATGCAGCAATAAAATTACTAAAAGAAGAAGGAATAAGGAATTACATATATCCCCTTGAAAATGATATTGCTAATCTTGGGAAAGGGACAGACAGAAATGGGATTGTGTCAATGTATTTGCACCCGCATCTTTTCTATTCAAGGATGCCGGTAGGGTTGGAAAAAGAAAAAGCATTTAACGATACGGCAGGGGAAAAATTTGAGAAACACATAAAAGACGGAATTACAATAATCACAGCTGAGAAAGTGGTATCGTTGACCCAATATAGAGAAAAGCTGGAAAGATTTGGTTTCAGGAAATTTCTTATCGATTTAAGTCTTGAGAACCCTGATAATGAAAAGATGAAACTGATATATGACAGCCTGATAAAATCGGAATCGATAAAAGGGAGTGTCGCATTCAACTTTAAGAGAGAATTAAAATAAAAATCAGTGCAGTTACCTGAAAAATTCATAAAAAGAATCAACCTTGACCTTGGGGAAGATGCTTCGCTGTTCTTCAATTCACTTGATAATGAGACACCTGTCAGCATTAGAGCAAACAAGTTAAAGAAGTACAATACTGAAGGACTGGAATCTATACCATGGAGTGATTCAGGATATTATCTACCAAGTAGACCGATATTTACTCTTGATCCAGTATTCCATGGTGGTGCATACTATGTACAAGAAGCATCTTCTATGTTTTTGGAGCAAGTGCTGAAGCAAGCAGTAGATTTGACTAAACCGCTCAAGGTATTAGACTTATGTGCAGCCCCGGGAGGTAAATCGACGCACCTTTTATCACTTATATCAGAAGAATCGCTTTTAGTATCAAATGAAGTAATTCGTCCTCGTTCAAAAATATTATCAGAGAACCTTATCAAATGGGGATATCCGAACTATATAACTACCAATAATGATCCGTCGGCCTTTCAGAAATTAAAAGGATTTTTCGATGTAGTAATAGTTGATGCACCCTGTTCGGGAGAAGGGCTATTTAGAAAAGACAAAGAATCAGTAAATGAGTGGTCGGAAGACAACGTAAATCTATGTTCAGCAAGGCAAAAGCGCATAGTCAGCGATGTATGGGATACATTAAAACAGGGAGGAGTATTAATTTATTCAACCTGCACGTACAATAAAGCTGAAAATGAAGACAATATATCATGGATGATAAATGAAATGGGAGCTACACCTTTGGTTATGGATTTCAAGGAATATCCACAGGTAGTAAAATCATCCGACTTACCGGGATTTCATTTTTATCCGCATAAAACAAAGGGAGAAGGATTTTTCATTTCAGCCGTTGAAAAGACAGACGGATATACATTCAAATCAGGAAAAATAAAGAAACCCTTAATTTCAAAAGCTAATAATTCAATCCTGAAAGAAATAAAAGATTGGATTAAAGGATATGAAGAATATGAATACTGGTCGTTTCAGGAAAAAGTCTTTGCATTTCCAAAAAACATGTCGGGAGAGCTGTTGAGCATAATTGACAACTTAAGCATAATAAACTGTGGAACAGAAATTTGCGAAGTAAAGGCAAAAAACATAATACCGTCGCATAGTCTGGCAATCTCAACAATAATAAACAAAGACAATTTTGAGAAAGAAGATCTTGAACTTCAGGAAGCATTAATATACTTGAAAAAAGAGGAAATAAAACCAAAAAGCAAAGCACAATATCTGCTTGCACAATACAACAGCACACCAATAGGATGGTTAAAAAATGCGGGCAACAGGTATAACAACCTCTATCCCAAAGAGTGGAGGATCAGAATGGAAACCAGATAAATTAAAACTGGTGGAAGCTTTCGCCCATAAATTTTAAGCCAACAGGCAAAGCAGTTCTCCAATAAGGCCAGTTGTGAACACCATCCCTCATTCTGAACTCATGTTTAATACCTAACTTATTTAGGTGAATATGAAGCCGACAGTTATCGTCTGTAAGGAAATCATCATCCCCACAATCGATATAAATCCTTAAAGAATTATAAGCTTCCTTGCCTTTCTTTTCAGTAATATCCATGGGGTTGTTATTTTTATAATGATCTGAAAGCTTGTCTTCTCCTTCCTTATAAGGACCAAACAGCACCATATTAATTCTTTGCCAACCTGCTTCATCAACAGATCTTGTGCTTTCGGGAGAAAAGACAGCAGCACTTAAAGCAACACAAGCAGCAAATTTCTCAGGGTATTTGAAGGCAAAATTTAAAGTACCAAACCCTCCCATTGAAAGTCCGGCAATACCTCTGTATCTTTTTTCTGCCCTTATTTTGTAATTCTTTTCGATGAATGGCATAAACTCCTGAACAAAGAAATCTTCATATCTGACTGAATTATCAAAATTGTTCATATAAAAAGAAACTCCGCCGTCGGGCATGGCGATAATCATTGGAGGAATTTCGCGGGTGGCGATAAGTTCGTCTGCAATCAGGTGAGCCTCACCAAACTGCATCCAGCCCATGTCGTTATCGCCCATTCCATGCAAAAGATAAACTACAGGATATAAACGATTAGATGATTCATAATCAAAAGGGAGATAAATGGTATAGTTCACATGCTTACCAAGTATCTTGCTGTCAATCTTAAAACTTTCCATTACTGTTCCCCTTGTGAATTGAGAAAAACAAGCCACAGAAGCTAAAAATACAAGTATAAGAGTAGTTGAAATTCGTTTCATAGCTATTACAATTTTCTTAATTTTTATTTTTCAGGAATTTACCCCATTTGTTTTCAAAACTGATGAAGTAAATACCACTTTTTAAATCTGATATATCAATAAAATTCAACGATTCAATATTAATACTTTTAACTTTAATTCCAGATGCATTAAAGATTGAAATGCTACCCTTCACCTTTAAATCATTAAGCTGGATGAAATCCGTAGCAGGATTTGGGGAGACAACCAATTTATTTGCATATTGCAAATCGGAAAAAGAATTTGGTCCTGCATTTTGAATTACGGTAATATAACTCAATGTACCTTCAGATATTACAGTAATAGTAGCACTCCTTTCATTGCCATTGTTAGGTTGGGCTTGAATATTTAAAGTCCCGTTGCCATTAACAGGGGTTGCCGGAGTTAATGACAACCATGCTTCGTCAGGGCTTGCAATCCAAATACCGCTGGAAATAACATTAATTGAATCAGATAAGTTATCAGTTGCACCAACATTAACAATAGTATCAGAAAACAAAATACCGCTAAATTCTTCCTGTGTTATATAAATAGTATCTGTTTTTTCAGGACTCATCACAATAACATTGGCTTTCCTTTCTCCTCCAATATTCTGGTCAGCTGTTACTTTAATAACTGAAACACCAAATAATGTTGTCGTTGGGGTTACTTTTAGCCAAGATTCATCAGATACTGCTGTCCAGTAATTATTGCACATAACATTAACTTCAGCACTACTGTTCAAATCATCTGCCAACAAAATATTTACATATGAAATCCTTAAAATCTTACCTTCTTCAATATAACAATTATTCCAGGGTTCAGTTTCCTGATATAAACTTTTCGAACCAAAAGGCACATGCAAAATAGTTGAACCTAAAACATCAAATATATCATATCCTTCAACCTCAATAGGAATAGTATCAAATATGACAATAGTTTTAGGAGTAATCCCATAAAAAGCACCCTCACCAATACTATCTACTGTTTCAGGAATATAGATTAAATTCAGGTAGGAACAATTTTCAAATGCATAAGGTGCTATTACTTTTACGGAAGATGGTATATGAAATACTGTACTCATTTCAGAATCATTAAATTTTATTATTTCAGAAAAGTCTTTATTATACAATACTCCTCCCATAGATGAATAAAACTGATTTTCACTAACAACTGAAAAGTAATCTATTTGTAAATTTCTAAACGCTCCCTTTCCTATACTTGAAACTGAAGCCGGAATAGAATTCATATCAGTAAACCTGCAATTACAAAATGCTTCTTCCCCAATAGACAGCAATCCGTCATTAAAATCTAATATCTGCGATGGCATACCACATTCTTTAAATGCCCTTATCCCAATAGTCCTAAGTGAATTTGGGAATAAAACATATTGTAAATCTATGCAATTGAAAAAAGAAGAGTCGCCAATAGAAACTAAAGTTTGTGGTAAAATAATATTCTCAAGAGCTTGACATTCCATAAATGTTTTTTTTTCAATCTCTGTAAGCTGCCCATTGATAATAACTTTTTGAATTGCACTTTCTTCAAAAGCACTTTCTCCTATTGAAATTACAGATTCAGGGATAGTCAATTCCCCGGTAAAATTGGAACAATCTTTAAAAGCTCTTAATCCAATAGATTCTAATGAAGTCGGAAGGGTGAAATTTCCAAGCATTTGGCAATCCCTGAAAGCATTATTTCCAATTGACGTTAAGCCGGAAGGAAGCTTTATTTCATTTAATGTTTCTTTGCCTTGACTTGAAAAATTAAAAAAAGCATTTCCCGGTATTGTGTTAGCATTATAAGAGGTATACCTGCTTGATGCAGTTCCCTTCGTGCCGGAATATTCAATAATCTTTGCTGTTGAAATGTCAATTACTGAAAGCAAAGGCATTGAATCTCTCATTGTTTTAAAATCTCTGGCATCGAGTGTGCCTCTCATTGTAAGATTTGTAATTGAGTTTCTTTCATTTGCAGTCAAGGCAGAAGAAAGGGTTCCGGCAATATTAGTCAACGATTTTATCACTTGCGCAGAAAGCGAAAGAGCAACAATAATTAACCAGATAGTAATAATAGCTTTTTTCATATAGGGAAATTTTATTCTTTTTCTATTTAGAAAACAAGTTACTCCTTAATCCAATAAAAACCAATGATTAACCTTCTTATTCAATCATCTTCAAAAAATCATCTTCAGAAATAATTGGAATACCAAGTTTTTGAACTTTCTCAAGTTTAGATGGCCCCATATTATCACCGGCAAGCAAATAATCGGTATTCTTGGAAATAGAGCCAACGTTCTTACCTCCATTAATTTCAATCATTTTTTTAAGTTCTTCGCGGGAATGCTTTTGAAAAGTACCTGAGATAATAATTGAAAGTCCGGCAAGTTTATCAGTAGTTCCGGCGAGTTGTTCATCGGAAAGTTCAAACTTCAGACCATTATCCTTCAACTTTTCGAGAAGAATAATATTCCTTTCATCTTTAAACCAGGCAATAATACTTTCAGCAATTCTTCCGCCAATTTCATTAACTTCAATAAGTTTTTCAATGTCAGCCTCTTTCAGGGAATCAATGTTTTTAAAAGCTTTAGCGAGGATCTTGGCTACAGTTTCTCCAACAAAACGAATGCCGAGGGCAAAGAGAACTCTTTCAAAAGGAACTGATTTAGACGCTTCAAGACCTTCAATTATTCTCTTAGCCGATTTGTCGCCCATTCGTTCAAGAACTGCTATTTCGTCTTGTTTTAGCTCATATAACCCTGCTACATCTTTAATCATACCCTTATTAAAAAACAGCTCAACAGTCTCCTCGCCCATTCCATCGATATTCATAGCCTTACGACTTATAAAGTGGGCAATCTTACCTTTAATCTGAGGGGGACAACCGGTTTCATTAGGGCAATAAAAAGCAGCCTCACCATCAAGCCTAATTAAAGGAGTATTACATTCAGGGCATTTGTCGATAAATAAAACTTTTGGGTTTAAAGGATGACGTTCATCGAAGTCAACACCAACAATTTTAGGAATTATCTCTCCCCCTTTTTCAACAAGAACAATATCATTAAGATGAAGGTCGAGACCAGCAATAATATCAGCATTGTGCAGAGAAGCACGTTTGACGGTAGTGCCCGCAAGCTGAACAGGTTCAAGATTAGCAACAGGAGTAACAGCACCCGTTCTGCCAACCTGGTAAGAAACAGACAACAAGCGAGTACTTGCCTGTTCAGCTTTAAACTTATAAGCTACTGCCCAGCGGGGTGATTTAGCAGTAGTACCGAGGTCATTTTGAACAGAAATAGAGTTTATTTTAACAACAACACCATCGGTAGCTATAGGCAGGTTATGTCTTTCCTTGTCCCAGTAATGAATAAAATTAAGAACCTCATTAATATTTTTGCAGACCTTAGTATGTTCAGAAACTTTGAATCCCCAGGAAGAGGCAATTTCGAGGTTTTTAGAATGACTTTCAGAAAGTTTTATTTCGCCCGGGACATAATAGAAAAAAGCATCAAGTCCACGTTTAGCAACAACAGAAGAATCCTGCATTTTAATTGTTCCTGATGTTGTATTTCGGGGATTAGCCATTGGCTCCTCGCCGTTTTCAATCTTTTCTGCGTTCAACTTATTAAAAGCATCCCAGGGCATAACAATTTCGCCTCTAATCTCGAATTCATCGGGCCAGGAGTAACCTAAAAGTTTCATCGGAATACTTCTGATAGTCTTAACGTTAGACGTAACATCATCGCCAGCGACACCATCACCTCTGGTAACAGCATGTTTGAGAATCCCCTTTTCATAAGTAAGGCTAATAGAAACCCCATCAAACTTTAGTTCACAAACATATTCAGGATGAGAATTGGTTTCTTTAAAAGTTCTATTATCAAAATCCCTTAAATCTTCTTCGCTGTAAGTATTTGAAAGAGAAAGCACAGGATATTTATGAGCTACCTGTTGAAATTCCGAAGTAATATCGCTTCCCACACGTTTAGTAGGAGAAAAAGGATCGCTGAACTGAGGATATTCATTTTCAAGAATTTCAAGTTCCTTCAACTTAGCATCAAACTCAAAATCAGATATAACAGGCTCCGACTTGACGTAGTACAAATAACTGTGATAATCAAGAACTTTGCGAAGTTCCAAGATTCTTGATTGTGCTTCTTCGGGATTCATAAAAAAAGGAAAATAAGTTATTACAAATTTTTGAACGTTATCAGAAAATATAATTTAGTCCGATATACATTTCCCAGTCACCATCTTGTTCTGCAACTGCCTTACCTAAATCAAGGGAGACGACAAAATTCTGGTTCATAACCAATCGTAAACCGGCGCCGTAACTCATGTGTAATTTTTCTCCTCCTGAGAAATCAAAGTAATCGTTAATATTAATAGAGCTTTGCTTTTCAACAATGCTTTTGACGTCAACCTTCTGTACTACCTGACCGAAATCGAAGAAACCGTTTAGCCCTAGGTAGAAATTCTGTTTAATAAATTTAAAATGAACAGGTTTCCATCTAAGTTCAAGATTTCCATAAACAACACCATCGCCTATGACCCTGTTTCTTTTAATACCTCTGATTGATTTATTTCCGCCAAGACCAAGTTGGTCCTTCATCATAGAAGTTTCAATTTGAGTTTGGTAATAAAACGGCACATCTCCGAAGAGTTTACCCTGATAAGAAAGTCGGTAAGCGAAAGAAAGATCCCTTTCAATAAGAGTAAAATATTGACGGTGAGTAATATTGAACTTTGCGAAACCAGACCCATCTTCATTAAACTGAGGAGCACCGAAAACGAATAATTCAGTCCACATTCCCTTCATAGGGTTAGGTTCGTTATCTCTTGTGTCAAAAACCAATCCGGCTTTTAGGAGGGGAACAAAACCACCATCAGCTTCTTTCTCAGAAATAATACCCCATTCTTTGTATTGGTCGTAAAGAGTTGGAACCTTAGGAAGGAGTTTAGGATCATCTTGTTCTTTACCTTTATTAAAGCGGTCGACATCAATGGTTTTCACAGTGTAGTTTTGAAGGTTAAAACCTACGAGTCCCAGAAGTTTATCGCCAACAATAGGGAACTGAACGTCTGTTTTAAATCTCAGTGCATGATTCTGCATAGCGTAGAACATTCTGGACTTATAAGAACCGTCGGTAATTTCGTCGTCTATCCAAGAGCTGTTGAATTTTGATTCAAAACCATTAAAACCAAAGAATTCAAAAGCTCTATCGGGTAAATAAGCTAAATCTGAAGTGATTCTAATACCGGGGATAAGATACTCAGAATCGTAAGCCAGACGGTAAATAGCGCTACCTTTAGTATACTGAGATACTTCCAGATAAATATTGTGTAAATACTTAGGATAATTAGTTCCATCGCCATAGTGGAACAAATTAATTAATCCTCCGTATTGAAGCCCAAGGTCGGTATTGTATGTTACTGCAGGAAGAACGCCGAAGTTCCAACCTGTTTTAACATTCTTTTTAGTTTCTGATTCTTGTGAAAATGAAGCTATTGAAAACAACAGCAATGAGATAAGAGCTAAATATTTTCTCATAAGTTCAGTATTAGATTTTAAGTTTATAAGTCTAAATCTAAGAAAATTTTAGATTCAAAAGAAAATCATCAAGAATTTGTTTAAACGCACTTCCGATAAAATTAAAAAAGATTGAAAGAATAAGGGACACAGAAAATAATTCTGTAGCTTGACTAAACAAATTAATTAGATTAAATTTGAAATAAACAATAAATTCAGAAAAAATGGAACTTAAAACATTTACAATGAGAACGCTTTACAGAGCATTAATAATTGTTGGAGTAATTGCTATTCCACTTGTATCAAACGCTCAATTTTTCTTAAAAGGAGGATTTGGATATGGGTTAGGAATACAGAAATTGCTTTTAGATCAAGAGCTCACATCTGATTCGACAAAGAATATTTATGGCAGTTTTGGAGGAAGCTGGGGTTTTTATCTTGGTGGTGGAGTTGAATTGAACAGGTACATAGATTTAGAGTTAGATCTAGGATATCAAAACGGAAGAAGCGTGAATGTTGAAAATTACTTCTTCGACAAAACATACACCGGCAGGTTTATAACAATTTCCCCCTCTATATGCTTTAAAACTTCAATAAGCGAAAACTTTTCGCCGTATGCAAAGATTGGACTTTTGACAGGTTTTCCAATAACTAATGTTGATGTAAATGGTGACGTTAAAAAGTTTACAGGAGGTTTCCCACTTGGTACAACAGGAGCTATAGGACTAAACCTGAATGCTACTGATTGGTTGAAATTCTTTGTAGAATTAACTCATCAATCATTAATTTACAAACCTACGAGGAGAGTTGAACCTGACAAAACAGTAGTGATGTTTAAAGATGAATTAGAATATCCTGAACCAGAAAATGAAGAAGTTACACATCACTTCTTTTCTTTTGGAGCATTGGGTGCCAATATTGGGGTAAAAATTGTACTTTAATCAATCAATATAAATCATTATATTTACCTTATCGGGCTTTAAAAGTTCTCTATTTCTTTTGAAGTAAAATTTAGAATTTAGAAAAAAGGATAATATTAATGGTTGGTAAGGGTAAATACAGAAAAAAGACTATAGTCAAAGTAGCTATAGGATTTGTGATTACTGTATTTACCCTTATCTTATTTGGGGCAATATTCATTGTAACTCAATCGGAGAGGATAATAAATCAAAATCTATCAGAATTTGTACTTCAACAAACAGACAGCATCTACACCTTAAACTTCGAAGGCATAGATATTGATTTTAAGAAAAATTCCTTCACAATTACAGAAGTAAAATTCAAGCCACAAGAAAAGTATTTATCAGATACTACTAGAAAGTATTATGAATTTGAGGGGCAATCTGTTGTCATATACAACTTCAAATTTTTCAGAATCATTAAGGAAAAAAGTTTTATTGCAGAGTCGGTCAAGATCAGTAAACCGACATTTAGTCTAAGTTCAGGTGAAAAAATAAACTTCAATACACTTTCAAAAGACAAAATCATCAAAGGAGATTCTCTGGTAATTGGAGCAATCAATGAAATAGTAATAGACACAATTTTGATTACAGATGCCTTATTACAAGTAGATTCAATATTTAAAACCAAGCATAAAGTACCAAAAGTCAATATTGAAATTGACGACTTCAAAATAGGAGGAATAAAAAGAACTGATTCACCGTTTCCATTTGATGTATCTGACGTAGCTATAAAAATTGAAAATTTTCACAACGAGCTGTCTGACAATATTCATGAAATCGACATTGAAGAAATAAGTCTTTCGCTTTTACATGAAAATATCAGTGCAAATAACGTAAAGCTATCTCCAAAAAAAGAATCATTGAAATATACAGATCATCGTTTTACAGTTGAAGTTCCAAGAATAGAGCTTAAAAGTCATTATGTCGATAAATTCTACAGCTCAGACACAATACCAATTACTGCCCTGAAATTAATCACCCCGGAAATTAAAATAAATTTTGGCAGCAGTGCAGGTAAAGGTACTCCACTTGATGAAATTAACTTTTACAAATTAATAGAAAACAATTTGACGTGGATAAATATTGATACCTTTTCAATACTAAATGCCAACCTTGAATTGTATGCCTATAAAGCACAAAAGCCTGATCAGATAGTAAGTGACTTTTCAATCAACTTTTATGGTTTCAGAGTAGATTCAAATTCATATAAAGATAGTGAAAGGGTTTTATCCTCTTTGGATTTAGATATTTCGATAGAAAAATACAGATTAAACCATTCCGACAGGGTGCATTATCTTTCGATCAACAAGATAAAAGCAGATACAAAGAGTCAAGATGTAAGCACAGGTTATATTGCATTCAAGCCATTTAAAAGTAAGCAAGACGACAAAAATATTTCACTAATCGATATTAAATCAAAAGGATTATCATTTAAGGGAGTTGATTTTAGGGAGATGTACCATAACCGTATACTTCCCATGAAAAAGATGACGGTATATTCGCCTGAAGCAAAAATAAAATTCAGCAAAAGTAGTAAGGTAAAAAAGGACAAGGAAGAAGCAAATCTATTTCTGCAGAAGATGAGGGATTATCTAAAAGGCGTTTATGTAGACAAAACTTCTATACAAAAGGGGAAACTGACTTACAGTTACGATATTGTAAATGACAAAACCGGTTTCTTTGATACAGAATTTAATTTCGACCTTGAAAATCTTTCACTTGACAGTGCAACATTCTATAAATCTGATAAAATTTTCTTTGCTGATGCTTTTAGGGTATCATTCACAAAAATATCGCTACAATTAGCGGATGATTTCCACAATCTTTTAGCTGATTCAGTATTTCTTTCGAGTGCAGGACAATCTGCAGAAGTGTATAATTTGAAAGTTATGCCGGTTTACAACATAGCAAATTCTGATTCTATATTACGAGAGCACAATGAATTACTTGAAATATTTTTCCCTGAAATACAATTGAGTGGAGCTGACCTTCACAAGGCCTTCTTTGATAAAGAACTTGTAATTAGAGACTTTTATATATCAAATCCAACATTTAGTTTAAAGCAATATGGCGAAAAGCAGGACAATAACAAAAGCAAACTAACCTATCAAACAGAACTTTATAATTTAATTTCAGACTATCTTTTTAAAGTCCGCATACAAAACTTAAAGATGGACAATGGAAGCATACATTTTTATCAACAGATTAAGAATCAGCCGGCTTTTGAAATGTCAAACCTATTTTCAGTAAGAATGATAAATTTTCAATTGGATTCTTTATCATCAAATAACAAGGATAAACTTCTCTTTTCGGACTTCATCGATTTAATTTTGAAAAAACAATCATTTGCATTAGCTGATGGAGTTCATAAAATTGATGCCCAAGAAATTGGCATTCTATCAACGGAAAACAGGATCTATATCACAAATGCAAAAATGTATCCTGACATGTCATCTCCTGATTTTAAAAATGTACCCATTGCTGTATATGCGAATATTCCATCAATACAACTTTCAGGCACTAACATCATTAATCTTGTCAATAAGGGAGTTCTGCCGGCAAGTTCAGTAAAATTCATTAATCCTGATATTAAGCTATTAATAAAACAAGAACTTTTAAAAGAAAAGTCGTTGAATTCAATTTCAGCTATAAAAGGGTTAAATCTATTTACTGCTGATGATGTAAGCGTTGAAAAAGGCAAACTTGAGCTTGCAAATTATGAAAATTCGAAAAGCAAGAAATTTGCTAATACAGAAATAGACTTGAATATTAAAAAGCTGAAAATTGAAAACAAAAAAGACAAACTAAAAGCCGAATATTCTGACTTTTCGTTCGTAATGAATAATACAAAATACGAGCTTCCGGATAAAATACACCAATTATTGATAGGGAAGGCCGCATACGCATTTAAGAATAAACACCTAAAGATCAATGAATTGTCAATAACTCCAACTTTGACAGCACAACAGGGCAACAAAAACGAAATATATAAATTAAATTTGCCGGAGACTTCACTTGCAGATTTTAATATCGATGAATTCATATCGGAAAAGAAGATCAAATCAACTTTACTAACTCTTAATAATCCGACTATCGAGATAATATCGAATAATAAAACAAAAAGCAGTGAAAAGTTTTCTCCCTATAAACTCAATTTATATTCTCAAATTAGCAAAACAATAGAAGATATTGAAGTCAATAATATTAAAATAAGCAATGCAAAAATTGATATCAAAGGAGAGAATCCTCTTAGCCTAAAACAGGTCAATGTTCATTTGAGTGGTTTCAATGTTGATAAAAACAGTGATAGCAAAAATAAATTATTATCAAGCGATTTTGTTGCGCTTGAAATAAACAATGTAAAAGAAAAGACAAAAGATGGATTTTACAATTACTCGTTTGACAAACTAAACATCAGCAGTAAAGGAACATTCACTTTCAAGGGTTTATCATTGACACCTGTTTATACACACAAAGAGTTTTCAAAGAAAAAAAAATATCAGGACGATTATGTTACAATCGAAAATGCAGAATGTTATGGCAGTGGGTTTGACATAAAGACGTTTTTTGAGACAGATGAAATTAAAGTGTCTAAAATCAACGTCAATATAGATAATGTAGATATATCAAGAGATAATACCTACCCTCTCCCACCGGGATTTATATTTGACTTGCCGCAGAAGGATCTTAGAGAAATGAAACAAAAGTTTGAGACAGATTCAATCAACATAACGTGTAAAAAACTATTATATAATGAACTTACACCACCGGCCACAACAGAATTATCTGTTTATTTTACTGATATAAAGTCGACTATAAAAAATTTGAATAATAATAAAAAGATATATTCAAACAGACCCAACAGCAATGTATATATTACAGGTAAATTAATGGGAATGGCATCAATGTCGATTGATTTGAACATGGACATATCTTCATCTGAAAACAAATTTAAAGTAAGTGCAGAATGTGATTACATTCCTTTTGAAAAACTTAACAACGTAACTGAACCCGCATTGTTAATATCAATAAAGGAAGGTTATAATGAAAAGCTCGGTTTATATTTTGAAGCTCAGGAAGATTCTTCAGAAGGAAATATAAAATTTGCCTACAAAGACTTGAAAATATCCGTTTTATCAGAAAAGGAAGGTCGCTTAATCGAAGATAAGTTTATTAGTTTTTTAGCAAACACAGTAGCAGTCAGGTCAGACAATCCCCCCCCGGGAAAACTTCTTTTCCCTTTGAAATTCTATGCTAAAAGAGACAAAACTCAATCTATTGTAAACTACATGTGGTTAAATCTTTATGCAGGAATAAAAGCAACCTTTGGTCTGAAAGACAAGCCAGAACAAGCAGTACCTGTAAAGTAAAATATTTAAAGCAAAAAATAAATTTACTATATTTATAGAGTTAATAAACGAACGTTAAACAATAAAAATTATAAAAGATGAATAGCATTAAAGGTAGCAAAACCGAACAAAATCTACTAAAGGCTTTTGCAGGTGAATCGCAGGCACGTAATCGGTACAACTATTTTGCCAGTGTTGCAAAAAAAGAAGGATTAGAACAAATTGCAGCCTTATTTGAAGAAACAGCTTTAAATGAAAAAGAGCATGCAAAAAGGTTCTTTAAATTCCTTGAAGGCGGGATGGTAGAAATTACAGCTACATATCCGGCAGGAATAATCAGCACAACTTTAGACAATCTTAAAGCAGCTGCTGACGGAGAAAATGAAGAGTGGTCAGAATTGTATCCAGAATTTGCAAGAGTTGCAGAAGAAGAAGGTTTCAAGGAAGTAGCTGTAGCATTTAAAATGATAGCTAAGGTTGAGAAAGCCCATGAAGAAAGATATCGTAAACTATACGAAAATCTTCAAAGCGGCAAAGTATTTAAGCGTGAGGGCAAAGTTGTATGGAAATGTCGTAATTGCGGATTCCTACATGAAGGAATGGCCGCACCTCAAAAATGCCCGGCTTGTGATCATCCTCAATCATATTTTGAGATTGCAGAATTTAATTTTTAATTTTTCATAT
>CAYMTR010000027.1:0-31886 GCA_964393405.1 uncultured Prolixibacteraceae bacterium
GGTATCATTTTATCATTCAGGAAACTTAAAAGTTGGTTTTTACCTTCCGGAAGGTTTGTCTCTCCGGAAATCACAACTTTTGGCTGAAGAGTATCTTTAAATTCGACATTGAAAATAGCTACGCGTTTGTCAGGTACATACTGCTTCTGGAAAGCTTGCATTTCCCCGGAAAGGGATTTAAAAGAAATGGCTTGGGCTGAAATGATAGTGCTAACACACAGCGAGATAAGAAACAAACCGATCGTTTTATTAAACTTCTTCATTTCATGATTAAATATCGACCAGCAAAAATAAGTAATTTGTTTAAAGGAGCCACTTATTTGGTATTGAATTAAGAATCGTTTGCTAAACTCTCTTTTTTCTTTTTACTTAGTAGTCTAAAGCCTATACCTATGAATGCAATTATTATCATTTTGATATATGTTCTTGGTCCGGTAGGACTTCTGTATGCATGTAAACGTTCATCTCTTTTAAATAAGTTTGGGACTGTGGCCTTGGCTTATATTCTTGGGATTATTATTGGTAATATTGGATTGATAAAGCCTGAATTTAAGGCCGTTCAGGATGATTTTACTTCCGTTACCATTGCAATGGCTTTGCCCTTGCTTTTATTTTCAATTAATTTAAAACAATGGTCGAGGTTGGCAGCTAAAACCGGGTTAGCTGTGTTGTTTGGCATTATCTCGGTCATAATTGTTACTGTAATTGGGTTCTATATGTTCCGGAGTGTGATTCCTGACAGTTGGCAAGTAGCAGGACTTATGATTGGAGTGTACATTGGAGGTACTGCAAATATGGCTGCTATTATGAAAGCTATAAACTGTAATCCTGATACTTTCATGTTGGTTAATGCGTATGATATAATTATTTGCATTTTTTATTTCATCTTTTTAATAACTGTAGCTCAAAAGTTCCTTGGAAAATTTCTTGTTCCCTTCAAGTCTGCTGATGATCAGATGAAGTTAAACGTTGAAGTTGATGATTTTGAAGGATGGGATTCGTATAAGGGGATAAGCAAGAAGACTATATTGCCGAAACTGGTTCTTGCAGTATTGTTGTCGGGTGCAATTGTTGGGATTTCAATGTTTATTAAAAATATTTTTCCTGAGGAATATCAGACTGCGGGAATCATTCTTAGCATAACTGCAATTTCAATTGCTTGCTCCATGATTCCGGCGATAAATAAAATCAGGAAGACTTTTCAGTCGGGTATGTATCTGATTATTATTTTCTGTATTGTAGTAGGGTCAATGGCCGATTTTAAAATGTTCAGTTTTAACTCACTTTGGATAGCAGCCTTAATTACATGGGTTATTTTAGGGTCATTGTTTTTTCAGGTATTATTCTCTAAAATATTTAAAATCGATACAGATACTACGATAATTACGTCAACAGCCTTTATTTTTTCTGCTCCTTTTGTTCCTACTGTTGCAAATTCATTAAAGAACAAGGAAATTATCCTATCAGGAATAACAATCGGAATAATTGGCTATGCTGTAGGCAATTTCATTGGTATATCACTAGCGTATATGCTGAGATAATGTTGATTAGCTATACAACTTCAAGGTTAATTTTAGGGACTTTCTTAATATCATTTGCATAATATCTGGATCCCAGATAAAACAGCACTGCTGCGATAATTAAAACGAATGGGAGCATTGAAAATGCAGATTCTATTCCCTTATTGTCATAAATAGTTCCAATTACAATAGGAGCCATTGAAGCACCTAAAAGGTTTTGAATTACCACCGCAATTGCATACGATATTGCTCTGAGTCCGGCATGAATAACATCCTGGGTTACTGCTGCTGCCGAAGAAATAAACATAGTTACCATTAAGCCCATCAAAAGGAACATCACGTATTGCAGAGTGCCTTTAAAAAGGAACAGTGCCGCTGAAAGAAAAACTGCAGCACCAATAGTTGAAAGGGTAGGGAAGAGCAACCTTGCCCTGATATTCTTATTTCGCCATTTATCGGCAAGAAAACCACCAACGGGAGCTCCAATAATTGCAAGCCCCATTACAGAGCTTGATAATGTTCCTGCTTTTCCGGGAGTTATACCTCTTGTAACTTCAAAATAACTGGGTAGCCATGTTATGAGTGAGGTTGTGACAAAAACAACTGCTGTAATGCCGAAATAAGTATATATGAGAGAAGGTTTTGAATAAAAATGATTAAGGATTTCTTTGACAGACATCTTTTCATTTTTCTTTTTTTCAGATACATATGATAGATCGACAGTTTTATAATCTTTTACGAATAAGAAAGCAACAGCGATAAATAGTCCCGGTATTGCTACTAAGCCGAAAGCATGCCTCCACCCCCAATGAGTAGCAATTAAGCCACCGAGCAAAATGCCAATGGCAGTTCCGAGAGGTATTGAGGCGTTCCAGATCCCCATCATTCTTGCCCTTTTATTTTCAGGGTACATACCCGAAATCATGGCAGTGCCACCGGGCGCATAGCCGGCTTCACCAACGCCAATAAGAAGGCGGGTAAAAAAGAGTTGCATGAAATTTCCGGTAAGTGCACAAAGAGCAGTTGCTAAGCTCCATAATATTGCCATAATACCTATAGTTTTGCTTCTGCTCCAACGGTCAACAAGTATGGAAACGGGAAATGTCAGTAAAACAATTGACCAGTATACTGCTGAAATAAGAAGACCGCTTTTTGTATGAGTAATACCCAGATCTTTTTCAATCAAGGAGAACATTGACGTTACGACAACCCTGTCGATATAGTCAAACATGTAAAGTAAAAAGAGGAGAATAAAAACGTAGGTTGTGTATCTTTTTGAAAACAGATACCCTTCAGGATCTTTGCTAGTCTTCATTTAGAATATTATTTGTTTAAATAAACATCTAAAATAAAGAAAATCATTTCAAATAAACGATAAGAAATAAAGAAAAATGATGATGTTCAATATTAATCATTGTCATATTTGAACTTCTGAAGCACATGACCCATCCTGTCCCTCTTGGTTTTCATATAGAATTCATTGTACTCATTGGGTTCAACTTCGATCGGTATGTTTTCAACAACTTTTAATCCATAGCCCTCAAGACCAACTCTTTTGACAGGATTGTTAGTCAGGAGCCTCATCTTTTTTACTCCAAGGTTGCGAAGTATTTGGGCACCTACGCCATAATCTCTTTCATCGGGGGCAAAACCGAGATGAACATTGGCTTCAACAGTGTCAAATCCTTCTTCTTGAAGTTTATATGCTTTAATTTTATTTAGCAACCCGATTCCCCTACCTTCCTGGTCAAGATATACAACAACACCTTTGCCTTCTTTTTCAATCAACTCCATCGATTTGTGCAGTTGGTCTCCACATTCGCATCTCTTAGAACCAAAAATATCGCCTGTAATACATGAAGAATGCATTCTGACAAGGATTGCTTCATCATCGTTCCATTCTCCTTTGACTAAAGCCACGTGTTCTTTCCCATTAGATTTTTGCAGATATGGAATAATTCTGAAATCACCAAAATGAGTTGGGAGTTTTGCTTCAGCTCCTCTTTTTATCAGGCTTTCTTCTTCAATACGATATGCAATAAGATCTTCAATTGATATAATTTTCATATCAAACTTCCGGGCAATTTTCATCAATTGAGGAAGCCTGGCCATAGTGCCATCGTCGTTCATTATCTCAACAAGAATTCCTGCGGGCTCTAAGCCGGCAAGTCTGGCTAAGTCGACAGCTGCTTCAGTGTGACCTGATCTTCTTAAAACGCCCTTGTTTTTGGCCATTAGCGGGAATATGTGTCCCGGTCTTCCAAGATCTTCAGGCTTGGTAGAAGGGTCAGCCAGCAATTTAATGGTAGTATATCTGTCAAAAGCAGAAATTCCGGTTGTAGTACCGTGGCCTAAAGCATCAACAGAAATGGTAAATGCTGTTTCGTGAAGTGAAGTGTTTTTGCCAACCATCATTGTTAATTCCAGTTCCTCACACCTTTTTTCAGTAAGAGGAGCACAAATAAGTCCTCTTCCTTCCTTCGACATGAAATTTATCATTTCAGGTGTTACTTTCTCAGCGGCAGCAATGAAGTCTCCTTCATTCTCACGGTCTTCATCATCGACTACAATTATTATCTTGCCACTTCTGAAGTCATCAACAGCTTCTTGGATAGTATTGAGTTTGAAATCATCCATTGTTTGAAAATTTTTGTAAAACTAACAAAAAAGAAATGAAAATATCAAAGCCTCTTTGCTTTGGTCCATGCCGATGATTGTTTGCCTGAGAAATATCGGAACTGCCCGAGAATTGTTGCTAAGTTAATGGCAATGAAATAGTAAGGGATGAAGAATGTTTTGACTTTTAAATCGGTTTTCTCAAAAATCCAGCCTATTAAGGCAGCAAGGTATATAATTGATTGAAGAGCAAAAATAACAGTAAAGAAATATTGAGGGCTTTCACTAAGAATTATAATGAGGTTAACCGGTAACATCAGAAACAAGCACCATGGTGCGAAAGTCCACCGTGTGACTTTATGAGAGAAGAACTGGAATGAAAGTTTGGTGTAGCGGAAGGGGTTTAAAAACTTCCTTAATCTTATTGCAGTTTGAATTCCTCCGGCAGCAATCCTTTTTTTCCTTTTTAACTCTTCAAATACATTTAATGAGCCTGATTCAGAGGCTATAGCCTCCGGAATATATTTTAAAGAAAATCCTTTATCAAGAATGCTGAAAGAAATCATAAAGTCATCAAGAACAGTATCTTCTTCCACCGATTCAAACAGAGAAGTTCTGATTGCAAAAAGCTCACCAACAGCACCTATCGGCATGTTGAATTCAGCATCCATCATTTTCAACCAAGATTCATATTTCCAGTACAATCCTTCGCCTGTTTCAGAAGCAGTTGATTGTTTAGTACTAACTACTCTTTTCCTCCCGGCAATGCAGCCAACTATAGAATCAGCAAATCCGCTTGCTATCAATTTTATTGCTTCTTTATTCAGAATGGTGTTGGCATCAGTGAAAATCACAATTGGGGATGTAATATATTTCATTCCCCTGTTCATTGCATTTATTTTTCCCTTCCTTTTATCTTCATGTAAAACAGTTACCTGACTAAAGGTGGATAAAAATTCAGCACTACCATCGTCTGATCCATCAGTTACAAATACAACATTTAATTTATCTTTAGGGTAGTCAAGAGAAAAGCAATTGTCTATTTTTTCTTTGAGAATTTGTTTTTCGTTGTAGGCAGCAATAAACAAGCACACCTCAGGTAATTCTTCATCTGACACTGACAACTGAGCTTGAGGTTTCTTCTTTTTAATCCTGATAAGGAAAAAAAGCAAAAGGGCATATCCTATGTATGTATAGAATACAGCAAAAAAAGAAATCCAAAAAATCAATTTCATTCGATATTCTTTTTGAAAAAATCTACTAAACTGTCTGTTATTTTTTCGTTTGAATAATTCTCCTTTACAAATGTATAGCAATTATTGGAAATAAAAGACTGGAGCTCTACGTCTTTAACTGCCCTTATTGTATAGTCGGTAAATTCTTTTGGATTAGCGGCAATGAAAATATGTTTTTCATTTTCAGCATTTATTCCTTCACATCCAACTTTCGTAGTTACAATTGTTTTTTTGAGCCCCATCCCCTCAATAATTTTGACCCTCATACCTCCTCCGGAAAGCAATGGAGCTATCATTACCCCGTGTTTTTGCATGAATAATTGGGCATTCTGAACTTCGCCTTTATATTCCACACCATTATTGTTGATTATTTTAATAAACCAATCAGGGGCATTTCTGCCGGCAATAAAGAATTTCACTTTAGGATTGATTTCTTTAATTGCCTCCCAGCAATTATCAAAGAACCAAATGAGCCCTTCCTGATTTGGAGACCAGTCAAGAGCACCAATAAAGAAAATGTCATTTTTAATAGGGTTAGATTTTGGCTCACGCAATTGAAAATCGAAACCTGCAGGAATAGTAATGGTATTTTTAGTGTTGCCAAATTCAAAATACTTTTGCCCATCTCTTGATGTTATCGGAATGAGCATATCATATTGATTTATAAATGATAATTCAAATTTCCTTAATCTTTTGGAAAGTATTTCCAGGTACCATTTTTTAGGCCATTTTGTTCCGGCAAGTGTTCTTTCCCATATTTCGTGTTCGATGTTATGGCTTCGGTATGCTATCAGTGCCTTACTATACTTTCTGATAGTTTTGATGTAAGGACAGAGGTACAAACCTTCAAGCTGAATAATGTCGTACTTATTAACTGTCAAGAGCGCTTCAAGGTTTTGGGTGAAGTTTATATCAATGAATCTTTCTGCATTGTAAGGTAATTTTGAGAAGAAAAGGTTTTTTATTGTTCCCTTCAAATTTATATGAGCAGGTACTTCTACAAGATGAAATATAATCTTCGAGGTAAGAGTTTTAGGAATATCAAAGAAAGTGGTATGATGCTTCTTTGTGTTCATCGATAAAACAGTTACACTATGACCTTTATCAGACAATGATCTGATTAGTGCCAAAGTAGCAATTGAACCACCATCCTTTGGCGGATAAGGGACTTTATTTGTCAGGAAGAGTATCTTCATCACTAATTACATCATTTTTACCTGAATCAAGGAAGCGTAAGAATTTTACTTTTTTGAATAACTTAGTATATGTTTCAGAATTCATTAATATGGAATCTGTTACAGCCTGGCGGGTAAGGAATAAACCGATAATAAAGAAGAATATTGTTGAAAACCACGTAGCTGAGCTTACCATCCATACCCCTTCGCGTGCCACTTTTTCTCCAATCATTGACACGAGGTAGTATGAAATAAAAAGTAAAATTGAAACAACAACTGGCATTCCAAAGCCCCCTTTTCTGATTATTGCTCCCAAAGGGGCTCCAATAAAAAAGAATAGCAAGCACGCCAATGAAAGGGTGTACTTTTTATGATACTCCAAAATGTGTTGATTTATATATTTTAACCTGTTATATAGATCAGATTCATATTGCATAACGTTCCTCTGGTTCGACTGAGCATTTCTTTGAGCACCCTGAAGGATTGTTGTTTTTTGTTCTCTTGAAAGGCTCGCATATAGTGAATCAAAATCAAAAATAGTCAATGCTTCTTCTTCCGGTTTCTTTTTCAAAGAATCGACAGCAAAATTGTTTGATATTGTATCATTTAAAGGTTTGTTATAGTTTATTCCTATAGCGACCATTTTCTCACGATCGGCATAAACCTTGTTCAATGAATCAACAGCAACTTCAAGCTGTCTGTTTTTTAGCATTTTATAACCATCTTTAAAGTAGCTTTCATCAAATCTTTTGAGGTCATAATTATGAACATTGATTACTACTTCCTGGCGTTTAAATTTTTCCCTTCTGAATGGATGTGTCTTTTTTGAATCCTTTTCACCGAGTTTTTCATCAGAATAATTTTCTCCGTTGAACAAGTTTAAAACCATGTATTTTTTATCGTCTGACATGTTAAGATAACCTGAATCTGCAATTGTAACGCTAACATTGCCTTTGCCCGAAGTATGGTCATAAATCATTATTCCTAAAAGGGCGTCAGTTTTTTGATCCCTTTTGCTAACTTTTATGCTGTATCCATCTATTTCATTAGAAAAAATCCCTTCTTTAATTATCATTTCCGGTCTTTGTTCTTTAACACTCCAAAGTAGGGCCGCAAATTTTGCGTTTGTAACAGGAATAACTTCATTAGCCAGAACAAATGCCCCGAATGTGACAATGATATTGAAAATAATGAGAGGCTTCATAATTTTTAGAAGGGAAACGCCACTGGCTTTGATAGCAAGAAGTTCAAACCTTTCTCCAAGATTTCCAAACGACATTATTGAAGCTAAGAGTATTGAAAGGGGTAACGCCATCGGCACAAGACTTAAGGCGGCATACGACATTAGCTCAATAATAATTTCAGTTTCAAGCCCTTTACCTACAAGTTCATCAAGATATCTCCACAGGAACTGCATCAACAGTATAAATATGCAGATGAAGAAAGTTAGTATGAAAGGCCCTATAAAGGTTTTGATGATATATAAATAAAGTCGTTTCATTTTGTAAAAATACAATCAAAATCGGGATATAAACAAATCGTGCATCCTTTAGAAAACATTCTTTTCAGTTTTAATGCCTATTCCGGGCTTATCTGTTAGAGTTATTTTTCCGTTTATTATTTTCATGCCTGAATAAGGGTCATTGCTTATTAGCAGGTTCCCGTCGAGGTCGGCCCAATCTGCTTTAGGCGATAATTGGGCTGCAGCTGATATGGCACAAGAAGTTTCAGTCATACATCCAATCATTACCTTCATGCCGAGAGAATGTGCAAGTGTTAGCATTTGATGTCCTTCCCTCATTCCGGTGCATTTCATTAGCTTAATGTTAATTCCATGATAAACGCCATGAGCTTTTAATACATCAGGAAGCCTTTGAATTGACTCGTCAGCAATAATCGGCAGCGGACTATTTTGAGTTAGCCATGCCAAATCGTCGACTGCTGTTTTGGACATTGGCTGTTCTACAAATACTACCCCCATTTCTTTTAACCAGTGAATCATTTCAAGTGCTTTTACACGGTCATTCCATCCTTGGTTAACATCAACACACAAAGGGACTTTGCTTGCAGAGCTTATGGTTTCAATAATTTCCTTATCGTTGTCCCTGCCAAGTTTTACCTTAAGCAATTTATAGGGAGAAGCTTCATCAACCTTTTGTTTAATAACTTCTGGTTTGTCAATACCGATTGTAAATGATGTTACAGGAGTATCCTCAGGGTCAAATCCCCATATTTTATACCATGGTTTTTTCAGAATCTTTCCAATCAGGTCGTGCAGAGCTATATCAACAGAAGCCTTTGCTGCTGTGTTTCCCGGCATAACTGAATCTACATAAGAAAGAATATCATCTGTCTGAAAAGGGTCGTTGAATTGGCTTAATTTGACAGAAGAGAGGAATCGTGCGGCAGACTCATAATTTTCGCCAAGATAAGGGGGCATAGATGCTTCACCGTAGCCTTTTACACCTTCGTATTCTATGCAAGCTAGCATTGATGGTGTCATCTTTCTTGAGCTGTTGGCAATTGTAAAAGTATGATTCAACAAAAGGTCGTACGGTACAAATTTTAATTTCAGCCCTTTGCCTTTTGACGAGGGTAGGTTATTTCCGTTTGATGCTAATAAGTTATTAGATGCCAGGGGTCCTAAAAGCGCAATTAGACCGGATGTTTTAATAAAGTTTCGTCTGTTGACTTTCATATAGGTAGATTTTAGGGAAAGATTTAATTTTCAGTCTTTAAGATTCTTAAAAAGGAAAAGGAGACTTGAAATAACAGCAACATTGTCTATGCTGTCATTATTTAATTTTTCGTAAGAATATATGTTTCCGAAATATCCATCGCGATAATTTCTCTTGGTTATAAAATCGAACCTGTCAGATCTTTTTCCCTTAAACATTCTAATATGTTCTACTTCGTTGTAGGGAATTCTTGTAACGTGGTTAATCACATGAAAGTCTTCTACTGTCATATTCGCGAAATGCTCTCTGGTGTCAACTATCTTTTCTGACCAGTATCTACTGATGCTATCATCAAAAAGGATAATATATCCGTTGTTTACCTTAATATCTTGAATTATTTCATCTTCAGTTGAGCCAATAAATGTTATCGTAAGACTTCTCGATAATATGTCTTCAGCTTTTTGGACAGAAAGTTTATTTTGAGTTTTGACAATACTATCAAAAAGTTCCTTAGTAACATTTCCGCTTAGTATAGATTTATTTGAAAGTTTTAAGGAGATACACCCCGAAGTAAATATGAAAATTATTACTGCAAGAAGTATGATAAAGAGTTTGATTTTCATATTTATATTGTTTTTTTTATCAAAAATAAACAATATTTCTATTTACCACTTATTGTTAAAATATACTTATGCTCAAGTTGTTTTTAATCACCGATAAATAATCTTTTACTAGAGAATTCAGGATCACATGTCAGGTTTACCATAAGCTTTCTAAACCCTGCTTCGTCACCGGGAGTAGGCATATGTGTAGTATGTACTTCACAGCCTTGTAGGTCTTTTAATTTTTCAAGTGCCATTTGAGCAGCAGGATTAGTAAGAGCGCTAATTGCAAGTACAATAAGTGTTTCTTCAACATCAAGGCTTAACATTTTTCCTCCAAGAATATCGTGTTTAAGATGTGTTACAGAATCGATTATGCTCTTTGGAAGAAGGTACATACTGTCGGGAAGTCCGGCAAGGTGCTTGGTTGCATTCAGTATAAGGCTTGAAGAAGCATGCAGAAGAGGGGAGTTCTTCCCGGTAATAATTGTACCATCGTGAAGCTGAATTGCTGATCCGCAAAATAATCCGGCATTTCCTTTGCCTAAACATTCAGCATCTTTACCGGCTTCTCTGGCAGGTAGTACAACTTTTCTGTCTTCAACCTTAGCCCCCACTTTATCCATTATTTCTTTAGCAAGGTTGAGAGTTTCCTTGTCGGCAAGTCCTAAAGCATATTCAACAGCACATTTTAAATACCGGCGTACAATTTCCTGGTGCGAAGCTTCTGAAATAATATCGTCATTTACAATACCTGCGCTTGCCCTGTTTACTCCCATATCAGTTGGAGATTGGTACATAGACTTGCCGCCGGTAATTTTTTCGATTATTCTTTTTAACAGATTAAAAGCTTCAATATCTCTGTTGTAGTTGACAACTTTTTTACCATAGGCTTTCAAGTGATGTTCGTCGATCATAACTACATCTTTTAGGTCTACAGTTGCCGCTTCGTATGCGATATTTACTTTATGGTCAATTGGAAGATCCCATATTGGGAATGTTTCAAATTTAGCATAACCTGCAGTCAGGCCGTTTTTATAATCATGATAAAGGTTACAAAGACATGTAGCAAGTTTGCCGCTTCCTGGTCCGGGTCCCGTTACTACGACTATTGGTTTGGTTGTCTTTATGTAATCATTGGCACCGTAACCTTTGTCACTCACTATTAAGTCAACATCGGTAGGGTATCCCTCAGTGGGATAGTGCAGGTAGACTTTTACTCCTCTGACTTCAAGTTTATTCTTAAACGCAGTAGCAGCAGGTTGATTCTGATATCGGGTAATGACAACAGCAGTTATATTTATATCCCAACTCCTGAAATCATCAATTGTTTTTAATACATCAACATCATATGTAATTCCAAAGTCGGCTCTGACCTTGTTTCTTTCAATGTCTCCTGCGTGGATACATAAAATTACATCAACCTTATCCTTGAGTAATTGAAGAAGGCGCATCTTGACATTAGGATCAAAACCGGGAAGTACCCTGGCGGCATGATAGTCATATAAAAGTTTTCCTCCAAACTCAATATATAGCTTATCATTAAATCTGTTTACTCTTTCAAGAATAGAAGAAGTCTGTTCCTTAAGGTACTTCTCGTTGTCAAATCCTACATTATCAATATCTTCCATTTCACTTAATATAAATCTTATCAGTAAAAATTTCAGATATCAATATTAGTTAAATTTTGAATCCTTATTGATAATAATTTTTAAAAGACTAATTTTTTATTTGTTTTTCTTGTCCAATATCTTTTCAATTTCGTCCATAACCTTGTTCATAGCAACAATAGTTTTGTCGAAAGGATCACTACTTGTCATGTCAACTCCTGCCTTTTTAAGTAGTTCTATTGAATAGTCAGAGCATCCTGAAGACAAAAATTCCATGTATTTTTCCAGAGCTCCGGGTTCTTTATTCATTACTTTTTCTGCCAGACTAATAGAAGCGGTGAATGAAGTGCTATATTGGTATACATAGAAATTATAATAGAAGTGAGGAATAAAAGCCCATTCCATTTTGATATAATCGTCTATAAAGCATACTCCTTCATCATGACCGTAATATTTTTTCACTAGATCAGAATAAATCTTTGAAAAGGTCTCTCCTGTAAGAGGTTTACCTGCTTCTGCTTCTTCATGTATTTTCAGTTCGTATTCAGCAAATTGAGTCTGGCGGAAGAGTGTTCCTTTAAAGCGGTCAAGCCAGTCCATTAAAAGTGAAAGCCTTAAATCATCATCAGTAACTTTTTCAATCATATAATTGAAAAGGAGAACTTCATTAAAAGTTGAGGCAACTTCAGCAACAAAGATTGTATAATCAGAAAGAGGATATGGCTGTGTTTTATTGGAATAATAACTCTGCATAGTGTGTCCAAGTTCATGAGCTAAAGTGCTTACATCGTCATAAAGGTCGTTGTAGTTAAGAAGGATATAAGGATGGCCATCGTAATCCGCACCGTTTGAGTATGCTCCTGAACGTTTGCCCTTATTTGGATATGCATCGATCCATCTTTCTTCAAAAGCTTTTTTTACAGTTGAAGTATATTCGTTACCAAGAGGGGCAACTGCTTCAAGAACAATTTTCTTAGCTTCATCGTATGAATAGTTCATTTCAAAACCTTTGATAACCGGGGCATACATATCGAGATACTTCAGTGTGTCAAGTCCCATCATTCTTTTTTTGATTTTCAGGTAACGATGGAATGCCGGCAGGTTCTTGTCTACATTTGCAACTAGTGAATGATAAACATCAACAGGGATATTATTTGAATATAATGCAGCTTCTAGAGAAGAATTATAGTTTCGGGCTTTTGCTCTGAACATATGGCTTTTAATATTGCCATATAACATTTCACCGAAAGTGCCTTCAAATTTTTTGTAATTGTTCCAATAAGCGTCAAATACCAGCTCTCTGTCTTCACGGTTAGGAATTGCACGATACTTTTCATAGCCCGCACTGTTCAGCATCACTTTCTCGCCATTAGTTAGTGTAACCTCAGCCTCAGGCATTTCAGCGTTTGAGAAAGTGCCAAAAACATCATACGATACACCTGATACCAATGATGAAAGAGCCATAATCTTTTCTTCAGCTTCACTTAATGTATGTTTTTTCTGGCGGAAAAGGTTTTCAAGATACATTCTGTATACTTCGAGCTTAGGCTCCTCTTTTATTAAACTTTCAATTTTACTCCAGTCGGCACTTAAAATTTCAGGTTCAATAAATGAAGCTTTGGAACCAAACTCAGTAAACATTTGCTCCAATTCCTGTCTCATGCCGTTGTATTTCATTACTCTGGTATCAAGGTCGGAGTTCATCGATGCATATATATACAATCGAGTTGCTTCTTTTGATATGCTGGAATTGAAGGTCAGACAGTTTAGTAGTTCTTCTGATGACTTTGTCAATTTACCTTTATAATACTCTACTTTAGGTAATTTTGTAGCTAATATGTCCTTTGATTTATACCATTCATCCTCTGAACTATATATTCCGTTGAGGTCCCATTTATACTGATCGGCAATAGCTGCCCTTTCTGATTGTGCTTTACTTTCCATAGTCGCAAACATAGCAAAAACGGCAATAATTACCGGGATGATTAAATGTTTCTTTGTATTCATAACTTTGTAATTGGTCGTTGTATAAAAGTATTCCTAATTTATGGTCAAAAGATAACATTATGATTTTGATTGGAAAAACACTTTTGTCACATTTAGAATATTTATACAAAATTTCATTTTTTAATCCAATTCAATATTTCATCAGATAAGGGTGATTTATTTGGAGATAAATATTTTACGACCTTACCGTTTTCGTCAATCAGAAATTTCTGAAAATTCCAGGTTACAGTACAGTCTGCTTCTTTAGTCAACCATTTGTACAAGGGGTGAATGTCATTTCCTTTAACTGAAACTTTCGACATCATAGGAAAACTGACTCCATAATTCAGTTGACAAAATTCAGCAATCTCTTCGTTGGACCCAGGCTCCTGTTTCATGAAATTATTTGCCGGAAACCCGATAACGATAAAATTGTTATCCTTGTTATCCTTGTAAAGTTTTTCAAGATCTTTATATTGTGGCGTAAACCCGCATTTGGAAGCAGTATTCACAATTAGAACTTTTTTGCCTTTAAGCTGTGATAAGGGATAATCTTTCCCATTAATGTCTTTGACAGTAAAATCATGTATTGAGCCTGTATTTTGAGCTAATACAGCACCTGATATAAGCATTCCCATTAATATAAATAAAGTCTTCATTTTCTTATTTTTAAATTTTGAATAATAACAAAACTAGTCTTCGTTTGTTTATAAGAAATTCAAGGGAATCAATTAGATGGTTTAATTATTTGGTAGTTACCGCTTAAATGCATTAAGCTGAACAAATAAAGTAACCCGTCGTAATAGGGATCAAAGTATCCGTCTGAATAGGGTTCCAGCTTTGAATTCCAAACCTTGTCGACAAACTTCCAGCTTTTTGCTTGTGTGCCCATAATTGAGGCTGTTGCAGCAGTTGAAATGAACCCAAGTGAATGTCTCAACTTCTGATAACCACCTGCAGGTAATATCCATTCAGGTGTTGTACCATCAATATTAAATTGGTCTTCAAATGTATCAATGCCTCTGCAAAACAGGAAGTTTTGGATTCTCTTGCCATAGTCTTTCTGCCATTTCTGGTCCTTGGCGTACCAAGAATAATCCATTGCAATATTCATTGGAACTCTCCATGAATCATAACGGAAAGCTGCCATCTTTTTAAAGAATTCACGTGGTTTACCTGAAAAATCTGTATAATCAGCATTTAGTCCTGTTACAGGATGGCATGCTCTGTGAAGATAAACTCTGGCAGTATCAGCACAATCTCTATAAAATTGTTCATGACCGTCTTTGGCATACTCTGCCCATACTTCATAGAATGCAGGTACATGGTATGATGGATCTGTCCAGTTGTATCCTGAACTATCAGGGACAAATGTTATTTTCTTATGTTCTGTGTTAATAAGATTTGTTTGCCTTTCGGTGCCATCTTTTTTCCACATAGCATCGAGTATTCTTCTTGCTTCGCCGTAATAGTCTATTCCGGAATCGTTTCCCCATTGGTTAGAGGCAAATAGCAATGCAGTAATGAAGTATAATTCCCCGTCTGATGCTGATCCCTTTGAATTTTGTTTGCCCGTCTTTGGTTCAACGCTCCAAGCAAAATAAGCATCCCTGGCTCCTCCCTGATGCTGCATATATTTCTTGGTCCAACGCCACAAACGATCGAATACATCTTTCTTGTTCAGCTGAACAGCAACCATCAAACCGTACGACAAACCTTCTGTTCTTGCATCATGATTCTTAATGTCAGAAACATAACCCATTGAATCCCCCACTTCAAAGTAAACTCTGTTTGGTCCTTCAAAAAGATCTTGGTAGGCTTTTGCAAGTTTTGCATCAATATCTTCCTGGGAATAGCCGGCTTCAAGAAATAAGTTTCTGTACTTCCCCGTTTCCCAAGCTCCTTTTTTCCAGGGGACTATCTTTCCCCGTTTGTCCTTTACATCTTTATTGCAGTCGGCATTAGTAGAACTACTTGCCACGCCGGCACAACATATTGTTAGGATAATTGTAATAAGTAATAATTTTCTTTTCATGGCTTTTATATTATTCAAGTATCTCTTTAGTATATGTTTCACTTTGGTTAATACTTACTGTAGGTGTTAATTTATTTTCCATAGTTTATGGTTAAGAAAGGACTTAAAAATAAATTAATTTATTGAATTCATGTTTACTTTAAATAATTAAAGAAGGTAAGATTCTAAAATTTTAAAAGTCACTAACTTTTATCATTTCTCCTGAAGCTTGATAAGTGTAACTTTTCAAAATTATTATTGAAATACAATATTATTTCTTTTGATTTCTGAACTCATAAACTATGAAGAACAACAATAATATTTCCATCTTCAATTATGGTGAAGATTTTCTAACAATAGGGCTTGCTTTAGATATTACCGAGGGAAAGATAAAAGGCGTTTTGTCTTCTGATACGATGAACAAGGTTCAGAAAAACCGTGATGTTGTTGAAAATATCGTACACCAAAAGAAAGTAGTATACGGAGTGAATACTGGTTTTGGCCCTTTGTGTACGACTCTTATTGATGAAGAGGACACAAAAAAACTTCAGTATAATCTTCTGATGAGCCATAGCGTAGGTGTTGGAGACCTTATTGACCGACAGATTTCAAAGCTTATGCTAATTCTTAAAGTACATTCTTTGTCAAAAGCTTATTCTGGTATTGCCCCAAGTACGTTAGAGAGGATTATCTGGCATATTGAGAACGATATAATCCCTTGTGTTCCTGAACAGGGTTCTGTTGGGGCTTCAGGCGATCTGGCTCCTCTGGCCCACTTGTTCTTGCCGTTGATTGGGAGTGGGAAAGTTTGGGTTAAAGGGAGAGTGAAGATGGCTATTGAAATATTAAGAAATTACGGTCTCGAACCTATTGAGCTTGGTCCTAAGGAAGGTCTTGCCCTTATCAACGGTACCCAATTCATGAGTGCTCACGCTATAAAAATTCTGGAGAGATTCCAAAACTGTCTTGACCATGCCGATATTATTGCTGCAATAAATATCGAGGCAATGATGGCTTCCGGGAAAAGCTTTGACGAGGAGCTGCATTCTTTACGACCTTATTCTGGTTGCATATATGTTGCTGAGCGTATGAGAAAATTGCTCAATGATTCAGGAATAATGTCATCTCACAAGAATTGTACTCGTGTGCAGGATCCCTACTCGTTGAGATGTATCCCTCAGGTACACGGAGCTTCAAGAAATGCATGGTTGCACCTTAAAGAAATAATTCTGATTGAGATTAACTCTGTTACTGATAACCCTATCATTTTTTCTGAAGACAAGACAATTACCGGAGGACATTTTCATGGTCAACCAATTGCAATGCCAATTGATTATGCTGGTTTGGCAGCTTCAGAATTAGGAAATATTTCTGATCGCAGAATTTATCTTTCTTTAATTGAGAGTGTACCCGGATTGCCAAAATTACTTATGGAACACACAGGGCTTAACTCCGGCTTTATGATAATGCAATATACTTCTGCGGCTTTAACGAGTGAAAACAAATGTTTATGCTTCCCGGCAAGTGCCGATAGCATACCAACATCCCTCGGGCAGGAGGATCATGTCAGTATGGGTTCAATAAGTGCCCGGAAGACTTTAAGGATTATTGAAAACCTTGAAAAGATATTGGGTATTGAACTAATTACTGCATCTCAGGGTTTCGACTTTCGAAAACCAATGAAATCAGGGATACTTACTGAAGAAACTCATAAGTTCATCCGTAAACATATCGGATTTGCTGAGAATGACCGTATATTCTTGCCTGATATAGATGAAGCGATAACGCTTGTGAAATCTAAGGCACTTATACATAATCTTAACAAGGTGGCAAAAAGGAATGGTATTTCTTTTAAAAATGAAAGACATGAAGTTTTCGGAATTTATTAAAAAATATGCCTCTCATCCGGTATATTCAGCACCAAGGGGCAATGTGCTTAATGCTCGGTCATGGTCAACTGAAGCTCCTCTCCGAATGTTGCTGAACAATCTTGATGCTGAAGTGGCTGAAGATCCCTCAAACCTTATTGTTTACGGGGGCACAGGTCAGGCTGCCAGAAGTCCTGAAGCGTTGAAAGAAATTATTCGGATCCTTCTTGAAATGGACGAATATCACTCTTTGCTTATTCAATCAGGTAAACCTGTGGGATTGGTAAGGTCTCATCCACAGGCGCCTCGTGTATATATCGCAAATAGTAATATTGTTCCTGCCTGGGCAAATTGGGAACATTTTGAAGAACTCAAAGCGCTGGGCTTAATGATGTACGGACAGATGACTGCCGGAAGCTGGATCTATATTGGTACTCAGGGAATTCTTCAGGGGACTTATGAAACTTTTGTAGAGTGCGGGAAAAAATATTTCAACGGCGATCTGAAACACAAGCTTATAGTTTCAGGCGGACTTGGAGGAATGGGTGGAGCTCAACCTCTCGCTGCAACAATGTCAGGAGCAGTTTTCCTTGGGGTCGATGTTAACAAAGAGAGGATCATCAAGAGATTGAATACCCGTTATGTTGATAGAATGACTGAAAGTTATGAAGAAGCTATAGGATGGATAATTGACGCAAAAACCACTGGTATCCCTTTGTCTGTTGGACTTGTAGGAAATATAGGCGCTGTTCTTGAAAAAATGCTTGCCGAGAACCTGATACCGGATATCCTGACCGACCAAACTTCGGCACACGATCCGGTAAACGGATATATTCCAAATGGGTTATCACTCTATGAAGCTGATGTTTTGCGTAAATCTGATACTAAGGCATATAAAGAAAAGTCGTTAGAAAGTATGGCACGTCATGTTGGCATCATGCTTGAAATGCAAAAGAGGGGAAGTATTACTTTTGATTACGGCAACAACCTCAGGGAATTCGCAAGGCAAGGGGGAGAGATTAATGCATTCAATTACAAAGGTTTTGTTCCTGAGTTTATACGCCCCTTGTTTTGTGAAGGGAAGGGACCTTTCCGCTGGGTGGCACTATCTGGCGATCCTGAAGATATTTACACAACCGACAGAGCATTGATGGATTTGTTTCCTGATAATTACCATCTGATAAAGTGGCTTAATGAAGCTCAAGAAAAGGTTGCATTCCAGGGTCTTCCCAGTCGCATCTGCTGGCTTGGTATGGGTGAACGTGAAAAGGCTGGACTTTTATTCAACGAGCTGGTTAAAACGGGAAAAGTGAAAGCCCCAATTGTAATTGGTCGCGATCACCTCGACTGTGGCTCTGTGGCATCGCCCAACCGCGAGACTGAAGGGATGAAAGATGGTTCTGATGCAGTTTCCGACTGGCCGTTGCTTAACTTGATGGCCAATACCGGAGGTGGAGCAACTTGGGTGTCTTTTCACCATGGGGGAGGAGTTGGCATAGGCTACTCACAGCATGCCGGAATGGTAGTTGTTGCTGACGGATCTCAGAGGGCAGAAGAATGTATTTCCCGAGTCCTTTATAACGATCCTGCTATTGGAATATTCCGGCATGCAGATGCCGGCTATGAAACAGCCTTGGATAATTTGAATAAGTTTGACCTGAATTTCTAACTATGAAGTTAATAGGGCCTTTTAAACAACTTATAACCATGGACAGGATTCCGCTAAATGGACCACTGTCAGATGATGACCTTGAGATTATTCCTAACGGCGGAATACTTATCAGTGAAAGACATATTTTGAAAACTGGAGATTTTGACAAACTTGCATTAGGCTTCCATCCTTCTGAAATTGAGCGATTAAATACTTCTTATATTGCATTCCCCGGCTTGATTGATACCCATACCCATATTTGCTGGGCAGGTTCAAGGGCAAACGATTATGCCTTAAGATTGTCAGGAAAGAGTTATCAGGATATTGCCGAACTTGGTGGGGGAATATGGAGTACCGTCGAAAAAACCAGAGAAGCATCTGTTGATGAACTGGTAAAGCTGACAGTAGAGAGAGCTAATAAATTACTGAAGCAAGGGCTTACAACTGTTGAAGTGAAAAGCGGATACGGACTCTCTGTCGAACAAGAATTAAAAATACTAAATTCAATTCATGACGCTAATGATATGATTTTAGCCGATTTGATTCCGACTTGCCTTGCTGCTCATATTTTACCTAAAGATTTTCAGGGCAATGAAACCGATTATCTGGAATATCTGATTAAAGAACTCTTGCCAGAAGTTAGTCGGCAGAAGCTATCCGGAAGGGTTGATATTTATGTTGACAAGGGTGCATTCTCAATACCGGAGGCAAGGGATTACCTGATGAAGGCAAAAGAATTGGGATTTGATTTAATAATTCATGGCGATCAGTTTTCATCAGGCACAGCAAGTCTGGCTGTTGAAGTTGGTGCCCTCAGTATCGACCACCTTGAATATGCAGACGAAAAAGAAATTGATATTATTTCGAAGAGCAATGTTATTCCTATTGTTTTACCCGGAGCATCAATTGGTCTGGGTGAACCTTTTGCCCCTGCCCGAAAGTTTCTTGATGCCGGGGCTCCTCTTGTAATAGCTTCAGACTGGAACCCCGGCTCTGCACCAATGGGCAATCTGTTGACCGAAGCTTCTATTCTTGGTGCTTTCGAGAAACTTACAATGACAGAAATATTTGCGGCAATGACTTGTAGAGCTGCTGGAGCTTTAAAATTGTTGGACAGAGGGATTCTGAAAAGTGGTAACTTAGCAGATATTATAGCTTTTAAAACAGACAACTATAAAGATATTTTATACCAGCAAGGGCTTCTCCAGCCATCAATGATCTGGAAGAATGGTTTTTGTGGGGTAAATAAAGACAAGCATTGAGTATGAACCGAATTATTGAATGTGTCCCGAATTTCAGCGAAGGGCGAGATATGAATGTTATCAATCAGATTGCGGAAGAAATTAAATCAGTTGAGGGTGTCCGTCTTCTTGATATAGACCCCGGAAAAGCAACAAACCGTACAGTTATAACTTTCATAGGTGCCCCGGAAGTTGTTTGCGAAGCTGCTTTTCTTGCTGTTAAAAAGGCATCTGAACTTATTGACATGCGTTATCATAAAGGAGAGCACCCCCGTTTTGGTGCTACCGATGTTCTTCCCATTGTTCCTGTTTCGGGCATATCAATGGAAGAAGCTGTTGAATATGCCCTTAAGTTAGGGAAGAGGATTGGGGAGGAATTAGGGATCCCTGTTTATTTATATGAGAATGCCGCTTCTGATGAAAAAAGGCGTAATCTTGCCGACTGCCGGTCAGGTGAATATGAGGGTCTTCCGCTAAAAATGCAGGATCCATTATGGAAACCTGATTTTGGTCCTTCTGAGTTTAATGATAGTGTTGCACACACTGGCGCAATAGCCTTAGGTGCAAGGAATTATCTTATTGCCTATAATATAAACCTAAATACTACATCAACAAGAATTGCTAATTCAATTGCTTTCGATATAAGGGAGAAAGGTCGGGTGAAAAGAGAAGGTAATTCTTTAACAGGTAAACCAATAGAAGATAAAGAAGGGAATATTGTTTTTGAGCCGGGTCTTCTGAAAGGAGTCAAGGGTATTGGCTGGTATATCGAAGAGTATGGAATTGCACAGTTATCTTTCAATATAACAGATATTCAAAAAACCTCCATCCATCAGGTTTTTGAAGCCGCATGTGAGCGTGCGGCATGTAGGGGTGTAAGGGTTACTGGGTCAGAATTAATAGGGATGATACCTTTGCAGGCAATGCTTGATGCAGGCAAATATTTTTTGAAAAAACAGCATCGTTCTATTGGTATTCCTAATCATGAATTACTTAAGATTGCTGTTAAATCTATGGGACTTGATGAGCTTGCCCCTTTTGATGTTAAGAAAAAAATTATTGAATATATGATAGAAGATCCTGATAAAAACATATTGGCCGGCCTTTCATTAAAAAGGTTCACCGAACTTACAGCATCTGAGTCACCTGCTCCGGGTGGAGGATCGTCCGCTGCCCTGATGGGTGCTCTTGGCGCAGCCTTGGGGACAATGGTTGCCAATTTATCATCTCACAAAAAAGGTTGGGACGACAAATGGGAATATTTCTCCGATTGGGCTGTTAAAGGTAAGTTCTTCCATGAGGAACTTTTAAAACTCGTTGACGAAGATACTAATGCTTACAATGCTTATATGAATGCCTTTAAACTTCCAAAGAATACTGAGCAGGAAATTCTATTAAGGAAGGGTGCAATTTTCAAATCTTCTCTTAAGGCCATTGAAATTCCGTTAAAGACAATGAGACTGAGCTTAGCCTCTATGGAAGTTATTAAAGCTATGGCAGAAAACGGAAATCCAAACTCTGTTTCCGATGCAGGCGTTGGTGCTATTGCTGCTCGAGCTGCCGTTGCAGGAGCAGGACTAAACGTTAGGATTAATATTGCCGGACTAGTCGATAAAAATTTAGCTTCTCAATATTTGACTGAGGCTGTTGAGCTTGAGAATAAAGCTGTTGAGATGGAATCTGACATCTTAAAATATTTTAAATTTTAATAATTATAGGTATTTACTTTTGAATAGCAGTTTCAAGAATTATAAAATTGATAGTGTTGTAAACACCCAGCTTTATCCACCCTATCTTTTCTTTATTTCCATCGATAATTTTAATACCAACGTATTTAAAAGTATTAGTAGGGAAATAGTTGCATGAAAGGCTATTATAAGTTTGAGTATTAAAGATGGTATCATTTTTTTCAACTTGTAAGCCTACTTCAGTTGATTCGTGGCGTATAACGTCTATTGTATCAGTCTTAAAAGAATCAGATTTTAATATTATTTCGTCTGTTTCAAAATACGTGAATTTAAAATATTCCGGACTCATATAGGAAAATACACATCTGGGGTCTTCATCATTATCGCATGTAAATTTATGGTAAGTGGTTTTATAAGTTTTATTTTCGGAAGTATAAATATCTATAAATACATAATGAAATATCGAGTCGCTTGTAACATTTCCATGGAAAAGGCTATTTGAATTGAGAGACATTATAGTTGTACGCGGATATTGTCCCATACCCGGGGAACCAAATATTTCAGAAGACAGTTTGAAATCATAAACATCATCATCGTTAACATCCAGGCTAAATTCTCTTAACTGGTGATATTCTCCATCAACAATAATGTCATAGCTTTTTACAAGCAATCCTGAATAATCACCGGTTTTTATTTCTTCACTGTTATTTGTCCATGTTTCTCCTTTGTCGCAGGAAATCAATCCGATCAGAATTAAGAAAAATAAATATTTGGGTAGTTTCATAATCATAGAATTTATTAATTATGTAAATTTACTAATAATTATAATGAATAAAAAAAGATTTTTAACAGGCAGATCATGAATGGAATAATAAAATCAACTGTATTTATTTTTTTGCTGTTTTTAGCCAAGGAAACATTTCCTCAGTGTCAGCCTGTCGATTGTCTCGATAAATTGCCCGATTGGGGAGGTATTTGCGATTCCTCATTACTTGTAGGCGAAGTAAACTCACAATATGAAGATTATTTGTCCTTTAGTGTTACAAACGGTTGTGTGGATGCAAATACATTAAATCTTTGGTACAAGGCTGTAAGTGCGAAAGTATTAAAGGTTCATTCACTGAATTTTTCAAAGTTGCCTGATGGATTGACTTGTACGCCTAACGAAAATGAATATACACCTCCGGCAAACGGTTGTGGTAAAATATCCGGAAAACCTTTAGAGGCAGGATGTTTTGATGCCACCATCACCTTTTTGGCGAATGTAAAAGCCTGGCCTTTCTCACCTTCATGCTCAGGTTTCATTACAATCAATGTAAACGATGTTGTTGTAAAAGCTTCGCTTACTCTGGTTATACTGCCTGACCCCGGGTTTACTTTATCAGATAGTATCTTTTGTGTGCTTGACTCCCCGGTAAAACTTATACCATCTGGCACAATAGGTGGAAAATTTACAGGCCCCGGAGTTAACGGCGATAATTTCGATCCATCCCTTGCTGGTGCTGGAGTACATCAAATCAGATATGACGTGTCAGCTCAAGAGGGTGCCGCCTTTGCTCCTGCTTCAAATTATTCAGTAGTTGAAGTACAAGTATTACCTGCAAGTGTTTATTTTGCCGACAAAGACAATGATAATTTTATTTCAGATACCGATTCTACAATCTCTTGCACCCAACCTCCCCGTTTTATAATAAGAGAAATTGCTTCAGGTTTAGATTGCAATGATTCCGACTCGTTGATAAACCCCTTTTCAACAGACATTCCCGGCAACAATATTGATGAAGATTGCAGTGGTGCAGACAGCCTTAAAGTAAGCTCTATTAAATATTCTGAAGGAGAACTTTCAATTTATCCTAATCCTTTTTCAGGCACATTTCAAATTAACGGATTACAAGGTGAGTCTTTGATTTCATTATATGACCAGAATGGCAAACTACTTTTTTCCCGAGAAATAAAAAGCGATGATAAAGTTGATCTTGATATGATACCTGATGGTAATTATATTTTAAGGATTGAAAATACGGGAAGGCATTTCTATAGAAAGATTATCAAGAAAGAATAAGCATTTCCACATTAGATGCGATGGATTCGGCTATCACTGCATTTGATTCAGATTAATAATCCTCCTGCTTTGACCAGAGCCTTAGCTTTTACAAGAAAAATTTCAACAATTCAAAATACTTCCCGATTATTATTTTTAGTATATTGCTTCGGATATTTATTCTTCACTATTTGAGAGAACTATTATAAATCCTGACGTATGAGAATAACAAGAATCTTTGATTTATTGGAAAGGTATAAAGAAAATTTTCCTGATAAGGAAGATGTTTTCGGGGTAAAGAGAAACGGGAAGTGGATTAACTTTTCAGCAAAAGATTATATTTCCATTTCTCATTATATCAGTTACGGACTACTTTCCCTTGGCATTAAAAGAGGTGATAAAATTGTAACAATTTCATCAAATCAACCTGAATGGAATTTTGTTGATATGGCTATATCTATGCTTGGTGCTATTCATGTTCCGGTTTTTACTTCTCTTTCATCTGATGAGTACAGACATATTATGAACCACTCAGAAGCGAAGTTGATATTTGTATCGGATCGATATCTTTATAAAGTTATCAGAGAAGCTATTGGACAGAAAACAGCTGATGAGATAATCTATTCCTTCGATGAAATTGAAAATGTTAAGAATCTGAAGGAAATAATCAAGGCAGGAGAACTTGTTGCTGAAAAATATAAAGACGATCTTGAGCAGATTAAAAATTCCATTACTGAAGACGATTTCCTTACTTTAATTTATACATCCGGAACAACCGGAGAATCCAAAGGCGTAATGCTTTCGCACAGAAACCTGGTACAGAATTTCTTGGCAGCTGCCGATATTTTTAAAATGGGACCCCAAGATAAATATTTAAGTATACTACCTCTGTGTCACGTAGGTGGCAGATTGGGCAACTACCAGACTCAATATTCAGGCAGTAGTTTGTACTACGCTGAGAATATGGGGACTATAGCTTCAAATATGAAAGAACTTAAACCTTCAGGTTTTGATGCAGTACCCAGGATACTCGAAAAAGTTTTTGAAAATGTAATCGCACAGGGAAAGAAATTAAAAGGGATAAAAAAGACTATCTTTTTCTGGGCTGTAGATTTGGGATTGGAGTATAAACAGGAAAGCCGAAGCAGCTGGTGGTATAAAAAACGACTGGAAATTGCCGATAAACTCATATTCACAAAATGGAGAGATGCTTTAGGAGGGAATATCAGGTTGGTAGGTTGTGGAGGAGCGGCCTTACAGCCAAGGCTTGAAAGAATCTTTTGGGCTTGCGGAATTAAAATTCTTAATATGTACGGTCTCACAGAGACTTCTCCGATAATAACCATTAACCGACAGGATGATCCTGATTTAAAACTGGGAACAGTAGGAGCTCTTATTGATGGTGTTCAGTTAAAAATTGCCGACGACGGGGAGATCTTGTGTAAGGGACATAATGTTATGATTGGATACTATAAAAATAAAGAACTTACTGATCAAGCAATAGATAGTGATGGATGGTTTCACACCGGAGATGTTGGCTACCTGGATGAGGGACGTTTTTTGGTTATTACTGACAGGAAAAAGGAAATCTTTAAACTTTCATCGGGTAAATTTATCGCTCCGCAGAAACTTGAAAACAAAATTAAAGAGTCTCAATGTGTCGATCAGGTGATGGTTGTTGGAGAAGGTGAGAAATTTGCCAGTGCAATTATTTCTCCGAATATTAATTTTATAAAGGAATGGTGTGAAAAAAATAATCATACTTTCATCTCGAAAGAAGAAATTGTCCAGAAGCCGGAGATGTATGCTTTAATACAGGAGGATATAAAGCAATTTAATAAAAGCTTTTCTAAGTCCGAAAGAATCCTCAGGTTCAAACTTGTACCGGATGAATGGTCTCCAAATACCGGAGAATTATCTCCTACTTTAAAACTTCGCCGGAGATATATTACTAAAAAATATAAAACTCTTATTGACCAGATCTATGGGAAACAAACAGTCGTATAAATTTTTTACGATTAACAATATTCTTACTGAATCTTAAAAAAGGATGCAATACGATGCCATAATTATAGGAGCTGGGCTGGGTGGTTTAATTGCCGGAGCTAAGCTTGTAAAGGAAGGTAAAAAAGTATTACTGATTGAACAACACGACAGGCCAGGTGGATGTGCAACAACTTTCAAACGCAAAGATTTTACCTTGGAAGTTGGGCTTCACGAAATGGACGGGCTCGATCGCTCCGATATGAAAACCAAGATTTTTACTGATCTAGGAATCTTTGATCATGTTGAGTTTCTGAAATTGCCCGAATTCTACCACTTTGTTCAGGGTGATTATGAATTTACCATGCCTCATGATCCGGAAGGGGCAAAACTTAATTTAGTTGCTGAATTTCCTGAAGAAGAAGAAGGAATCATTGCTTATTTTAAACAACTGATGACCAAACCTAAAAGAAATCTTGAGGAGGGACATCTTGAAATAAGTGTTGGGGTATTCCTTGATTCAATAATCCATAACAATACACTAAAATTAATTTTACTTGGAAATCTTGGTTATTTCCACGATGATCCTTATACCTTATCGCTAAGTTATTACTCTGTAGCACAGAGTAGTTATTTTAAAGGTGGTGGTAATTTTATAAAGGGGGGATCTCAGAAACTTTCAGATTATCTGGCTCAGTATATCGAAAAAAATGGAGGTAGAGTTTTATTGAAACATATGGCAAAAAATATTCTTGTCAGAGACAATAGGGCTTATGGTGTAAGTTATTTTAAAAAAACCAGCCCTGAAGAACTGAAAGAAGATTTTGCTGATGATATTATTGCGAATAATTCTGTTCCGGCTGTTGCCCATGAAATGCTACTCGAAGAGTTTGGAAAGAAGTTGGCTGAGCAAGTGGATAACACAAGAATTGGTGCTTCACTCTTAACACTTTACCTTGGTTTTAAGGAGCCAATCAAAGAACTAGGAAGTAAGTATTACTCCTATTTCGTATACGACGAATCGGTGAAAACACAGTCTGATATTTTGGAAAACAATAAGGGAAGTTTTAAAAACCGCAGTTTTACATTTGTCGATTACAGCCAGGTAGACTCAGAGCTTGCTCCTTCCGGCAAGAGTGTTGGTGCTGTCTGCTGTATAGATTATCCTGAATACTGGGAAAACCTTACAAAAGAAGAATATCGCCAAAAAAAGGAGGAAGTAGCTCAGATTTTTATGAACAAGCTTGATAAATTAATCCCCGGACTAAAAGAGCAGGTTGATTACTACGAAGTTGGAACTGCAAAAACCGTTGGGAGGTACATTCTTACCCCTCAAAGTGCTGTTTATGGTTATGCCCAGACTCCTGAATATTTCATGAAGCCCAAAATAGAGACAATAGAAAACCTCCATTTTGCTTCGGCATGGACAAAGATAGGCGGAGGCTTTTCAGGAGCCATTTTCAGTGGCTACATGTGTGCTATTGGATTATTAAGAAAGAGGAAATCCGAATAAATTAAATTGCTTTTTCAAATAAACGGAATTTCTTGTATGGAACACCTCCCATGCGTTCCATTTCAGCGCGGGCTCTTAAATTGGTTTCAAGTTCAAGATGAGAATCGGCCACTGTTTTACCGGCCTTTTTAGCCGATTCAATTATTTTAATTCCTAATAAAGCAGTTATACCTCTTCCCTGATAACGATCATCGACGGTTCCTAAAAGCAGGTTTAATTGTTGAGATTTTTTTCCGGCTGTCAAAATAGGTATAAACCCGAATGGCAGCAGGTACCCTTTAGATTTTTGAATTCCCTTGCCTATATCGGACATTCCGATTACACATCCGATTACCTCTTCTTTTTCGTTGATAACTATTTTAACAAAAGCAGGATCGATCAGGAAAAGGTAACGGTTGGCAAAATCGTCCATTTCTTTTTCAGTAAAAGGAGTGGCACCGAAAATATCTCCAAAAGTATCATTAAACAATGTTAATACTGGTCTGATGTAAGGTTTTATTTTTGACCTTTTGGTGAATTCCAGCACTTTCAGATTGGAATTATTTCGGTTAAAGCGCTCAACTACTTTGTTGTAAATTTCAGGCAACACATCGGGTATGATTATTTTGCAATCAAACAGGTCAACAATCTTAGAATATCCTTCATTTACAATAAAGTCAACCACGTATGGGAAATTACAATTGGAGGCAATTACGTGGGGTTCGTCAAAGCCCTCATATAAGAAGCCCTGCGGGTCTTTATCGGAAAAGGCAAGCGGACCTACCACTTTATTCATGCCTCTTTCTTTAGCCCATTGTTCAACATAACTGATGAGTGCATGAAATACCTCAGGATCGTTCCATGTTTCTATATTAGAAAACCTTCCGGAATTTTCATTATGTGTTTTATTGTAATCATGATGAATCAAACCCATGCATCGACCAACTACTTTTCCGTCTTTTAAGGCTAAAAGCAAAGTGTGGTCGCAATGTTCAAATGATCGGTTTTTCTTTGGATTGAAGTATTCCCATTCATCCATATAGAGTGGAGGAACCCAGTTCTTATGGTTTTTATGTATTTTTGCTGGGAGATGAATGAATTTACGTAAATCACTCTTCGTTCTTACTTCTTTAATTGTTATTTCCATACCCTTTCATTTTTTGAAAAATGAAGATAGGTAAAAAAGTTTTGCATGATTTGAAATGAGAGTTTTTTTTTACTTATAATCGACTAAAGGTGTGGTTTTCTTCTTTTTTCTTAGAATTGACCCCTATCTAAAATAGAGTTATAGGTTAAAACCAGCTTATGACACAATCTAAAATAAAAAAAGCCGGTTTAAAAAAACCAGCTTTTCCTCTATTCATAGGTGTAGCGAGAGGCGGGCATGATCCGCCGACCTCATGATTATGAATCATGCGCTCTAACCAGCTGAGCTACCTCGCCATACTTTTTTAGAACTGCCTCAAATTTTTAAGGCGGTGCAAATATAGATTATTTTATTTTTTTTCCATACAATTTTCCCTCTCTTTTTTTAAAATCCATCTTTTATCCTTTTATTGGTAAATTAAAACTTAATTGATATATTGCACCTCTTCAAATATCAAAGCAACTATGAGTAAAGAAAAAATTGAAATGGAATTCGTCATTAACTGCTCGCCAAAAGTGCTGTTCAACCGCCTTAGCTCTGCTTCAGGTTTATCTGAATGGTTTGCCGACGATGTATCAGTTAACGGCAAGAAATTCACTTTTTTCTGGGATGGCTCTGAAAGTCAAGCTGAACTTTCTCTTTTAAGGGAAAACCTTTTGGTCCACTTCGATTGGATTGATGAGGGAACATTCTTTGAATTCAAAATTACAAAGGACGAACTTACAGGCGATGTATCTTTACTTGTAATTGATTTTGCTGAACCTGATGAAAAAGAAGATACCCGATCATTGTGGGATTCATTGATCACCAAGCTTCGACATGTTTTAGGCTCTTAATTTCTTATTCAAGAGTATCGTCTACAATTACCACATTCTCAGAATAATAAATGTTTACGGGATATACTGACGGATTCCACCAGTCGCTTATATCTACTCCGGAAGCCTTTTCAACACACCACCAAGCCAAACTGCTGCATATAAAACTATTTGGGGCATCCCATTTGGAAAAAAATGTGTAGAGTACATTGCTGTAAGGTTTTCCTAATTGGCTTTCAGCAAGCTCACATACTTTATCATGGTCTATTAATGTCATTACTTTATTCCATCTCCACTTGCCCTCTTCATTCTTTACCTTCTCCCAGCTGATATCATAAACCTCTGCCAATAATGCCAGACCATGCTTATAGCACCACGAACGGCCAAGCATCTCTTCATTAAGATCATACCAGGTACTTGTACCAACACTTATGTTGCTTGAGTCTCCTATCATTTCTTCAATCTCTTCTTTATCTTTTGAGATAATTGCAGTATGCCCTACATCCCATAAAACTTTGTGTGGGTAAAAAATTATCAGATATTGTGTAGTCCATCCTCCCGGCAGAGCAAGCAATATCCTTCCTTTTTTTAAGTTTGGACGGAGCCTGTCTACAAATGTCTGTGGAGTTAATTGAACCGGAGAAGCCTGAATTACAGAGAAGCTTAAATATTTATTGGCAATGACTGCAGCGATAAAATTGTCGTCTGAGTATATTGTGTTTCCTGAATTTATTAAGTTTTCATTTTCAGATATCTCATTTTGTTCTGCTTCCTTCAATGCCGATATTACCTCCTGATAAGGGTCCGAAACTGTAATGTAACCCGATTTGTCCCTATTAATAGATTCAGCGAATGCCCGATTTCTTTTTATCAGTAGTCCGGAAGTGGTATGTGAAGGATCTCTGTTCAATTTTTTACTAAGATCAATAGCTTCTGTAGTTTTCCATGTTTTTAAGAAATCTTTTCTTTCAACTTGACTAAGGTCGAAAAACGAAACCTTATTGCCTGTTGAATCTTTAATGTTTAACCTTTCAAGCTTATAAAGTAAAGTGTTGATTTTATCTCCCGAAGAATTTGAATTAGCTTTCTGCCTGAACTGCTCATTTTCGGCATACCATTCAGCAAGGATGGCTATATTGCCGTAATACTCCTCTGCTTCAGGCAATAATTCAGTATTGGTACTTTGAGGGTAATCTAAAGTTCCTTTACCTGATAAACCTGAATCTGCAATATCTTCCGTGATATTGTTTAAGGAACAGGAATACGTCGCTAGCAGCATTAAATATATTAAGATTCTCTTCACTCTCTTATTTTCAATGATAAACGATTTGCAATAATACTTATTTGGTTTCGATTATTCATTTTTTACCACCTGCGAATTTCTATCTATCTCCATTATTTCAAGATCCTTGATGTTTTTTCCGTCTATTGTAAACCTCAAGAGGGTCTTAACAGTGTGAAATCCTGTGTTGCCGGCTGCACCCGGATTGATATGCAGAAAATTAAGCTTCTTGTCGTAGATGACTTTAAGAATATGCGAGTGTCCGCTGATGAACAAGTCAGGCGGATCCTGAAGTATTCCCGGCTTTACACTGTGATCATAATGTCCGGGATAACCTCCGATGTGGGTAATCCATACTTTAACTTCTTCACATCTGAATTTAAGATGCTTCTTAAATACCTGCCGTACTTCCTGTCCGTCGATATTTCCGTAAACACCCTTAAGCGGTTTAAATGCCGACAGCTTGTCAAGGGTTTCTATATTCCCAAAATCTCCGGCATGCCATATTTCATCACAGTCTTTGAAGAAATCAAAAACCTTTTGATCTATAAAACCATGCGTGTCCGACAGTAGTCCAATCCTTCTCATTGAAATTTGCTTTCCGTAAAATAAACTAAAATCATCCTTTTTTGAGTTATTTATTAGTAATTTCACAGTAAGAAATATTTAATAGAAATTTCTCTTTCAACAAAATTAATGCTATATGAAGCGCTTAGTTATTGTCAGGCATGCCAAAACAGAGCAAGGTGGATACGACCATGATTACAAACGTGAACTTACCGATAAGGGAAGAAATGATGCTCACCTGATTGCAGGCGACCTAAAAAAAAGGGATATTATCCCCGGGTATATCATTTCAAGTCCGGCAGTCAGGGCTCTGACAACTGCCAGAATTTATGCCGAAGAACTCGATTTTCCTAAGGATAAAATAATCCAGAAGAAGGGTCTTTATTTTGACGATACCACTCAGGATTTTATCGAACTTATCAGGGAAGTTCCCAACGACTTAAATACATTGTTTGTTTTTGGTCATAACCCATTTATGTATATTTTATCTAACAACATGAGCAGTAATTTTGAGGGCGATATGCCTACCTGTTCAACCGTGATTCTTGATTTTGATATTGATAGTTGGGAAAAGATAGAGGCAAAACAAGGGGCGCTTTTTCTGCAGATTGTGCCAAAGGATTACAGATAAGGGGCAACCGTCGGCTAAAACCGACGGAAAAGGATAAAGCAGGT
>CAYMTR010000027.1:31986-38899 GCA_964393405.1 uncultured Prolixibacteraceae bacterium
GGATAAAGCAGGTACGAAGATCAAACCGTCGGCTAAAACCGACGGAAAAGGATAACGAAGGTACGAAGAACAAACCGTCGGCTAAAACCGACGGAAAAGGATAAAGCAGGTGCGAAGAACAAACCGTCGGCTAAAACCGACGGAAAAGGATAACGGAAAATAGAAACGGATGAATATATTTTATACCCCGGATATAAGCGGGACGATATACACTCTTGAAGAATCGGAATCAAAACATTGTATTAGGGTATTGCGATACTCAAAAGGCGATAAGCTCGTCCTTGTTGATGGTAAGGGAGTTAAATATGAGGCTCTTATTACCGACCCTAACCCAAAGCGCTGTACCGTCGAAGTAATTTCTTCTATTGAGGGGTTTGAAAAACGTGATTACTACCTTCATCTTGCTGTTGCTCCAACTAAAAATATCGACAGATTCGAATGGTTTGTTGAAAAGGCAACCGAAATAGGTGTTGACGAGATAACTCCGTTATTGTGTGAACATTCGGAACGTAAGCAGGTTAATATAGAGAGGGTCGAAAAAGTTATTGTCGCTGCAATGAAGCAGTCCTTAAAAGCCTATAAGCCTGTTTTGAATAATTTAACTAATTTTGCGGCTTTCTGTAAAAGTGATAAAGGTGGCATGAAATTTATTGCTCACTGTGAGGAAAGCGAAAAACATCATCTTATTGACCTTGTAAAGCCGAAAGAGAGGGTGGTTGTATTGATTGGTCCGGAGGGTGATTTCTCACCAGGTGAAATAAAAGTGGCCAAAGAAGAGGGATTCAGCGAAATATCGCTTGGAAGCAGCCGACTCAGGACAGAAACAGCAGCAGTTGTTGCATGTGATATTGTTAGTTTAGTTAACAGATGAAGATGAAACGAAGTTTTGCAATTGTAATTTTAATATTTTTTTCTTTGCTTGTCTCCGCTCAGGAAAGATCAACCGTTAAGCTTGGATTGCTTAAATACAGCGGCGGTGGCGACTGGTATGCCAATCCCACTTCTCTCCCCAACCTTGTAAAGTTCGTAAACGAAAACCTTGGCACTAAAATTATTCCTGAACCGGGCACCGTTGAGGTTGGAAGCATGGACATTTTTAACTACCCGTTTGTTCATATGACAGGTCACGGAAATGTTGTTTTTTCTGATATGGATGTTGAAATACTTAGGACTTACCTCATGGGTGGAGGGTTTTTACATATTGACGATAACTATGGTCTCGACCCTTATGTCAGGCGCGAAATGAAAAAGGTATTCCCTGATCAGGAGTTTGTTGAACTTCCATTTTCACACCCTATTTATCACCAGCACTACAGTTTTGATAAGGGACTTCCAAAAATACACGAGCACGACGGCAAGCCGGCTCAGGGCTTCGGTCTTTTCCACGATAACCGTCTCGTTGTGTTTTATACCTATGAATGTGACCTTGGCGATGGCTGGGAATCGTATGCAGTACATAAAGATCCGGAACAGGTCAGACTTCTCGCCCTTCAAATGGGTGCCAACATTATTTCTTACGTCTTCAACCAAAAAGAAGAGGTTCAATAAGCCAATTTCACCCAAAAAGGCATAATTCAGTGAATATATTCACCCAAAAAGGCTCTTTTTGGTGAAAAATATTTTAATTTTAATTGGTGTTTTCTAAGTTAATTAAACCCATTTATTCTCTCTATATGGAAAAGCTGGATAAGAAATTCTACGAAAAGGAACTTGAACGACTTAATATCGAGTTGATAAAGCTTCAAACTACGGTTAAAGAAAAAGGATTAAAGGTTGTTATTTTGTTCGAGGGACGTGATGCTGCCGGCAAAGGGGGTGCCATTAAACGATTGGCTGAACCTTTGAACCCTCGTATTTGTCGTGTTGTTGCTCTCGGTGTCCCTAACGAAAGGGAAAAGTCTTCATGGTATTTTCAAAGATATGTCCAGCATCTTCCTGCAGCTGGTGAAATTGTACTCTTCGATCGTAGCTGGTATAACCGTGCCGGGGTGGAAAGAGTTATGGGATTCTGTACTGATGATGAATACTGGGAGTTTCTCCGTTCATGCCCCAATTTTGAAAGGATGCTTATCCACTCCGGAGTTATTCTCCTGAAATACTGGTTCTCGGTTAGCGAGGAAGAACAGGAAAGAAGATTTCAAGACAGGATTGAAGATCCTACTAAACGTTGGAAATTTAGTGGTATAGATGTGGTGTCAAGAATGAAATGGACTGAATACTCCAAAGCGAAGGACGAAATGTTTGCCTATACTGATACCAAACAATCGCCATGGTATGTTGTTGAAAGCGACGAGAAAAAGCGGGCTCGTCTGAATTTTATTAGCCACCTTCTTACAATGATTCCTTACGATGATAAGGTGCCCGAAAAGATTGATCTTAAGCCGCGACCAGTGGCAACAGGATATTTAAGACCACCAATGAATGAACAAACAATAGTGCCTAATTTATATCCTTAACTCATACTTAAGCAGACCTAGCTGACGATAGTAACTTTTTCTATCTTTGCAGGATTATTTTCATCGTATGGGTAAAATTTTATGTATCGAGACTTCAACTGAAGTTTGCTCTGTGGCTCTTGCCGACAATGGTTCAATTATTGGCTTTCTCGAAGATATTCAGGGGCAGAACCATTCAAAATTACTTACTGTTTATGTGAAGGAAGTCCTTAATACTTTAAACTTAAAAGCTGCCGACCTCGATGCCGTAGCTGTTAGCGAAGGCCCCGGCTCTTACACCGGACTCAGAATAGGAGTATCTGTAGCCAAGGGTATCTGCTTTGCAACTTCTGTTCCTCTTATTGCTGTAAGTCCCCTTCAGGCAATGGCTTACAGCGTAATATCTGATTTAAAGCTTCAGGGCTTTGATCTAGGTGAAGACGACTTGTTTGCTCCTATGATCGATGCCCGGCGTATGGAAGTTTACACTGAAATTTTCGACAATAAATGTAAAAGGGTTTCTGCTGTTGAGGCAGTCATAATCGATGAAAACTCTTTTTCAAGTCATGAAGACCAAAGGATATTCTTTTTTGGAAATGGTGCGGCTAAATGTCAGAATGTTTTAACCCGTGAGAACTTTATTTTCATACCAAATATTATTACTTCAACGCGTAACATGCCTTTCCTCGCTCAGGCTAAGCTCGACGAAAAACAATTTGTTGATGTTGCTTACTTTGAACCGTTTTATCTAAAAGATTTCGTTGCTACTATAGGGAAGAGGAAGGTTATTTAGTTTGAATCTCCCCGTGTTCTTTATTAATTCTTCTGGACCAATATCCGGAAAGGTTGTTCTTTAGTTGTTCAGGTTTGCCATTTCCTTTGAAGGGCTCTTTTGATGTTTCGATTATTAGTGTAGATATCTTGGCAAAGATTTTTTTATCAATGGACATCCATTCAATAAAATCAGAGTAGGCGCTTGGGGTGAAGGATATTATTCTCATTTATGTTTTACCTGAACATTTTTCAAGTGATTCTTAAATTCAGGTGGAGTAAAATTTATAGAAAGTAATCATTAAAAGTATTTTTTAAAAGTGAAAATTGAATCAATTTTTACATATTAAAAATCCTCGGCATACGTTTTGTAATTAATAAATCAAAATATTTGATATGAAGGAGTTGATATTATTATTTGTTGCCTTGTTTATAGTAAATACTATTATTGCTCGCCCTGTTGATGAAACCCTGAATTTTACAATGCGATATGGTATTATCAAGGGGGGGAGAGTAACTATTACTGCAAAACCTTCAATTCTTGATAATAAACCGGTTGTACACCTGAAAATGCGAGGCATGACTGTCGGTCTTACCGGCTCTATTTACACTGTTGACAATACTTACGAGTGCGATGTGACTGAAAATGAATTTCTGCCGGTTAAGGCAAATTATTCTATCAACGAACAGGATCACCACCTTAAAAACGAGGTTTGGTTCTATAACGACGAAGGAAAAATCAATTGTCAGAAAACTGGCTGGCATTTCGCCGATGAAGGGGTGCTCGATATTGCTTCACTGATTTATAACCTCCGCTTTTCTGATAAGCTCGACGGGCTTAAAATAGGACAGGTGCTCACCATCCCTTTCTGGGATATTGATAAGATGTACGAAATAAAACTGCTATATACTGGCAAAGAGACGATAAAATCTAAAATCGGCACCTTCAGATGCCTTAAGATAGAACCTGTTTTTAAAGCAGGGTCCGCCTTCAGTTCTAAAGAACCTCTCACAATCTGGATCACCGACGATGAAAAGAAATTGCCTCTCCTGATGAAACTGAACTTTAAGTTTGGCAGCGTCAAATGTGAAATGGTCAAGTAAGAATCATATAGAATGAATAAAGAGCACTATAAATTTTAGTCCCATCGGGACGGCAGTATGGAAGCTGCAACAATTTCGCACTACTCCAATCCCCTCCTCGGAGGGCCGGGGTGGGTTTCTCTCAATCCATCTACCATACCGGCGTCGATATCTAATGAAAAGGACGTATGCAATACGCCCCTACTGTCGTCGCTACGCCCCTACAGTTCTTCGACCAGTTTGAAATCCAGCTGTTTTTTCTCGAGGTTTGCCCTGATAATCTCAATTTTTACTGCCGCACCCAGTTGGTACGACTTTTCAGAATGCATTCCTGTGATGCAGTAATTTTTCTCATCAAAAAAGTAGAAATCACCGGTGAGGTCTTTGATTGATATCATCCCCTCACACTTACTGTCGTTAAGCTCTACATATATACCCCAGTCAGTAACTCCCGATATTACTCCATCGAAGACTTGTCCAACCTTATCCTGCATGAACTCTACTTGTTTGTACTTTATCGACGACCTTTCAGCATTGACAGCCCTTTGCTCCATTGCCGACGAATGGCGGCACTTCTCTTCATAAATATCAGCACCAACCGAGCGGCCTCCCTGCAAATATTTGTCAAGCAGTCGGTGAACCATCAAGTCGGGATACCTCCTGATAGGTGAAGTGAAATGGCTATAGTAATCGAACGACAAACCATAATGTCCTATATTCCTTGTTGAATAGACTGCCTTGGCCATTGCCCTGACTGCCAGGGTTGAAATTACATTCTCTTCACTACTCCCTTTGACATTTGTGAGGAGGCTGTTGATTGAAAATGCTATATTCCGGGTGTTGTCAAGGTCGATGTTGTAACCAAACTTGCCAATGAAGTTGTTGAACAATTCGAGCTTCTCTGGATCAGGTCTGTCGTGTATACGATAAACGAAAGTACGGGCTTTCGATTTGTCTTTAACGTTACCTATTAATTCAGCCACCTTTTTGTTTGCCAGAAGCATGAATTCCTCTATGAGGTTGTTCGAGTCCTTGGCAATCTTAAAATATACCCCTGTAGGTTTTCCTTTTTCATCGAGATAGAACTTCACTTCCTCCCTGTCGAATGCTATTGCCCCACTCTTAAAACGCTGAGCTTTAAGTTTCTTGGCAAGGTCGTTTAAAGTAAGTATTTCATCCTTGAGGTCGCCTTCTTCTGTGTCAATAATTAGCTGAGCTTCATCGTAATTGAACCTTCTATCGGAATGTATTATGCTTCTTCCAAACCATTGTTTTTTAATGTTGGCATCTTCATCGAGTTCAAAGGCTGCTGAGAAACAAAGTTTATCTTCGTGAGCACTCAAAGAGCATACTCCGTTTGAAAGGTTCTCGGGGAGCATTGGTACAACGCGATCGACGAGATAAACCGATGTTGCACGATCGTAAGCTTCCTTATCTATCGGAGAATCGGGAAGAACATAATGGCTGACATCAGCAATGTGCACACCTACTTCCCAGTTACCGTTAGGCAGCTTCTGCAACGACAGTGCATCGTCGAAGTCCTTGGCATCTTCAGGGTCTATAGTGAAGGTGGTGATATTTCGGAAATCACGTCTGCGGGCTATCTCTTCCGGAGTTATTTCAACAGGAATTTTTGCTGCCAGCTCATTTATCTTTTCAGGGAACTTATATGGAAGATCAAACTCAGCGAGGATAGCGTGCATTTCGGTATCGTTGTCGCCGGGATTACCAAGCACATCAATAATCTCACCAATAGGGTTCTTGGCATTGACCGGCCAGTCGGTTATTTTGGCAACAGCTTTTTGTCCCTGTACTGCCCCTTTCAACTTATCCTTAGGAATGAAAATGTCGAAATTGCCTTTTCCCGTTGGTACAAGAAACGCGAAGTTCTTTGATTTGTCGATTACACCCACAAAACTGGTTTTAGCGCGCTCGAGAATCTCGACAACCTCTCCCTCAGGTTGTTTGCGTTTGCTGAAAGCATGAAGATAAACCCTGACCTTATCGCCGTTAAGAGCGCGGTTAAGGTTTGGACCTGCAATGAAGACATCCTCTTCGATCTCGTCAGAAACTATAAAGGCATAGCCTTTTTGAGTCATGTCGACGGTGCCAACAAGATAGCCTGTTTGGGCTTTCAGTTGATATTTACCGCGGTCGAGTTGAAGGAGATAACCATCGTCAATCATTTCGCGGAGGGCAACATTTACAAGTTGCATAGTTGGTTCATCGCTTATTTTGAGAGCTCCGGCAACCTGTTTATAGTTTAAAATTTCTTTTGGAGCAGAATAGTACAGGTTAAGTATCTGTCGTTTTAATTCTTTCTTATTGAATCCTTTGTGTTGTTTGAAAGGCCTTTTTTGTTTTTTTGCCATAATGATAAAATATTGTTTTTTCATTCCCAATGCGGGAATAAATATAATGTGGAAAATTATTAAAAATTGTTGGTATTAGCAAGGGGGAGGGTGGTGGGTAATTGGGGATCAGAATAGGATATAGTAATGGTGGGGGTTGGTAGGTAATTGGGGATCCGTTGCCTAAAGGCAACGGTAAAGGATAATGCAATGGTGGGGGGTAGTTGGTAATTGGGGATCCGTTGCCTAAAGGCAACGGCAAAGGATAATGCA
>CAYMTR010000027.1:38999-40868 GCA_964393405.1 uncultured Prolixibacteraceae bacterium
TGGTAGGTTATTGGAGAACCGTTCGCTAAAGCGAACGGAAAAGGATAATGCAATGGTGGGGGATGGTAGGTTATTGGAGAACCGTTCGCTAAAGCGAACGGAAAAGGATAATGCAACTTCAAAACAATATCCTTTACCGTTGCCTTTAGGCAACGGTTATCTACAAGAGTATACTATCTCCCAAAATCTATTCTATAGAATAAAGCCATCGAAATCAGGTTATTGAACTGACCGTAGGTGTAATATGAATAGAAGGGGTCAAGGTCCTGATATATTGAAAGAACAGAATATTGGAAGCGGAGGTCGAAGATGAATTTCTCAGCCCAGCGGTAATCAAGTATCTGGTCGAAGTTAACTTTCAATCCTGCAAGCATCCCGGCTTCCCAGTTGTGAAGTCCTGAATATACAACTGTTGGATCTTCACCATATAAATCTTCTCCGTATTTATGTACCAGCACTCCGAACGAGAGCCCTGCAAATACAGATACATTATCGTTGATCCTGTAACCAGCAATCACAGGTAGGTCGATATAGTTTAATCGGTAAATATATTTCCAGTAACCATTTTTTTCGGTCGGGTTTATACGGCTGCCTTTCTCGTTGTATTTCAGTTCCAGTCCCCAGTAAACCTTATCGCTAACATCGGTTTGAGCCCACACACCACCCACGAAGCCCATTTTTTGGTATCCGCTCGACTTGTCACCTTCGACCTGACTGCCGTTAAAACCTGCAAGAAGCCCTCCATAGAAATTTTGGGAGAAGGCTACTGTTGATAGCAAAAGAGAAATTGCAAGGATGAATATTTTTCTCATAAGAAGAGATTTTAGTAATGCAATAATAATAAAAATTTGCTTCACAGCCATCGTAGGAGAGTATAGAATACACCCCACCTCTGCAGCTTCAGTGAGGGTATTAGCCTCTGTTAATTTGTTACATTATAGGGTTGTAAAATAACAGTAAAATGTTATTTTTACAGTAACTAAACTTATACTTATGAAGAATATTTCTAGACTCATGCTTTTGACAGTAGCATTGTTTGCAGCAGTAAGCCTCACAGGGCAAACAATTCAGATCGTTTCTTTACCTCATATGTTCAATGCTTCCCAAAAAACTGGCTACATTGACATGAACAACGATAATATACCTGATTTCTTAGTCAATTTCAGACCTCAGGATCCTTCTAACAGTCAGATGGCATATATTATTGGTACTTTTATGTTTCCATCTGGAGAAAGTACTGTGGCTTCATCAGATAACCGAATTGTGGTTGAGGTAATTGGAACTCCAACATCCCCTCAGCAGGCTTTGCAGATTCATGCAATCACCGGAATTTATAGCTCTTATTACGAAAAAGGTGAATTGATTGGCCCAACTATTAATCCTGATCAAGCCTGGTATCCTATTGCTATGTTTTTTGGAATCATAGAACCAGTCGGTTCTCCTTCACTTACCGGCACTTGGGCTACAGGTCAGACAAAAGGATATGTGGCAGTTCAGTTTTACGTCGGCACACAGCTTTACTATGGGTGGCTGAATGTTGAGGTTGATCCAAATACTATGTGGGTGAAGATTCATTCATCGGGATATGCTTCGGCGCCTTCAACACCCGTTCCTGCCGGATTGAATGATCCTTATTCAGTTCCGGTGCCAATTATCGCAAGCCTGATTGGATTAGGGTTGATTGGCGGAGGAATAGTTGTAAGAAGGAGAAGAAAGAAATAAAACCCAACCCTGCCCCTTCGGGAAGGGTATTGGATTTTGCAAATTTGTTACATCAATCGTAGGGGCGTATTGAATACGCCCTTTAAACAAAAACGCCCTTTAAACAAAAACGCCCTTTAAACAAAAACGCCCTTTAAACAAAAACGC
>CAYMTR010000028.1:0-40415 GCA_964393405.1 uncultured Prolixibacteraceae bacterium
AACTAATCTAACTAAACCTAAAACTTATGAAAAATAAACCTGATGCAAATGTATGTTATTAAACACAGAACGTAATAATATTGTTCAAAAAACTTGTTTATTTAGAAAATATTTACTTTAAATTAACAAATTACATGCCATTTATTATAGGATGCGCTATATAAATGATTTTCTTGTAATTGCTTATCCCATAATGGGTCTGTCTTAAATAATTTGGGAATAAAAATAAAAAATCACCTTTGAGGAATGAAGTTATATTGGATATATCCGGCTTGCTGAGCAGGTGCTTCAGGCGAAGGGTTAAATTTTGTTCTCAGGGCAGCAGTTTTTGCAAAAGAAAGAATTTGTTCACTTAGTTCAGGTTTAACAATAGGTTCAGCTTTAACAACATTACCTGAACGATCAACAATAATATTCACTTTAACTTTTCCTCCGGTTTGAGCGAGGTAAACAGGTATTGGTAATTTCTTGTGAAAGCGGTCTTTAAGAAAATATTCAACATTGCTATCGCCATTATATATTTTCTCTCTGAACGACTCTATGTCCATTTCTTCAGTTGTTTCCTCGGGCATTTGAAGGTCGTTAACGGTAGGAATTTCTTTAGCAAGTTGGCTTGAAACATCCTTAACGAGTTTTTGAGCCTGTTCGAGTTCTTTTAGATATGCATCGTCAAAAGTCTGATTTTTAGAAGTAACAGCCTTGTTAGAAGCAACATTGCTAATCCTGTTTTCCGAGTATTCACCATCATTAGGAATGGTTTCATTATTTTTCATTTCCTGAATGTCTTCAAATACTTCCTCAGGAAAATCAATCATAAGTTCAGTCTCGGTATATACTTGTTTCATATCAATTTTAGCAACTAATAGAGTAGCAACTAATATGATATGAAATAAAAGAGTAATAATTATTCCATTAATATTGTTCTTGTATAAATCAACAATCTTCGACATTCAGCAAAAGTAAATATATTTAAGTGAACAGTTAAATTTGGCAATTATTTTCTTGTTCTATACGACAAACAAAAAATAAGTCTTCGGAATATCATGTCCCAAAAGAAAGGGATATATTAGTCAAATTTGATTAAATTTGAGTTTATTAACAAAGGGTATTTAAAAAATTTATCTAATAATGTGATTTTGGATATTAAAATGTTTTAATTTAGTGGAATTAAGGTGTGAGGTATGAAATCAGTTTAAAAAGTTAGATTATATTTGAGATAGTTAAAATCTGTCTGGTAGATTTGCATCAAAATTTGGGGAAAGAGATTTATAGTCGTATTGCAAATCAAGATTATACTTTTAAATTGTGATTGTTGGGTCATTGAGTAAGTAAAAGAGATGAAAAGGATAATATATTTAGTAATTTTTCTGGCAGGTTTCTATTCATGTAATCCCAGAGCAGGATTAATTATTGAGAAGAGCGATTCTGATAAGCCTGCTGCTGCGCGATTTGCCGACTTTGGTGAAAAGCAGCTTTCACTTATAGGAGATATACAGCCTTTCAAATCAGAAATAACAATTGATACTATTGACGAGAGTAAATACATCATAAACCTTACTCTATATACTGATTTTCCATCGTCGTTGCCCAAATTTGATTTTCTTATTAAGTACCCAAGGAATTCTATTGATATCCTTTGGAGTTCAAGATCATGGTCTAACAGTTCATACATCAATATTCCCAATTATTCAAGGTTACAGTCCGATTATAATGTAGTTTCTGCATTGACTAACGATGATGTTAACAGGTTAACACTTGCATCATATGATGATTTTAAAAGCAGATTTACGGGCATCGATGTTAGAAAAGATTTCGATTCTATAGTCTTCGCTTTAAGCTTCTTCAACACATCTGTTCCTGATGCTGAAGTTTTGGAATATAAAGCTCAGATATTGATCGATCTACAGGAGCGGCAGTTTACAAAATCAATAAGGGAGTCTGTTCAATGGAGGCTCGACAAAGAGAATCATTCAACAATCAGAAAGATCGATATGTCTATGCTTCCGGTTTATTCACTTTGGTATCCAATGAATAGGAACATACCGATTGAGAATATTACATATTATTTTGATTCTATCTCATCAATGGGTTTTAAATCAATCTTATTTGATGATGGATGGCAAGATGTAGTTCGTTTTGATATTGATACCGATGGTTTCTGGGATCCTTCCCAAACTTCTGTTGTAAAAGAATTTATGGACAAGGCCCACGAAAAAGACATGAAGGTTGCTCTGTGGTATACCAAACCATTTATTGGTGCCCACAAATATGTTTTCAATAAATACGAAGGTAAATATCTTCAATACATCACCTCAAGCCAGCCTGTTTTAGATATAAGATATCCTGATGTGAGAAACTACTTGTCTAAGTTGTATACAGATGTAGTAACAGAATGGGGAGTAGATGGTATTTGGTTCGATTTTCTAAATGGTTATTACCCTGATGAACACATTATCGTTACTGAAGATAGAGGACGGGATTTCGTTTCTGTTAGGAAATCACTGGATTCCTTAAGAATGGAAATGGAAGGCGAACTTTTAACCGCAAATCCTGAACTTTCAATCAATCAGAGCTATCCTGCAGTAGGTCCTTTACATACATCTAACCTCAAGACGATCAATGGATTTCTTGGCACAACTGTTCTTAATGACGTGCGAGAAAAACTTGTAAATAACCGACTTATGTATGGAGAATATTCTCCTTTTATTGAGGTTATGGGTATTCATCCTCGTGACCCGGCTGTAGAAGTAGCTATGAAGTTTCAATCTATTTTATTCGGAACTCCTTACATCTCATATTTCTCATATACCTTACCTGAAGAGATTCGGGAAACTCTAGGCTTCTGGGTGCGATACTGGAAAAACAACAGTGAATACTTATTGTTGGGCGATTTTGAAGCTTTCGATCCTGTACACAGATATACTGTTTTGAAGTCAGGTAATGAGACTAAGCAAATAGTAGGAGTGTATGGACGGACTGGCCCTATAGATCTTGGATATTTCCAGTTTGAAACTGCCGATATAATTAATTCTTGTGAATACCAGTATGTTTCTGTTACAGGAACTCCAACCGGTAAGGTCGATTTTATATCATACGATCATACAGGAAAATATGTCGATAGAGGGACACTGAAATTTAGAAGGGGAGTAGCAACTATTGAAATTCCTATTGCCGGTTATGCTCATCTTATAGTGAAGTAAAATTCACATTCAATCATATAATGGTTCAAAATATTTCTAAGCTTATATCTTTCTGCCTGCTAGCTATCTTATTAAGCCTGTTTAATACTTATGACCTTTACGGATATAACCTCAAGAAAAACCAAAAGAAAGCACAGGAACTTATTGAGAATGCTGTTAATCAGTACCGGAAAGGAGAGATTGATATTTCTGAAAAACTTATTTCACAGTCATTCAAATATGATACTACTAACGTAAAAGCATATTTGCTGCTATCAGATATTTATGCCGATAAAAAAGAAGACGAAAAGCAAATTAGTATTCTAAAGAAAGTAGTTACTTTTGATTCGCTTAATTATTCCACTGCTTATAAGTTATTAGGAAACCTGCTCTTTAATAAAGGCGACTACACAGAAGCATTTATCTATTATTCAAATTATTCCAAATTTAATCCACCCGGCGATTCTCTTTTCGTTCATGCCAGAATAAAATCATGCTTATTTGCTACAGAATCAATACTTAATTCTAAGGATGTTAGTTTATCCCGCCTCGATTCTAATATTAATACCTCGAAAAATGAATACTGGCCGGCTATCTCAATTGATGATTCAATATTGTACTTTACCCGACTAATAGATGATAAAAAGGATTATCCATTTGAGAGACTCTTTTTTTCAAAAAAAGAATTGAATGCTTGGAGTAGAGCTGAGCAAATTGACTTTACTGCCGAAAGCGAAGTTAATATCGGAACTATGTGTATTTCAGCTGACGGGAAACTGCTGTTTATGACTATGTGTGGTTTAAAGGGTGGCCGTGGGAGCTGTGATATTTTCTATTCAAAAAAAATAAATGGTTTATGGTCTACACCTGTAAATGCAGGAAGCATAATAAACGGTAAATCATGGGATTCACAGCCTTCAGTTTCTGCCGACAATCGATTCCTTTACTTTGCCAGTAGCAGGCCGGGAGGTTTTGGCGGTATGGACATTTGGAGGAGCGAATTTATAGAAATGCCAGATGGAAGCCTTTTCTTTCAGTCGCCCGAGAACCTTGGAACAGGTATCAATTCTTCACATAACGATTATTCTCCATATATACATTCCGACGGAATTACTCTTTATTTCGCCTCTGAAGGTAAATATGGTTTAGGAGGTAGCGACCTTTTTGTATCTCGTTTAAATGATTCAATTTGGTGTGATGCCATCAACTTTGGCTATCCTGTCAATTCTCGTTTTAATGAAGATGGTATTGTTATTTCTACTTCAGGAGAATCAGCCTTTTTCGCCTCTGACAGAGGAAGATCAACAGGAAATTCAAAGGATATTTTTCAATTTAAGGTGCCTACTGAATACCTTCCCAACAAAGTAGGATATATAAAGGGTTATGTGCTTGATAATCTTACTTCCCGAAAGTTGAAGGCCAATGTTGAAATTACAAACCTCGAAACGGGTGATATAGTTAAAAAACTTTCCGATCCTATCGACGGTTTTACTGCCACTCTTATTGCCAATAGGAAATATGCTTTAAACGTAAATCTTAAAGGTTACTTATTCTATTCACGGCACTTCGATCTGACCGATTCTGCTGGTTTTCAACAAGCGCAGAATATGATAATCTTACTTGACCCCATAAAATCAGGTAATATTGTTGAGCTTTCAAATGTTTTCTTCGATTTCAATTCTGCAGTAATAAAGGAGGAATCATTTCCTGAGTTAAACCAGATAGCACTTTTTCTGGAAAAAAACCCTGAATTGAATGTTGAGATTTCAGGACATACAGATTTTATTGGAACTGAAGCATATAACCTTAAACTGTCTGAAGCCAGAGCAAAGGCCATTTACGACTATCTCGAAATCAGAAACGGAAAGGAGAGGTTGTCATTTAAAGGTTATGGTTCATCAATGCCATTAGCAACAAACGACACAGAAGAGGGAAGGTCGCGTAACAGAAGATGCGAATTAAAAATCAAGTAGTATCCCTGCTGCTTTGAGATTGGTTGAGATTTCATTTATGAGCCTGTTTTCATCTATTTTGAGCAACATTGCTGCTTTTTTGTACAATTCCCTAATTGAAATATTAGACTCGTCTGTTTCAAGAAAAATGCGGTTTACGGGGATGTGTTTAAAAGAATCAAAAATTGCAATTCTTTCCCTAAGTATTGACTCTCCAAAGGAGAAATAGCACTTGTGTTTTAACAGTTGTAATGCTTGTGTTGAGTTACCCTGGTAGTTATGGATGATCAGAGGTGTCTTTACAATTCCGGTTTTTAGTATTTGCAAAAGATCTGAGTATGCTTTAACACAGTGAATTATTAGTGGTTTGCCATATTTGGCAGCTATTTCAATATGTATTTTGAATTCACTAATCTGCTTATCGACAGGAATCTCTGTACTCCGGTCAATTCCACATTCCCCGAATGCAGCTAAGTTTTTGTAAACAACAATTTCTTCTAATTTTTCTCTAATTGTATCAATACTATGAATTCCCGAATTCCAAGGATGAAATCCTGCAGAGAATAAAATATCTTTGGGTATATCTTCATGGGGCAATGAAACATTAATTATAGCTGTAGTTTCGTTGTCAGTTAAGTCCGCAAAATGAGTATGTATATCAATATATTTAGTCATTTTTCAAGATTTTTATAAATCTACTGTTTTATTTAAAACAAAAGATGATTAAAATTGGTTGTTATTTCTTTAAAAATGACATATTTTAATGTAAAATTTCATTATGCTTATTTCTAACTTTGATTTTTTGTTTAACGCTCTTTCCAAAAAAGGAAAGAAGAGGCTTGTGATAGCTAACGGTGTTGATAATCACTCCATTGAGGCAGCCAAAATGGCTATAGATCTTAACATCGTTTCTGTAGCAATTACAGGCAATAAGCTTGAAATTGAAGCTGCCTGTTCTGAAGGAGGTATTTCTAGCGAAAACTTCGATATAATTGATTGCCATGATGCTCAGACTGCCACTGATATTGCTGTTGAAATAGCTTCAAAAGGTAACGCAGATCTGATAATGAAAGGAATGATTAACACTGATGTGTATGTGAAATCAATTCTTCGGAAAGATAAGGGTCTTCTGCCTGAAGGGGCTCTCCTTACTCATGTTGCTGTTATTCTTAATGATAAATATTATAAGCCTTTGATTGTTTCAGATGTTGCAGTTATTCCTCTGCCAACCCTTGATCAGAAGGTTGTTATTACCGGGAACCTAATCGATATTGCTCATAAACTTGGTATTGAGACTCCTAAAGTTGCTTTTCTTGCAGCCAGTGAGAAAGTCTCAAAGCGTATGCCGGCTACTGTCGATGCTGCTGAACTAAAAAGAATGTTTCTTGAAGGTCTGTTTCCCGGCTCTGTCTGCGATGGTCCAATGGCTCTCGACCTTGCCATTGATACCGAATCGGTTGCAATTAAGAATTTTGTTTCACCCGTTGCAGGTGATGCTGATTGTCTGCTTTTCCCGAATATCGAATCGGGCAATGTCTTTTATAAGACCAATACTAAATTCCTGAATTCAAAAATTGCAGCTATTCTTGTTGGTACTCAGGTTCCTGTCATTCTTTCATCAAGAGGAGATAATATAGAGACTAAACTAAATTCAATAGCTCTTGCTGCTCTATTAGGTTAATTTGATTAAAAATTATGGATAAGATATTAGTAATTAATCCGGGTTCTACTTCTACAAAGATTGCAGTATTTCAAGGCGAAGAATGTGTATTTCAGCATACAATCCGCCACTTTCTTGATGAGCTTATCCTTTATCCAAATATCATTTCTCAGTTTGAATTCAGAAAAGACCTTATTGAGGGAACTCTCGAAATTGAAGGTATTGATTTAAACGATATCCATATCGTAATGGGCAGGGGCGGTCTTACTTATCCTCTCGAATCGGGAGTTTATGAAGTCGACGACCGTATGCTTACCCATGTTAGAAAGGGTATTTTCGGTCAACATGCTTCTAATCTGGGTCCTTTGTTGGCTCATGCTATTGCGAAGGGTATTCCCGATTCAAAGGCTTTTATTGCTGACCCCGTTGTTATGGATGAGCTTGAACCAATAGCTCGTATAACCGGACATCCGCGTTTCGAACGGAGATCAATATTTCATGCCCTAAACCATAAGGCGGTTTCAAGACTATATGCTAATTCAGTATCAAAAGATTATAAAGATCTGAATCTTATCGTTGCTCATATGGGAGGAGGAGTTTCTGTTGGTGCTCACCTTAAGGGAAAGGTTGTCGATGTTAATAATGCTCTTGACGGTGAAGGTCCTTTTAGTCCTGAAAGAAGTGGTACCCTTCCGGCCGGACAACTGATAGAGGCTTGCTTTTGTGGCAATTTCACTGAAGAGGAGTTGAAACAGATGGTCAACGGTGAAGGGGGTATGGTGGCTTACCTGAATACGAACAGTATGCACGATGTTGTAGATGCGGCAGTTGACGGAGAAGATGACTTCATGTTTTATGTCGATGTCTTCTGTTATCAGGTAGCAAAAGCTATAGCTGAAATGTCTGCAGTTCTTAAAGGCAATGTTGATGCTATTATTCTTACCGGCGGTATTGCTAACAGCAGTCTGATTATTGATAAAATAAAAGAAAGGGTAGGATTTTTGTCAGATATTATTGTTTACCCCGGTGAAGATGAAATGGCAGCAATGGCCATGAATGCTAATATGATGTTAAAGGGGGAACTCAATGTAAAGAAGTACCCCCATTAATTTAGTTTTTATTATTCTAATAAGCCTCTTTTCTTAAGCAATGGTTCAATAGCAGGTTCCTTACCTCTGAAACTCAAATACATCTCCATAGCATCTCCTGTTCCTCCTCTGGAAATTACATTTTCCCTGAATGAGTTACCGATTTCCCTGTTAAATATATCGCCCGATTCAACAAATGCTTGAAATGCATCTGCGTCAAGTACTTCAGCCCAAATATAGCTGTAATACCCTGATGAATATCCTCCTCCCCAAATATGGTTGAAGTATGTTGATTTGTAACGTGGTATTATCTCGTTTATCAAACCTACTCGCTTCATGCTTTCATTTTCGAATTTTTCAACATCAGGTGCTTCTCCTTTTATTAAAGTGTGATAATCCATGTCGAGCAACGATGCCGCAAGGTATTCTACTGTCTCAAATCCCTGATTGAACTTATCTGATGCTATTATTTTGTCGATCAGCTCCTGTGGTATTACTTCCCCTGTTTTGTAATGTTTTGCATATATTTTAAGCATTTCAGGCTGACTGCACCAATTCTCCATTATTTGTGAAGGCAATTCAACAAAATCTCTTGGAACAGAAGTTCCGGCCAGACTTTGATAAGTGCAGTTTGAAAGCAGCCCATGCAATCCGTGACCAAATTCGTGAAACAGTGTGGTTACATCATCCCAGCTTAGCAAAGCAGGCAGATCACCTGTTGGTTTTGAGAAGTTGCCTACGTTTACAATTATAGGAGGAATATTCTTCCCATCAGTGGTTCTGTACTGACTTTGAATAGCATCCATCCATGCTCCGCCTCTCTTGCTTTCTCTAGGAAAATAATCTACATATATCAATCCGATATGTTTCCCGTCTTCTTCCTTAACCTCGAAAGCTTTTGCTTCAGGGTGGGGCAGAGGTATATTCTTCACTTCTTCGAATTTGATGCCATATAATTTATTGGCAAGAGTAAATGCTCCATCTCTGACGTTGCTGAGCTCAAAATATGGTCTTAATTGAGCGTCGTCAAGGTCGTATTTCTCTTTTCTGATTTTTTCAGCATAATACCACCAATCCCAGCTTTCAAGCTTAAAGTTTCCTCCATCCCTGTCAATCATTGCTTGCATTTCGGAAGCTTCTTTTTTAGCATTATTTAACGCAGGCTCCCAAAGCTTATATAAAAGATCATACACATTACCCGGTGTTTTAGCCATGCAGTCGTCAAGGGTATAGGTCGCATGGTTTTCGAAACCTAGCAGATTGGCTCTTTGTGTGCGTAAGGTGATAGTCTTTTTAATTATCTCCTTATTGTCATTTTTGTTGTTGTTGTTCCCGCGGCTATACATTGCTTTATATAGCTTCTCACGCAGGTCTCTCTTTTCAGAATACTGGAGGAAAGGAATCCAGCTTGGCTTTTGTAATGTGAATGTCCACTTTCCTTCTTCACCCGATTCTTCTGCAGCTGCTGAAATAACTGATTCAGGTAAACCCATAAGGTCTTCCTTATTGTCAACTACAAGCTTGAAATCGTTGGTTTCTGCTAACAGGTTTTCTCCAAATTGTAATGAAAGAACAGACAATTCTTCGTTTATCTTTTTCATTTGTTCTTTCTGCTCCGGATTTAGGTTTGCCCCATTTCTTATAAATCCTTTGTATGTTTCTTCAAGGAGTTTAAGCTGTTCAGGATTAAGTCCTAATTCAGCTTTCTTGTCATAAATAGCTTTAACTCTTTGAAATAGTTTGTCGTTCAATAAAATAGCATCACTGTGTTGAGAGAGTTCAGGCATTATTGTCCTGGCTATTTCCTGCATCTCGTCAGAAGTGTTCGACTCATTAAGGTTGAAAAATACAGACGCGACCTTATTCAATGATCTTCCCGAATATTCAAGTGCTTCAACTGTATTTGCAAATGAGGGTTCCTCACTGTTGTTGATTATTTTTTCAAGTTCAACATCATGATCCTTAATACCTTGCTCAAATGCAGGTAGATAATGGGCATTTTGGATTTTATCAAACGGAGGTACGTTAAACGGGGTATTGTATTCTGCAAAGAATGGATTGCCCGTATCAGTTTTCTTCTGATTGCATGATGCTAGCATAACAATTAATGATAAGATTATTAGTGTATTGGTTTTCATAGTAATAAATTTAAACGTATTCTATAAAATTAATTAATTTTTCTGTTCCGGCTTTAGGTCTGTAGCTACTTTATAATATTTCAGCTAATTATTGACGATTTAAGTTTCTTTTGGCCTTTTACTCAATTAATCTACCCGGATGGGCTTCCCCTTGAGTGCAACGCTTTCTATGTCAATGTGGTCAACATCTACTTCCCCGGTAATCAACTCTGGTATGTTGTACGACTGCAATAAATATGAATAATAATCAGGATCTTTCTGGGGTACTAAAAATGCTTTTCCCTCTTTGCCGTCGTCGCCTAAGAAACTTATGTAGGGCCTTGTGTACAAGCCGTCAGTTCTCCTGCTGCTGAATACAAACCATCTTGAATCGGATGACCATGAATGATAACTTTCTGTATCATTGCTGTTGGCATTATTTAACGGACGATAATCAAAATTGTTCAAATCCATTAAGTACAAATCGGCCTCTTTATGCCATATTGTGAAATTCCCATAATCGGCCATAGTAAACATCAGATATTTACCATCAGGCGATATCCTGGGTATTGTTACCGTTTTGTTTAGGCTGTCAGCATTTAATAATTCTTCTACCTCGTTGCCAAAACTTCCTGTTTCCTGATTAAATCTTATTCTTTTCAGATTATACCTTATCTGGTTGTATTCCAGTGGTATCTCCTTCGCTTTTGCTGATATGAAATAAAGATATTTCCCGTCAGGAGAAAAGGTAGGGAAGGTCTCAAATTCTTTTTCATCCGATAATAACTCACTCGTCAGCATCTTGTTGTTTTTTATATCCAGCACTACAACATCAGATTTGCTGTCAAATACTTCTATTCTTTTTTCTTTTGAAGTATGAAATGCTTGTTTTACAAGGTTTACTGAAAATGTTATGTAGTCTCCTGAAGGATGCCAGAAAGGATATACACCGGTCGATATTGTCTTTTGGCTCTTAGTATCAAAATTCTTAATTACATCATCCTGAATTACAAATGTTCCTCCCTTGGGCGACCTTAAGTGAAACATCATGTTCTCAGGATCGTTTAGCTTAAACGAATGGCAGTTAACACACGAACCCGTGATAAGAGTATTTTCAATTATAGCTTTTTGCTTGAAGGAAGTCAGGTCACGCTGATATATTCCCATTTTACTCCAGTTCTCGTAACCCGGTGCTATCAACCTGTATGCCATGTGTGAGTCGATATCATACTGGCTGACATATATTGAAAAGCTTTTATGTCTGTTCCATTTATTATTTGTCAAACTGCTAACTGTCACAATAAGTGAATCGCCCTTGCTTTGATTCAACAGTTTTCTCCATTTTTTTATTGGAATGTCAATCTTTCCTTTACCAGTAACTTTCAGAGTATTACTCCCGCATTTGAACTCAACAAATATTCTATCTTTTGCTCCTTCTATTCTGAAGTTTAGGGGGGCAATGTTCGCCGGAATTGTTACAAAAGTGTAATCAGGAAATATGTTCGGAAGTGTTCCCGTTTCTTTGTAATTACCTGGTTCTGTGCTGCAACCTGAAATCATGATGGCAAACAGTAACCCGATTATTGTGTGAAGTATGTATTTTTTGTTTCTCATGAAATTTCAGCTTATTTAAAGTGAAAATAATACCAAAACGATGATGAATATTTCTCTTTTAGTGCTTCCTCATGATTTGATGAAGATGTATAAATATCGGCATAAGCTCTCATTCTCTTTTTTGTCTCCTGCGAAACCGGATAGTTCTCAACTACTCCCGGCTCACTGCTCGAAAGGCTTACCGCAAAAAGGGCTGCTTCTTCATATAAAACGGGCATCCTGCTGTAATTGATCTTCTCAATTCTGTATATATTTTCCATGAAACCTTTAAGGTTCTTGTTTAAAAGATAATAAGACATGAGATATTCAAATGCCGTTTTATTCGTTGGATGCTCTTCTAGTATGTAAATCAATGCCTTTTCTATCTCCGGAACATTAAAGAAGAAATCATTACAAATTGCCATGGCTTTTCTTTCCGACCAGACAGGATGTTGCAACACTAACTCCTTATTTTCAGTGAACTTTCTGGCACTCTTAGCCCATTTCTTGTAGAAGAGTGTATTTTCAAGCAGGGATAGATATTTTGAGGCAACCTCGTAATTCTCGTTAATGATGTTGGTTTCAACAAGCCTTTGCATCGAACGTACACTTTTTTGCATACTGGCGGTAGTCTCGTTGCTTGCAAACACAAAGTATTGCGACGCACTCGTAAGTCCAAGATGAAAATATATTTCATTCCCCATCATTGGCTCTACCGTTTCATCCCTGATATTCAGAAATAAACCGTCTGATCCATTCTGCCTGTATTTGAAAAGGTCTGTGCCCATCTTCCCTGTTTTCGACAGTGCCAGATTTAATATTGAAAGTGAAAGGTTGTTCTTAGGGGGCTTTTTCTCGCTGTGTTCAATTATCTTCTCCCATTCACCCCTCCTCGATTGATAGTCAAAAAACATTATTTCTTCAGCTCTGGGATTGAAATTTATTTTTAATCCCCAAACGATAAAGAGTAGGGTTACTACTGAAGATATTATTAGATGCTGAATATTGTTCTTTTTGGATGAGGGGGTAAATGAAAATATCAATATTAGCAAGGGTATGGTTGAAAATAGTAGCCATATTGTTATTGGAACGTTGGCTTTTAAATCATAATAAAAATCGGAAAATATTGCTTCTATTGCAGGAACGTGCAGATAGGAGCGGCGGATAATAGTTGGCAGTATTATGCCCAAGGCAGTAATCGTAACTATTGTAACAATTAATAAAATACTTCCCTTGTTATTTTTTTCTCTTAAGAGATTCATCACTTCAAAAATTACTGCCGAAACAATGAATATAAGGTAGCTTCCTCCGGCTGTAAAATACAGTAATGGTACTGCTATCAATCCGCATATCAGTCGGGCTGATATTTTTGTTGTTCTGATATATAGCAGCAGTGCTGAAAGGGAAATTATAAATCCTATTAAGCCTGCAATAGGGTAGAAGTTGTCGAATAGCAATGTTGCATAAAATAGTGCAGGAATGAATGTCAGCGGCAGCAGAGCGCTGTTGTTTCTTATGCTTTTTAGTAATTTAATTGTGATATAGTGTGTTAGTGTTAAAAGAATGGCAATAATAAAAGCCCCTGTTATTGGGAAAAGGAAGAATTGTGTTAAAAATTCGCCTGCGTATCCCGATATTCCTCCCGGTAAACCCACGAATCTCAGAAAGTATTCTGTTGTATCCTGAAATAACTGAAATTGTTCTCTGAACGACAAATGATATTTGTTGAATACAAAAAAGATAATAAACGTTACAACTCCGGTAATTGCAGGTAACAGATATTCTATGCCAATTTTCTTTATATTTTTCATTTGCCAAAAAAAAGGGTGCCTGTTACAGCACCCTCAAATATATTTAAAATTATCAAATCTTCTAAACTTTGGGTGTCCCCAAACTCAGATTTACACTTTTGGCTTGAATACCCAATACCATGCCTCATTACCTGCAACGGTACTTGTTTTTGGTACGTAAGCAAGTATCATTTCATCTGCTGTTAGTTTGATAATAACGAAGTTGACAATTTTCTTGTTTCCTTCATTTGGAGAGAAACCGCGACTGATAGTAGGTTTATCTCCTCCTGATAGCTTCAATGTTCCAATAGACCATTTGTTGCCACTTCCATCAAGTATTGATGCAGCATCCCTGATATCAAACTTGAAGTTGCCTTTGAATGTTCCCTTTGGTTGACCATTAGCGCTAGTATTGTTAGATACAATAGTGTAATTTGCTCCTCCGTTAAGGTCAAAGGTCATTTCATCAAGATTTGTATTATCGTATAAAGTACCATCTGTCGATGGACCCCACCACGATGGTGCTTTATCAATAAGGTATGCTCCATTTCCCCATGGTCCAAAGCCTAAAAGATTTGGACTATCGAATGCCCATACCCATGTTTTTCCTTCAGGAGTAGAGCCGGCCAATAAAGTCCATGCGGGATCAAGTGGATAATCCATATTTGTTACAACATAATCCTTTTCAATGGAAATTATGCCACCATCTGTTGTTGCATTGAAAGTGAATGTAATAGGACCAAGGAATGGGACTATTACTGTATCAATTTCAAAAGCAGATTTTCCATCTACTAATGTCCATACTCCTCCATATTGTGGTGTATGATTGATAACTACAATCTGATTGCTTCCGGTAGTCGTTGCACCTTTTACTTCAAGGTCTATCTGATCGGCAGTGATAGGAGTACCAAGCTGATCTCTTATTTCAATAGGTTCACAAGCTGCAAGAAAGAGCAGAAAACCAATTGCTATATATAATAATTTCTTCATCTTATTTTTTTTTGAACTTTGATTATCAATTATTAAGAGCTTCAGACCCTGTCCATCCCGGATTCTGTGTCAAAACTCCGTTCGATAATAGTATCTGAGAATTAGGTATTGGCAAAAATCCTCCTGTTTCAGGTCTGAAACTTGCTGAATACGTAGCCGGTAGTCCTTCATTGAAGCAAGGAATTCCCTGTGAATTGTTAAACAATGATTCTGCATCATGCCACCTTAGAATGTCGTGATATCTGACACCTTCAAAAGCAAGTTCATATCTTCGTTCAGCTTTGATATTCTCAAGTGTTGCCGGTACTGATGGCAATCCAACCCTCGATCTTACCTGGTCGAGATAGCTTTGTGCATTTGGTCCTCCTAATTCAGCTCCCATGAGCAAGATATCAGCATAGCGGATAATTACCATGTCTTGAGTGTTGTTCAACTGGAAGTTATTCTGAGTACCATAAAGCCCGTTTGATATGTTTATTACTGTACCTGTTGAGTTAACTTCGTTTATAGGCATGTACTTTTTACTCCAGTAACCGGTCTCATGCATCTGCTTGTCACTTCCCCATACATAACCAACAACCTTTTTTTCGCTATCATAACCGTAAATTCCTTCATTGGCATCGTTAACATCACAAATTGAACCTCTTTTCCTGATGTCGCTGTCATCCCACGATTCCCAAAGCTGTGGGTTCACAGTTCCCATACCCCAGCCTTGTCCAAATGGAACAAGAGTTTGAAGTCGTATCCCCTGATACAGGTTATACTGACTTGAGTAGTATATACTTGTTGCCCAATCGGCAAGGTTGCTGAATGGTATTGCATAAACAGTTTCCTTGTTTGCTCCTTCTTCTCCATACCAGCTAAGGTTATTATCTACTTTATACTTATAATCCTTAGAATGTGAATATGGCCATAGGTTGCGGAATTCAGGCATCAGTTTGTGACCGCTGTTTGCAACGCAATCATCAATCCATGTTATTACCTGGTCTTTAGTGATTGAACCTCCTTCAGCTAAAGGCATCTCCGCTTTTTGGTAGTATCCTGTGTAGAACAACCATGCTCTTGCCATTAAAGCTTCAGCAGACCACTTTGTGGCACGACCGAAGTTTTCGTTAGGGATATTATTCGCATTTACCGAAGGAAAATATTCAATCGCCTTTTTAAGGTCAGATGCAACTTGTGCCCAAATTGAATCTGGCGAAGTCTTTGGTATATTCAATGGTGCAGTTTCTACAATGAGAGGAACCTGACCAAACATGCGTGCCATGTCTGAGTAAAATAATCCCCTCAGGAAGTATACCTGACCGGCAATGTCTCCCTTTTGGTCTTCACTTTCCCATTCTACTTGGTCAAGCTTCTGAATAAGCATATTTGCCCTGAAAATACCCTGGTAATATGCCGACCATGCACTTTCATACTGGCTTTCTTCCGACATCTTGAATGCGTCAGTAGCAAGTGTAGCAATATCGTTAACACCTCCACCGGCAAACCTGTCGTCCGACATTAACTCAGCAGTAAGATAAAATGTCTGGGAAGGTGTAACTCCCGGTAAAACTGCATAAGCAGCTGTCAGTGCCAAAGAGGCATCTTCAGGTGTTTGGTAAAAGTTGGCGTCAACCTTCTTTGTTAATGGTTCTGTGTCCAGAAAACTTTCGGAACATCCGGCCAACATCAGTGCTGCTATAACTATTATATATATATTTTTCATAATTGCCAGATATTAAAATTTAACGTTAACACCTATCATATAAGTTCTCGGAGTAGGATAGAACCCTAAATCTATACCCGATGAGAAACCTGTAGATCCATCATCCTGATTTGGCGAATAACCAATTTCCGGGTCCATACCTGAGTATTTTGTGAATGTATACAGATTCTGAGCAGTAAAATAGATTCTTAACTGTGATATGTACTGACTTTTGAATAAGGACATTAAATCATAACCTATTGTTAGATTGTTGATTCTTAAGTAGTCTCCGTCTTCAATGTACAAATCAGAAACATTCTGATAGTTAATATGTGTTCCTGCAGTTAACCTTGGCAAACGGTTAGAAGTGCCTTCTCCATGCCAGCGGCCAAATACTGCTGTGGTGTAGTTCTGTAACGGACTGTCAGCAAACGACCTGTATGAGTTAGCTATCTGGTTGCCGGCAACTCCTGAAGCTTGCATTGAAATATCAAACCCTTTGTAGTTGCAGTTGAAAGTCAAACCGAAAGTCCAGTCCGGATGAGGATCACCAATTATTGTTTTGTCATCTTCCGATATTATTCCATCAGGTTTTCCTTCAGGACCGCTGATATCTTTAAATCTTACATCACCGGGTACGGCATCAGGAAGTATTAATTCTCCGTCTGGTCCCTTGTACGCCTGTATTTCTTCAATATTCTGAAATAAACCGTCTGTCTGATAACCCCAGAAATATCCAATTGGATAACCAACTTCTGCACGGTACATTTCAGTTGTTCCCTGGCTTAATACATTGCCCGGTCCATGAATTATACCTTCTGTATTTGCAATAAGTGTAACTTGATTTTTGTTGTAAGCTACATTACCACCAATATTATACGAGAAATCTCCAATTTCCTGTCTCCAGCCTAAAGCTAATTCTATACCAGTGTTTCTTACATCACCACCATTAATGAAAGGTGCTCCTGTTCCATAACTTGCAAGGATAGGTGCGTCAACAAGCCAGTCTTTTGTGTACTTGTTGTAAAAGTCCATAGCCAATGAAAGCTTTGAACCGAAAAACCTTGCATCAAATCCAATGTCCAGCTGTTCCGATGTTTCCCAAGTAACATTTGGATTTGGAAGTATGTCAGGAAATGCGCCTGTGGTCATTAAATTCTTGTCTCTACCAAATGGATAGTTTACATTTTCAAACGATATGGTTGACAGATATTGGAATGATGATATGTTTTGATTACCATTCTGTCCCCAGCTTGCACGTAATTTCAAGAAATCAAGCCAATTTGATGAGCTTGCCATGAAGTTTTCGCTTGTCATTACCCATCCTGCCGACACTGAAGGGAAGAATCCCCAGCGATGCCCTTTGGCAAAATTCGATGATGCATCCCCACGTAAAATTACTGTGGCCATGTATTTCTCATTGTAATCGTAGTTTACCCTTCCAAAATAAGATAGTAAACCGCCTTCACCCCAAGGTGAACCGCCTACTTTTGTCTTGTCGCTGTAAACCAATGGAGTATTGTCAAGATATGCATGTTCAAAATCATTAAAAATACTTTCAATGTTTGTTGCACTCATGTTTTCACCAAGTCCCCATTTTTCAGCCGACGTACCTATAAGGAAATCAAAGTTGTTTCCTGAAGCTGATTGCATCTTGTATGATGCTGTGTTTTCAAATGTCCATCCTGAGCCTACACCCATGTTCTGCGTCAAGCTGTTGTATGCTTGTGAGTTGTTGCCCAAAGCCAGGTCATATTCAGGTGTGTATGAACGATATGTATATGACGACATGTTATATCCAAAACTTGAACGTATAATAAGGTTTCTTATAGGTTGTAATTCAGCATATACTTTTCCAACAAGTTGATGGTTCTTTGAAATATTGGTTCCACGAACATATTCCATTGTTCCTATTGGATTGGCTTCGTTCATATTCCATGCTATCGCATAGTGATAATCATCATTTTCATCATATACAGGAAGGAAAGGACTTGCTACCAGCGCACTGTGCACGTCGTTCCAATATATGTTACCTGTAGCAATACCTGATCTTTTTGAATGTGTATATGTCAGGTTTTCTCCAATTTTCAATATGTTGACATTATCACTTTTAATAATCACATGTTCTGTGTTTACCCTGAAATTGTACCTTTCAAAATGAGATGCAACAGGTTTTCCAAGTATACCATCCTGTGAAGTATAACCAAGTCCTATAGAGAAAGTTGACCTGTCGGTACCCCCTGTGGTATTAATGCTGTAGCTTTGAATGGGTGCATTAGGATTCATCATTTCCTTTAGCCAGTTGGTTCCTTCCCATTCACCACTTTCAATTTTATCCCAATCGGGAACCAGCTTTGCAAAATCATAAGGTACCTGACCTGAGTTAATCCTGCTTTCATTCATTATCAGAGCATATTCCTTGGCGGTAAGCATAGGCAACAGCTTGTATGCATTCTGTATTCCATAGTAACTGTCAAATGACAGAGTGCTTTTACCTTCTTTACCTTGTTTGGTTGTTACAAGGATAACTCCGTTTGCTGCCCTTGCTCCATAAATTGCTGATGAAGCAGCATCTTTCAATACGTCAATGCTTTCAATATCGGATGGGCTTAAATAATCGATATTGCCCATCGAAATTCCATCAACAATGAAAAGTGGAGTCGAGTTTCCTGTTGTCCCCAATCCACGGATATTAACTTTAAAACCGTCTCCCGGTTGCCCCGACGATTTTACAATCTGTACTCCGGGTGTTACCCCCTGTAGTGCTGTCATCGCCGATACAGAATTTTGCTTCTGTATGTCATCCCCGTCTACCTGAAGTGTGGCACCTGTATTCAGCTTTTTCTTCTGTACTCCATAACCTATGGCTACTACTTCGTTGAGCTGCAATACATCGCCGGCCATTATAACATTGATCTCTTTGAGGTCACCAACTGTGATGGCCTTTTCAGTGTACCCGATAAATGAAAATACCAGTACATCTGAATTATTCCCAACAGCAATGGAGTATTTTCCATTAATGTCAGTGATAGTACCTGATGTAGTTCCTTTTATCATGACGTTAACACCGGGCAATGTTTCGCCCAATTCGTCCGACACAATCCCTGTTATCTGCCGCGATTGAGCAAACAATGATAACTGGAACATCAGGAGCATAATCAATACTAAACCCGAACGAAAGAGATTCCGTCGGTTCAGAAATAAAATTTGATTTGAACTCATAAATTCTAGATTAATGATTAGATGTTTTTGATTCAAAATTTAAAGTGTTAAAGTTACACATTCTCCAACTCAATAGGGGTGTATTTTGTCAATTTATAGGGTGTAAAATTGATATATTCGTATAAAAAAGAGGGCTGTTCTTTAAAAAAAAGAACAGCCCTCTAATTAATTAATATTTTATATTACCATCCTTGATATTGTAACAATCCTCCGTTCGAATTGATAACTTCTTGTAATGGTATCGGACGGAAATCATTCTTGCCCGGTGTCATTAAGCAATAATAAAGAGGAGCCTGCTCAATGCCGTCTGTATATCTCATCAATGGCTGATCAATCAGAATATCCTGTTTTGCCCATCTTACGATGTCGAAGAAACGGTGTCCTTCCAATGCCAACTCCAATTGACGCTCTTTCATGATATCATCAAATGATATGCTTGCAAGGTCGGCAGGTACTCCGGTTGCAGCACCATTTCTTGCACGTTTCCTAATCATATTCACCCAATCAAGTGCCTTTTGGCTACTGCCTGTTTCTAATGCTGCTTCTGCGGCCATCAATATCACATCTGCATAACGTATATAAGGGAAGTTTGTTGGTCCTTCACCGTCTGACCCTTTTGCTGCCCAATAATCTTGAGGCGATGCTTCATACTTGCGAGTGTACATAAATGTAGGTGATTGTCTGCAATCTAATACTGTCCAGCCCTTTGCAAGGTAAACAGGGTCTCCGTTGCGTGCAATAGTTACTTCCCTGCGTAGGTCTCCATCTTCGTATGCTGCATATAGCTCAGGAGTAGGACAGAAGAAGCCCCATCCAAGTGCTGCTCCACCTTCTACGTTACGACATGCTGAATATACTGTAAGGTAAGTACCCCTCGATTGCATGTAACCACCTCCGTCACATATCGCCTGTGTCTCAAATATCGATTCACCACCGTTTTCTCCGCTAACTGAAAATACATAACGATAACCAGGTGTATTGGCTGGATATAGTGTAGATCCATTCTGATTCCAATAAGTATCGTATGTTTCTCCATTTAAGCCCGGCAGACTGTATTCTCCTGAACTGATAACTGCTTCAGCCATTTCAAGTGCTTTAGCATATTTGTTTTCACATCCTGTGAATCTTTCATCTCCTGCATAATTCTTTGCATATGATGATTCATACAGATAGGCTTTTGCAAGAAGTGATTGAGCTGCTCCTTTCGATGCACGTCCAATATTTGCTGCTCCCCACTGATTCTTTGAAGGAAGAAGTGTGATTGCTGTATCAAGGTTAGCTTGTACAAAGTGTAAACACTCTGCTATTGTGTTCCTCTTTACATTGTATTCACTTGCTCCAAGGGCATGGTCTACAATAGGTACTCCTCCGTAAACCTGTACCATCTTGAAATGTACAAATGCAATGATGAATTTCATTTCGCCTTCCATCTTGTCAAGACGAGCTTTGTCTTCTGCACTGATTTCAGGATTCTTGGATTTGTAATTTCTGATACCAAAAAGCGTTGAATTGGCACGAAGTATTGTCTTGTAGTTGTACCCCCAGAAATATTCTGATACTGATTTGCTTTCTGATGTAAGAGTAGTTCCTCTGTCTGCATTCTGGAAGTCGATAATGTCTCCTCCTCCTTGCTCTCCTCCGGCTTCACACTCATCGGAAGGTATACTACCAAAGGCGAGTGACATAACATCCAGATTGTGAAGACCTCCGGGTAATGCGTTGATTGAGGAGTATGTTCCTGTTACTCCCTCATCGATTCCTTCGATAGTGGAGTAGAATACTTCATCAGTTGAAACGCCGATTGGTTCTATGTTCATGAATTCCTCCGAGCAGGAAGAAAACAGAACTGCGGCCACGATGATGAGTAAATATTTATTGATCTGTTTCATTGTCGTAATTTTATGATTTTTCAACTTTATTGATTCCATACTTTCTAGAAAGATGCGTTAATACCAAATGTAAACATCTTCGACTGTGGGTATGTACCACGGTCAAATCCTCTTTCCAGAAGCGTAGTTTCACCAACTTCAGGATCAAATCCTGTGTATTTCGTGAATGTCAGCAGGTTCTTTGCTCCAATGTAGAAACGCAACCTCTGCATTTTCATTTTTGATGTAACTGATGAAGGTACAGTCCAACCTATCTGTATGTTTTTCAAACGTAGGTATGATCCGTCTTCCACAAAGAACGACGATGCACTAAGGTCCCCATCCATTCTTGGCATGCCTGTTTTTGTATTTTGAGCAGCAACAGTTTCAACAGGAAGCGCAGTCTTGTCAGATGTGTTGTACTGAGCAGGTATGTATGAATTGATAAGTGAAGGATCCCAGTTCAAACCTCCGTTGTTAGCGTTGAATGAATTTACTTTCAGCATGTTGAAAATGTCATTCCCGTAACTTCCCTGGAAGAAGAAATTCATGTCGAATCCTTTGTATTCCATGTTGCCTCCAAAGCCAAATACGAAATCAGGGTTAGGATCACCAATCATAGTGATATCTTCTGTTCCTATTGAATGGCTTACTGCATCTGCCTTTCCGTCACTGTTTGTGTCTTCAGTAATCTGGTCTTTGTATTTATATGATCCGGGTTTTGCTGTAGCTGAGAATGTTCTTACATCAGCAGGTGATCCATCAAGGTTGAAAAGGTTCTTTATTGATTGTGCTCCTTCAGGATCAACAATATAACTCTGCCATTTACCACCTTTGTTCTTAAACCAAGAAAACTCGTCTTCCTGATAGATGCCTTCTATTTCATATCCGTAGAATGCTGATACCGGCTGACCGTTTACTGTGCGGCAAACGTTTGAAAATCCACGTCCTGTTCCTGCATATAATGGGTCTCCAATGTCGTCAATTGTTGTAACTGCACTTGTGATGTTTGCGTTTATTTCAAAATTGAAATCTCCTGCTTTATCTTTATATACTATTGAAGCTTCCCATCCTCTGTTGTCAAGCGTACCATAGTTTACAAGTGGTCTTGTGTCGAGCGCACCGTCTCCAAGTTCCTGTCCGGCATCCGAAATCATGTAACCTACTGTAAGGGGTACTGATTTTCTAAGAAGCATGTCAACATTGTTCCTCTGGAAAAGGTCGAATGATATATTAATCCTGTTCCCAAGTATTCCTATGTCAATACCCGCATTCTTTGTAATAACTGTTTCCCATTTTAAGTCAGGGTTGGCTGCTGTCAGCAATGCTGCTCCCGATGATGTATTAACACCGTCGATAGGATAACTGCAAATTGGCAGCGAACCAAATGAGTTAAGATAAAGGAATGGTTCAATATCACCGTTACCTGTTGTTCCGTAACCTACTCTGATTTTACCGAAATCAATTACGTTGAGGTCTTTGATGAACTTTATTTCTGAGAATTTCAAACCTGCTGATATTGATGGGAAGTTGCCTACTCTGTTGTTAGGACCAAACTTCGATGAATAGTCGCGGCGGAAATTTGCCTGAAGCAAAAGTATTCCGGCATAGTCGTAAGTCAACCTTCCAAAGAATGCATACCCTGAAGTTGTTACATCTTTATTTTGTATTGTGTTAAATCCTGTTGTGTCGCTATAGGCTTCCCAGTCAGTCATTTCACTTTCTTCAGTGAAGTTCTTTGTCTTGTTGAGGTTACCCCAGCTGTTTTTTCCTGATTCATAACCTGCTACAAGCGATATGTTGTTCTTTGCAAGCGAGAAGTTGTATGTCAGAAAGTTCTGCCACTGCCATCCTTCACTGAAATATACATTGTTGTTATATGCGCTTAAGCCAACCGACTGTGAAGCACTTGGGTCATTTTCAGCTCCAATAGTGAATGAAGGAGTGTAGCTTCTGAATGTACTTGGTCCGTAATTCATACCGAACCTTGTTTCGAATGAAAGACCTGTAATGATGTTGGCACGTAAATAAACGTTACCAAACACTGAAGTACCCCTATTCCTGTTGTTGTTATAATTTATCTGTGCAAGTGGGTTTGTTACGTTTGAAGCCAAACCTGCGCCTTTGAATGCATAATTTTGTGAACCGTCAGTTTCAGCAGGAGCGAAAATCGGAACTATAGGAAGCATCTGTACCGATGTTGCTATTGGTGAACCGTATTCGTTTCTTTCTCCCTGGTTTGATGTTACTGTCGACGAGAAGTTGATGTTTTCACCTACAGTGAGCCATTTTGTAATCTTATGGTCTGAATTTAATCTTGCAGTAAACTTGTTCTGGAAAGTCTTGAGAATAGTACCTTCCTGTCCGCTGTATCCTGCACTGAAGAATACATTCGATACTTTATTTCCTCCTGATAATGATACATTATAATTGTGCATGAATGCAGTTCTGAATATTTCATCAAGCCAGTTAGTGTTGGTTAAAACTTCACCTGTTTTTGGGTCAAGGAAGTTAGTTCCGTCAGTTGTAAAGTATGCATCTTTCAGCAATGTTCCTGTCTGATATTGGTTGTAAATTGCTGCGTATTCCTGTGCATTTGAAATACTGAAATTCTTTGCCCATGGCTGTTGTAAGCCGGCAAAAAAATCAAAACTTACACTTAGTCTTCCTTCTTTACCGTGTTTTGTAGTAACAAGAATAACACCGTTACCTCCGGCAGAACCGTAAATACCTTGGGAAGCAGCATCTTTTAAAATCTCAATTGATTCAATGTCCGATGGATTAAGGTCGGCAAGCGATCCTCCTGACACTCCGTCTATTACTACCAGTGGGTCACCACCGTTTACTGTGGCAAGTCCTCTTACGCGGATAACAGGTGCTGATCCCGGCTGGCCTGAATTGTTGAGCACAACCACACCGGCTGCTTTGCCCTGAATTGCATCGTCAACACGGGTGACAGGCATGCTCTTCAGACTTTCAGCCTTTACTGATGCAACTGATCCGGTTAAATCACTCTTTTTCTGAATTCCATAGCCAATGGCTACAATTTCATCCAGCTGGAGGACATCCTCTTTTAGAACTACGTTGATCTGCGATTGACCGCCTACTGTAATGCTTTGTTCAAAATAACCGACAAATGAATAGACAAGTACATCGCTTTCTTTGCTTACAGAAATTGCGTACTGACCGTCAAAATCGGTAATTGTACCAACAGTAGTGCCTTTTATTAAAACGTTGACGCCGGGGAGTGTTTCCCCCTTGGCATCTCTCACAGTTCCTGTTACCTGCCTGCTTTGTGCCGACACAGTAACCTGAAATGCGAATAAGAAAATCAGCAATAAATTTGTAATTAGCAAATTACGCCGATTCAATTTAGAAGTTGGATTTGCAATCATAGATTAATGGTTAAAGATTAGATATTTAAAAATTTACATGTCATAGTGTATATGAAACGCATATTTAATTTGAAGTACAAATATATAGTAATCCTGAAAAATGATGCACTAATATTTCTTCGATTATGCGCCCCTTTTCCAAAAACTTACGGGGGAAATCATACATAAGGGGGTGAAATCTTTCAATTCTCCCCCCAAGTCGCCTAGCTACGTCAGTATGGTAGCTGCAACAAATTCGCACTACTCCAATCCCCTCCTTGGAGGGGCAGGGTAGGGTTTTTTTCCTACATTTTTACAAACCTATTACTTTAATTACCTAAAATTTGTAGATTTGTATTTCCTAAAATTATGTTACAGGTTTTTCCTGATTCTGACTATGACTGAGACTATAAAAGGGAAAGAGTGGTTTAGCGGGGTTTTTGACACTCATTACGAGCATGTTAGAAATTATCTGTATTATATGTCCGGCGATATTGATGCTGCCGAAGATATATCACAGGACGTCTTCCTTAAATTATGGGAATACAGACAAAAGGTTGACGATAACACAATAAAACCCCTCCTTTTTAAAATCGCACGCAACTTATTCCTTAACACTAAAAAACGCGAGAAGCTTGACTTAAACTTTGTCAATACCCGCGAGAAAAGTATTGAACACGAATCTCCCCAGTATATTATGGAAGTGGAAGAGTTCGACAAAAGCCTACAAAAGGCTATTTCTTCTCTCCCTGATCAATGTCGTACCTTCTTTTTGATGAACCGTATCGACGATTTAAAATACCAGGAGATTGCTGCCAATTTTGGCATTAGCGTTAAAGCTGTCGAAAAGCAAATCAGTAAGGCCCTGAAACTTTTGCGACAGAATTTCGAATATAAAATGTAGCGTTGAAATGGAGAATAAAAACATCAATATGATCGATAACCTTGTCGACGGATACAAAGTCCCGTTCAAAAGGTCTAAGGATATTGCTTGGCAAAATCTCGAAAGTTCAATCAACTTTGAAGAGTCTGCTCCTAAACGTAAAACCATTTGGCTCAACGTAGCTATTGGTTCCGTTGCCGCAGCTGCCGCAATTCTGATATTCTTCTTTTCTAACCTCTTTAACCTTAATGTTATCGAGAACTCTGTTAGTACTTCTTTTGCTGAAGTCAATCCTGTTTATCTGCCCGATAGCAGCTGTATTATCCTGAATTCAAACTCAACTTTAGATTATAAATTCGAGAATATCTCCGGCATTCGTAGCGTTTCTCTTAATGGCGACGCTCTCTTTAATGTCAAGAAAGGCAAGCTTTTTACTGTCAATTTCAATGGTGGCGAGGTGAAGGTTACCGGTACTTCTTTTTATGTTTCTGCTTATTCTAAAGATATGCTGCAGGTCGATTGTACCGAAGGTTCTGTGGAAGTAACTCTCGGTGACGATCTGGTAAAATTGTCGGCAGGACAAGGGGTGAAATCATACAACGGTAAGGTTTCAGGTACTTATGAATGTAGCCCGACTGAAGTAAACGAAAGACTGTCAGGTGTTTTCAATTGGAATAAGGTCAACCTATCCGAACCTGTCGAATTTTTAGGATACCGATTCGGCTACGAAACCGTTATTGATGAGTCCCTAGCACAAAGGAGTTTCTCGGGAAAGGTTGATTTAAACAATCTCAACGAAGGTTTGTTGATAATTTCTCTCGCAATGGATATCAATTATTCTGTCGATGAGAACCAAAAAACAATTTATATAAATGCAAATTAGGCAATCGAAATATATCTTTCTTATTTTTTTCTTTTGGTTGATTTTCACTGTACACGGATTTTCTCAATCCCCAATAACATTTAAAGCCGAAAATCAGCCTCTGAATTCTGTGTTGAATAAAATCGCTGCGTCTAACAAAGTTCGATTTGCTTTCGACGACGATTACCTTTCTATAATAAAGGTTTCTTTCGACGTGAAAAAAATGGCCGTTGAACCTTTATTGAAAATGCTTAGCGTTAAATATCCTATTGGATACCGCTTTATCGGTGGCACCTGGGTGGTGTTCAAACTTGCAGACCCTAAACCCGTTATTCCTAAATGGACGGTCAAAAAGATTGAACCTGTTCCAGTGAAAATCGAACAGCCGATTATCCCGCCTAAACCTCGCTTGTACTCTTTCTTTGGTAATGTTTACGATGCTCAAACCGGCAATAAACTTAAGTTTACCAATGTTCTGATCGGTAATTCTAAATGTGCCCCCGGCGACCGCTCTGCTCATTTCTATAATCAGGTCCTCTCCCTCGGAAGCATCGATATTAAAGCCGACCGACCGGGATACGAAAAGATTGATTCGATCATTAAACTTAGCGACAACACTGCTATTTTCTTATGGCTTAATCCTGAAGAAAACATCCTGAAACAGGTTTATAACAATGATTTTCGCTTTAATACCCGTACCGTCTCTTCAGCCGATAATCTTGTTCTGATTGACGGCATCGAAATTCCCGACCACGAATATCTGTTCGGATATATCAGCAATATCAACAATTTGTATCTCCACAATTCTTTCATGAAAAGCGGTGGATACGATATTTCGTATAATAATGGTTCTTCCGGTTTGTACGATTATTCTGCTAACATTAACGCCTTTAAACCACGACTTTCTGTTACTGCAGGTTTAAGCGATATAAGTTTTACCGCTGGATTCCCTGTCTCCCGGAAGGTCTCCTTTTCTGTTGCAGCACGGAAATCTCTTACTGATTTATGGCCTAATTATTATTTCATGAATATTGCCAACTCGCAGAAACTTTCTTCTGCAAGTGCCAAAGAATCATGGAAGTTAAATAATCCTTCTTCTTCTTTCTACGATGTCAATGCCAACATTTCTATCCGTCCCGATAGTCTGAATGATATTACCCTCAGTTTTATTACTGGTTACGATAATTCAAAACGCTATTACAACCTCGATTTCACCCGCAATTATTATATGAATTTCACCGATGTCGACCGCTTTTATGGCTACGGACTGAAATGGAACAGCAATCCTTCTAAAAGGGTGACTCACAATTTTGCTGCTATGTTCACTACCAACAGCGATTATTCTGCTATCGATGCAGGGGTCGGTATTTCTGAACAGGAACTGAAAATTGCAAGCCAATCTGAAAAATACTCTTCTAATAGCAGCGTCCTTGACGTTTCATGGAATACACGCATATCCGGAATCATGCTTTCTCACGAGTTTGGGGCTGATTACCGAATGAACAGCCTTAACGGCAATTATTCCTTCAGTCAGTTGCAGGTGGGTAGTGCGCCTTTTGTAAACATCGACACTGTTAATGTCAAAGCCGACAAGCATATTGTTCAGGCTTTCTATCAGGCTTATTTTTCTCCTTTTTCTCGCCTTAGTATTAACGGCGGTGTCAGAGGTCTATACGATATTTCCTCCGGGAACTTCCTGTTCATCCCGCGGGTGTCAGTCAATGCTTCTCTATTTGATGATTTAAAGCTTTATTTTGACTTCGGACGCTACGTTCAGCATCTTTATAAGGCTGAAAGGTTTGGTGCTTCTTACAACACCGAATATGTGTGGTATATGAACCAGGGCGTTAAGAATTACCTCGACTCATATCACTATACCTTTGGCGCAAAATATAGGCTTGGCGGACTTACTGCTTCCCTCGAAGGTTATTATAAGACTGAAACAGGAAGGGCAGTTCTTTTTCCTGATGAGGTTTCTGCCGGGGTTTACAGATATAGCATTGTTCAGGGTAGTGGTGTAAGGTTGGGTGCCGATCTCGCTCTTCAATACTATCATGGAATTTTTAGCCACAATCTGAAGTATTCTTTTTCTTCGTCACAGGAAAAAGTGGCCGGCAAGAACAGCAACCGACTCTTCAATTCCTTGAACCATAGGCCTCACCGACTGAAGTTCTCCGAGATTGTTAATTATAGCGGATGGACAGCCAAGATTGATTACGAATTTGCATCCGGTAGTCCGTATATAAGCTCTACTTCAGTACCTTACCGTTTCGATATAGGGGCTTCACCGCTCTTCTCGCAACTCGATGTTGAGATTTCCAAACAGTTTAAACTTGGGAAATGCAATACAGAAGTGGGTGTTAATGTGCTGAATGTTCTGAATACGAAGAATGAAGTTGCAAGGTTCAATCACCTAATTTGGGAAGAAAATTATAACACTGAAGTTGCACGCACTCTCGAAGGACTTCCATTCACCGTTGGGGGTAGAATTTCCCTTTCATTTTAATTGCTGCAACAATTTCGCACAATCCAATCCCCTCCTTGGAGGGGCTCAGAAGTCTTCACATCTTGCTCCAATGTTTTGTTATCAACCAGTGTTGCTGTGTTTCTTGCTATTGAACGTAATAAACTGCGCACTTTTAATGGGTCACGCTTCACTCCCGAAACCCTGTCCCTATCCATCTCTAAAATGCTTTTTGAGTATTGTTTAGCTGTTGCTGTTTTACCGCACGACTTTGGCCCTTTTATAAGTACGGCACCTGAAGCGGATAATTTATCTAATAAATCTTCTTCAATTATCCTTTTTATGTAACTCATTATTAGGTGTTTATTTCATTACAAAAGTATAAAGAATTATTGATTGTGCAAAATTCAGGAAATATGTTGTGCATTATTTAGGGAATATGTTGTGCAAAATTTAATATTTTCTATCATACTGTCGTCGATATGCGACTTGAATGCCGAATACCTTACTTAAGCTCGGTGTCCTTTTTTATTGCTGTTTCAGGATCTGCATAAAATGGATTCTTGAATTTCTCGAAATTCTCTTCCCATAAACCGTTGTTAAGCTTTCTTCTAAACAGGTTGAAGTGGAATGTTGCACCCAATTTCAATTCCCCTACAAATCCATACACTTCCTGCCTGTTGGTGACGACCTTGTTGTCAGGTAAGTATGTTGCTTCGTAATTGTGTATTCCATCCAGATAATCGTTGCTTACAAAAAGAAAAGTTATTTCCGCATTTAATGATATCCTCGGTGATAAGTAGTAACTCAATCCTGTCCCGACATGGTATGACGGGTAAACATCTTTTATCGATTGAATGCCTTGTCCTTTTTCATAAAGAGGATTTTGCAGTTTCGCCTCTTTATAAACAAGGGGATCTTTATATCCCATTTCAACTCCTATTGTTGATAGCCCAAGCCCAAATTTTAAATACATATTGTAATTGGATAAAAGATCCAATTCATTATAGAAGTTATTGAAGTTGTATGTTGCATTCAAAAAGAAGGTGGTAACATTGGTCTTGAAATAGATAGGTTTTGCTATAAAATGTGATTCTCCGGTGTTAAAACGGCCATCATATTTTAGCCATATTATATTGTCAGTAAATGTTTTAGCTCCGGAGAAAAAATTCTTTTCAAACTCAATTCCTACTCCAAACTGACTCTCAAATCTTTTGTCAAGGTGAAAAGCAAAGGTAGCTGTAGGATTGGAATTCATGTCCATTACAGTCCTCGAGAAGTCTTTCTTGATTTCTGTACCGAAATAGCTCATCCCCCCCAGAATACCAAAGTTCCAGTCTTTATACCACGTCTGATTTAATCTTCCGGTTTGGGCAAATAGCATAAACGGAAATAGGATGAAAAATATCGTTATATTTATTTTATTCCTCATTGGCGCACCAAAAATAAGCTACAAAATTAATATAACAAAATTCAGTTATTAACAAACCTTTACATTTTGGAATCAAGACCCTTGCCTGTCTCAATATGTTCAAAATTGGGCAGGTATACCTTCAGAATATCAACTATCGCTCCTTTGGTAACATTATCCGATTCAAACAATTCATGCAGTTTTGCAAATATCTCGTCTATCTCTTTGCTGTCTCTCTTTACTGAGTTCTTTATTACCCCCAGATTGATGAACGAATCGATGTCCAACTCTTCCTTCTTAGTGAAAAATTCTTCATATGTCTTTTCCCCCGATGTGTCCGATCCAAAGAAATATAACGGCCACATTTCATCCCCACTCGTAGGGGCGTATTGCAAACGCCTTTTTTCCAATTCCTCTGCCTTCTTTCTTGCCTCCTCTTCATTCGCACAAATATCCGGCTCCATCCCCATAAAATGCAACAAATCAATTGCTATCTGGTCAAATGGTATCATGTCTCTTTCTTCATTAAGTTTCGGGAAAAAGATATCTCCCGATTCACCCATTATCGAAGCCATCAGGCATAGCTCTCCCGACTCCTGAGGCGAAACAAAGAACCTCCTTATCCCCAGCGGACACGACCATGGCTGGTTTTTCTGCATCCTGTCGATGAAACCAATCGGCAAACTTCCGTTTGAAAAGGCAACATTGGCAAAACGCGCTGTCTTGATAGGCAACTTATCGGAATACGACATTATCGTCTCTTCCATCAGCTTTTTGCTTGCCCCCATTAGGTTCACAGGGTTGGCGGCTTTGTCGGTCGACACACAGAAGAAATGTTCCGGCGGACACTCGAGCAACATATCGAGCAGCTTACGCGCTTTCAACACGTTGTTTTCTATCATTGCTTCAATTGAAAAGATGTCCTTCTCACTCCTTACATGCTTGTGCGCTGCAAAGTTTGCCACGATATCAAAAGGTCCGTGGTGCCTGAATATCTTTTCAAACACACGGTCGCCAAAGTTTACTGGGTAGGTTATAAATTCATCGGGTATGTTATATCCGGTCGAGCTCCTAAGGTCGCGAACCAGCTCTGTCAGGCCGTTTTCATTGATATCAACGACCACCAGCTTCGATATTTTGAATTTTAATATTGCTTTGATATACGAGGAACCTATCGTTCCGGCTCCTCCAATTACAAGCACCTTTTTTCCGTTGATCCTATCGCTGAGCTCTGTATCATACTTCTCAAAATCAACTTTTAAAAGACTTTCGTCCCTTTTTGTTATGTACGTTTTAATAAACTGTTCAAGATTAATGTTTGTTTGCATAATATATAGTGATTTTTTTTGCGAAGGTAGGTCATAAAAAAGTTCTTTCAAAGATTACGATTCAGGAATTTTTTCCTTTGTTTTCAGCCCCGTAGGAGTGCAAGTATGGTAGAATGCATCAATTGCGCAGAATCCTATCCCCTCCTGAGAGGGGCAGGGGTGGGTTTTCCTCCATCTTTCTGCCATACTGTCGTCGCCACGCGACTTCTACCACTTCCTCCCAATTCCCAACATCACTCCACCTCTATCCTCATACATCGCCCCAAAATCGCCCGCTAACGATAGCGATATATCTACCGGAAACTTAGGATTGCAATACTCAAAACTGAACATCGCCGATACCTGATTCCTCGCTGGCGTATAAGGTGCCCAATATTTTCCCAAGTTATTGGTGTATGTTACCATACCACTCCAACTCAAATTCTTATATAATGTCCCCTCCGCTGCTACATGGTGCATCGAAAGACGATTATTTTCAAATCCATATGAAATGCCATCTTCTCCAATTACCAACGGCGAAAACAATGGCGAACACATTGCAAACCCTTCATATGTAGCCCCCGAATAATAAACACCATGGTTGAAATAGTTGTCCAGCCCCCTCATCACCTGAAACTGATGTATATGCCCGCTCTGGTGCTTTGTGTACATAAACTCATATACCACCTTTTCAACTATCCCCGGCTTTTTTAAATCAACATAAACCCCCAACAGGTTGTCACGCCAGTTGTCCATCTCCATGCCCGAATGGTCTTCAAACGGGTGACTGTAATAAAACGTCAAATTGTATTTATCTCTTTTGAAAGCGAGCTCCATATAGTATGATCCATACTGGTTGCCTGCAACATTAAGCTGATCTGTTTCAAGGAAATCGGAACTTCCCGAACTCCCCGTAATATACCTCAGATATGATTTAAAACTGTCGGGCAACTGACCGTAGTTCTTCGACACTCCTCCCCATTGTACAAAATGGTTTAGCCCAAAAGTAAAGTATGTTTCTTTTTTAAATTTAAATTTCGCATACAGCGACTTATGATGCATGTGGGCATCTACCACCGCCTGGTTTTGCCCCAGCCACCCTTCATCGTACTCTGCCTTATAGCTAAACCAGTCTTTCCAGAAGAAAAATGGTATAAACTCCTCAGTGCCAAACCTTACCTTTGGATATGGTCTTGCATTCAGACTCCTTGCTATATCTCCATTTGTAGATGATAGTCCACTGAAATATTCTGAATCATTAAAAAGTCCACCTTCAAGCTTGAAACCCCATAGCGAGACTCCTGCATATAGTTCATTAAACTGAAAATCGAAGTTCCCGCCATGAGAGGCAATGAAATCTACTCCTCCTTTTACTCCAAAGGGACTACCAAACAACGAATCGTAACTATGATGACTCTCAAGCTCCATCATCTGAATACTCTTCTCACCCAGTGAATATTTTCCCGATTGATTGTGTGTAAACCAGAATGGCAGTTCAGCACCTGTCGATAACGCTGCACCCACCGAAATTTCATTACTCGAACTATACTGACCCCTCGCACCCCCAACAAACACTAACATCAACAGAACCACCCGTAGGGGCGTATCGAATACGCCCTTTATCCTTTTAATATTAAATCTCATTTTTGAAAAATTATATTTTTATTCCGCTGTCTGCACCTTTACTTCCCCATGGAAGAACGGATTCTTAAATCCTTCCTGTTTCTTCTCCCATGCACTGTTGTATAGGTTCCTCTTAAACCAGTTGAAGTAGTATTTTACCCCAACCTTCAGCTCGGGAATCATGGAGTAAACCTCCATCCTGTTGATTACAGTTTTTTGTCCCGGCATTATGCTTGCTTCGTAGTTTTGTACTCCATCGAGGTAGTCGCAGCTGATAAACAGCATCATAAGCTCTGCCGAAAGGGAAAACCTGGGCGAAATGTAATAGTTGACACCTCCGCCACCATGAAGGGTGGGGTAGAAGTCCCTAATGGAGTGTACTCCTTGTCCTTTTTCGTATATTGGATTAGGAAGATTTGCTTCCACGTAGCTTTCAGCATTCTTATAGCCAAGCTCCGTTCCTATGCTTGTAAACCCGATTCCCCCTCGAATAAATATATTGAAATTTTTTATCTCCCCCCTGTAGTTATTGAAATTAGGGAAGTTGTACGACATGTTGATAAACATTGAAGTAACGTTTGTTTTGAAATAAACCGGGTCGGGAACAAAATGCGAAATTTCGTTGTTGAACCTGACATCGTACATCAACCAGTTCATCTTGTTGGGATATGTTTTATCGCCCGAGAAGAAGTTTTTCTCGAAGTCAATTCCCAAACCGAAGTTTCCGGGAAACCTTTTATCAAGATGTAAGCTGAAAGCGCCCGTCAGATTGGAATTCATATCCATTCCCGCTTTCGAGAAGTCCTTTTTTATTTCTGTGGCAAACAGACTAACGCCGGTTGAAAAACCTGCACTCCAATCTCTGTACCATCTGTGCCCCGATGATAATGTCTGGGCTGAAATAAAATAGGGTAATAAGGTTAGTAATAGTATTGTTTTAAGTTTTTTAGGCATGGCATCGCAAAAATAAAATTTTAATCATTATTATTCATACGTTATCAAAAATATTTTGATTGTTTTAATTATTGTTAATTAATAGGTGCAATTGATATTTAAACTTCTTCCATGCAACTTTTATTTTATATTTGTTGCATAAAATCAAATTTAAACCAAATTTATGACCCATATTTCAGTTTGTTGTATTGGTGCCGGATATGTTGGCGGACCAACTATGGCCGTGATGGCTCAGAAATGCCCCGAAGTTAAAGTAACAGTAGTAGATGTCAATCCTTTACGTATTAACGCATGGAACGACCCAAACCTCGATAATCTCCCAATTTATGAGCCCGGATTAAAGGAAGTTGTTGCCGAAGCTCGTGGCAGAAACCTCTTCTTTTCTACCGATATAGATAAAGCTATTGATGAATCTCAGATAATTTTCATGTCGGTCAATACTCCTACCAAAACCTACGGGAAAGGGAAGGGGATGGCTGCCGACCTTAAATATGTTGAACTTTGTGCCCGACAGATTGCCGAAGTGGCAAAGGATGATAAGATTGTTGTCGAGAAATCAACCCTTCCTGTTCGCACTGTCGACGTAATCAAAAGGATTCTTGCTCATTCAGCGCGTAAAGTGAAGTTCCAGGTTCTTTCTAATCCTGAATTTCTTGCCGAAGGTACCGCCATCGACGACCTGCTGAACCCCGACAGAGTGCTTATAGGCTCTGAAGAAACTGATGACGGCAGAAAAGCAGGCGACACTCTTGCTGCTATATATTCTAATTGGGTAGCCCCTGAAAAGATTTTACGTACTAATGTTTGGTCGTCGGAGTTGTCAAAACTCACTTCTAACGCCTTCCTTGCTCAGCGCATCTCTTCTATAAACGCTATTTCTGCCCTTTGCGAAAAGACTGGCGCCAATGTTGAAGAGGTTGCCCGTGCTATGGGAAAGGACGACCGTATCGGTGGTAAATTCCTCAGGGCATCGGTTGGCTATGGCGGATCATGCTTCCAGAAGGATATTCTGAACCTTGTTTATATCTGCCGTACCCTTAACCTTACAGAGGTGGCCGACTACTGGGAACAGGTGAAGCTGATGAACGACTATCAGAAACACCGCTTTGCTTCCAATATTATCTCTACTCTCAACAATACTATTTCAGGAAAGAAGATTGCCTTCCTCGGATGGGCTTTCAAAAAGGATACCAACGATACCCGCGAAAGTGCTTCTATTTATGTGGCAGAAGAATTACTTCAGGATCGCGCCGAAATTCATATCTACGACCCAAAAGTGTCGGAGGAACAGATCATGCGCGACCTTGCTATGTTGATCGATAACTTTCAGGATTCCCCGTTCTTCAACTTGGTGCATGTTCACAACAATCCTTATGAGGCAATGGATGATGCTCATGCTGTAGCTGTTCTTACCGAATGGGACGAATTCCGGAATTACGAATGGAAACGTGTATTTGAAGGAATGAAGAAACCTGCCCATATTTTCGATGGCAGGGCCTTACTTAACCAGGAAGAGCTCAAAGGCATAGGGTTTAAAACTTATTGCGTGGGAAGGTAAAATCAATTTGTAAGACAGGATTTAAAAAGTTTTAATTTTGTTTAACAGATAAGTATAAAACCATTGAGGAACTTGATTGGGCATGTCAATAATAATATCTCCATTTTCGTATCTTGCAAACAATTCCGGACAAGAATTACTATTATCAAAGAAGAAGGCTTTGTCAACGTTTTTAACAGCTTCTATAAGCAATTCCATAGATTTAAAATACCTCGACTCTATTTTCTCAAAAGGAACATCATGACCGTGCATTAAAACTCGTGCATTTACCCTTCCTTTATTTAATTCAGGATCTTCTAGTGAAATAAAGTAAAGATAAGTCTTATAACCTGAAAGTTGTGCTTTCTTTATAAAATCAATTTTTGATCGATGAGACATAACTGTCTCAAAAGTGAACTTTTGGGAACTTTCTAATAATTTATACCTTATAAACTCGGCAATAAAAGTAGACAAATAATCAGATAAATTGCAGTTATTGCAGCATAGAAGGCTGTATTTCAATGTCATGGAGTCACTTATCTCCTGATGCTGTGTGTTTGCAAAAATGGTAGATTGTTTGATAGCGTCTTTTATTTCCTTTTCCGATGTAGTAATATTATAGTTTTGTAAATTTATGGAGCCGTTATCATTAAGCTCTTTTTTAATGTCATCGGCATTAACATAAACACCCATATCAATTCCGTTTACTTTTACAAAATTGAATATAGTTGATTTACCTGAGCCATTTGGACCAGCAAAAATTCTCAAACGTTTTTGGATACTCACTTTAATTTAATACGGGTCGAAGCAACTCTATTATTGGGTTTAGTGATTGATCTAATAATTTCAATTATTCCATTTGGATGAACCCTTTGAATTTTATTACCATTCAATACCGTAACTGCAACACCCTTTCTTAAAGCAGTAATGTAAGCGTTTTTCCCTGACTTAGTTATGGCATGACGTATTATTTGTTCTTCAGTTAATGGCGGTGAAATTGTTTTGCTCATAAAATATTTATTTAAAAAGCGTTCTTTCTATTAACAAATATAGTTACTATTTGTTTCATCTTAAAAATTTTAATAAACGATTAATTGAATTTGAATTTTTATTTAATGGCTATTTATAAAACAGTATATACTGCCACACCTTTCCCACTAACTTCCTCACCAACGTCTCAATCCCCCCAACTTCATTTTTTCTTATCACCTGAAGGTACTCCCGGTTCTTCAATATGAAATTTCCCGGCTTATTGCTAGCCCCTCCAACCCTCATCTTTGTTATTACCTCCGGAATATACTCAAACCTTAAGGTATCATCCCTGAAAACCCTTATCATGAAGTCAATATCCGATGCTATCTTGTAGTTTATGTCGAAATTGCCATGTTTTATATATACGTCACTCCTCAGAAACAATGTATTATGCGGCGGCATCCACCCTTTCTTTATCTCCTCAGGATTAAAAGGAATACTCTTCCAATATCTCTTCCTTTTTTCCTCCGTCTCTGTCTTTACATATTCCAGATCCCCATAAACTCCGTCAATCTTCCCACTATTCATCCCTTCTTCAAACTTTGCTACTATTTTTGCTATCGTCTCCTCAGTTGCAAAGTAATCATCCGAATGAAGAATCCCGATTATTTCACCGGTCGCCAACGCAATGCCTTTATTCAATGCATCGTATATCCCCTTGTCGGGTTCTGATATTATCCTTGATACCCTGCCTCCCGTGTTTTGAATTTTTTCAACTGTCTCATCATTCGAGCCTCCGTCAACTATGATATGCTCAATGTCGGGGTAGGTCTGCCTATCCACCGACCTTATGCAGTGTTCTATAGTTTGCGAACTGTTAAGCGATATTGTTATTATTGAAACTTTCATCCTACAGTGGTTTCTTTTTCTTTACTCATGTTGAAAGTGTAAAGTATGCTGATTATTAATCCCATTGATAGCAGCTTGAAGCCTCCCTCCAACATGAAATGTATTATCAGTGTGTTTAAAATTGCAAAGAATATAGGCAGGTTCACATCTTTCAATGCCTTTATCAACAGTTTAATTATCCATACGAAATAAATACCAAAAAGGGCAACCCCCGTCAATCCTCCTTTCAACAGGAAGTAAGTGAACACATTATGTGTAAACCTTGTGTATTCTGCATCTCCTGTTGCTGGATTGAGAAACGTTGCTCCCCATCCTTTCCCGAAAATTAACGCTGCCGGACTCGAAACCGCTTGTTTTATTATCCTCATCGCCTCTTCGTCTTTCATATTTAGCCCGGCATGCTGAAATTTTAGCAGCAAAATCTTTGCGAAATATATTATCTCGTGAAAGAAAATCAGACAAATAACTATTAATGAAAGTCCTACTCCTGTTATAATATAATATCTCTTTTTGGGGTCAACAGTGTAAATCTTATATCCTGCAGTTATGGTTACAGCTATTAAAACCAGAATTATCTGTCCTCTCATTATTGCTGCCACAGGTAGTGTTAGCATAAACATCCCTGCACAAAACATTGCAATTCTGAGGATTATATCTATCGACTTTCTTAATCCTGTACTACCAACTAACGGAAACGTTATTAGCAGGGTGGAGGAGAAGATGGTACATGGTTCAAACACAAACATTCCTTTTCCAAATGGCAGATATTCCTTTCCAATCATTGAGAAATTTGTTTCCGGATACGCCCAGTACCTGATTGTCATTGCAATGGCTGAAAATACCAGGAGTGCTGCAATCCCTTTTCTCCAAAGTAGGGGCTCTTTGGCAATTGTGCTGAATATCATCACAGGAAGGAAGAGATAGAGTAGGGGGATCAGATCTCGTGCTATGTCAAAGAGAGGATGTTTGTTTATAAGCCCGATAATAAGCAATCCTACAGCAAGCACCATTGCAACAATTATCAATATCTTTTCCCAATTTCTCTCCTTGTTGAAAATAAAGCGAATGTTGCTTTTGATATTTATTGCAACAAAACCGATCAGGCAAACAGCAATTATAAGTTCAGCAAACCCGTATTCCCTTGGTGTAGGCAGGGAAAACAGGGAATAGCAGATTAGAGCTGAGGTAATTAGGAGGTATGGAAGTTTTTTGTTCAAGAGTATTTTGCTTGTAAGGCTCCTTATTAGTTCTTTACCACTTTTTTTGATCATATATACAAAATTCAGAATAAATCAGAATGTGAGCCTGTTCGTATAAGGGTTATCAACTTAATATTTTCATCTCTTGAATAAATCAATAGCCAGTCCGGAGATATATGACATTCAAATAAACTGTTATATTGGCCTTTTAATCGATGTTCGTTATATTTTACAGGTAATTTTAATCCTGTCAAAAGTATTTTAATAACGGTGTTAAGTTTTTCTTCATCAAAATCACGTCTGCGAGCTTTCTTCACATCTTTTAAATATTGGTTGGTGAATTCCAATGAATACATATTATTTCGTCTTTTTTAAATAATCATCAAAATCAGAACATTTTGTTGTATATCCTGCTTTAGCTTCTTCAATTGCGCTAATAGTTGTTTGATTAGAAATATATTTTGCTTCGTCAATGATTTTGCCAACTCCGATTTCTTTTATGAGTTCAATAATGATTTTACCCTTTTTCGTTTTTTCGTTTATTATTATTGTTGTCATGTTATTTAATTTATCTCGTAATTGTAAATAATTTTATTAGATATCAATGTAAAGATATTTTATAAATCTCAACTTTATTCCCTTTAAATCAAATTTTATATTCCTCCTTTTATGAACCCCCTTATTCTTAATGTCCAATTGTATATTCTATCAAATGAACAGAATCCCCTCCTTGGAGGGGTAGGGGTGGGTTTCCCTCAATCCTTATTAATCATCAATAGTACCAATAATGGCGTAAAATTAGGAATTGAATGTCCGAATTCACGTTTTATTTGTTAACTTTACCTAATAAAACCATCTGATATGAAAGCGCGAAAGATTACATCTTTTATTGAAAGCATTAAAGATTCAAATTTAGGAAGAATACTTGTGTTTACAGGTGCACGACAGACAGGAAAAACAACGTTTGTAAAGAATGTCTTTCCGGAATTCAAATACATTTCGATTGAAGATCCTGTATTACGAGGCGAATATTTGAAAATGACTGCTGCTCAGTGGAATTTACTGTATCCAAGGGCAATACTTGATGAAATACAGAAAGAGCCAACTCTAATTGAAAGTATAAAGTCTGTATATGACCAGTGGAGCGATCCACGTTTTGTTCTGTTAGGTTCAAGTCAGCTACTTCTAATGAAGCAGGTTAATGAAAGCCTTGCAGGTCGTTGTGTAATTACTGATATCTACCCACTAACCTTGCCTGAGTTGGCGACAGACGATTGGAATGATGAAATCATTGATTCAATTTTTCAGCAAACATTTATGAATCCTTCAGCCGATCAATCATATGTTCCTTCTTTTTTACTCGATAAAAGGATGCCGGAAAAGAAGCGTGCATGGGATCATTACCTTAAATTCGGGGCCTATCCTGCTCTTACTGAAAATTCTATGACCGATGAAAACCGATATCTTTGGCTGCATAATTATGTCAGAACTTATCTTGAACGTGATGTTCGTGATCTGGCTTCTTTCAAAGATCTTGAGCCTTTCATTAAATTGCAGAAGGCTCTTGCTATACAGACCGGAAACCTTATTAATGCTTCAGCTCTCGGCACTCAAATTGGTTTATCGGCCAAGACAGTTCAACGTTACATTCAATACCTTGAATTGAGTTATCAGACAGTTAATTTGCCTTCATGGGAGCGTAATTCTTCTAAACGTCTAGTCAAAGCTCCAAAGATTCATTATCTGGATAATGGAGTATTACAGTCTGTTTTGC
>CAYMTR010000029.1:0-40275 GCA_964393405.1 uncultured Prolixibacteraceae bacterium
GACTATAAGATCCAAATATCCTGACAACCCAGAGAAATGGGCTGCATTTGTAATGGTGGAATAAAAAAATTAATCTTTTTTCAAAATCAGTGTTAACGTTTTCTTGATAACGGATTTTAATAGTGAAGCAAATTAGTATTCACTATAAAATTTAAAATCATGAAAAAATTAATTTTAGCCCTAATCGTAACGGTATCAGTACTTTCTTTTACCGGTTGTTCTACAATGCAGAATGTTGCAACTACTGCCCCTAATTATGACAAGGTCAAACCAACAGTTTCAAATCTGGTAAAATCAATAAAAACGGGCAATAACGAACTTACAAAATTACTGATCGAAAAGGGTGCCAAAATCAACGGAACTTACAATTATTCGTTTCCTCTTATGGAAGCAGTTAAAAGTAACAACATTGAAATTGTAAATCTGTTGATCAGCAAAAATGTCGATCTTACAATGAAAGATTATGATGGTTATCCTTCTGTTTATTATGCAATAAGCAATAGTCAATTAAACATGGTCAGAATATTTTCGGATGCAGGTTATGATATGAACCAATTTATTGGTAACAAAACCTACACTTATCCTGTCCTGCTTGCAATTGAGAAAGATACTTCAGGAATATTTTACTTTCTTTTAGATAAGGGCGTTGACCTTACAGTTAGAAACTCTGAAGGTGTGAGTGCTCTTATAAAAAGCATATCGGCCAACAACATTGATATTACAAATATTCTTTTAGAAAAAGGTCTATCGCCAAATGAAAAAACAAGAAATGATATAACTCCATTAATGCAAGCTGCTAAAACCAACGGGATCAATATTAAAATAGTTGAGTCTCTTCTTAACTACGAAGCCGAAATAGATTATATAAATTCTAAAAGACATTCAGCCTTTTCTTTATCATGCCTTTACAATAATCCGGATGTTGCATTGTATCTCTTTGAAAAAGGTGCAAACACAATTATATCCGGTGATAACTACGAGTCGAATGCGCGAAAAAACCATTTTCTTGCAGATTATTATCTTGCCAAGGATGATATTCAAAACTCAAAAGAGAACTTCCATAAAGCAAACGAATATTACCAACAGTCACTTAAAGATGCAAAAGCTGAATTGTTTGGAGTAAATGCTAAAATAATTGCGGCAGAAATCCTAGGTGCTGTAGCTGCAGGAGTAGTTCAGGGAGTTGCTGCAGGTTTAGTAAATGTAGCTTACATAAATTATGGTTATACAGGAGCTTACAGCTATATGTACAATCCTATTTACTATTCAAATTATTCAAATCTTTATAATACAGCTTATATTCCTTCTTACTCCAAAAGCTCAATCATAATGAACAATTATCAACTACCGGAAAATTCTTCTCTGTATTTTCAGAAGGAATTTTATAAAAACAAGATTAAACAATTCAAAGCAGCATTAGCCCTGACAGATAAAGTTCTTGCATTCTTCGACAAAGGTTATTCAAATGAAGAACTTCATGCCGGGATAAACAGCATTCAACTTAACGATAAAGATTTCGCAAATTAATAGTAAAGACTCAGCAGAGTGCCACCAAAGAGCCACTTTCTCCCATTAGTAAGCTTATTAATGGGAGAAAGTGGCTCTTTGGTGGCACTCTGGTGTCTTGTTGCTATCTTTCAATCCCCTCTTTATTAAAAATAAAAGATTCCATTTTGTACATTTGAGAAAAATCGGTTCTTTTAAATCCTCCCCTAATCTGTTATACAGAAAGTAAATGATAATAAATAATAAAACATAATTAGCGATGACCAAGCTGGTTCCTATTATAATATTCTTCCTTATATCTTTTAATATCTGTGGATCCAACATATTCTCTGCCAAAGTAATAGGTATTACTGATGGTGATACTTTTACCGTTCTTACAAAGGATAAAAAGCAAATCAAAATCAGACTTGAAGGAATTGACTGTCCGGAAAAAGGGCAGGATTTCGGACTGAAAGCTACTACAGCTATATCAGAATTGTGTTTCAATAAAAATGTTAGGGTTGAAGAGACTGGAAAGGATGCTTACAAGCGAGTTTTGGCTTACGTTTATGTTGGAGATGTTTGTGTCAACAAAGAGTTAATCAAACAAGGAATGGCATGGCATTTCAAGAAATACAATAAAAACAAGGAATTGGCGGACCTTGAACTGAAAGCAAAAAAAGAAAAAACCGGTTTGTGGTCAATGGACAATCCGAAAGCTCCATGGGATTGGCGAAAGGAAAAGAAAGATAAAAGGAAATCACTCAAGACATTAATATTAGATATATTCCAGAATTCATATGAATAATACTAATTCCAACTAAATAGCTACACCTTGGTTATTTGTCGTAATCCTTAATTTGATTATTTTTACATTCCAATAAACCCACAACTTTGTTATGATTTTAAAATTCAGAACCATAACCCTCATTTTCGTCCTTTTAGCATCACTTGCTTCCGCCTCCGATGTGAAATTCTATAATATTAACGACCTCCACCGCATCTCTGTTCGCGAAGCAAATTCTGTCATACAGGATAATACAGGCTTCATTTGGGTTTCTTCAAAAACCGGTATCCTACGACTTACAGGCGATGCATACAAAACTTACCAGCTTCCTTACGAAACTGCAAATATCATCACTATCAAACTCTTGTACGAACGTTCGCAACTCCTCGCGTTTACCAACAATGGGCAGGTGTTTAAATACAACGATGTTTTCGACCGCTTCGACCTGATTATAAACCTTAACCGTGAGCTGAATTCAAATTACCTCAGTCTTAATTCAATTCTCACAGATGAAAACAATGTTTATTGGTTTTTTACTTCTACAGGCTTATTCATTTTGGAGGATGGAAAGCTTTCTCTAATTAACAATTATCCTTCACTTATTCATAAGGCTTTATGGATTGACAACTCACAAATTATATTTACTAACAATTATGAGATAATCCTTTTCGATACTAAATCACATTCCGGCGAAATTCTTCATAAGAGTCCGTTTTACTTTGAAGCTTCAGAAATTTATTTCGATCGGCAATTAAACCGCCTTTGGGTTGGTACTATTTCAAACGGACTATATTACTACGATTTTAACTCTGGTAAGTACTTAAAGTCATTAATCAGCAATCTTCCAAATCAACCAATTCTTGCCATCGAATCTATTTCAGGCTCAACTTTAATGATAGGCATCGACGGACAAGGATTGTGGGAACTTGACAGAACCGGCACTAAAGTCCTTAATGTTTATAAAGAAAACAACGACAACCCTTTATCCCTAAGAGGAAACGGAGTTTATGATATTTTTTGCGATTGTAAAAAAAGGGTTTGGATTTGCACATACAGCGGTGGAATTTCTTATTTCGACATCTCATCACCTGGCGTAACTCAATATACCCATCTCCCAAATAATACAAATTCACTGATTAACAATGATGTTAACTGCGTAATAGAAGACCAATCCGGTAAGATATGGTTTGCAACAAATAATGGTATCAGCTGTTGGAATGTGTCAGAAAATAAATGGAATAGCTTCTATGTCAACAAGCAGGAACAAGCCCAGGTATTTCTGACCTTGTGCGAAGACAAGGAGGGACGTATTTGGGCAGGGTCATATTCTTCGGGTGTGTATATACTTGACGGACAAACAGGCAGGCAGCTTGCCCACTATTCCCAAATAGAAGAAAGTTCTCCTTTTATCAATGATTTCGTATTCGATATAATTAAAGACAGCAACGGTGATATTTGGATTGGTGGCATAAATAAAGAGGTTGTCCGGTATAAGTTTTCAGATAATTCTTTTAGAAAATATTCCATTCAGCCTATTAATGTGCTTTCTGATTTCAATGGAGAAAATATGCTCTTTGGCTGCACATATGGGCTGATCCTATCTGACAACGAAACGGGGTCAGTGACACCTCTTCTTAACGGATTGCTTATACATGACATACTTGTACAGGATAGCATTATATGGCTTGGTACAAGCGGAGAAGGGCTAATAAGATATAACCATCTGACAGACAGAAGTGAGAAATTTAAAATACAAGAGGGATTACCCTCAAATTTTGTCAATAGTGTTGCTTATTCCGACGGATATCTATGGCTTGGTACCGAAAATGGTCTTTGCCGCTTCGACCCCGAAAGAAAAAGCGCATTAGTTTTTTCTTCAATATACTCTTTATCAAGCGTTTCCTTTAACCGGAATTCGCACTTCAAACTTAAAAACGGTCAGTTAGTATGGGGAACAAACAATGGTGCAGTAATATTCAATCCAAATACATTACATGAATTTAATACTTCCGGAAAGATTTTCCTTCAGGATTTGAGCATCTCAGGTCGTTCAATAAGGGATATATCATCATTTAAACTAAATACTCCGCTCGACTCCCTTGAATCGTTAAAACTAAAATATAATCAGAACACCCTAACATTTGAACTTATCCCTATCGGTGTTGCATCAGGATCCAAATTATCGTGGAAGATGGAAGGTCTTGATAAGGATTGGTCTCAGCCAACCAGCAACAGGATACTTAGTTTCAGTAATATTCGCAATAAAAATTACATTCTGAAATTAAGGTTATACGACAATTCTTTATCTCAAATTCTTGCTGAACGAGATATCAAAATCAGAATTACACCACCCTTTTGGGTCCAATGGTGGTTTCTGATAATAATTTTTCTAATTGCCTCCTCCGTTATTTATTTTATTTTTTGGAATTATATAAATAGGCTTAAACAAGAACATACAGAAGAAAAAGTACGATTTTTCACTAATACAGCCCACGACATACGTACCTCGCTGACTTTAATAAAAGCTCCGGTTGAAGAGCTGACAAAGGAATCAAACCTATCTCAAAAAGGCCGTCATTACCTCAAGTTGGCAACCGAACAGGTAGGAAGGCTCTCATCGGTTGTAACCCAATTGATGGAGTTTCAGAAAGCCGATATTGGGAAAAGCAGGCTTTCATTGAAGATGGTCGAGCTGGTTGACTTTATGAGATATAGGATACAAATGTTTGAATCGCTTGCAGGAACAAAGAATGTTAGACTGCAATTTTCTTCAAATATTCCTAAATACATCACTGCAGTCGATGAAACAATGCTTGAAAAAATACTTGACAACCTTGTTTCCAACGCCATAAAATATTCTCTATCAGATAGCAATGTTGATGTAAATCTCAATTGCTCAAATCTTTCATGGTCACTGTCAGTAATAGACTGTGGAATAGGTATCAGCCACAAAGCTCAGAAGCAGCTTTTTAAAGAATTCTATAGGGGCGAAAATGCCATAAATTCTAAAATTGTAGGATCAGGTATAGGCCTCCTTATGGTTAAAAATTATGTCGAACTCCATGAAGGAAAAATTACTTTCACAAGCAAAGAAAACGAAGGTTCCCAATTCGAAATTACCATTCCATTCAAAGAAGTGGAAACAAAATCACCCCGCAATATCAGTCAGCTGATTGCTGAAACTGTGGTACCTGTTCCACACAATAATAACATTGAAAACACAGAAGAAGACTCAGGGACAAGCCCTAAGGAAATGCGCATTCTGCTTGTTGAAGACAACGATGATCTTCTTGATTTTCTTAAGCTTTCACTAAGTGATGAGTTCGAAGTTCTCACAGCTAACGATGGTGCTTTAGCCTGGGAGTTAATTCAAAACCAATATCCCGATTTGGTAGTGTCAGATGTTATGATGCCCAACATGGATGGCTTTGAATTATGTAAAATTATTAAATCAACTTCCGAAACTTCGCACATTCCATTTGTTCTCCTTACTGCCCTGACAGAAAAAGCACAACAACTTCACGGACTCGGACTTGGTGCAGATGATTATCTCACCAAACCCTTTGACGTGACTTTGTTACAGCAAAAGATCAAAACAATAATTCTTAACAGGGAAACAGTTAGAAACAATGCACTTAAGCTCACTAAGGAGAACATTAATGTTACAATACTGGGCAATGAACTTAATGATAAGTTTCTAAAAAACATGCTGGATGTAGTGCGAAATAATATTGCCAATACTGAATTCGGAAAAGATGAATTTGCCATGGAGATGAATGTTAGCCCCTCTCTTTTATACAAAAAAATAAAATCACTTACCGGACAGTCACCTGTTGATTTTATAAAAACGGTAAGAATGGAATATGCACTTGAGCTTATTCAAGGCAGAAAATATACGGTGACAGAAGTTAGTGACCTTTGCGGTTTTTCCACTGCAAGCTATTTCAGTACTGTGTTCAAAAAACATTTTGGCAAATCTCCAACCGAAATACTCGAATAAAAAATAAGGTAGGAATATCTAATTCTTTAAAATAAATGTCTAAAACTTTATTCCAATATTGATATTGAATTATAATTTTATCATCTGACCGTTAAAACAATAATTTAAAACTAAAAAACACAACAATATGTTCTCATTAAAAAGAAAAGTATATACTTACCTTTCAGTATTATCCTTTGTTTTACTGCTAAGCAGTAAAGGTTTTTCTCAAGATCCTGATTTTTACATTTTCCTTTGTCTTGGACAATCGAACATGGAAGGTGCCGCTCGAATTGAGGCTGTTGATACAGCAAACATTGATAGCCGCTTTCAGGTAATGGAAGTAATAGATTGCCCAAACCTCAACAGAACTAAAGGGAACTGGTATAAGGCTGTACCTCCATTATGCCGCTGCCATACAGGTCTCTCCCCTGCCGATTATTTTGGAAGGACAATGGTTTCGAGACTTCCTGAGAAGAATAAAGTTGGAGTTATAAACGTATCAATCGGAGGTTGTAAAATTGAACTTTTTGACAGAGATAATGTAGAAGAATATGTTTCTACTGCTCCGGGTTGGATGAAAGGAATGCTAAAGGAATATAATCAAAATCCATACTTACGACTTGTTGAAACAGCTAAGCTTGCCCAAAAGGATGGCGTCATAAAAGGGATTTTGTTGCATCAGGGCGAATCGAATACCAACGACACCCTTTGGTTGGAAAAAGTTAAGAGAGTATATGAAAACCTTCTCTCTGACCTTGATTTAAAATCAGAAGATGTTCCATTGCTTGCAGGTGAGGTTGTAAATTCAGATCAAGGAGGGGCATGTGCTTCAATGAATAGCACAATTGCTAAACTTCCACAGACAATAACTAACTCTCATGTAATACCTTCAGTAGGTTGCGAAGGTGCTCCCGACCACCTTCATTTTACATCAACAGGTTATCGGGAACTTGGAATGCGTTATGCTGAAAAAATGCTTACACTTTTAGGTTATCCCAGGGAATGGCATAGTGACAATGGAAATGGAACATATACAAATCCAGTTATTCCTGCCGACTTTCCTGATCCTGACGTCATTTTGGTCGACGATACATATTACATGGTCAGCACTACAATGTTTGTTTTTCCTGGGGTAACGGTTCTAAAGTCAAAAGACCTCGTAAACTGGGAATATTGCAGCAATGCTGTTCCACGTTTCGACCAAAGTCCTTGCTACAATCTTGACAGCTGTAGCAGATATGCCCACGGCCAATGGGCTACAAGCATGAAATACAACAACGGCAAGTTCTATCTTCTATTTATAACTCTCGATGAAGGTGGTTTTATCTGTTCTGCTGATAAAGCTGAAGGTCCATGGGAAATACGCAAGTTGCCTAAAGGTTTCTACGACCCGGGATTATTTTTCGATGAAGACGGTAAGATATATGTTGCCCATGGATATGGTAAGATATCTATAACTGAAGTTGATAAAGATTTTGCTCCAATTAGCAAGGATTCGCTTGTTTTTACAGGTGATATCCGAGGAGGTATTGAAGGTTCTCACGTTTACAAAATTGATGGATATTATTATCTGTATTGCACTTACGGAGGTGTTGACGGAATTCAGGTTGCTCTTCGCTCAAAAAATATTTATGGTCCTTACGAACAGAAAGTCGTAATAAGCGATAAAACTCCGGGAGTCAATTTTGGTGTTCATCAGGGAGCACTTATAAAAACACAGTCGGGCGAATGGTGGACTTTACTATTTGTCGACAGCGGTCCATTTGGCCGTTTCCCTTCTTTGCATCCTGTAAAATGGACTGACGGATGGCCAATGGTTGGTGTAAATGGCAAGGGAGTGATAACTCACAAAAAACCAGATGTAGGAAAGAAATATCCAATCACTAAGCTTCCTACTTCAGATGAGTTCACTGATAACACATTGGGAATGCAATGGGGCTGGAATCATAATCCCGATACTCTAAATTGGTCGCTTAAACAAAGACAGGGATTCCTTCGCTTGACAAACGGAAAGGTTGTCACAGATCTTAAAAATGCTCGGAACACCTTAACTCAACGTCCTTTTGCTCATTACGACAGATCGATACCAACAGTAGCAACTACCGTTATTGAAGTAAGTAAAATGAAGGATGGAGATATTGCTGGACTAGCAGTATTCCAGGATCCTTATGCATATATTGCAGTTAAAATGGAAAAAGGGAAAAAGAATATTATCATGGTCAATAATGGTGAGATAATTGAAAAAGCTCCATTTAAGGGTAATAAAATATATTTCAGAACTGTTGCATCAAACAGCACATCGAAAGCAACATTTCATTATAGCATTGACGGTGATAATTTCTCAAGTCTTGGTAATGAACTTGACATGAAATTCAACCTTAAGATTTTTACAGGCAACAAGTTCTGCTTGTTCAACTATACTACTAAAAAGATTGGAGGATATGTTGATTTTGATTGGTTCAGAGTAGAATAAATCAATTCAACGCCATCATTTGTATGGCTTATAAAAAGGGAGTAATCAGGATGTGATTACTCCCTTTTTTAGAATAATATTTCCGTATTTGGCAGTTTCGCCAGTCATGAGTACAGCAAAAGCACTCTTAGTCCTTTCGTAAAACGCAAAGCGGTCAATACGCTCAATTGGAGCTACATTCGGATTGGTTTTGTGAATTGCTCCAAGATAACTTTCTTCTACTTTTGGATCAAGCGTATCGCCCTTAACTGCAGCCATCATCACCAAGGGATGTGGCACATAACTGTCAAGCTCGAAAAGCGGCAAAATGGCTTCCAGCAAATCAGGAACGCGCAATCCGTCGGCACGTAACACATTTTCATTGAATGATTCGCCCGGAAAATGGGCATCGGCAAGCACTATCTCGTCGCCATGACCCATGCGTGCAAGCGTAGCCAACAATTCAGGGCTGATTAATGGTGAAATTCCTTTTAGCATTTATCTGATATTTTTAAGTTTTTAATTGAATTTACGTTTACTTTTCTATCTGATTTCTTCATCGAAAACCACAGCCACCTTACCACATTTGCCTTCGTCCATAAGTTGATATGCTTTATCAGCCTGATCGAGCGTAAAACGGTGAGTAACCAAATCTTCAGGATGTATACCCCATCGTACTAACCTTTCTACCAATTCTTCCATGCGCCAGATATTTGTAACCCAAGATCCGAAAATAGTTATTTGGTCGTGTATAATGTCAGGACTAGGGTTGAATTCAACAGTGCCACCCTCTCCTATCATCACCATTTTTCCCCACTGACGGGTTGCCCTTATTGCCAATTGGCGACCAAGCGTATGTCCTGAACAATCTACAGTACGTTCAAAGCCTTTCCCGCCATAAGAAACAGCTTTCACTTTTTCGAGAGTATCACTGCCTGAAATAAACACTTCGTTTGCTAAACCAAGTTGCTTGGCAATGTCGCATCTTTCTTTTATGGTATCAACACCTACTAATTTTGAAGCTCCCATTGCTTTTGCTACCATTAAAGCTGCCAGCCCCACAGGTCCTAGACCAACTACCAGCACCTGATCATTTCCACAAATACCTATTTTCTCCAAACCTTCGTAAACAGTGCCGAAACCACAGGCTACTTGTGCTCCATCGGTATAAGTAAGTTCATCAGGTAGAAATACGCAGTCTTTCTCGTCGGCAAGTAAATATGGAGCCATGCCACCGTCTCTTTGCCAACCGTATGCTGCACGCAATGGACTACTGCACGAAATCATATACCCTCGTCGGCAGTCGTTACAAACTCCGCAGCCTGAAATATGGTATATTACTACTCTGTCGCCTTCCTTAAAACGCCTCATTCCCGGACCGCACTTAACTATCTGTCCGCTGGGTTCATGTCCTGCAATTTTATTTTGATATGCCTCCGGACCTTTACCAAGGTGCTCCCGGTAAATGGCACGAATATCACTTCCACATATTGTTGACGATTTTGTACGCACTAAAACCTGACCATATCCCGGTTCAGGAATTTCTGCTTCTCTGATTACAACTGTACTGTTGCCTGGCAAATATGCCGCTTTCATTTTCATCTCTGAATGTATTTAAATTTTTAATCCCAAAGGTCTTCCCAACCTTTTGCACCTTCCCATAAAAACACCTGCCCTTTGATAAGCCTGCATTGTTTATCGATGGTTGCCATTTCATCCATTTCGTTATCACTAAGCCAATTACCAGTAACAGCTTCAAGGTTGCTGATTACTTTTTCAGGCTTAACAGAAAAAGGAATTACAACTTCACCACGCTGAGCACCCCACTTAATGCATACAACGGCAGGATGTACTCCAAGTCTTTCAGCTATCCTGACAATTAACGGATCTTCAATATCAACTGTGTCTGTCACACTTCGGTCACGCTCTGGTCTTTTGGGTGATCCAATAGGTGAAAACCCAATAGGTACAATATCGTTTGAAACCATATAGTTGAATAACTCGGGTTGTTGGAAATGAGGGTGAATTTCCATCTCGTTTACTACGGGTTTTATTTTAGCATCTCTCAATAACAATTCCATTTTAGAAATGGTCATATTCGATGTACCAATTGATTTAACTAATCCCATCTCCACTAATTTCTCCATTTGCCTCCATACCGACATATATTCTTCATGGATATAAGATTTTGAATCCGGATTTCGTGAATCGCCATCGCAGCCGGGAGCATGATAATTAGGAAAAGGCCAATGAACAAGGTAAAGATCAAGATATTCTAGTTGCAAATCGGATAACGATTTTTTACAAGATTCGATAACTTTGCCTTCGCCATGCATATTGTTCCAAACTTTTGAAGTAATCCATAGCTCTTCCCGCTTCACAACTCCCTCTTTTAGCAGCTGTGCAAATACTCCTCCAATCTCTTTCTCGTTCATATAAACCGATGCACAATCGATATGTCGGTACCCGTGACGGATTGCATAATCAACAGCTTCGGAAATCTCAGTTGCCGAATAATTATCGGAACCAAAAGTGCCCAAACCTAATACAGGTATCTTTTTACCGTTATTAAGAACTTTATAAGGCACGCTTTCAGGATTTATCATAGCAATTTTTACTTAGTTTTAATACTTAATATTTCATTTTTGACTGTTACAACATCATATTCATGAACCTCTTTTAGGTCAATCGCTTTTAAAGATGCTTCATCTGAAATCAATGGTTTTTTGATATCTGCAACTTTATAGAAAGGATTGTTGTTCTCGCCGCTTGCTTCAGAAAGATTCTTACTGTTTTCTAATGCCAATGGGAAGTATGAACGGATTCTGCAATTTCCACCAAGAGTTGATTTGATTTTCAGTTTTGTTACTTGTCCGTTATTCCATTCCAGTTCTTCAATAATGAAACCACCGCGTGCTCGTAAACCTGTTACTTTGCCGTTTAGCCAGTTATCAGGCAATGCGGGAAGAATATGAATTGCTCCATCGTGACTTTGGACAAGCATTTCAGTTAAGCCTGAAGTAAAGCCAAAGTTCCCGTCGATTTGGAAAGGTGGATGAGCATCAAACATGTTCGTATAAGTGCCCCCTTCTTGAAAAAAGCTTTTGCCATCAGGTCTCTTGACACCTACGAGCTTTATCTGATCGGTCATTAATTTATAAGCATGGTTGCCATCGAGCAAACGAGCCCAAAGGTTGATTTTCCAATTCATCGACCAACCCGTTGAAGGGTCTCCACGATGAATTAAAGAAGTTTTTGCAGCCTGAAACAATTCAGGATTACGGTACGGCGATATCTGGTTTGATGGAAACAAACCATACAAATGTGAAACATGGCGGTGCTTGTCATCAGGATTGTCCCAATCGTACATCCACTCTTGTAATTGACCATGACGACCAATCTGCATTGGCGGAAGTTTTTCGATAGTCTTATCTATTTCAGTTATAAATTCAGCATCAGTATTAAGCAATTTTGCGGCTTCCTTTGTCTTGGTCAATAAATCGAACACCAATTGATTGTCCATGGTTGTACCCGACGAAATTGATGATTCAGGATGGTGAGATGGTGAGTTTTCAGGAGAAACAGATGGTGTTATCACTAACCAACCATTTTCAGGCTCTTCGGTAAGAAAGCTAAGAACAAATTCAGCAGCACCTTTCATAATTGGAAAAATCGATTTTAAATATTCAATATCACCATTGAAAGTATACTTATCCCAAAGATGCTGACTAAGCCAAACACCCCCCATAGGCCACATTCCCCAGTAGGAACCATCGATAGGACCGCAAATCCGCCATACATCAGTATTGTGATGAGCCACCCACCCATCGGCACCGTACATATCCGTAGCAGTCTTCTTTCCTGTTTCAGAAAGCTCTTTCACCATTTGAATCAGAGGATCGTGCATCTCAGTAAGGTTGGTTGGCTCAGCAGGCCAGTAGTTCATTTCAGTATTGATGTTGATAGTGTATTTGCTGTCCCACGCAGCAAAGAGCTGATCACCCCAAAGACCTTGTAAGTTTGAAGGTTGTCCTCCCGGCTGCGACGAAGAAATCAATAAATAGCGACCAAACTGAAAGTAAAGAGCAGCCAAAGCAGGATCATTACCCTTGCTGAATTGCTCAATGCGAACATTGGTAGGATTCTTAATTGAATCGGTCACACCCAAATTGAGTGAAACCCTATTGAAATATTTTTGATAATAGTCAACATGATCTTTTAACAAGCGGTCGTACCTTTTTTGCTCAGCTTTGGCAAGATTATCTTTAGCTCGCTGATTGGCATCGGCGCTTATATCGGCATAATTTATAAAATTAGTAGCCATCGAAACAAATAGCAGAGCAGAATTAGCATTTGAAACCTTTAATTCATTATCAGCAACTTCAACTTTTCCTCCTTCAGGAATAATTTTCAGACGAGCCTGAAATTTCACTCCTCCCTTTACCGTTTCGTGGTCGCTGCTCATGCCTTCCATTATTAGCACATTATTGCCTTCGGTTGAAAGATCAACATTGGAAGGTCGGTCCATTGAGGCAGAAAAGTTTATTGCTCCTTTTGTGTTTGCCGTTAAACGGATTACAACAACATCATCCGTAAAAGAAGTAAAAACTTCTCTCTTAAAGCTTACGCCAGCAGATTGGTATGTAGTTGTGGCTATAGCTTTTTCAATATCTAAATCGCGATAAAATTCAGAATACTGTTCGTGTCCTTCAAAGTTAAGACGTAAACTCCCAACAGTTTGATAAGCTGCACCATGCGATGTTTTAGAGATAACCTTACTATTAGCAAGATCTTGTGCCTCTTTGAATTTACCCTCAAAAATCAATTTGCGGATCAATGGCAATGCCTCTTTAGCATCAGGATTGTCGTTGCAGTTTGGACTGCCGGAATAGAGAGTGTTTTCGTTCAACTGAATTTGTTCAGTTGCCGGATTTCCAAAAACCATAGCTCCCAATCTTCCGTTACCAAGAGGTAATGCTTCGTTCCAGTTCTGGGCAGGCTGGGTATACCACAATTTAAAATGACTATTTTTCTCCTCACTACATGCTACTAAAAAGCTTAGGATTACGAATACTATAAGAAGATTCTGCTTCATATCATTTGCTTAAAATTTGGATATTCTACTCAAATATCGAAATCCTTTACAGATTCTGCAACACATTAAATTTCACATCTTGCCGCAAAGCATTCCGCAAAGCTTTGCGTTGAAGAAAAAGTGTTGAACAACACAACACCTTCATTTCTTGCTTTCGAAAGAATTATCGATTTATTCTTAAATAAAAGATTGTTAAATTTGTTTTTTTTAATTCAATTTTTCAAATGGCGAAAAGACAAGTTTCATTGAAAGACCTGGCTAACGAACTCGGAGTCTCTGTTTCAACAGTCTCCAGGGCGTTAAACAACCACCCCGATATTAGTCTGCGGCTTACTGAGAAAATAAAAAAACTAGCACTCGAAAAGAATTATATTTCCAACCCTCTGGCTATGGGTCTACTAAAGGCTCACACAAAAATGATTGGCGTTATTGTACCCGATATTGTAACTCATTTTTTTGCTTCAGTAATTTCCGGCATAGAATCTATCGCCAAAGAAAAAGGATATTTTATTGTAATATCATCCTCGAGCGAATCAGTCGAGAATGAAAAGGAATGTGTTGATAATCTCTTAAGATCAAGGGTTGAAGGTATCATTGCATGTGTTAGTCAGGAGACAAAAGAATTCAGTCATTTTCAGAAATTAATTGAGAATGAGTTTCCCCTTGTATTTTTCGACCGTATTTGTGAAGGATTGCCAGTTCCTTCGGTCACTGTAAATGGGATCGAAGCAGTGAAAAGCATCATTCACCACTTTAAAGATAACGGGCACAAACGTATCGCTTATATTTCGGGCCCAAAATATCTGAGCATATCAAAAAATAGGAAAAAAGGATATTTGGAAGGTCTGAAAGAGTGTGGTTTAGATTTTATTCCCGAATTGCTAGTTGAATGCAATTTAAGTTCAGATGATGCATCTTTAGCCACCAAACAACTTCTAAATCTTGAAATAAAACCCGATGCTATTTTTGGAATAAACGACACAATTGCTTTCGCTGCAATGAAAGAAATTAAAAAATACGGATTGAAAATTCCAGAAGATATTGCCCTTGTCGGATTTACCGATGAATTTCACTCAACAGTTGTTGAACCAACCCTTACCTCTGTCACACATCCAACCTATCAAATGGGCAGAGAAGCAGCACGTCTTTTTTTTAACAGTATCGAAAGAGGACCTTCTTATTCCGAAAGCATTATTTTACCTACAGAATTAATCATAAGGGACTCATCAGTCAAAAATTAAGTACCGTATAACGGAAATATCCAGTATTAATACTCTTTTTAATGTCATTTACTGTTTTTATTCAAAATTTGATAATGAATATCTAATATTAAACATCCAACTCATTATCCTCATGTAATTTTATCAAATAAAATAATTCAAATAACAAATTTGTTGGAAAGCCATGAGAAAAAAGATGCAAAACCGTTCCTTGGGGACAAATTTAAAAGTCCTTTCAATTTCATTAATAGTGCTGACAACCTTTTCCTGTAACTCTTCAAAAGATGGAAATTCAAAGAAAGCGCCAAACACTAAATCGGTAGCATATTTTGATAATTTCTCTTATACAGGTCAGGACGATTTCTATAGTCAGAACCCATTACCGGAAAATGATTATTACTACAACCCAATCCTCCCGGGATGGTATTCCGACCCAAGCGTTTGTAGTAATGGAAAAGATTATTTCCTTGCAACATCCACTTTTGTTAATTTCCCGGGGGTACCAATTTTTCACAGTACTGATTTAGTTAACTGGAAACAAATTGGTCATATCCTCGACCGAGAATCTCAGTTAGTAAACATGATTGGGCAACATACCAGTGGAGGAATTTTTGCTCCGGCTATAAGTTATAACCCAAACAACCAAACTTATTATATGATTACGACCAATGTTGGAGCAGGTAATTTCTTTGTAAAGACAAAAGATCCTTTCGGCTCATGGTCAGATCCTATTATGCTTCCCGAAGTACAAGGCATCGACCCTTCATTCTTTTTCGATGAAGACGGGAAAGCTTTTATTGTAAACAATGATGCTCCTGATGGAAATCCCCGCTACGATGGTCACCGTGCTATCAGGGTTCAGGAATTTGATGTTGAAACAGAAAAAACATTCGGACCCCGCAAGGTATTGGTTGATGGAGGTATTCATCCTGAAGAAAACCCTATATGGATTGAAGGACCACACATTTATAAAATTAACGGTAAATATTTTCTCATGTCAGCTGAAGGTGGCACCGGTCCCGACCATTCTGAAGTAATATTAAGAGGTGATTCACCATTAGGACCTTTCAAAGCTTGGGACAAAAATCCTATACTCACTCAAAGACACCTAGATCCTTCACGTCCCGACCCTATTACTTGTGCAGGACATGCAGACCTGATTCAAGCTAAAGAGGGCGACTGGTGGGCAGTATTCCTTGCTTGTCGTCCAATAGATGGCAAATTTGAGAACCTTGGAAGGGAAACATTTTTGATGCCTGTTAGATGGAGTGAAGATGGATATCCTTTCATAACTCAAGGTGATGAACTTATACCTATGACAGGTCAGAGAAAAGGAGTTGTACGTAGCGAAAACCCAACATTCGGCAATTTCACAGTTGAAGATAACTTCGATTCAGAAGTAATAAATATGGAATGGATGACAATGAGGGCTTCTGCGAATGACCTTTGGTCGTTGACCAATGCTCCCGGTTTTATGTCATTGAAATGCTCTGAAATAAATGCTTCAGACAAAAAAGTGCCCTCTTTTGTAACACGACGTATTCAGCATCACAAATTTGAGTGCACTACTAGAATGAAATTTAATCCGGCAGATGAATCAGAAACTGCAGGACTTTTACTTTTTAAGGATGAAAATCACCAGTATTACATGGCAGTTGGGAAAAAAGGCAATAATAGAATTGCTTCTTTGATTAAGACATCCAAATTGGGAACAGAAGTAATTTCCCAAAAGGAAATTGGCAAAGGGAATAGTCCCATCGACTTAAAAATTGTGTCACAAGGCACCCATTTCGATTTCTACTTTAAGTCGGGCAACAAGAAATGGATAGATCTTGCAACAGGAGTTGATGCTCACCATCTTTCAACAGCAAACTCTTACGGGTTCACCGGAACAACGATTGGAATGTATGCAGTAAAATAGATTTTTAAGTAGTTAGATTAGTAGTCCCTCGATTGGAAGATGTAGTAATCCATCATCCGTGAGAGGGATTTTTTTAGCAGTAATTTATTCCAGAAAATAATCATTGAGTAATTAGTGTTATTCAAACATAAAAAAGCCCGTCTGTAAATATCTCAGGCGGGCTTAATTTTTGATTGGTAAATGTTTATCTCAAAGTAATATTTCCGCGACCTAAAACTCTTGAACCATTACTAAGTTCATATAAATACATTCCTCCGGGAAGACCATCAAGTGAAATCTTCTTTTGCGAATTATCAACTGAATGCTTGCTAATCATTTGTCCTTTAATGCTATATATTGCCAAAAGAACATTATCATATTCTCTAAGATTTGACTCAACTGTAATTTCACTATCAGCAGGATTAGGATAAATCTTAAATGCTGAACCCATTTTTAAATCTTCTTTTCCTGAAGGATCTTTTGCCCTTGAAAGTACTGCTTCAATATAATCAGTCAGGCTTTTACTTCCAACGCTCACTTCAACTGATGCAGGCAATTTGCGGGCAAACCATGTTACCTTCCACATCACAGAGTCTTTACTTGCAATAGAAGCATAAGTACCCTGGTTTTCAAGCTCACAATATGTATCTCCTGCAGAAGTATAAACCTCAACTTCAGCTTCACCGGGTGCAGCTTTTGAAACTGCTACATCTTCAAATTTCTTAATGAATAACATATTCCCGTCAATAACATGGGCTAGCCATCCTTTACCATCTCCGTTATACTTATTGTCAGATGTGCAAACTTCATTATTGTCTTGATCATACCACACATATCCTCCAACTTCTTCTGTCAGCACTTCATTTTCATCCTGGTCTCTGTAGAAGAATTCTCCATCTCCTTTGGCAAAAACTGTCAATCCTTTACCAATAACTCTTGTTATCTCCCAAGGCGCCCAGGTTTGAGCAGATGCCTTTTCATTCTTCATTACATATTCAATGATAATGGATGTGTCTTTTTCATTGCCATACATTGTCTTGTAAAAACGAAGATTTGTTTTTGTATCTGTTAACCCTTTGAAAGTTATTTTGTTGCCTGAAATGGACGCACTGAAAGGCTTATTATCAAGATTTGCAGGAGGCGGCCAGTTCCATACACTCTGAGGTGCAGGCCAGAAGGTAGATCCCGGATCATTACCTGCTGTATAAAGCAACTCTTTATCATCACATTTGAATGACCAGATACGTGCTCCTTTAGCTGAGTCAACCTGGAAGTAGATATTTTCACATGTAATTGAAAACTTTGCGCCCGATTCCTTCTTTGGTGCTGGCGACTGCGAAAAAGCAAATAAGGTTAATAGTATTAACAATAAAGTGATTGTGTTCTTCATAGTATGGTTTGTTTAATTAAAATCGGTTAAAAATAACTATAAATTCTTAGAGGTATTCCCTTACTTGGTATATAATTTTTATTTTATATTTGCCTTAAGTTAAATAACAACAATCCTAACCTATTATCATCTATGAGCGAATTATCTGCCGCCGTTTCAAACAGGACCAAAGTTCGTCTGTTGGCTCTAACTATGGGCATGGAAATTTATACCCTCGGAGTTTCTGCAATTGGTATGCTCACTTCCAACTCTATAGTCTTCATAGCAAACTTTGTCATTGCATTTACCGGTGCCCTAGCATCAGGACTATCGCTTTATACTGTCAAAAAAATGATGAAGGGCTCTGATATGAATAACTCTTACGGCCTTGGCAGAATGGAAACAATTTCAAGTATTGTTGTTGGGCTAACTATGCTATTCGCTGCTTTATTTGTTGGTTTCGAGACTGTCTCCAAAATTCTTCATCCTGAAGAACAGCATGGAGGATTGCTGGCAACAATATTGACTATTGCGTCTTTTGTGGCTTCAACATATCTCTGGATTCAAAACTACAAACTCAGCAAGAAAGAGCACTCCCCTATTTTCGACTCTATATGGAGAATGGCAAGGATGGGGGCATTGGAAGATCTTCTGATCATTTTTGCTGTTGGCATGTCGATAATATTCAAAGGCGAAGAATGGACCCGCTACCTTGATGTTGTAGCTACCTCCATCCTGATGATAAGTATTGTCAAATCTATTTTCGATGTCTTTTCACGATCATTCGGCGAACTGTTAGACCATAGTATTGACGAATTCAACCAATTAATAATTCTAAGGGAACTTGCTAAAAACTTCGATTCATACGACCAGATTCACGGTATTCGCTCACGACGATCAGGAAGCCTGACTTTCATTGAGATATTCCTTGAATTTAACAACGAAATTAAAATGGAAGCTTTTTATTCCGTAAAGGAACGCATAGAAACTGAACTTAAAAGTCAAATTCCGGGCGCCCAGATTCTAATTGTTCCAAGCAAGACCTAAAAAAGCTGATTTAAAACTTCTTTTTGTAAGAATGACAGTAAGGCGTCTTACCCCCTTTTTCATAATACTCCTGGTGATAATCTTCTGCAGTCCAGAATGTGCTCAAAGGAGTTACTTCTGTTGCAACATCAAGACCCTTCTTTTGCAATATAGATATTAGCTTTTCAGCTGTTTCTTTTTGCAAATCATCGTTGTAGAATATCTCCGAGCGGTATTGATCACCTATGTCTGGTCCCTGTCTGTCGACCTGCGTAGGATCATGTATTTCGAAAAACATCTTCAGCACTGCCTCATAACTTGTCTTTGAAGGATCAAAAACAATCTTCACTGCCTCCGCATGTCCTGTGTTGCGATTGCAAACCTCCTTGTAGGTAGGTTTTTCTTTCTTGCCACCAATGTAACCTACTTCAGTAGAAATAACCCCAGGCATCTTCATCATATAATATTGAACGCCCCAGAAACATCCGCCTGCTACAATGGCAACTTCAGTTTTATTTTGAAGATCTGCTTTAGGTTTAAAATCAAGCGAAACAGAATTAACACAATGACGGGTATTTTTTTCAGTCAGCCTTTCTCCGGTAAATATATGCCCAAGGTGAGCACCACAATTTGAACATACAATCTCTGTACGACTGCCATCAGCATCAGGAATTTGTTTAACCGCTCCTTTTATTTCATCATCGAAACTTGGCCATCCGCAGCCCGATTTAAACTTATCTGAAGAAGCATAGAGTGCAGTTCCACATCTTTTGCAAGAATATGTACCCTCCTGATAAAAATTGTCGTACATGCCCGTAAATGGTCTCTCTGTCCCTTTATGAATAATCACCCTTTCTTCCTCAGGTGTCAGTTTTTTGTATTCCATATTTTTGCTGCTTTTAATATTTTTTTGTGACCATACTGCCAACGACAGCAGAATCACCAAAACTGTCAATATTGAATATTTCATCTCTTAAACCCTCTTATTGCTTTTTGTCTTGCAGATAAAACGAAATGTCAATAAAAAAGTTCAATGAATTTACTCAATTATGAATCTTGAAAACTTAGCTTCATTATCATTAAAAGCTTTCAGAACATATAATCCTTTTTCCAGTTGAAGAGGAAGTTCTGCTTTCTCGCTTGCAACATCAACATATTCAGAAAATACACACTTCCCGGTCAGATTATATATATTTACGGAATGGAATTTAAAACTGCAGTCGACTGAAATATAATCCCTTGCAGGATTTGGATATACTGTCAAACTTGTCTTCCTGTCTTTCAGAACTGAATGTGAAGTACTTTTCTCCCCACGGGTAAATTTTATCCATTTCAGCTGAAACATTCTATCAGTTCCTGTTCCTGTAAACTTCAGGTAGACATCGTGTCTGCCAGTCACATTTGATAATGGCGAAGAGAAGTTTTTAAAATCTGTCCATCCTGCGGTCGCCTCTATTTCACAATCAGAAATCTTTGTTCCTGTATCTATTGAATCGAGCCATACTTCAACCTTACCTCCTGCTGTTGCGCTTGAAGCTGTGAAGACAACTGAATCTGCCTTGCCATAGTAGTCTCCTTCACCAAATTCAACCCCGGCATATAAAGCCCAGTCGTTGTTATGAATATTATCGAGGTTTCTGATTCCCTGATTGAACGAACTTTTTGTTGTGCCATACTGATTGGCAGTACATTCTGCAAGAATAGGAGTATAAGCATCTCTGTAAATATAAAGATCGAAATAAGCATCTGTCGCTCCTGCCACATAAACTCCTTGTCTTGTTCCTTCCCAATATTTCCATGTATCTGTGTCAGTATAAGTATCTATAACTGTGACATCAAATTCGTTGCCTATCTGTATCCATTCTTCACCATCGCCACTGTAAAATCCTGTGAACTTATGCTGAGTCCTTACGAGCTTAACCCAGAGGGTATCGCCAATAGTGTTTTCAACTTCAAATTTTGTATCCTGAAAGCTATATCCGATTACTTTTTTATTATCAGCTGATAATGAGCTGTAAATCTTTACAAACATTGTATTATCGCCCCTGACAATCCTTAGCCCTGCTTCATCATTCGACGACTTGGGTGAAAAATCTACCCTTGTAATCAGCGAGTAATTCTTTTCACCATCGTTCTTCACAATTGTATTTGGCTTTGTTGTCCCTTTGGGCGACATTCTAAGCCACCCCGGTCTGTCGGTAAGCGACTGTTTGGTTTTTGGAGTATATCCTATAAATGACCATTCAGGGTTTAAAATATCTGAATCAAAGAAATCTGATTTAGGAACCATCCATGGTATACCGCTACTTGAAAGTTTTGGTGCTTCAAACGACTGATCTATAGGATAGTCTGCAACAGGTATTCCATCTGAATTATACCTCAACTGATTTAGCAAACCTGTACGTCCCTGTCCCTTCCAATCGTTTTTTATATACACAGGATGCAACACCCAGGAAGTTCCATCTTCAAGCTTTATAGCAGGTGATGAATGATTAGGACTTACAAACAGCGCACTCCCTTTCTTTGGATCTTTTTCATTAAACAGGTCGCCAAGGAATTCCCAAGCCGATTCATCGGCAGTGAGTGTTTCACTTCTCATAACCTTCTGTCCCCCTGCTGTGTTGAGAGCAAAAGAATAGTAGTAATAGCCGTTGTCCTTCCACATTACCGGTCCTTCAGCCCAACTGTATCTTAATGTCGGCTCAGGATTAAGCCAATTAAGGTTATATACTTTTCCTGTCGGCTGTCCGTCGTTTCCAAGTTCAACTATAGCATTGTTTGGCTGACCATTCTTAACAACAAGGTACCACTTATTATCATCGTCGATGAAAATTGAATTATCGTATCCTAGACCAAATGGCAATATAGATTTAGATAGATCATTCACTTTAACCGGTTCGCTCCATGGACCTTCAGGAGCAGAAGCCTTAGCAAAATGCATTATATTGGCACGTGAGAAAAAATCCCACCAATAATTGTTGTAATAAACAACATGTCCACCCCAGCAACCACCGCCTGGAGAATCGCTGTAGCCTGACCATGACGCACTTACCGGTTGAGACAATGCTTCCCAATGAACAAGGTCGGTTGAACGATAAATAACAGGTGTTGGATTAAACGATGATCCTGTAGTATAAAAGTATTTCCCGACTTTTGTTAATGTGCAATCAGGATGATCACCCGGAATTACAGGGTTCATATATGTTTTGAATGACGGAGATTGCCCGATGGCAATGTTTGAAATGAAAATTAATGCCGATAATCCTACAAGGTATGTCAACCTTGAAACAGAAAATGCAATATTTTTGTCTTTTCTTCTTTTCATAAAATATTAATTGAGCTTTTCTAATCTATAATTTGTAAAAGTATAAGTATCATTTAGAAGTTACGTTCAATTTTAGACATTCAATTATTAAAAATAGTTAAAAAAAAAGGAGCACTTCTTCAAGCATTCCTCATATTAATCAAACCTTTTCAAAAATAAAACCCCAAATAAATTAATTTTGTAATCGTAATCAATCTGGTCTATATGAAACTTCTCTTTCTGCTTCCGGCTATTTTTCTTTCAGCAATATTGTCATGCAATGCTCAGGATGTAACTATTCAGGTCAACGTCAATCAGGGAAGAATGCCTGTTTCTCCATATTTATATGGCCGGAATAACAATTTCTCCAACGTTTTTGGTTCTCCAACTAAAGCTGATGAAATAAAACTATACAAAGAAGCAGGATTAAGGTTTGCACGCGAAAATACAGGCAACAATGCCACTAAGTACAACTGGAGAAAGAAACTTTCAAGTCACCCCGACTGGTACAACAATGTTTATGATCATGATTGGGATTATGCTTGTCAGGTTATACTTGACAACACTCCCGACATGCAGGTAATGTGGGCTTTCCAGCTTATAGGGAAAGTTGCATCCAATAAAAAAAACAACTTCAGCGATTGGTCATATAATAGTTCTGATTGGTGGGATGGTGTAAATCAAAATCTTGCAGGAGGTGGTCAGGTAAATACAGCAGGAGGAAAAAAAGCTCTTGTTGAAGGTAATCCCGATCTTTATCTTGAAGAATGGAATGCTGATTCAACAACCGGAATTATTGATCACTGGTTTGGAACCGAAGGTCTGGGCTTTAATAAGGAAAACTTCATTTACTGGAGCATGGACAATGAACCTGAAATATGGAGCGGTACTCATGATGATGTCATGCCTAAACAAATACCTGCTACCGAATTTATTGAAAGGTATATCGAAGTAGCAAAGAAAGCCAGGGAAAAGTTTCCTGAGATAAAACTTACAGGTCCTGTTCCTGCAAACGAATGGCAGTGGTATAACTATGGTAATGAAACCCTCAGGATAAGTGGCAAATATTACAGCTGGCTTGAATATTTCATTAAAAGGATTGCTGACGAGGAAAAAGAAACAGGAATAAGGCTTCTCGATGTTGTTGATATCCACTGGTATCCCGAAGAAGAATCGAGCAGCGATGTGGTTAATCTCCACAGAGTTTTTTACGATAAAACATACGTTTACCCCAGTGCCAATGGAAGCAAAAAGTTAAGCGGAGGCTGGGACAACTCTATTAATAAAGAATATATATTCCTTAGGATCAACGAATGGCTGAATAAGTACTTTGGAGAAAACCATGGCATCACCCTTGGCCTAACTGAAACAGAAATTAAAGCAACTGATGTCAATGCCCTTTCAGTTGCTTATGCATCTATGCTTGGCACTTTTGCTAACAATGGTGTTGAGTTATTTACACCATGGACTTGGAAAGTTGGAATGTGGGAAACCCTGCATCTTTTCAGTCGTTATTCTCAGGAGATTAAAGTCAACACAACATCAACTCTCGATAATACTATTTCAGGATATACAACAGTAAATTCTACCTCCGACTCAATGACAATCATACTTGTGAACCGCGACCTGGCTGCTTCGCGCGATGTAACTGTCAATATTGATAGCTTTACCGTTTCCGAAGGTAGATATCAGACTCTTGAAATATCATCCCTCCCTGCAAGCGAAACATTCAAATCGCACACATCAAATGCCCTTAAAACCGGCACTGTAAATGTCTCGGAAAATTCGTTCACCATTAAGCTTCCATCTTTATCAACAACTGCTGTAATACTAAATGGCAAACTAATCAGCAGCGCAAAGAAAATACAGTTGGACAAAAAAGAGCAATCGTTCAAGCTCTACCCTAACCCGGCAAATTCAAGCCTGAAGATTGATTTTAAAAGCAGCAAAACATTTCCATCAATTGTAACTATCTCTGATCGAACAGGAAGGCAATTAAGCACTTATAACTGGGAGAACTCCGGATCTACTTTTCTCAATATTGATACAGGTAGTTACAACAATGGATTATACTTTGTCACAGTAAAGAATGATGAATTTGTAGAAACGAGGAAGTTGGTAGTTGAGAGGTAGTACTTTTCTTAAATACCAATTATTCAGTTAACCTGTGTTTTATTTCTAATTTTGGACAGCAGAACCCAAATGCAATATATTCCACACACCAACAGGATTATATCTTCATAAGCATTAAAGAAAAAAGATTTCACCCCGGTTAACCCCCATATTGCTAAAGAAATCAATAGGAAAATATTTTTCCTTTCATATCCTGAATAAACAACAATACTTAGACTTATAAGTGGACAGGGCATAATGTAAACAACAATTTTGGGAAATGAATTGCCAAGAATCATTGAAACTGCAGGATACAACAGAACTAGAATAAAGAGAATCCATTGCAGCTTGTTAAACCGACGAAAAGCGTCATGTCTGTATTTTATTCCCTCCCAAAGAAATAAAAGTCCGGTTGCAATAAAAAGCGGTGCAGCAAAAAAGTGCTGAATAGGCTCTTTCCCAAAAATTAAAAAAAATACAATCCCAATGAAAATGTTAGCTATTCCCAATGAAATTTTGGGTAAGCATTGCCATTTTCTTGAAGACAAAAGAAATAGGCTAATTAAAATCAACAATATCAAAACTAATTGTGGTATCAATGTTTGTTGATTATATGAAGCAATTATATTCCAAAAAATGTCTGAATTCATATATCTGTTTGATATTTTTTACGAATTAATCTCAATCCTAATACTTTCATGTACTTTCTCCAATGATTCTTCATTATCTGACAATATGTATAATTTATCATTGCTTTTCAATGTTGTTGAACCTGTTGGTGTAATATATTTATTTTCACGCATAATCAATGAAATCAAAGCATCGGGAGGAAACCCTATTTCAAATATTTTCTTGTTATCTACCCTGCTATTTAATGGAATTATTACCTCAGTCATTTTAGATTTTACATCTTCAAATATCACACTTTCCAATGGATGTTTTGGTAATAACTCCTCAGGAACAGTCAGTTTTAACCATTTTGCAACCAAAGGCAAGGTTGTACCCTGAAGTAATACTGAAGTAATTGAAATAAAAAAGACAATGTTGAAAATCATGTTTGCCTTTTCAGCACCGGCAATAAGCGGGTAGGTTGCAAAAACAATGGGTACAGCTCCTCTAAGTCCTACCCACGAAATAAACCAACGACTTTTTTGATCAAGCTTAAAAGGTGTCAAACTTAAAAACACACTAATTGGTCGTGCCACAAAAATCATAAACAATGAAATGAGTATTCCTACTCCTAAAACAGGTACTATCTGACTTGGGAAAACCAATAATCCCAGAGTAATAAACAATACAATCTGCATTAACCAAGCAAAACTGTCGAATGATTTTAATATTTTCTTTTTATGGATTAATTCATGATTACCCAAAATAATTGCACAAATGTAAACTGCCAGAAATCCATTACCTCCAATAAAGTCTGTTGCAGAATAACTTATAAACATTATTGCAATCACTAAAACAATATACAATCCCTCATAATCAAGTCTAATTTTATTAATCATGTACACCCCAAGTTTTCCAAACAAAAATCCCAAGAAGCCTCCAAGAAGCAGCTGGCGAAAAAACATTGGGATAATGCTCACAAGGTTTGAGTCCTGGTTAATTACCAGCCCCGTAAAAACAATTGTCAGAATATAAGCCATAGGGTCGTTGCTACCACTCTCCAACTCAAGAGTAGGGCGAAGGTTGCCTTTCAAGGAAAGTTTTTTTGACCGCAAGATAGAAAACACTGCTGCTGAGTCTGTTGATGAAACAATAGACCCCAGAAGCAATCCTTCATAAATGGTATAATCTGTTACAGCCCACACAAAAATTCCTACAATAGTTGCTGTGAGTATTACGCCCAAAGTAGATAGAGTAACTCCCTGCCAAAGAATGGGTTTAACCGATTGCCAGCTAGTATCCAATCCTCCGGAAAACAGAATAAAATTCAACGCAACTATTCCAATAAACTGAGCGGCAAATGGGTTATCAAAATATATCCCTCCTATACCGTCGGAACCGGCAAGCATACCTACCCCCAAAAAAAGTATTAAAAATGGAACCCCATATTTATATGAAGTTTTTCCCAAAATTAAAGATATGAACAACAGAATTGAACCTATCAATAAAATATTCTCTGTCGTTAATGTCATATAAAACCATTAAATGTTTAAAACATTGTTTCTGAAATTTTAATTGCAACCCAAATCAGAAATCCAACTAACAATGTTGAAATGCCAAAAAAACCTAAATAATCAAGAAGGGTCATTGGCTTATTTTCATGTAAAAATTTAACTATCTTTTTCATAATCATTGAATTTAAAAAGTTAAACAAGTAATAAATAAATCACCACCATGCTTATTGCTGGCGTCGACTAAAAAATCCAATGAATGAAAGAGAATTTAAATTCTGAGAACACAATTAAGCTTCAGAATTGAAGTGTTAAATAAAACAAAAAAGCTTTTAAAATTATAAAATGAAGAAAGCACTGATGACGAATGATTTACAACCTTTAAAACAGCCCTTTCTATATTAACTTTTTTAATGAGCTTATAAACCTTTAAGTGCTTAATTTCCTTTGTAAATATAAAGTCTGAATTATGATTATGTTGCTTTGCTAATTTTAAATCTTCTACATTGTAATCCAATTCAGAGGATGGAATAAGGAAACCATACTGCTTTGCAAATACTAGTATTGCCAGTATCAGAAAGTAGACCAAAATTCTTTTATGTTTTCTTATTCCGGACATCATAATATTCCTGCTTTTCTCAAATATAATAAAAAGATTATAAATTAACCAAACGAAATCTAAGCATGAAAACCATGCCTGATTTATCATAAAACAAAAAGTAGAATGAAAATGTTTAGTCTAAAAACAGTAAAACGCCTTTACCATAATTTATAACGTAATATTGTAAGTCCCTTTAACAATTATCTTTCCATCTATTTCTCCATCCAAAATTTCAATAAATCCATCTTGCTGGCGCCCTGTATTTACCTTACTTTTTTTGAAAAAGTATGTATCGCCTTCTTTTTTCTCAAGAATAAGAATACTGTTGCCTGTTTCAGTTTTCAGTATTGCACTTTCAGGCAAAGAATATACAGAATCGGTTCCTGTTATTATTTCAGACTCCACAAATACGTTGGCAATTGATTTAAATTCTTTTTTATCAGTTATTGAACAATAACAATTGATCGATTTTGAATCAATTTCCTGATTAACCCCTACTGAACTTACAACAGCAAAATGATTTACAGCTGAATTGACAGGTTTAAATCTGACTGTCTGACCAATCTTCACATTTTCTATGTCGTTCGCAAAAACCGAAAGTTGTACTTGAAACATAGTAGGATCAGTTATCTCAATCAAAGTTGTTTGTTGCTCAACGTAACCACCTATTGATGCATTAATATTTGAAATGACACCACTAATCGGTGAATTAATTTTATAGGTTGCATTGAACTCTCCCTTTTCTATTCCGGAAGCAGAAAAACCAAGAGTTGCAATTTTTAATTTTAATCCATTATACTTAGCCAAAGATGCCTTATACTCGCTTTCTGTTAAAATGAAGTCTTTTTCTGATATTACTTTCTCGGCAAACAATGACTTAACACGTTCATATTCACTTTTTATCCTACTGAAGTTTGCCGACAATTCCGCAAATTCCCTTTGAATATCAATAACTTCATTTCCGGATATTTCAAATAAGTTATGACCTTTGTTTATAAATTGACCGTTATGGCAATTTATTTTTTTTATTAATCCGGAAACAGGCGGACTAACTCTTGCAACTCCCTCCGACTGTGGAACAATTGTTCCATTTGCTTTTATCAGTTTTTCGAAAACTTTTAACTGAATTTCACCCAACTCCATCCCCTCTCCTATAAATTGTTCTCCACTTATTTCAATAAAACCGGATTGCTTTTCTTCGGGTTTCTGTTTTTCCGCACATGAAATCAGAAATAATGTAACCGCAATTAATATAAGTACAAAACTCAAGGTTTTAAGTATATAAATCAAATTGGCAATTTTGTGCAAACATTTTCGTTTCATAGTACTCTATTTTGAAAGGTAATTAAGTTGAAGTGTTACATCAGTATAATCAAGCAAATTATCCAAATAATCAAGTTTTATTTGTAATGCAGCTTCAGTACCTGCAGAAAATTTAAAAAAATCAATATCTCCATTTTGAAAACTTATTTCTGCTGTTCTCATAATCTCGTCGTATAATTCTGCTCCCGTTTCATTATAATAATCCAATCGCTCTTTATAATTCTTATGCATATTCTGAAGCTCCAGCTGTTGTGCTTTCAGAAGCTCAACTTCATAATCAGACGACTGCCTGACAGCATCATTCGCTATCCTTGACGCTTTTATTCTTGATTTTTGAGCAGAAAAAAGTATCGGTATTGAAACTGAAGCATCAAACCCATGATAGTATTTTGAATCTTCAAAAAAGTTTGTTCCAACAAAATAATTAAACGAGAACTCCGGCAAAAGTTTATTCTGCTCAATCTGTATACTTGCATTGCTTATTGTCTCTCTACCCTTTAACCAATCATAGTATGGTAAGGAATTTAAACTTTTAGGGTTATAATTTAAAACTGTCAAATCATTAAGAACATTAAAAACACTGTCGTATCCCATTAATGTCTTTAGCTTTGAAAAAGTGTTTTCTTTTTTATACTTAATTTCGTTAAGCTGATGCTGTATTTGTTGTTGCTTCGCTTTTATGCTCAGCAAATCAAGATTACTGATATCTCCCTTTTTATTTCTGATTGTTGCTCCTTTTAATATATTTAGGTACATACTGTCGATGTTCCTGAATATTTTAAGTTTCTCATTAAGAACCTGAAGTTCTATATAGCTGTATGTCACCTGCTTTATTATATGTTCCTTTTGCACTTCCAGTTCTAACTTTGAAACATTGTGCTCTACCTTCTTCATTTTTAACTCTGAACCATATAATGTCGGGAAACTAAAATTCTGCCCAATACCCCATACCCTGAGAGGATAGTTGTTTTCCGCTATGTTATTTTGATCTGTTCCGTATGTCAAAGTTGTTTTTTCAAAATCATATGCTGAAGATATTAATGCTTTCTTCTCGTCGACCCTAAGCGTATAAGCCTTTATTTCCTTATTGTTTTGTAAAGCTATGCTTACTGCTTCATCTATACTAATTTCTTTGTTTTGAGCAAACAAGGTTAATGATGGCAAAAGTAAAAGCAAAATCATCAGACAATTTTTCTCTCTGATAAATCTCAACGGGAAAAACTTTATCCCTTTTACATTATAAAAAATTTCAAACATTAAAGGTAATGCAATCATTGTCAACATGGTCGAAGTAACCAGACCACCAATAACTACAGTAGCAAGAGGTCGCTGAACTTCAGCTCCTGCTCCTGTTGATATAGCCATTGGCAAAAATCCCATCGCTGCTGCGCCTGCTGTTAACATCACAGGACGAAGCCTGTCTTTGGCTCCTTTAATTATTAATTCATGAATACACATTGTACCGTTCTGCCTGATTTCCTTTAGATGTTCAATAAGTACAATGCCATTTAACACTGCTATCCCGAAAAGGGCAATAAATCCCACTCCTGCCGAAACACTAAAGGGCATCCCACGAACCCAGAGCAAAAGAACGCCCCCCACAGTCGACAATGGAATTGCAGTAAAAATCATTACAGCATCTTTAAGCGATTTAAAAGCAAAATGCAGGAATATAAATATCAGCAATAACGCAACAGGAATTGCAATCATAAGTCGTTTTGATGCATTTTGCAAGTTCTCGAACTGCCCTCCATATTCAACGTAGGTCCCGGGTTTTAGCAAAAGATTTTTATTTACTATTTCGCGTATATCTGTTACTACCGATTGTAAATCCCTGTTCCTGACATTTACACTTACTACTACCCTTCTATGTGCATTTTCTCTTGAAATCTTTGCCGGTCCTTCTGTGTATTGTATATCTGCTAATTCTGACAAAGGAATCTGAGTGCCTCCAGCAATTGGAACTTTAAGTTGTTTTATATCATCAATATCTGTTCTGTTTTGCTCATCGAACCTAACAACAAGGTCGAAACGCTTCTCTCCCTCAAAAACAACCCCTGTCGTCTGACCTCCAAAAGCAGTTGAAAGATATCCGTTTAGTGATTTAATATCAACATTATAATATGCTATCTTTTTGATGTCGTAATCAATTTTTATTTGAGGCAGACCATCAGTCTTTTCCAAGATGATATCGCTTGCTCCCGGAACTTTCTCAATAAGATTTTTTACTTCTATTGCCTTTCTGTTGATATAATCCAAATCATCACCAAATATCTTAATGGCAATATCAGAACGCACTCCTGTGATCAACTCATTGAAACGCATTTCAATAGGCTGAGTGAATTCATAATCTATACCCGGAATTACCGAAAGGGCTTCTTTAAACTTATCAGCAAGTTCCTCCTTACTTTTAGCACTTGTCCATGTTTTTCTGGGTTTAAGTTTTATAATCATGTCGATCTCTTCCATCGACATCGGATCAGTAGGTACTTCAGCTGCGCCAATCCTGCTGACAACTTTCTCAACCTCCGGAAAGTTTTTCATTAATATTTGCTCCATCCTGGTAGTTGTCTCAATTGTTTTGGTCAGCGAAGTGCCTGTCTTTAAAACAGGCTGAATAACAAAGTCGCCTTCATCAAGGGTTGGTACAAATTCACCTCCTATCTTTGTAAATAAGAATCCGGTAAGCAATAATGAAATCAAGGCTGCTCCAAGAACAATTCTTTTGTGGGCGCACGACCATCGAATAACCGGTGTATATGTCCTTTCAGCAAGATTCATTATCCATTTAGAAATATTCTTCTTATCGCTTTTCGGAGGCCTTAGAAACAGCGAAGATGCAACTGGCACCCAGGTTAAACCCATTATCATGGCTCCAATTATGGCGAAACAAAACGATAAAGCCATAGGCTTGAACATCTTGCCCTCAACTCCTGTCAATGAAAGTATCGGAATGAAAACTATCAGTATAATGATTTGCCCGAATATTGCTGATTTCATCATCTTCGATGCTCCACTAAAAGATAGTGAATCCATTATCCCTGACCGCTCTTCTCCATTTACACTCTCTATCTCCTTTTTGTTTGATACTATCTTTAAAACAATAAACTCGACAATTATTACCGCTCCATCAATAATAATTCCAAAATCGAGTGCCCCGAGACTCATCAAATTTGCATCTATACCAAAAATGAACATCATAGAAATGGTAAACAAAAGTGCAAGCGGAATCACTGATGTAATTACTAATGCAGAACGGACATTCCCAAGCAATAAAATCACAGTAAGCATTACTATCAATGCTCCTAGTATCAGGTTTTCAATTACTGTGAATGATGTTTTGGCTACCAGCTCGCTTCTGTCAACTATTGGATTAATAAAAACTCCTTCCGGCAAATTCTTCTGAATATCTTCAACTCTGCTTTTTACTTCATTTATTACTTCCTTGGAGTTAGCGTTCTTAAGCATCATTACCTGCCCCAATATGGTCTCTCCCTTACCGTTAGCAGTAATTGCCCCATACCTGTTGGCATGGCCAAACTTTACTTGTGCAATGTTTTTTATAAGCACAGGTGTGCCGCTATTGCTCTTTACAATAATGTTCTCAATGTCTTCAATAGACTTAACTTGTCCATCCCCCCTGATAAAATAACTTTGATTGGTTTTCTCAATATATGAACCTCCGGATATATCGTTGTTTGACTCCAGGGCATTGAAAACTTCCATAAGTGTTATTCCCATGGCAACTAATCGCGTTGGGTCTATCGAAACTTCGTATTGTTTTAAGTATCCTCCCCAACTGTTTATTTCCACAACTCCATTTATACCCGATAGTCTTCGTTTTATAACCCAGTCCTGAATTGTTCTTAGGTCAGTTGCAGTATATTTATTTTCAAAACCATCTTTAATGTCAAGGGTGTATTGATAAATCTCGCCCAAACCTGTTGTAATAGGTCCCATTTCCGGCTCTCCGAAACCTTCAGGAATTTTTGAAGAAGCACTCTTAATCTTCTCAGCAATAAGTTGTCGTGGCAAATATGTTCCTAAATTCTCTTCAAAAACTATTGTTACAAGGGAAATCCCAAACTTAGAAATTGAACGTATTTCTTTTACCCCCGGAAGATTTGCCATCTCCATTTCAACAGGAGCAGTAATGTACTGTTCAATCTCCTGAGTTGATAAATTTCCTGAAGTTGTTATAACCTGAACCTGGTTATTGGTGATATCAGGAACTGCCCCAACCGGAATATTCAATACAGCATAAATACCAAATGCCGCAATAGACAAAGTAAACAGAATTACAATCAGTTTATTCTTGATACTGAAGTCAATAATTTTCTCAAGCATGGCAATTAATGTTATATCAAGGATGTAATTTAACCAAAAAAATAAGATAAATTCTTAAATCTTTTGTCAATATATTATTAAAGTTTATTGAGTTTGGTTTTATCATTTCCCCCCATTCTCAACCACCCTGAACTCTACTATCCTTTTTATCAAATCGTATGGAATTTCTTTATTTAAAGGAAACTGTACCGATCCTTTCCCCTGCTTGTATTTTGAAAGTTCTTCCGAAAACTGCGAATGTCCAGTAAGTGTGGCATAGAAACCGATGTGCTTTTCATATCCTGCAAAATATACCAACGGTTTGCCGTTAGTTCTATATGATGGCATTTTGTAAGCCATCCCCTCTCCTGAATGAGGGGCAACTTCCTTGATAATAGCCCGCATTCTATTCAATATCGATTGAGTTTCAGCGGGAAATGATTTTATATACTCATCAACACCCAGAATTTCTTTATCCATTTGAACCATTTTATATCACTAAATTAGTAATAATTCTAATAAATTTAATCTCTAAAAGAGTTGCCGATTATAAACCTTATTCAACATCCGATACATATATTCATTCCATTTTAAACTTAAGCATAGATTGAATATCTCCGAAATTAATTCCAATTTTACATCCTTATTACCTGAAAAGAATACTATGAAGAATTTATTGCTATTGATGGTTTCCCTCCTGCTTGCAATTTCATTGAAGGCATCTGTGGTTTCAATTAAAAAAGAAAGCAACGGGGTAACTTTCATCCTCGACAAAGGTCTGATGAAAATTGATGTCTGTATGGACAATCTGGTTAGGGTTAAATATACTCCCCTACCCTTATTCCTTGATAAAGAATCTCTTGTTGTGGTCAACGAATGGCGTACAACCCACGATTTCACTGTTTCAGACACTCCACGCGAGGTTATTATCACAACCAAAAAGCTTAAGGTCCATGTTAATAAAAAGTCTAATTCTGTGAAGTTTTGCGATTCTGCCGATAATATCATCCTGAGTGAAATTGACGAAAACAGCAAGGTGATGACCGAAGAAACTATTGCAGGTATCAAAACATACTCCTGCACCAGCTCTTTCAACTCCCCTTCCGATGAAGCCTTATACGGACTTGGTTGCCATCCTGAAGATTCACTTTCTATCAACTATAAAGGACGAAACCAGGATATGACCATAAAATATATGACCGGGGCTATTCCTGTACTTCTGTCGACCAAAGGTTACGGCCTTCTGTGGGATAATTATTCAGCCTCCGATTTTTATGGCACCGAAGCCGGAAATACTCAATTCAAATATAAATCGGAAAGTGGTAACTTTATTGATTACTACTTCTTTTATGGCCCTGATTTCGATAAGATAATTTCTTCCTACCGCATTGCTACAGGTCATGCGCCTATGTTTCCAAAGTGGGCATTTGGTTTATTTCAGTCGCAGGACAGATATAAAAGTCAGGCAGAGGTGTTAAGCGTAAAAGACAACTACCGCAACAACAGAATTCCTGTTGACGTGATTGTACAGGATTGGTTTTACTGGGAACCCGATGTTATCGGATCGCATGTTATGTGGCCTGAAAGATATCCAAATCCTAAAGCTATGGTTGATTCTCTTCACAAAGCCAATCTTCATTCCATGATTTCAATATGGCCGGTATATTCTAAAGGAACAAAAACTTTCGATCAGATGAGCTATTCAGGAGGCATGACCGACATACTGTGGGACAATGCTTTCACCCATATTCTTGATAGCTACTACGATGCCCACAGCAAGCAGGCAAGAGACCTTTACTGGAAACAAGCGTACGATAGTCTGATTGGAAGACATGGCTGGGACGCATGGTGGGTAGACCAATGCGAACCTGATAATAACGGAAACATAGACCTCCGCCGCAAAAGCAATTTTGCTATTGGAAGGGGAATTGATTATATGAACACATACTCTTTGGTACATTCTACAGGTCTTTATGAAAACTGGCGCCGCGACATACCTAACAAAAGACCATTCTTCCTTATTCGTCAGGCTTTTGCAGGTCAGCAAAGAAATTCAGCAACCCTTTGGTCGAGCGATATTACTTGTACCTGGAGTTCATATAAAAACCAAGTGCCCCAGGGAATTAACTCCTGCGCTTCGGGAATTCCTTACTGGACTTCTGACATTGGAGGATATCACTTCCATTGGATGTCGCCCGACTGGAAATTGCCAATAAACAAAGAGCTGTTCACCCGCTGGTTTCAATTTGGCACTTTCAGCCCCATATTTCGAATTCATGGCAAAGGTGAGCGTGCGATGTTCTCAGACAACTGGGATGCCCCTATGAAGGCTATTCTGCTGAAATATGACAACCTTCGCTACAGACTTATGCCATACATATATTCACTCTCGTGGAAAGTAACAAGCGAGGGCTATACAATTATGCGCTCTTTGGCATTTGATTTCAGGGACGACATTGCCATTCAGAACATTCCCGACCAATATATGTTTGGTCCGGCATTCCTTGTAAACCCTGTTACTGAAAGGATGTACTCAATGCCAAATGCAGAAAACATCAGTAAAACCCGAAAGGTCTACCTCCCTGTAAATTCAGGCTGGTACGACTTCTGGACAGGCGAATATTCTGAAGGTGGAAAAACAATTGATGCAAAAGCACCTATTGAAACAATTCCTCTGTATGTCAGAGCTGGTTCTATTGTTCCGATGGGACCATACTTGCAGTATGCAACGGAAAAGCCTGCCGATCCTATCGACCTGAGGATTTATACCGGCGCAGATTCAGAATTTGTGATTTATGAAGATGAAAATGATACTTACAATTACGAAAAAGGAAAATATGCCCTGATTCCAATTGTATGGAATGAAAAAGATAAGACCCTTACGATAAAAGAAAGAAGGGGTTCGTTCCCCGGAATGCTCACTGACAGGCGCTTTCGCTTAGTATGGGTATCACCGGGCAATGGCGTTGGAATAGAGCCCGATGTTCAGGCTACAGAAGTTGTATATAAAGGAAAAGAACTGAAATTCAATAAATAAAAACAGTGGTTAGCAATCATTTATTTTTTAAGGCAGAGATGGCAACATTTCCGCCTTTTTTTTAACAACAATCACACGAAGGACTGGAATTAGTCAGAATCCCATTGAGCACAGCAGCTGCACAACCAACTCCTGATTTTACTGATATTGCACCACTCTGACAGTTTAGCGCGCAAGCACCACATTCCATGCAATCGTCAATATCAATGATTCTTGCTTTTTTATCAACTATCTCAAAAACAGCATGTGGACAGACCATAATACACATCCTGCAAGCGTTACACTTTTCAGTATCAAGTTTAAGGCTTGCCACATTCTTTAAGTATTGCATAGTCTTCATAAACTAACAAATTTTGAAACAATGAATATAATAAGCCCTGCAAGGACAAATATAATTTGAGCCGGGACAGCAATTTTCATCTCTTTTTGAACCCCTGAAAGCGAAGTATAAGTAGATGAGCCTGTGAAATTCATCATCATGAAAGAAGCTATGCTCACGTTTATTAATCCAAGTGCAACACCCTCAATAATAGGTGTTTCTAAGATTACAAACAGCAACACTGAAACAAGTGCTCCCCAGAAAGCGCCTTTCATTGAAAAAGTACGGAAAGGAACAAAAGGCAGAAATAATGGTGCAAGCACAATGCCTGCCAGATATGCGCCAATAATTCCCAATGCAGGTGCCAAACCGGTTTCAAGCATTTTTGAAAATATGAAGCCTGTTTTATCAAGACCCGATAAGAAAAACATAAACACTGCAGCAAGGAGGACATAGTATTTGCGGTACATCATATCTACCGGGATGAGCTTTGCCCGCTCATTGAATGAGAAGTCGACCTTCCTCATTTCAGGCGAGGCTTTATAACCGGCATCAATAAAAGCTTTTATATCGGAAGCCTTAATAGGACCAAAAACTACCTTAAAACCTGTCTGTTCTTTTACTTTGAAAGCTGAAACTCCGCTTGCCGAAAGCTGAGGAAGTATTATCCTCCTGTGACTTACAATTTTATCAAGTAATAAATCCTTAATCCATTTTACAACGTTTGATGTACCGAAAGTGCCTTTCCCGGCTGCACACCAAACATTTACACCTTTAGTGTCGATTACCAATATCCACCCATTTATTCCTGAAAGGTTTTTGCGCAAAGCATCGAAAGAGAGCTTATAGTTGGCAGAAACAAAAATATCAGAATCCTTATCAGGCATTCCAACTTTGTAGAGACCCGGTTCTATACGATATTTGTCCCTGCCTATACCCCACCGTACTTTAATAGCACCCAGAATATCAGTCCACTCTAATTGAGTTGAAACTGTTTGTGCAGCAATTTCAACAGGACGTAAAGAGCTAAAATCTAATTTTTGTATCATAATGAATTCCAAACAGAAATCTTAACTTGAATATATCAAACTTGATTCAGTTCGTAAATGTACGAAATACTATTCGTATTATTACGAACAGCATTAAAAAAAAGGAAGAGAATTCAGTTACTTTTCATATCTATCAACAGATTAGGATCAACAACAGGAAGAATTACCCCTTCAAACGGAGTAGACAATGTTCTTTCATAGACAATTCCCCTGGCCGTTGAATAAACTTTGAACATCGTATTTGTAAACAAAGTCAACCGGCTCTGAAATTTCATCCGGCACTTTATCATTTGAATCCTGATAAGTTTCAATTACCTCTTTCAATGAAATCATCATATCACTAACCGCCTCATCAACAGAGTCTCCCTGATCATTCAATACCGTAGTTTTCAAATTAGGAGTATAAGCACTAAATCGACCGTCAGTTCCTTTTTCAAAAGATTCCTGTTTCTTGAGCTTTTGGCTCCCATACCGGCACCTGTGAGGTTGGCACTACCGGATATTTGTCGAAATCCGTATATAAATCTTTTATGTCGGCTGTTCCTATCCAGACAAACTTCTTGGCATTGGGAATTATACCCTGAATAACCTTTTCGTAAATCTCAATATCGGTGATGAGTTCTGTAAGCATATAATAATCAACTCATTTTCACCTCGAAAATTGTATATTTCAATAACAATACAGCGACACTATTTTATACCAAACATTTCTGACAGTTTCAAAAGATGTTCAGTATTATCTTCAATTTCAGCTGATTTGCTGAATATTGCTCCAACAAATGGCTCATCAGCAAGACCATTTCCCACTGTAATTAATTTGTCTGATCTTTTTGCTTTATTCTCGAAGATAAGATAACCAAAGCCATCACCTTTCATATTGTGTTTTGCTCCTTCCTCTGGTATTGGACCATTTATCGGACGTACTCTAAAACTGAAAATCCTTCCATCTTTAGCAAATTCTGAGCCCTCTATTGTAAAATTTGAGGAAGTTACAATAGTGTCGATATAAATCTCATCTATACTTTGCTCATCTTTCATATACTCATAGATATATCTCAATTCATAATAATCAGCGTTGCTACCGCTCCACGAAACAGTAACCGGAGTTCCTGTTGGAATCTGGTCGGCCGCATCAACAGAAAAAGATTTAACGGTATCAGGCATACTTACTGAACCTTCAATTTCGCCAATAGAGGTTTTAATGATTACGTTCAATGGATCAAGATTAAGATCTTCATCCACTTTAACTTCACCATAATATTCAACAAGTCCATTAAAGGAATAGAAATCTTCATTATTGCTAAGCCTTTTGTCCCCAATCTGTATATATTCAAACGATTGTATAGGGGTGCCCATCAGAATTGTTTCAATCCGAATATAGGCGACTTCATTAACTTGTTGTGGATCTTCAGATTCATTAAAGATATTGTGATCTACTACTACTAAAGCCGAAATAGTATTGTCATAGTTTTTTTCACATGCAGTCAACAGTGATACACAAACCATTATGATTAAAAATAAATGATTTTTTTTCATAGGAAAGTCCTCCGTAAATGTTTAGGTTTAAAAACACTAAGTTATTCAAAGTTATGAAAAATAAACAAAATGATTAATTATTTTTTTAGGAAAAGTATTGCTGACTAAAAACGCAAGAAGTCATGATTAAAAGGTAGCAGAAAGGGACCATATCCGTACCACATTCGTCCTTTCTCCCTTCGTTAAGGGAGAAAGGACGAATGTGGTACGGATATGGTACGACTTTGAAAGCTTGTTGAGGATGTACTAATGGCTCTCAAATGAAAAAATACTGTAGTACAAGACACAGTTTTTAGAATTCCTTTAAAATTGTATTTTTATAGCCCAGATACACAAACTATAAAACTCAACTTTTATGAATAACAAAATACTGCCAATCATTTTATTTCTGATTGGAACTTTCAATCTTTCAGCTCAAACCGTATGGCTCGATGAGCTTGACCTGAGTGCAGCGACGCAAGGCTATGGCGTCCCAATGAGTAATAAATCGAACGAAGGCAAAACGCTCACTATTGCCGGAGAAACTTTTCAACGGGGTTTTGGCACTCATGCCGTTAGCTCGTTGATGATTATTCTCGATGGCAAGGCTGTTTCGTTTAGTGCAAAAGTAGGTTTAGATGACGAAGTTAAAGGTCATGACTCTGCTGTTGAATTTGAACTTTACGGCGATGGCAAAAAGCTATGGTCGAGCGGAATAATGCGATTAGGCGATGCTGCCCGTCCTTGCTCTGTTCAGCTTACAGGAATTAAGAAGCTTGAACTGCTTGTGGCCGATGGTGGCAATGGCAACTATTGGGATCACGCCGACTGGGTGGATGCTAAATTTGAAACAACTGAAGCTAAAGCTATTAAGACATTTAATCCGATTTCAAGCGAGGTGTATATCCTTACTCCAAAGCCATCTGACAAGCCACGTATAAACAGTGCAAAGGTTTTTGGTGTACGTCCCGGCTCACCGTTTCAATATCTCGTTGCTGCCACTGGCGACCGTCCAATGAAATTCTCTGCCAAAGGTTTACCTAAAGGTTTGAAAATAAATTCCAAAACAGGCTTGATTACCGGTGTTGTTTCAAATCCCGGAACTTATAACGTTACCTTAAGTGCAAAAAATGCAAAAGGTAAGGCAGAGAAGCAATTGCGTATTGAATGTGGCGAGCAAATTGCCCTGACCCCACCTATGGGATGGAACAGCTGGAATTGCTTTGCCCAGGAGGTTTCGGCCGACAGGGTAA
>CAYMTR010000030.1:0-39586 GCA_964393405.1 uncultured Prolixibacteraceae bacterium
TCTTGAAAGTCCTTGAATTGGAATAACTATCCTCGGGAACCATTATCTCCATTCCATCAATTTCACTTGATGGATTATCAACAACTACAGTCCCTCCCGAAGAAGAAATAGTTTTCGTAGCTACTTCTACTTCATCCTCGATGGTTAAATTCTTGCTAGGCTTCTCCTTACCTATATTGAATAGATCGCACGATGAGAAAGAAAGGGAAATAAAACACAAGAAAATTATTAGAAAAAAGTTTAATTTTCTTCTTACAATTATTGTATTCATAAAATCTAATTTTAGTTTTGGTTAATTTTCCGCCTTAAAGTTAATGGATATTTATCAATTCTAACGTGAGTTCTATGCATAAAAGATATTCTATTTAGTGAAACTTTTAAAAACTGTGTACCAATTTTAGTATAGAACAGGGTATTTCACGACAACCTCACATAGGGACCACATAGGGACCACATTCGTACCACATTCGACCATCATACCAAAATAACGTCTTCCACTTTGCAGAAAATTGGGTTCGGGTACGTATGTGGTATGTATGAAGTGGGGGTTTGAAAGTTAGGAGATTAATTTTATCCCTTCTTTTTGAAACTGAACATTCTAATATTCATAAATTTTCTGAGGAGGTCGTAGTATAATGTAAGGTATAAAAAGATGCACATCAGCCAGATAACACCAACATTAAACCAAAGTGTGTTAACAGACCTTCCAAATACAGTTTTTTCTGATGCCAGGAAGTGAGCCCTTCCGTTGTTAAAATCAGGTTTCTTGTAAATTGGTGCTACTTTCTGCATCAGTCCGCTGGGTGTTTCCCTGAAAACTTCCTTTACAGTAGTATTTAACACCAACTCTTCAAGCGATTTGTTGTGGTATTTCATTTTACGGTCGTACAGAAAATCGCTGCCGTGTTCTTTCTTAATGCTGTTTATGAAGTTGTCGTTCTGTTTTCTGATTTTTTTATAATCGTCAGAGTAAATAGATTTAAGCTTTTCAATATGAGTCTTTGCCTGAGTTGCGATATCGCTGTTAAAATGTTCCGGTACTATCTTGTCAACATTGTCAAATTTCGCATATACCCCTTCATTATCAAGCTCAATAAGCTCATTCCTGATGATATTAAGCTTTCGGGAAAACTCTTCTCCGGTTTTGCCTTGTTTTTGCCAGCCTAATGCAAGATCAGTTTGTCCAATAAGTTCAGTAGTGATAATGTCGGCTCGGTAGCGTGAGTTTCCCATAGCCTTTTCCATTTCGAAGAAATCGGCCATATAGGTGTTGTTTTTGTATTGCTCAACAGCCATAGCTTCAAATGCCCAACGCGACACCATGAAATCACCTATTACAGGCACAGCATCTTTGTCGGCCAGCTTGTTTTGCAGATCGTCAAATTTTACAATTACACCGCAAAGGAGTATCTGTGGAATCAGCAATAATGGAATCAGGATGTATATTGTAACTACAGAATCGAAAGCAGATGAAATGTTTAGTCCCAGAAGATTCGAGAAGAACGCTACGGAAAACAGAACTATCCAGTAAGCAAATGTCATATGGTGAATACCCAATATAAGGTTTCCGACGACAACAAAGCTTAAGGCCTGAAAAGCAGAAAGCAGCAAAAGGAACAATATTTTGGAATTGAGATAGCTCAATCGGCTCAGATTAAGAAACTGTTCCCGCTGAAGAATTTTCCTGTCTTTAATTATTTCTTCAGCACTAATGCTCATACCTATGAACAGCACGACCACAATGGCCATAAAAAGATAGGAAATAAGGCTTTTGTTTTCAAAAAAGATATATTTTCCCGCTTCAGAGAAACGGGTAAAATAACCAACTATAGCGGCCAATATGGCTGCCTCAAGCAGATTGATCAATACATACTGCCGATCTGTAAATTTAATACGGAAATTCCTTTCAAAGAAAATCCTGAACTGTTTGAACAATCCCGGTCTTTTGGAGCCTGTCTGAGGTAATTCACTAAATTTAATATTGGCTTTCTCCTTTTGATTTTTATTTCTTTCAGTATAGAGTGAATACCAGTATTCAGGAGAGAAGCGTCGTTTATTTGTGAAGTTTCCCGAGCTGTCGATCATTTTTGTCTCAACAATTTCCAGCACTTGTTCGGGATTCACATTTCCGCAATTTATGCATTCACAAATGTTGGAATTGATATGGTTGACCTCCTTTTTGAAATAAATGATTGCATCGAGGGGATTGCCGGTATAAATAGGCCTTCCGCCCTTATCCATGATCCACAGCTTATCGAAAAGCTTGAAAATCATGGATGATGGCTGATGTATGTTGACCATTATCAGCTTACCCTTGCGAGCTTGCTGCTTGAGGAGGAGCATTATCTTTTCAGAGTCGGTAGATGAAAGTCCTGAGGTAGGTTCATCAACAAAGAGTATAGCAGGCTCACGGATAAGCTCCATTGCCACATTCAGCCTTTTCCGTTGGCCGCCGCTAATGGTTTTCTTCAGCGGACTGCCAACTTTCAGATCTTTGAAACTGTATAGCTCCAGCTCGTTAAGGGTTTTGTCAACCTTTGCTTCGATTTCTTCTTTAGGAAGCTCGTCGAAACAGAGACGAGCATTAAAATAAAGGTTTTCTTTTACCGTAAGATCTTCGAATAGCAGGTCGTCCTGGGGGACGAAACCTATCAGTCCGTCGATCTCTTTTTTGTTTTTATGTATGTCGAATTGATTGATTCTTATTGCACCATGCTGAACAGGGATGTTGCCGTTGAGTATATTAAGCAAGGTTGACTTCCCCACCCCGCTGCCTCCCATGACAGCAACCAGCTGTCCCGAACTCTCGGAAAACGAAAAGCGGTAGAGACCGTTTTCACTATTCTTGAATTTAAACTCAAGCTCTTCTCCTGAGAAAGTGAAAGAAGTAGTTTCTTTTATGTCAAAATAATTAGAAACTATGTCTATAAAATAAATTGGCGACACCCTTGCCCCTCTGATAATACCACCTTCCCTGAAAGCGTAAAAGCGGTCGGGAATGATTGGGTTTCCTTCAAGAGTGAGCTCTTCCTTTCCTTTAAGAATGAAAATATAGTGACCTATCAGCGGTGATCGAAGAAAAAGAATTTCCCCATTAATATTTTTCTCGTAGATGTGCTTAATGTTCTTGTTTGAACAATCTTCGTCATTATTAATAAGAAGAAAGCCTTCAGAAGAAAGATCATCAGGGGAAGAACTGAAAATAAATTGTTTGAACTTTTTATACTCAATGGTATCTATTTCAAAAACTTCAGAAAGTATAGCAAACAAGTTTTCAGCCTTATTTGTATTTCCGGTCTTTGCCAGCTCAAGAAACCTAAGGAATACCATTATCTGTTCATCCTTCTGCAGCCTGCTTTTTATATTGCTACTGACCGTTTGGGCTTGTTGATTAAGATCGATGGGGATTAGTTGTTCGCCATCAGTGCCATAGAGGTCGAGCAGCTCTTCAAAAAGCTGTAAATATTCATCAGAGGAAGTAATTCCAAGATGAAGCTGCAGATACATGGAAAAAACCCTAATTGCATCTTCCTTCTTCGATTCGCTGATAGATGAGAATAATGCAAAAAGGTTTATAAGGGCATTCAGTGTGGTTTCGTTCATAAGAACGGATTTTTCAGCTTAATTTAAGAGCCTGTTTCTTAATGCTTCAATTTTAGGCGCTAGCTCATTAAGCTTTTCAGCATTAATAAAGTTGTTCTCCTGAATAGCTTGATGAATAGGTTTCAGATCCTCATAAATTGGTTTGATAGATTCATCGCCTGACATAAGCTCGAGCAGAGAGTATAGTGTTGCAACACGTTCTTTTTGATTACTGATTATATCGAGGAGTTTCTGATTATCAGATGCCAAAGAAGCTAACTGGAAAGAAACATGCAAAGCTTCTATATTTACACCAATAACAGACAAAGAATAGAACAACGGATTCTCTTCTTCTGACAGTTTCTGATTTATTTTATTGATACTATTAGTAACTAAAACATCTACTGAGTCCTTATTATCTGCATTAGTTTGAATTCTTTCGTAAAAGTTATCATTAAATGTAAGCTGCTCTTTCAAACCTGCTTTTTCTCTAACATCCAGTAGTATCTTTCCAAACTCTGCTCCTTTATCATTTCTTTTATAAGCAAGTGAATATACCCAGTCGAACATATACATTCCGCTTCCGAGAGCAAGTTGATTCTGGGTTAAGAGCTTAGGATACATTTCTGTTGAAAGTGTAAGGTCATAAATGTATGATGCTCCAGCATCGTTGAGTAAGTCTGTCAATTCTTTGTATGAAGGAAATTTATTGATTGACTCAACAATCTGATCCTTCATTTTTACAGGATCGAAAATTTCAACTTCAACAATGGCATCTTTACCGTCGGAGGTTGTCATTTTTTTCTTGCTTGCGTTATTGCATCCTGAAATGATTATAAGTAGTGATACTAAAATAAGTGTCGATTTAAGAAAAGATTTTTTCATAGTAAGTTGTATTTTAGTTAATTATTAGCCAACAGGTTTAATTCGGCAATTTTAATAGTGAATATTCAAATATAAACAATAATGTAAAAAATTCCACACAATAAATACATTAATCTATTGAGAATTTGTGAATTGTCGTATGTCTGTAAATTTGTCCCGGCTCAAGTAAAGTAGATGGAAACTGTGCTTGGTTTGGTGAATCAGGGAAATGCTGGGTTTCCAGACAAATAGCTGAACGATATTTATATGCTAAACCTTTTTTCCCGATCTCCTTTCCATTCATCCAGTTTCCTGAGTACAACTGAATTCCGGGTTGATCAGTAAAGACTTCCATTTTTATTCCAGTAACTTTAGAAATAAGAGTTGCAGCATGTGAAATTTCACCATCCTTTTTATTTAGTACATAATTATGGTCATACCCATATCCAAATTTCAAGGGTTCGAATTCCTGATTTATGCGTTCGCCAACAACAAAGGGAGTCCTGAAGTCCATGGGTGTGCCTTCAACCGGAGCTAAATTTCCAAGAGGAATAAGATCTGAGTTAGAAGGAGTATAACTATCCGCATTTATCTGAAGGATATGGTCGAGTGCGGTTTCGCTACCTTCGCCCGAAAGGTTGAAATAAGCATGGTTCGTGAGGTTACAAACAGTTTTCTTATCTGTTTCACCGTAATATTCGATTGTAAATTCGTTGTTATCGGTGATTTTATAAACTACCTTAATATTCAGATTTCCGGGGAAGCCTTCCTCACCATCCTTTGCAAGATAAGTTAATTCAAGGGTGCTATTATCAATTTGTTTCGCATCCCATACTACAGCATGAAAACCTTTATTTCCACCATGAAGATTATTTGGACCATTGTTAGTATCAAGCTTATACTCAACACCGTCAATTGAAAACTTACCATTCGCAATACGGTTGCCATATCGGCCTATTGTAGCTCCGAAATAAATTTCTCCTGCATTGAGATATTCGTCGATTGACTTATACCCTGTAACTACGTCGATCAGCTTTCCATTTTTGTCAGGAACCATAAGCGATACTACCTTGCCACCGTAGTTGGTGACACTTAATTCCATCCCGTTTTTGTTGGTCAGAGTCCATAAAGAAGTCTGTTTTCCATCCACTGTTTTTACAAAAGCTGCTTTTGAAAGCCCGGCTTTATTATTCTGAGGCTGGCTACAACAGCCACATGCCAATATAAAGATTGTTGCCACTATTATTTGATTTTTTTTATTAATGTTTAGAATTATGATCAGTTATTGATTCTTCAAAAATAATATTTTAAGCTAAATAAACACTGATTTATAAAGATGCTGCATTTTATTTAGGATATTGGATTCTGACGTGATATATATTTTTAAGCTTTTCAAAGAAAATCTCCTTTATCGTGCTTATATCCTTAAATGTAAGCGGCGCATGGTCAAGCTCATGGTTATTGACTTTTCCGTCAATAATTCTGTTGACTATATTTTTGAGTGTATCGGCATTTTTCTCAGGCAGGCTTCTTGAAGCAGCCTCTACCCCATCGGCAAGCATAACAATTGCGGTTTCCCTAGTCACAGGATTAGGTCCGGGATATGTAAAATTCTTTATATCAATATCGCCGCCCGGATTTTCCTTAAGATATTTAGTATAAAAGAAACCTGCAAGACTAGTTCCATGGTGAGTTTCAATAAAATCAACAATAGCCGAGGGTATCTTATGCTTATTGGCAAAAACAATTCCTTCCTTAACGTGATTAATAATCTTTCCGGCACTTTCCTCGTACGACATACTTTCGTGAGGATTCTGTCCGGCCATCTGATTTTCGATAAAATAATTAGAGTTTAAGATTTTCCCTACATCGTGATAAATAGCACCTGTACGTACGAGCATAGGATTGCCTCCCACTTTAAGAACAGCTGCTTCAGCGAGGTTAGCTACCTGCATCGAATGTTGAAATGTTCCGGGAGCTTCCTCTGCAAGACGACGTAAAAGTGGGTGGTTAGTATCGGAGAGCTCCATTAAAGTTACATCCGAAATAAAGCCGAAAACCTTTTCGTAAATAAATATCAGAGGATAAGTGATAAGAACAAGCAGTCCGCTGCCAATAAACCATCTGAATTGCTTCCAATCAATAGATTCAAAGTTCCCTTCCTTCACAAATTCAAAACCAAAGTAAAGTATCAGATAGCAAAGAGAAATAAAGATTGAAGAAATAACAAGGTGACCCCTGCGGTGGAGCCTGTAAAGAGTGAGCAGGGCAACAATACCGGTAGCCATTTGGATTAGGACATACTCAAAACTATTGGGTGCAAGAAAACCAATAATAAGTACAGTAATCAAATGAACAGGAATTGCCGGCTTAGTGCCAAGGAAAGTTCTGATTATAATTGGGAGAATACAGACAGGCAGAATATAAAAACTCCAGTAATCGTCGTTATATAGCAAACGTGCAAGAATATACATCAGCAACATCGTAAAAAATATCAAGGTGAAGTTCCTTTTTTTCCAGAACAACTTTTCATTGAAGTTTATCAGGTAAAGCACCAGAATTACCAACAGAGTGGCAATAATCATCATGCTGCCAAGAATATTCAATGAAAACCAGCCTCCATACGATTTGTTTTTCTCGTATGCATATTTTAAGGACTCAAGTATCTGGAAGTTTTCGTTATTAACTATGTCTCCCTGCGAAACAATCCTTATTCCGGCAGGTATTATACCCCTTGTATTAGAAAGGTTATCAAGCATTTCATTAAGACGGGTTTCACTTAAGATATTGTCGTATTTGAGGTTTGGCTCCAAATATATATTAAAGTCAATTTTATTGATCAAATCACGTAAGGAAGAGTTTTCAGCCGATAATTCTTCAACTCTCTTATTTATTTCGGAATATGCGCTTTTCAGGGAAAGAATCAGATCGGTTTTTTGAGGAGAAGCAATGTTATCGCTAACCACGTTAAGGAACTGTTTGTCCTTCAGCGATTCGTACAACTCTACTGAGTTTTCAATTATTCCACGGGCATAAATATCAGAATAGATGCTTTTAATCCGGCTTTTCAATAAACCTTTATTAGTCTGATTGGCTTGCGCCATAGTGCCTGAAAGGTCATCTATATCCTTTTCTAGGTTTTGGAGCGACCTTTCCTGAACTGTCAAATCGAGGTTGAAATAAGGAGAGAACTGTTTAAGCAAGCTATCCTTTTCCGCATCATACAATCCTTTGTCTTTTAGCACAGGAAAATCGAATGGTGCAATAAGATCTTCATGCCTCCAGGGACTACCCTTTTGAAATTCATATTTGAACTGCCCCTGTTTTGGGAAAAGGACATAAATAATTAGCAAAGTGAATATGAAAATCAGCGCATGATAGGACCTTCTGTAAAAGTCCATGAGCTTTCTTTTAGAAATAATCATAGTAATAATTGTTAAACAGTAGATGTTTAAAACATAAAAATAGGTAAATATTTAATATCATGAAGCCTATCAGTTAAATGAAACATGTATATTTGGAGGATTAAGCTAATAAAGTAAGGCATCTAAATTAAAAAATGTACGGTATTTCAGACATAAGCTCGATTCCTGTAAGGACAGATCCTACAGAAAAAAGTGAGATGTGTACACAAATATTGCTGGGTGAGCATTTCCAAGTTATTGAAGAAGAGTCGAAATGGTGCAGGATAAAGCTTCATAACGACAGCTACGAAGGATGGATAGACAGGAAAACAGTCACTCCTATTACAGAGAAAGAATATATTTATCTTTCGGAAAATCAGCAGCCGGTTTCAACAGAGATATTCAATATAGTCCAGCAGGTAAACCACTACCGCAATTTTCTAATAGTTTCGGGTAGCACTCTTCCTCATTACAATCAGAAAAAATCGACTTTTAATATTGCCGGAATAGAATACCACATCGAGGGTAATTCGGTGAACAATTTGAAGAGCAGCGACTACAGGAATAAAATCATCAATGCTGCATTGAAATACTTCAACGCTCCTTATTTATGGGGAGGCCGTACTCCGCTGGGGATCGACTGTTCAGGACTTTCACAGATAGCATATAAAATTGCTGGGATACAGATTCCAAGAGATGCTTCAATGCAGGCAGGAATTGGGGAGCACCTATCGTTTGTTGAAGAAGCACTGCCGGGCGATCTTGCCTTTTTCGACAATGAAAACGGAGATATTATACATGTTGGTATTATTTGGGAAAAGCACAAAATAATACATTCTTCAGGCAAGGTAAGAATAGACAATATCGATCATGCCGGAATATACAACATTGACACAAAAAGATACACTCACCAACTAAGATTAATGAAGAGGATTATCAGTTGACTTTCCTTTCAATGAACCATAAATCCTGGAAAGAGAAAGCTACAGTAAACTTGACATAATCTTCTCTGATAAGACCCATTCTTGTAGTTCCTTTTCTTCCTGCTTCAACAGTAAGGTTGATGGCTGACGCAGTCTTTTGAATCGGGAATCCAATACCTGCAGAAAACCTGATATCACGTATATTTGTCTTTCTATAAATCAAATAACCTGTATCGTACCTAAAACCAATTCTGTATGAGCATCTGTCGAGATAATTAAAGCTATTGACAGGCATTTTCTCAAAACCAAAAGAGTAAATACTTTGGTCGGTATAAGCAACATCAGAGTTTACGCTCCATCCTGCCCACTCATAGTCAGCAGTAAGAAGGTATTTTCCGTTGAGGGTCAAGCCTATTCCGCCTCCATAAGTCAAAGGGAGAATTACAGGAGTAACCCTTTTAGTTTCATAATACATTGAATCGATGTAAACTTCGCCATAGTGTTGGTCGATACGGATGTTAGCCTTTCCTCTAAGTTTTTGTTGGGGAGATATAGTTCCACCAATAGTGATGTTAGAACCTTTTTTCCCAAGATCCAAAGAATATTGGAAAGCACCTTTAATATTAAACCCGTACAGATAAGAGTAAGTATAATAATAAGTTGGATTATTAGGTTGAACAGCCGCCCAAGTCTGTTTCGACTCATTGACCGGTCCGTAAAGGAAAGCTGCCTCTGCTCCAAGAGAAAAATTATTAGTCATCTTGTAGGCAAAGTCGTAAAACACTTTACTAATACCACCGCTACCAATCCAATCGGTATAAACTCTGCTATCCTCGCTTTCAAGCGATTCTTCAGTTCTGAAGTTATAACCAATGTTACTGAAAGGAATAAGTCCGTAAGTACCCATAAACCTTTTAGAGTACCTGTGACCAAAAATAACATGAGTAAGATTTCCATCGTGGTAGTCTTGCTCTGAATCAGTAGTTAAAGTATTGGTATATTGATAAAAAACTCCAGTCTCAAGCAAAAAATTTAAAGAATCGATAGACGTTAATGATGCAGGGTTCTTAATATTGAGGTAATGACGGTTTCTAAGTCCAAACCCAGTACCACCAAGTGCAAGGTTTCTGCCATAAGCAACATTATTAAGATCGCCTATTCCGAATTTTGAATACGGAGAAGAAGAGTTATTTTGAGAACTGGCAAAAAGTCCTGACAATACAAAAAATACAACTAAGGCTGAAAATATTTTGATTTTACTATTCATTAGTATGAGGTCATTTAATTATACGTAGCTAAGTATACTTTCATTGTCATGTCATTGGTAGGATGATAAGGATCACCAATGATCAACTGGTTTACGTTATTATTAATATCGCTTTGGGGCAATGCCAGCAACAATGAGTAGCGCGGATCACCCTTGTCCATATATTCATCAACAAGGTATTGTGAAATATCGAAAGAATAATACGTATCATGCTTAAACTCTGCATCGTAATGGAGGAAAGCATAAGCTTTATTTGTAGTTCCCACATTATACATCTGACCAAGATTTCTGTTTTTCTGATCAGTTATGTACATTTCAAGCGAATCGGGCAGGTCAACAACATTCTCAAATGTGCCATTTACAGGCCTGATATATAATTCAGCTTTAATTACAGAGCCTATTCCAAGATAATAAAGGTCGTTGATATAAGGAATTTCGATTCTGGTTCTAAGATTTGTACCGCCCTGGAGTAAAGTTACATTACCTGTAAGTTCACTTGAAGTTTTGGCATCGTCAGTTGGAATATTATTAATAAAAAAGTTGGAATAATCGTTTTTGATATAAATGGAACTATAGTAATTAGTTGCAGTAGAAGTAGTCTCAGAATAATTTTCTATAGGAAAAACGATAGAAAGATCGTCATTAAAAGTAAAGTCGTTGTAATAAACTCTAATCCTTGGGGCGAAAGAAGTATCGGGATCGGCAGTAAAGCCAACCACACAAGAAATGTTACCATCTTCGGGCTTAATTAGAAAACCTTTGTACTTTTCTTTAAAAAGCTCGGGGTCCTCAAGAAGTGAATTTCCATCCATATCATCTCCTTCATTGTAGGCCAGATCATAAAGTTCTTTACCAAATGCATCAGGAAGCCTAACGCAAACAGAATCAGTGTATTCATCTGTCAGGTCGAGAGAAAAGGAAGCCAAAGGCGTATCTTCGTGTTTAAACTGTTTAGTACTGTAAATCATATCAGTTTCATTGTCGACATCAATTTCTTCAATAACTCTGAAAATATTAAACTTGCATATTTTAGTTGTATCTCCGAAGTTGTAACCATCGATATTCAGGATAAAGCATGCCGAATCATAAACTGAAGATTCATGGAAATAGGGTATTTCAGAAGGATCCAATCTGAAATATGACTCACAATAAGTTATAATGCCAAGACTGTTTTGGTATCTTCCTGCAAGAAATCTGTCTGATCTTGAAGTATACAATGAATCTATAGCAGTTGTATAAGTATTAATGGTCAGTGTATCGATCATGATCATCCTGCTGTTGTTTTCAACAAAATCGTTTCCAACATTATATCGGAACGGAGAATCAGTATATTCGCATGAACTAAAAATCAGGGCAAAAAGGATAAATATTATATTCCGTTTTAACATAAGCTATTATGAACTATTAAGACTTGATTTGTAACAGACGACAAAAGTAAAAATAAATTGTATTCAAGGGCATTTAATATTATATATTTAACATTCTTTAACATTCTTTAACATAATTTGTTAAAAATTGTTAAAGCGGGATTCATATTCCATTAAAATATTTATATTTGTCGACCACAAAAAGAATGTAATTTATCTTTCAAATTATAAAGCATAACATCATCTTATTGAAAATTAAAAATAGTCTTAAAATGAAATTTAGAAATTTATTGATCCTTACTGTTTTAACTTCTTTATTCATAGCTTGTGACGAAGAAGATACTGAATATACTGAAATAGGTAACTGGGTAAAAAAATCATATTTTGCCGGATTCCCTCGTTCTGAAGGAACATCTTTTTCCATAAACGGAATTGGATATTTTGGAATGGGTAGAGAGGATGATGGTTACTTATCAGACTTTTGGAAATATGATCCTGTAAATGATTCATGGTCACAAGTGAAAGCATTCCCCGGAACACCAAGGGCTTATGGAGTAAGTGCAACTGACGGAACAAAAGGATACTGTGGTTTAGGATATGAAGGTAAAAAAGATCTTAGCGATTTTTGGGAATATGACCCTGCCACAAATGAATGGAATCAAATTGCTGATTTCCCCGGAGGGGCAAGACGTTGGTCAACAGCTTTTAATATTGGCACAGATATATTTATTGGAACCGGTTATAATCAGGACTCGAAACAATATTTCAACGATTTCTACAAATTATCCAACAATACATGGACTCAAATAGCCAATTTCAAGGGTGAAAAACGCAGAAGTGCAAATTCTGTTGGCTATCAGGGCAAAGGTTATCTTTTAAGCGGATACCGCAATACTGTATTACAAGATTTTTGGATTTATGATCCTGTAACCGACACTTGGGATGATCAGGAAGAATTGAACGATATCGACAATGGAGGAGACAATGCTGTTGCACGTTACAATGCTACAATCGCTTTCTCTGAATCTAAACTTTATTTAATAGGAGGTACAACAACCGGAGCAGCTCTTGCTACTGTTTACGAGTGGGATCCTATTTCAGCCGACTGGAATCAGAAGACAAGCATTGAATCAAATGTTACCCGCGAAGGTGCAGGTTCATTTGTTATCAATGATGTTATATATATTGTAGGCGGACGTAATGGTACAAACTTCCTTGAAGACTGTTATTTGTTCCAGCCTTCATTAGAAAAGGATACTGATGACTAGAAGAATTGCAGGTATCCTAATTATTGGGATACTTCTTGTTATAACAATATTTGCTACAATAAAGCATAATTCTAAAAGTCCCGGATATAAGCCCGGGACTTTTGATATTACCTACCCTCCTTCTGTTTCCTTGAAGATATTTAAAGCTGAGGATAAAAACAGCTGGGGATATGAAGTATTTATTGATTCATCGCTTTTCATACACCAGGATGTTGTTCCTGCTATTTCAGGCACAAATGGTTTTTCATCTCAAAGCGACGCAAAGAAATGCGGTGATCTGGTTGTAAGTAAGATTTTAAAAAATCAGCTCCCGTCGGTGTCGGTTAATGAACTTGACAGTCTGGGAATTGCATACTGATACTGATCCGGGGATAATCATCAGCATTAAAGAAAAGAGCTTGCCATTCTTCCTTCGTTAAACAGCAAATCAACAATACTAAGGTTTTCAATAAAACCGAACTTCTCATTGAAAGTCTGGTGATACTTCTTAAACTCTGAAGGCACTACTCCTTGCATATCAAACTCTTTAGGCGTAAGTGAAAACCTCAAATCAATTATAGAATCAATACTCTTATTAAATGTATCGGTAAGTGTATAAGTCTTTTTCATATCCATTAATTCCAATAGCAAGTCGAGTATGTTTAAATTGAAATCAATCAGGAAATCCCATTTTTTCTCATAAAAAACAACAAAATCGTCGGCATAGAATTCAAAGAATGGAGAAGAATTATATGCAGAAAAGAGAGACCTTCGGTGGTTTGCCTGCCAACGGGTTGAATAATCAATTCTGACGTCTTTAACTAGAGTCTTCCTGCCACTATCCTTAACAACAGGAATAATCAAATCAAGCACCCCATTAGCCCCTAAAATACGGCATCGGTTTCGATAAGTCTGCTTATGGTAGCTGTCCCATTGTTCAATCAATACCTTAGAACACCTTTCCATCACAGAAAAGTACCCTACCGGAGGCAGGTATGCCAATGGCAAATTTACAATGTTGCTTTCAACGGCCATCCGTATTTAAATAAAAGAGCCTATCTTACTCCTTTGAAAATTCTATTAAAGCGAATATTTGTAGGGAATTTTTTATCCTTGTCGAGCGACATCCATATAAAAGCCGCACTACCTACTACATGGTCAACCGGTACAAAGCCCCAATAGCGAGAGTCGGCCGATTTATGCCTGTTATCGCCCATCATCCAGTAGTAATCAAGTTTAAAAGTATATTCAGTGGCTAACTGCCCGTTGATATAAATCTTATCTCCATCAATTTTAAAGTCGTTTTCTTCATACACATCGATTATCCTTTCATAGATAGGAATATTTACAGAGTTAATTTTAACTGTAGATCCTTTCTTTGGAATATCTAATGGTCCGAAGTTGTCAACATTCCATGAATAATTAGGAGAATGAGGAAAAATTGCAGAGTCATAGCTTCCTTTAGGAGCAACAAACCTATCGACAGATTTCACATTTTTGAGTTGTTTAAATTCTGCCACCTGCTTGTCGGTTAATGGGAAAATATATTTTCCTCCGGAATACATCTCCCGGTCGTCGTTAGCAACTTTAAGTTTGTCGAGGATTTTAGAATTTATTAAAGAACCATCGGTCGATACAATGTAGTTGTATTGTTTGCCGTTGAGACTTTTCTGATTCTTGCCGTTTATATGAACATCGCCATCGATAATTTCAAGTCTGTCGCCAGGAATGGCAATACAGCGCTTGATATAATTCTCCTTTTTATCGACAGGACGTGAAACTATCTTACCAAAAGACCTTTCATCAGTGAGAACCCGATCTCGTCCATACATACGTATAAGTTCATGATAATTCTGGCTTGGGAAGTTCAGGGCAACGGTATCACCTTCGGGAAAGTTGAATACCACAATATCGTCGTTTTTGATTGATTTAAAACCCTTCAGCCTTTTATATGGTTTCTTAATCCATTCAACGTAAGAATTAACTTTATAGTTAGTCATAGGCATCGACTGGTGTACAAAAGGAAAGGATATTGGAGTATTTGGCATTTTGGGGCCATATTTAACCTTGCTAACAAACAAATAATCGCCAACCATCATTGATTTTTCCATTGAAGAAGTAGGAATAACATAAGCTTCTATGAAGAATAACCTGATAAAAGAAGCAGCAATGACAGCAAAAATAATTGCATCGATCCACTCAACAGTTTTGGTCTGCTTGCCGTTAGGAGGATTTTTTTTCTTCCAGAAAGCCCAGTGTACTTTTTTAGTAATATAAACATCGAAGATAATTCCAAGGCCAATCAGGAACCAATAGTTGCCTAACCAAATAACCCATAACAGATAAATTAATCCCCAGAAGGAAAATTTGATCCATTTATTAATCTGAATTTTATTCATTATATTATTATTAATTCTTTAGATGTCTAATTTTAATAAATCTCTCATAGAAAAAATACCCTTTTTACCGGCAACAAATTCAGCGGCAAGTACTGCTCCAAAAGCAAAACCTGATCGGCTTTTTGCACTATGTGAAATTTCAATGTAATCAACTTCTGAATCATACTTAATGGTGTGAATACCCGGCACATCGCCTTCTCTTACAGAAACAATTCCAAGCTGATGTGAACCTTGAGTTGACTCGTTCACCCACCCTAAAATATCATTTCTTTCTGAAATAAGGTCTTCTGCAAGAGAAATTGCAGTACCACTGGGTGAATCAAGCTTTTTGGTATGATGTACCTCAAGCATTTCTGCTTTATATTGAGAAAAAGGTTTCATGAGTCTGGCAAGAAGCTTGTTAAGCTCGAAGAAAATATTTACACCAAGACTGAAATTTGATGCATAAAAGAAAGCAGCCTCCTTATTATTACAATATTCAACAACATCGTCCCACCTATCAATCCATCCTGTAGTGCCACTTACAACCGGCAACCCTGCATCGAAGCATCTCATATAACTGTCGACTGCTGATTCAGGAATAGTAAATACAATAGCCACATCGGCTTTTGATAGATTATCGTGGTTAAAATCAACAAGATTATTAATATCTATAGTCAGCACTATTTCATGGCCGCGGGATAAAGCAATTCTTTCAATCTCTTGCCCCATTCTACCATATCCTACCAATGCAATTTTCATAAAAATACCCTTTAAAATTTGAGCTACAAAGATAACAGAATCTTTTAAGTGCTATTCCATTCTTTTCTTGAAGATATGTAACTAAAAACATTTAAAAATTACATTTATTTGTTTTTTTATAAAAAGTCGTAACTTTTCGGATTCAAATAAAAAAACCATGACTGACAGTTTTAAAGGTGAAAACAACATATACGATTTCGAGTCATCTGTATTTCAAAAAGCAAAAGCAATATCAAATTTAGCATACTGGAGTTATACTTTCAGTAATGATCAGCTAATATGTTCAGAAGAAGCATATCGTATTTTCGACTTAAATCCAAAGACCAAGCTTTTAAACAGAGAAAATATACTCGACTTTATCCATCCCGACGACAAGAAGCAATTTATTGAGGCTTTCGATTCGATGCTTTCAAACGAAGTTTTTAAGACTTTCAACTTAAGGATTGTCGTTTCAGACGGGAGTATAAAGTATTTGATGATAAAAGTATTGGTTGAGAAAGATGAAAATCAGATACCGGTGCAAATTTATGGTACTGTAACCGATGAAACGGAAATTCATTTCAAGACTGAGCTACTTGCTTCCCGTGAAAATCTTTACAGAAACCTGTTTAACAAGCTGACCGATATATTTATTGTCTTCGGAATTGTAAAAAATGATGATGGGACAATACAAGATTATATCTTTAAAAATGTTAATCCTACCTATGTAGAAAAATTTGGAAAAGAGAAAGGAGAAGTCATTGATACGAGACTCTCTCTTCAATCCGACATATTCCAACAACTAAACCCTTTGTTCAATTTAACGATAATATCAGGGCAACCTCAGCAGGACAGGCTTTTCATTCAAAGCCTTGATGGTTTTTTTGATGTGCTCATATATTCTGCTAATGAAACCACTTTGGCAGCAATCTTCAGAGATGTCTCGTTAATAGTAGATGCCGATAACTCTTTAAGGGAGAGCGAAGAAAAGTACAGACAGATATTTTCAATTGGCAGCGATGCACTCTTTATGACTGAATTTTCAACAGGAAAGATACTTGATGTTAATCCTATGGCGTGCAAAATGTTCGCTTATAAAAAAAGTGAATTGTTGAAAATGACTTTCAGGGACATGTCCGTTAATCCTCAAGTAATTGAAAATGAAATATCTGTACAAAAATCTTTTCTTTTAAACGACATTTACCTTAAAAGCGACGGATCAAAAATACCTGTTGAAATAACACTTTCCTATTTTAATTGGAGCGGGAGAAAAGTCGTAGTTGCCTCAGTGAGAGACATAACAGAAAGGATAACTGCACAGGAAAATCTTGTAAGGAGCGAAGAAAAATTCAAACAACTTTTCAATTTTTCCAACGATGCTGTATTGATAATCAAAAATTACCGAATTATTGATTACAATCAAAAAGCGGTATCCTTATTTAAAGTTAAAACCGATGAATTAATCAACAAAACTGTTTGGAACCTTTCACCCGGAAAGCAAATAGAAGAAGAAGATTCAAGAACAAAAGCTGTAGAATATTTACAAAACTCGCTATTGGGTAAACAGCTCCAATTTGAATGGATTTTTCAGAAAAACGATGGTTCCCTATTTACTGCCGACATTAAGCTTTCTCCAATAACATTTGGAAGCGAGAAAGTGGTTCAGGCCATAGTGCGTGACATCAGCGATCAGAAGGAAACTCAGGAAGCGCTGAAAAGCAAGGAACAAAGGTGGAAGCTTTCGCTAGAGATAAGTTCTATTGGTGTATGGGACTGGAATGTTCAAACTAATGAAATCTACTTTTCAGCCGGATGGAAAGCTATCATAGGTTACGAAAGCAAGGAAATACCTAATAAATTTGAAGAATTCGAGAAAAGAATACATCCCGACGATGTATCGAAAATGTATAACTATATCGACGAATATCTCACTTCGAGAATCGATAATTATCAGATCGATTTCAGAATGAGGTGCAAAAATGGGACATACAAATGGATTCGTTCAACTGGAAAGGTTGTTTCTTATGACTCTCATGGAAAAGCAGAACGCTTCATCGGTACAAATGTTGATATAACAAAACAAAAAATACTTGAAGACAAACTTCTTGTTGAAAGGAATGAGTTCAACATAGCCTCAGAAATTTCTAAGATGGGTTATTGGGAAGTTGATTTAAGAACCATGATTATCAGTGGTTCAAGGCAAACTTTCGAAATCTTTGGATACGAGGGCTTAGAACAGCTATCGATGAGACAACTTGAAATACTTATCCATCCCGAAGACAGGAAAAGTTTCATTTCTCAGTTTGTTTCACCCACAACTTCATCCAACAACGAATATGTATTCAGAGTTCTTGTTAACAATCTGACTAAATTTATAATTTCAAAATCAAGACCTATAAAAAATAATGATAATGTATTGATGGGATACAAGGGTGTTTTCCAAGATATTACATCGTTAAAACAAGAAGAAATAAATATCAGGTCGGAACAAAGCTTGCTTAAAAGTTTCACCGATAACTTGCAAGACTCTTTATTGATAGTTCAGGATGAGCAGATTTTGTTCCTTAATGATAGGATGTCGGACCTGACAGGCTTTTCTAATAAAGAAATAACATCAGAAATAATAACCCCTTTTAAACTGGCTGTTCCTGAGGACAGAATTCTTATTAAAAGATTCATAGATCTCACTAACTTGAATAACTCTGTTTCCGAAAAATTTGATATTAGAATTGAAACCAGAAACGGAAGAATGAAATGGGTAGAATTAAGAATCACGTCTTTCATATTCAAGAACTCAATCACATTCATTTACGTCATGTCGGATATAACTGAACGTAAAAACCAAGAGATAGAAATAACAAATTCAGAGAAATGGTTTCGGTCAGTTGCAACTCAATCTCCTTCAGGAATCTTAATCCTTAGTCCCGACGAAAATATTCTTTATTTCAACAATGCCTTGCAGCAAATTACAGGGATGGACGTATTAACTTTAAAGACCAAAGGGTTTTATTCAATTTTCAACAATAGGGATTCCGAGGAAATTCAAAACAAGATTAATTCAATATTTAACAGCGGTAAAGAATTATTTCCGAAAGAAGTACAGCTTGCTAATAATAAGAAATGGATACTCATTGATATAAAGCCGATACAATCAGTCAAATCAAAAATTGATTATTACATCATTGTTATAGAAGATATTGAAGCAAGGAAAAACAACATTAAAAACATCGAGACAGAGAACACTAACCTTAATACAATTTTAGAGAACACTAATGAAGGGATTGCTCTTTTCAACAAAGAAAATAAGCTTGCTGTGCATAACTCCAAATTCATTGAACTGTTAAATGAAGCATCACTAAGCCAAGATAATATTGTTAAAGCCATCAACAATAATGATTTTTCTCAAAAAGAGATACAGACAAAGAACAACAAATATTTCACATACGAAATAAAGGAAAAACTGATTGACAACTTTAAAGTACATTCAGTAATTATCAAAGATATAACCCACGATAAAATAGTAATTGAAGATGCCAATAATCAAATTGAGAAATTTAGAAACATTTTTGAAAAGTCGCCTCTTGGAATTGCTTTAATTGATAAAAACAGACAGATAATATTCTCGAATAAGCAATATGCTCAATTGTTCGGATATGAACTAGATGAGTTGATGATGAAAAAAATTGATGAAATTACATTTTCAGAATATCTGGGAGAAACCATTTCTCAATTCTCACAAATCTTCACGGGAGTGAAGCCTACTTTCAACCAAAAAGTTATAATGTATAATAAAAATGGCGAAAAGATATGGGTTAATTCCAATATTGCACAGTTAAAAGATAAATATGGTGACACAAGCTGTGCAATTCAGATAGTTGAGAATATCTCAAATAATAAAAATGAAGAGCAAAAGAATCTTGCAAACGAAAGACTTAGAACTATACATCTTCTATCAAACAAATATTTCAATGATCTGTTTGGATTACTTAATACGATTAATAAAAATGCTTACTTGTTAAAAACTAATCTCAAGGATGAACTTGTGGCCGGATATGCTGAAACCTTAACTCAGACAGTTAACTCAGTTAATGAAATATCAAGAAAGTTGATTCCTTTCTCTGATAGGAATAACAAGGTATACGAAATAGTAAGTACTAAAAAACTTATTGAAGAAATAATCAAGGAGCTTGAAATACCATCAACTGTTAAAATTACTAAAACATCAGAGAGCCAAAATGACCGGATTGAGGGAGATCCGATATTATTGAAGCCGGCATTGAAAAATATAATTATAAATTCAATAGAATCGTTGACAGATGGCGGTGAAATTAGCATCAGTATAAATTCTGTTTATTTCGATAATTGCGACAAGAAACTAAATTCTGAGTTGTCAAAAGGAAGATATCTGAGGATAACTATTTCTGACACCGGAAGGGGAATAAGCCAAAACGACAAAGAAAGGATATTTGATCCTTTTTACACTACAAAAACCTCATCTTCAAATTCAGGTATTGGCTTAACTGTATCAAACAAGGTAATAAACCAGCACAATGGCGTCATTAAAGTATTCAGTAGTAAAGATGAAGGAACAAAATTCAATGTGTACCTTCCTCAGAATGAAAACAACATTTATGATTTAGTTGTTACTCCCGATGAAAAACATTTAAGCAAGGGATTACTAAAGATGCTTATCATTGATGACGAAGAAATTACAAGAGACATAACATCTAAACTAGCTGTTGATCTCGGATATGACACATTCTGTTTTTCAGGTGCAAAAAAAGCCCTTAAGTTTTTTAAGATCAACTCAAAAAGCATAGATATTGTGTTACTCGACTCAGAACTACCAAAAGTGGATGGCATAAGTGTGCTTGGCAACCTCAAAACAATAAATCCTAATGTGAGGGTTGTTTTAACTTCTGCCAGCAGCTCTGCAAAAACAAAGGAATCAGATGAGTCTTTAATGGCTGATGGCATCGTTAAAAAGCCTGTCAGCATCGAAAAATTGCTATCTGTTTTATAGTAGTTGCGACTTCTCTTTGGTTTTTCCAAAGGGGACTAAAAGAAGAATAGCATTAATAACAAATGCAGAAATAATTACCAGGTTTCCTGTATCTGTCAGTCCAATTGTTGATATAATCTTTCCTGCAAGAGCTATGCTTCCTCCGGTTATTATGGCAGGGGTAGCCATCATTTTATTAACTTTAAATCTTAGCAGACCAAATAAAATCGGAATTATAAAAGCTCCCGAGTAAACAGTAAGCGCCATCAATAAAATTCCAATAACAGAAGTAAAATTCAACGCTATTATCATGCTCAGTATTCCTACAAAAAGAATTAAATATCGCGTTTTCCGGAGTGATTGAGCACCATAATTACCTTTTTCAAGCAAGCCGGTAATAATAACGGAGGCACTTAAAATTGTGGTGTCGGCCGACGAAAGAAGGGCGCTTAGCAGAGATACTACAATAAAAGGGATAACCCAGGCCGGCAATACAGAATTACAAACTGCAACAAACATTGAACCGGAAGGGTGAGTGTCGAGACAGTAGTTTCCGTAACTGCTTAAAGTACCAATCACAAATGCTACGGGCAATAAAATTAAGGCAGCAGAAAAAACCGACCTAACTGCAGTTTTTTTGTTATCGGTACAAAATATTCTGGAATATATATCAGGGCCTACCGTAAATGTTGATGAGTAAGTTACCAGAAGTATGAACACATCCATAGGTTTGAAGTTGGTATTAAAAGGAAACTTCATTGCATCATCGGATAACATAGCGGTGCATCCTGTTTTAATAGTAAAGAATCCCACTATTCCCAAACCTATCAGGACAAGAATCGACTGAAAGAGATCTGTTTTCAAAATAGAAACTTGTCCGCCTGCAATCGTATAAGCAATAAACACGCACCCCGAAATAATAACTCCTGCTTCGTATGGCAATGAAATAAAGCTATTGAGCACCCGTGCTGCAGCAATTATCTGCGCAGCAACTATGCCTGTCCAGGCAACAGGAATAACGTAAGAAGCGATGTTTCCAGCCTGTTTGCCATACATATCGTTAAGCATTCCAGGCAAGGTGAATTTCCCTATGCTGTTAACCCTTGAAGCAAGTGGAACAAGGGCAAAAAGTCCAATGGAAGCACAAATCATGAACCATGAAGTAGCCCCACCTATTCTTGTTCCTTCGTCGACAGCCCCAATAATAGCAGAACCACCAAGAATAGTGGCAATAAGACTTCCGGTAATAGTAAAATAGTTGCCCCGTTTTCTTGCGACAAAGAAATCAGAATAATTCTGAACCTTAGGATAGCTCCTTACGGTTATAAATATCAGAAATAAACAATAAACAGCAAGAATAAGGTATGTCATGACAAATACATAGGAATTGCAATATTATAGTCTCACGCTTTTCTGAAAGAATAAGTCCAGTTTCCTGATTTCTCAGGAGAATTTGGCGTCAGTTTAATTCTGTATAAATTTGATCCCCATGATTTAAGCTCATTATTTTCCTGAACATTAATTTCTTCAATGGAAACTGAAAATGAAGATTTATATTCAAATTCATATATCTGTCCATCAACATTAAAAGCTATCACACCAGGTTTTTTTGACTGAGGTTTTGAAAATGAAATGAAAGAAATATAAGTTTCACCTTCCACTTTACTAAGGCTGAACCTATCAGTTATTTCAAGACCTGAACTCCTGTTAAAATTGAAAGTACGGTTCCAATTATTGATTCCTGCAGAAAGGTCGTAAGCATAAACAAGGTTCATTGATACAGAAACCTGGCTTGAGCTGATTGAGTGTTCCATTCCTATAGCCCTGAAATTGGAACCCTCTCTTTGCATTTGTCCGTTAATTGTTGGCAGATTATGCCAAGCCGACTGGTTTGCCCATACTGAATATCTTTCATCGCTTATCGACTTGGAGGACTTCCCTATGGAACCCGGATCAACAATGAGAGGTTTGCCATTTGCATAAAGGATAAAGTTCCCTGCATCGTTTTGATTACCAAACTCATTGTTATCACCACCTTTCACTCCGAAGAAAAAACCTTCTTTAGAACCCGCTTTGCTTCTGGCAACAACTATCTGGCTTTCATTAAAAACAAAATCAGAAACAAGGGGCTCCTGTGCTGTTTCGCTTAGAATTTTGTCGTAGTCGACAACATACTTAATTTTATTAAAAAGATCGCCGGTAATCGGATAACCTTTCTGCACCTGCTGATTTGCGAGATAGCCGGCATAACCTTTCATCAAGCTGCTTTCAACCTTTTCGCCAAAGCGGTAAATCAATCCGGCAGGTAAAATAATGCTTGGTGAACAATCAGAAAAGTTAAAGAAATAATTGTCGCTTATATGTGTATTACAAACAAACTCTCCCATCTTTTTGAGAAGTTCATCGCTGTAAATATCTATTTCGCCAATTGAGACCATTTCAAGAAGTTCGAGCGATTGGAAATATTTTGCTGCCGAGAACTGCCAAATTTCTGCACCTCCGCTGCAACCACCGTCATCAGGTACTTTCTTATAAAACTGGTCGAGGCATTCAAGAGCTTTATAAATAGATTTCTGTCTTTTGTTATTATCTTTTTCAATAAGCAATTCAGAAAGAAGCCAGTTGTAGCTTATCCATGGAGTCTGAAAAGAAACGCCCCTAAGATAGAAGTCCATCCAATAAAAATCGTTTCTTGACTCAGTTGGGTTAAGGAATTTGGTGCGAACAGAAGTCAACAACCATGTAGTAATATTGGGGTCAATCTTGTTAAATTCATTTTCAAAGAAGTAATAAGCCCATGATAAAATTCCTGCAACCTCGCCAGTCAGTTCATCCACCAACTGTTTTTCGAGAGAAGGGAGCCCAAGTTTGCCTGTTTGAAGAAATTGAGATTCAGGACCTGTCCAGTGGCTCATTGCGCAAAAGTCCCACACCGAGCTGCAGATGTCTTCAATAAACCTTCCGTTACCCTCAACAATTTCAGCCATCATAAGATCTTCAAGTCGGGCTTTTTTAGCAAGAATTTTTTGAGATACCAGATCATAAGATTCTCCTTGTTTAAAAAGCAGATAGTCGTATCCGGTAAGGGCAACAGGCTCACTTTTTGCAGCCTCTACACCACGGTTTATAAGAGTAGTTTTAACAACAGGGTTAATATTGTTCCAGAATTTTCTGTTATCGTATTTAGGAAAATCGACCCAGGAATGGCCTTCAACAAAAATCTGCGGGATGCTCTCAACGTTACATTCATTGGTCAACATGCTCTGTCCTCCCCAAAGGGAGACTGATACAAGAAAAACCATAAATGACAGGAGCAATTTTTTCATTCTTTATAAATCGAATTAATTAAATCCTTAAAATTCTAATGTAAAAATAAGAAGGAAAAAACGAATACGTGTCATTAAAACCACACCTTTTGATTAACCTACGGTTTGGTATGGTGAAGGGGTGGAATGATGGTATTAAAGTATCAAATAAATGACAAAAATCAGTTATCATGTGCTTTTATTCTTCCTATTAACCTTAATTTTTTGTATATTGTATATGAATAATAAAACTAAAAGTCATGGGAGATATATTCAACGAATACCTTTCAAAAAGACTTAGTGAAATAAATATCACAGGTTTAAAAAAGAAGCCGGGACCGGTTATTACTATTTCAAGGGTTGCAGGCTGTTCGGTACAGCAAATAGCAAAACTTCTTAATGAAAGGCTAAATGAATTATCCGGCGCTGATAAATGGAAAGTCATAAGTAAGGAAATACTTCATGATTCTGCAGAAGAGCTGAAACTCCATCCTGATAAGGTAAAAACTATTTTCAAAGCACCTAACCGCAATATCTTTGACAATATCATTCAAGCTTTTATCTCATCCGACTACAATCTTGAATACAAGATGCGCAGAACGGTAATAAATACAATACACCGTTTTGCAGTAGAAGGACACAAAATTATCATTGGCAGGGGTTCTAATATAATATGCAGTGACATAGAAGATTCACTGTATGTCAGAATTAATGCATCTTTAGATTGGAGGATAAAACGGGTCGTGCATGAGAAAAATATGACCCGGCAGGAAGCGGAGGAATTCATTAAGCAAATAGAAAAAGACCGCGCAGGCTTCAGAAAGTCGATTAAGGGCAACAAAGTTAAATCTGAAGATTATGACCTTGTAATCAATCAGGAGAAGTTTAAAAATGAAGCAATTGTAGAACTGATTATTAGTGCTATAAAATTGAAAAATATTGTTAAGTTAAAAGAATAAAACAAATGAGTGATTCTATCCTTTCTGATACTGATAAAAAAACCTTGCTTGATATCGCCCGAAAAGCTCTTAAAGGTTACTACCTTGATAAGGAGGATGCTGTGATTGATAATAGTATGCTGACTGAAAACCTTAAAGAGAAACTTGGTCTGTTTGTTAGTTTGTATAAAAATGGAGAACTTAGGGGATGCCTTGGAAAATTCCAATCAGAAACGCCCTTATATGAATCAGTTAAAGAGATGGCTCTCTCTTCAGCACTTAACGACCATAGGTTTAATCCGGTAAACAAATATGAGCTCGACGATTTAAGGATAGAAATTTCTGTTTTAACGCCCCTGAAAAAGATCAATTCTATAGATGAAATAATTCTGGGCAAGCACGGCATTTATATCAAAAACGGCTTTAATTCAGGCACTTTCCTTCCACAAGTTGCCGACAAAACGGGATGGACTCTTGAAGAGTTTCTCGGTCATTGCAGTAAAGACAAAGCCGGCATTGGATGGGATGGGTGGAAAAAGGCATCGCTGTATACCTATGAAGCTATTGTATTTAAAGAAAATCAATAAGTTACTATTTATGTTTGATTGTTGGGATAAATGAATTAATTTTGACCCGAATTTTAAAATCTATAAAAATGTTGCCAAAGTTTCTTTTAGCCGACAATTCACAGGAATTACCTGATTCTATTTTCGTTGTACACACAGAATCTCCTCGCTTTATTGTTGAAAGTGATGTTGATGATTTCTGGTCAAACCAAGTTATACATTGGATAGATGACCAGCCGGATAACGAAGTTTTGGTTGAACAGCTTATCGGTGAAGCTGAAGATTTTCTGGAAGAAGAGTTTGATAACCAGGAAGATCTTTACGACGAAGAGTTTGGGGTTAATTAATATAACCCAACCCTCGCATCCCTACCAACCAAACAGCAAACAACCCGACCCTGTCGACTAAAGCCGACGGAAAAGGATATTCATATTAATATAAAGTCGCGTAGGGATGGCAGTATGGTAGATGAATGAATGAAAGAAACCAACCCCCCGGGAGGGGATTAGAGCAGTGCAAGCCGAACTATAAATGATTTATTTTAAAAGATTTAAACTATCGGTGTAAGATTTTTCCACAACTCTTTGAGCATACCCTGAACAAGAGTCCAATTCTCAATTTCGTCGTGAAGGGCTTTTCTTCCCTTCTTATTTATTGCGTAATATTTCCTATGGCGTCCGTTATCAGCCATTTTCCATAACGATTTGATAAGGCCGTTTTTCTCCAGTTTGTGAAGTACAGGATACAAACTTCCCTCTTTCCATTCAATCCTGCTGTCGGAAAGCTCCTTAACCTTCTGCATTATTTCATATCCGTATGTTTCTCCCTTGTCGAGAATAGCTAGAATAATTGGGATGGCTGATGCACCGATCAATTCCTTGGAAATCTTGCTCATAGTCCTTTGTAGTTAAGTTAAAGTGACTAGTAAAGATAATAATAAATCAAAATAAATCAAGAGGGGATTATAGTAATATTTTCTACCATACTTCCGTCGCTATGCTACTTAAGGTGCAAAATTCAAAATTTCATTGTCAACTGTATCCTCTTGCGGACGACATCGATTTCTAGAACCCTGACTTTTACATGCTGATTAAGCTTTAACACCTTAGCCGGATCATCGATAAATTTCTCTGTAATCTGCGATACGTGAATAAGTCCGTTTTCCTTGATACCGATATCACAAAAAGCGCCAAACCTTGTTATGTTCGTTATTATGCCCGGCAGCTCCATACCTTCTCTCAGATCTCCAATTGTCTTTATATTTTCATCGAATTCCAGCACCCTGATCTTTTCCCTCGGATCCCTGCCCGGCTTGGCAAGCTCCTTCATGATATCTGTAAGTGTTGGTATTCCAACCTTTTCTGTTACGTAGTCTTCAAGCCTTAACTGTCCTGTGAGCTTGTCTGCATTGATAAGACTGTCGACACCACATCCAAGGTTCTTGGCCATTTTCTCAACTAAATGATACGACTCGGGGTGAACGGCCGAATTGTCTAAAGGATTCTGAGCTCCGGGAATCCTTAGGAACCCTGCCGATTGCTCAAAAGCCTTGGCCCCCATCCTTGGTACTCCCATTAACTGTTTGCGCGAATTAAAACCTCCGTTTTCCTTCCTGAAGTCTACTATATTCTGTGCCAGCTGTGGTCCCAGTCCCGAAATATACGTAAGCAGGTGCTTGCTTGCAGTATTGACATTTACACCCACCATGTTAACGCACGACTCAACTATACCGTCAAGGTTTTCATGAAGCAACTTCTGATCGACATCGTGCTGGTACTGCCCCACCCCAATCGATTTGGGTTCTATCTTTACAAGCTCTGCCAGCGGGTCCATCAAGCGGCGTCCTATAGAAACTGCTCCCCTGACGGTAACATCATAACTCGGAAACTCCTCCCTGGCAATCTTTGAAGCTGAATATATCGAAGCGCCATCCTCATTGACAGAGAATACAGTAATTTCACGGTCGAAGCGTACATACTTGATAAACTGCTCGGTATCCCTGCCTGCAGTACCGTTGCCCACAGCTATAGCCTCAATTTTATAGGCATTGACAAGCGACACGAGCTTTTTAGCCGCATCCTTGACCTCCCTTTGCGGAGGATGGGGAAAGATGGTCTCGTTATGAAGAAGGTTACCATGTTCGTCGATACAAACAATCTTGCAGCCTGTACGGTAACCCGGGTCGACAGCCAGCACCCTTTTCTGCCCTAAGGGTGGCGCAAGAAGCAGCTGCCTTAGGTTTTCACCAAACACCTTAATTGCTTCCAAATCGGCCTTTGCTTTAGTTATCTGCGTGAACTCTGTCTCCATAGATGGGGATATAAGCCTTTTCAGACTGTCCTTTACAGCCATTTTCACATGATCGGAGCATGAAGTGCTGCCCCTGAGGAACACACCTTCTAGCTTTTCAATGGCTTTATCTTCGTCGATCGATACTGACACTTTTACAAACTCCTCCTTCTCTGCCCTTTTGATGGCAAGAAACCTGTGTGAAGGACAACGGGAAAGTGGTTCCGACCAGTTGAAATAATCGCGGTATTTCTGGGCATCAGCCTCTTTGCTTTTGACAACTTTCGATTCAATAACTGCTTCCCTTTTAAAAATATTCCTGACAATATCTCTTGCCCGTGGGTTCTCGCTCACCCATTCAGCAATAATATCTCTGGCACCTGCCAGTGCCTCGTCAACATCCTTAACATCCTTGCCTACAAAACCTTCAGCTTTCTTTACTATGTTCCATTCATACTGTCCCATGATAATCTTTGCCAGAGGTTCAAGACCTTTTTCACGTGCAATAGTCGCTCTTGTCCGTTTTTTCGGCTTAAAGGGGAGGTAAATATCTTCGAGGACGGAAGAATCAAAAGTTTCTTCTATCTGTTTCTTAAGCTCGGAGGTCAACGCACCTTGCTCTTCAATTGTTTTAAGGATTGTCTGCTTACGCTTATCGAGCTCAGTGAAATAGTTATACTCCCGCTGAATCTCAGAAATCTGCACTTCGTCGAGACTGCCGGTGACCTCTTTCCTGTACCTTGAAATAAAAGGAACTGTAGCCCCTTCCTTCAGGAGGAGGATAGTATTCTTGACCTGAATTAATCCAAGGCCAAGTTTTGCTGCAACAAGCTGATAAATTTTTTCGTCCATCGTAATAATTTAAAAATCAATCACTGACTGCACCGGTCTACTATCGTCGCCCTTTATATTTGACAGGGTTGCACCCAGCAAACGCACCGGCTTTTTGAAAGGAGTTTCGTTCATTAGCAATTCAATAGCCTCATGAGTAAACATCTCTTTCGAGTCAAAACATTTATCTAAAGTTCTGCTTCGGGTGATAACTTCAAAATCAAAATACTTAATCTTGACAGTCACCGTTTTACCCTCTGCTTTATGTCGTTCAACCCTGCGCCATGCACGGTCGATAATACCCTTAAAACGATACAGCAGTTCTGTAACATCTGTGAAATCTGCTTCAAAAGTCTGCTCCGCCCCAATCGATTTGCTCTCCATTGCCGGCCTGACGGGTCTATTGTCGATTCCCCGGGCAATGCCGTAATAATAACTTCCCGACTTTCCAAACCAGCTGACAAGGTCTTTTTTGGCTATCTTTTTCAGGTCACCGCCGGTAAAAATTCCAAGGTCGTGAAACCTTTGAGCGGCAACCTTCCCCACCCCAAAGAAATCGTCAATCTTCAGTTGTTCAATAAACGAAAGGGCATCTTCAGGCGGAATTACAAACAAACCGTCGGGCTTTTTGTAATCTGATGCAATTTTAGCTAAAAATTTGTTGTAAGACACCCCTGCCGAAGCAGTAAGTTGAGTCTCTTTCTTTATTCTTTTCTTTATCTCTTTGGCTATCAGTGTGGCAGAATCGGGACCTGTTTTATGGAATGTCACATCAAGAAAAGCCTCATCGAGTGAAAGGGGTTCGACCATGTCGGTATAGTCGAAAAATATTGAGTGAATTATTTGCGAGGCTTCAACATAAGCGTTGCCGTTTGCCTTAACAAGTATCAGTCCAGGACACCTTGCAAGGGCAGTGGCAGTAGGCATTGCGGAGCGCACACCAAACTTGCGGGCTTCGTAGCTTGCAGCGGCAATTACCCCCCGTTTGGTAGAACCGCCTACAGCAACAGGTTTGCCCCTAAGGTTGGGATTGTCTCTTTGTTCAACTGAAGCAAAGAAAGCGTCCATGTCGATATGAATAATCTTTCGGAGCATTTGTCAGGCTAAATAAACATAACAAGTATTCGTATGTTGAAAACTGTGGTTAACAAAGATAAACAGTAAACCTGTCAAAATAAAATATGATTTAAATAATTAAAATGATAAATTAGTAGGGAATTTTGTAAGATTGTGACGTTTCCACGTCATTGCGAGGAGGAACGACGAAGCAATCTGTTGTTCAGAACGTCATTGCGAGGAGGAACGACGAAGCAATCTGTTGGAAAGAGAAGGAATGCGAGGAGATTGCTTCGCTCCGCTCGCAATGACGTGCTTCGTGCGAGGGGATTGCCACGCTCCGCTCGCAATGACGGGGATGCGAGCAATGACGGGAGTACATATAAAAACAAAAAATATGAAATACTGGCACCTTTTAATTTCAGTGATATGTCTTATGTCGTTTTATTCCTGTGTGCCTTTAAAGGACTTTGTATACCTCCAGGAAGCCGAAGGAATTACAAGTATTCTATCCGTTTCAGAACCCGAACAGTATAGGATTCAACCCAACGACAACCTTTACATCCAAATCATATCTAATGATGAACTGTCGAAATACTTCAACCTGAGCTCCACCGACCGTTACCTCAATAACGATGCAGCCATTGAGCTGGGAAGCTACAAGGTGAACACAGAAGGTGAAATAGATTTCCCTTACATCGGGAAGGTAAAAGTGTCTGGAATGACCGTCGATGAGATAAAACAAAGAGTTGATGAGGGTATATCAAAGCATCTGGTTCAGTACTCAGTTGTAGTTAAGCACGTAAACCGCAATTTCACTCTTCTGGGGGAATTCAACAACCCAGGAACCTTCAGTTTTTATAAAGATTACCTCACAATATTCGAAGCTATTGGTTTCGGTCGAGACCTTACTGACTTTGCAAATTTCCACAAGGTCAACATCATAAGAAAAACTCCTTCAGGGAAATTAGTCAAGACTCTTGACCTTACAAAAAAAGATATAATCTCAAGCGAATTTTACTACATACAACCTAACGACATAATATATGTTGAACCAAGGAACGTAATATGGGGGAGTAAAACCCTCCCATTCACCGCAATCCTAACTACAATCAATACTGCAGTACTTTTGTACAATGCAATATCATACGCCGTAAAACCATAAGCCCTTTAACCTGAACTTCAAAAACGATGGACAATAACAACCAAGGCAACAACATCTATAACAACGATGAAGAAACTATTGACATAAGGAAGCTGTTCAACTATTTCACAGGCAATTTTCACTGGTTTGTTTTATCAGTGGCAATCATGCTTATAATCGCATTCCTCTATAATCATTTTTCTATCAGGGTTTACAGTACAAGCACAACAGTGCTGATAGAAGACGATGCCAAAGATGCTCCATGGTCGAGGGCAACAAGTGCCGGGATGGACCTTACCTCCGGATTCGGGATGTTCCCCAGTCTGCAGAACTTTGAAAACCAGACCATCATACTTCAATCATATAGTCAGGTGCGCCGCACAATCGAAGCACTCGACTTTAATATATCTTATTTTGAAAAAAGAAATGTAAGCGATAGGGAAATCTATAGAAGCTCCCCTTTTGAAGTCTTTTTCAACCCTTCCCATGTTCAGCCAATAGGCGTTGAATTTGAAGTCACCATCGATGACAGCGGTATGATTGAACTGACTGCCGAAGCTGATGAAGCATGGCTGTTTAATTACGAAAAGGACGAATACCAAGAAGACAAGCGATTAATAAACCTTAACAAGAAGGTCAAACCGGGAGAAAGGGTTGAAACCCCTTACTGTGATTTCTATTTTAAGATAAATGAAAATTTCTCGCCTGAAGCAACAGAGAATGAATACTTCTTCTGTTTTAATTCACCCGACCATCTAACTCTTGAATATCAAGGAAAAATGACCATCGAACCGATAACTAAAGGTTCATCAATGATAAGCATTTCTGTCAACGATGTTGAACCACAGAAAGCTGTCGATTTCCTTAATGAGCTTACTTCTCAATATCTCAACCGCAATTTGGAGAAGAAAAATGAGTTTGCAAATAACACCATCTACTTTATAGATATGCAGCTCGACACCATTTCAAAATCTCTTAATATTGCTGAAGATGCACTCCAGAACTTCAGGTCGCGCAATAGGGTGATGGACCTATCCTACCAGGCTCAGCAGGTTTTCCAACAACTGCAGAACCTTGAAAACCAGAAGATGGAAATTGAAATGCAGAAGAAATATTACGAATATATTCTTGATTATATTGAAGAAAACCAAGACATTGAATCAGTACTTGCTCCTTCAGCCATGGGGGTACAGGATCCACTGCTCAACCAGCTTATCCTCGAGATTAACCGCCTCTCTGTAGAAAAATCATCGCTAACCAACATAAAGAAGGGAGCTGACTTTGGTCCCATTCAAACCATTGACGCACAAATTCGTAATGCAAAGAAGAATATAAGCGAAAATGCTTCAAACCTTGTCAGAAGCTCTGAAATATCGCTTTCGGAGATAAACAATCGTATTGCACTCATCAATATAAGTGTCAACGCTTTGCCTGAAACAGAAAGGCAGCTGTTTGGCATCAAAAGAAAGTTCGAGTTAAACGACAACCTCTACACTTTCATGCTCGAGCGGCGTGCTGAAGCTCAGATTGCCAAGGCTTCGAACATACCCGACAACGAGATAATAGATACAGCAAGGCCAAAATACTATCCTATAAAACCAAAGACGATGATAAATTACCTCATTGCTTTGGTGTTGGGACTGGTATTTCCTGCAGGTTTTATTGCCCTGAAGGAATATTTCAACATGAAAGTCGACTCGCCCGATCAGGTGAAGAGGATCACATCCAAGCCTATTGTTGGCTACATCCCTAATTCGGGAGAAGGGTCTGAAACCAATATCTTTGCCGACCTTGATTCACCATGGGCAGAAGCTTTCAGAATTGTGAGAACTAAACTTCAGTTCTTCATAAAAGACACTAAAAACCCGGTTATTATGGTTACCTCGTCGATACCCGGGGAGGGAAAATCGTTTGTTGCCATTAACCTTGCTTCAGCGTATGCCCTAACGGGGAAAAAGACTGTCCTGGTGGGCTTCGACCTCCGCCGTCCGCAGATAGCACAAAGGTTTAGTATAGAAAAGAATATTGGTGTGACCAATTTCCTCATTGGGGAATCGAAGATTGAAGATATCATCCAAAATACTGAAAACCCGAACCTCGATGTTATAGCTTCAGGAATCATACCTCCTAACCCGGCAGAGCTTATTGCCGATAAGATGACCGGGGAATTGCTTGGACAGTTGAAATCGAAGTACGACTACATAATTTTAGATTCAGCGCCTATTTCACCGGTCTCTGACTCCCACTACCTTACAAGGATTGCAGATGTTACATTATTTGTTGTTCGCGATAGGTATACTCACCGTCAGGGGCTGCAAAACAGCATGGATGAATTTGAAAGCAACCATGTCGATAATGTTTGCATTGTTATGAACGATATCATGCTCAATAGAAAGCGGTATGGCAGCAAGTATGGGTTTAGCTATGGATACAGGTACGGCTATAAGTACGGCTATGGATATGGGTATGGTTATTACAAGGAGAAAAAAAGAAGTAAGAAGGTTTTTTGAATAATAACAATAAACCACTATCTTTACAATGTATAATATTTTAGCCATTAAAACGAATTATACTAACTATGGATAATATATTAGCTGATAAAGATTTTCTCCTTGATGCTTTAAACCCTTCTTCAATAGCCAAGGATATATCCATCAAATTACGTGAACGCCGGCTTGAACTAAAACTCACTCAGCAGGCTCTTTCCAATAAATCGGGTGTCAGTCTGGGAACCCTGAAACGTTTTGAAAGCGACCATGAGATTTCCTTAAAGCACTTATTAATGATAGCTGTCGTGCTCGATGCTACAGAGGAATTTGGCTCTCTCTTCACCAAACGTCAGTATGAAACTATCGATGACGCACTGAATGTCATTTCATCAAAAAAGAGAAAAAGAGGACGCAGTAATGTTTAAAAGTGTAGAAATACTTGAAGTCTTCTTGGAGGAAAACAAAGTTGGCCGCTTGATCATCTCGCCCGAACGGCGTTGCCTGTTTGAATATGATCAACTCTGGCTGCAGGAAGGCTTCTCAATATCTCCATTTTACCTTCCCCTGAAAAGCGGGGTCTTCAATGCCCGCCACGATCCATTTAACGGACTTTTCGGAGTGTTTAATGACAGTTTGCCCGACGGATGGGGACATCTACTTATCGACCGTTGGCTTATCAGCAAAGGAATTAATCCTTCATCCCTGTCGGTCGTCGATAGGTTAAGCCTGACTGGCAACAATGGAAGGGGAGCCCTTTCATACCGACCTGCCCAAAACCCGGATGAAAATAATGACATACTCTCGCTCGACTTTTATGCAGCAGAGGTTGAAAAGATACTACTGGATGATTATTCCGGTTCTCTCGATGAATTAGTCAGCAAAGCCGGATCATCCGGGGGAGCACGCCCTAAGGTCATGATTAAGATCGACGGGGAAGAGTGGATAGTGAAATTCCGTTCCTCATCAGATCCTAAAATTGTTGGAAAAATGGAGTATGAGTGTTCCCTGCTGGCAAAGAAATGTGGTCTGGAAATGACAGAAACACGTCTTCTGGAAGGAAAATATTTCGGCACCAAGAGGTTTGACCGCGAAAACGGGAAGCGCTTTCATGTCCATTCGGCATCGGGATTGCTGTATGCCAGCCATCGTCTTCCCTCTCTTGATTATACTTCGCTTATGAAGGCAACGCTTTCTCTTACAAGAGATATCAATGAAGTTGAAAAGATGTTCAGACTGATGGTTTTTAATGTCTTGATTGGAAATAAGGATGATCATTCAAAGAATTTTTCATTTATTTACCGCGACAATAGATGGCAGCTCTCCCCTGCTTACGATATTCTGCCTTCGTATGGTTTTAATAATAACCACACTACAACCGTCAATGGTAAAGGAAATCCGTCAATAGATGATTGTCTGGAAGCAGCAGAGGTTTGTTCGCTCCCGGCAAAGATAGCTAAGAGGGTTGTTGAAGAATTAAAAGATGTAATAAATTAGAAAATGAATATAACTACTGAAACTAAATTTGAACCACATTGGTATGCAGTATATACAAAATCGAGGGCTGAGAAGAAGGTGCTGCTCGAGTTTGAGCTTCAGGGCATTGACGCATATCTGCCGCTGCAGAGGAAGCTGCGGCAATGGAGCGACAGGAAAAAATGGGTTGAAGTGCCCCTCATTTCAGGATATATTTTTGTACATATTTCTTTGAAGGAATACGATGCTGTACTAAGAACTCCGGGGGTTGTTACCTACGTAAGGTTTGAAGGGAAAGCTGCCATCATTCCAGATAACCAGATAGATTTGATAAAGAGGATGATGCGGCAGACAGAAATTGCCATTGAGATATCGCATGAATTGTTTAACGAAGGCGATCCTGTGGAAGTAATTGCCGGTCCGCTTATCGGAATGCAGGGTACACTGGTGCAGTTCAAAGGCTCCAAGAGAGTGGTTGTGCAGGTAGTTCAGCTGAATCTGTCGGTATTAGTGGAAGTACCGGTGTCAGAAGTAAGAAAGTTATGATCGCCCCCCCGTCATTGCGAGGAGGTACGACGAAGCCGAAGTGAAACGGAGCTCTGAAAGAAATCCGCTGTTCAGGACGTCATTGCGAGGAGGTACGACGAAGCAATCTGTTGGAATATGGGGGGGATTGCCACGCTGCGCTCGCAATGACGGGTATGCGAGAGGAACGACTATAAGAACAATATAATATAAAACCTTTCATTCCCATGCAAAATAATGAAACAGTAAACTCCTCAGGGGAAAGCCCTAATTCAACTAATTCAAATCCTGTAATTTGGTTTACCGGACTTTCAGGCTCCGGGAAAACGACAATAGCCACCGCTCTCAAAAAAAGGCTGAGCGATATGGGATTCAAAGTTTTCTTGCTCGATGGTGATGTTCTAAGAAGCGGCCTTAACAGTGACCTTGGATTCAGCGATTCCGACCGCACAGAAAACCTGCGACGGGCAGCTGAAGTGGCAAAAACGTTCGCCGCTGAAGATTATATTGTCCTTTGCTCTTTTGTTAGCCCAAGGGAAAATCTTCGCTCGATGGTCAGGAAAATCATAAATAACAAACACTTCACTTGTATCTATGTGATGACTCCTCTGGAAATCTGCGAACTACGCGACATCAAAGGACTTTATGCAAAAGCAAGGGCAAATCTGATCCCTGACTTTACAGGAATATCTGCCCCATTCGAAGTGCCTGCTAATCCTGATGTAACACTTGATACTACAAATATGGAAGTCGACCTTTGCGTAAATGAAATTTTGAACTACCTTACCAACAAGAAAATTATAATCTGACAATCTTATGCTTTCTCATCTTCAGGAACTCGAATCTGAATCTATACACATTATGCGGGAAGTGGCGGCATGTTTCCAAAACCCGGTTATGCTCTACTCTATCGGAAAAGATTCTTCTGTCATGGCCCGACTTGCTGAAAAGGCTTTCTTTCCCGGAAAGGTGCCATTTCCTCTTATGCACATAGATTCCAAATGGAAATTTAAGGAAATGATTGAATTTCGTGATTCTTATACTAAATTGAATAACTGGGACATTATTGTTCATTTCAACGAAGAAGGTGTACAACAGGGTATTAATCCTTTTATCCACGGCAGTAAAGTCCATACCGATATAATGAAAACTCAGTCGCTACTGCAAGCTCTCGATAAATATAAGTTTGATGCTGCTTTTGGAGGTGCCCGTCGCGACGAAGAGAAATCACGCGCCAAAGAACGTATTTTTTCTTTCCGTGATAGTTTCCATCAGTGGAATCCTAAAAACCAACGCCCCGAACTGTGGGATATTTATAATACTCAGATCAATAAAGGTGAATCAATAAGGGTATTTCCTATTTCCAACTGGACTGAACTCGATATATGGCAGTATATCAAACAGGAAAACATTCCCGTGGTCCCTCTTTATTTTTCTAAAGAGCGCCCAGTTGTTAATATCGACGGGGCACTGATTCTTGCTGATGATGAGCGTATGCCTCCTGAATTACGCAAGAAGGCTGAAATAAAGAAGGTACGATTCAGAACTCTTGGTTGTTATCCTCTTACCGGAGCCATTGAATCGGAAGCCGATACTATTGACAAGATCATTGAGGAAATGATGGTCGTAAGAGTCTCAGAAAGAACAACCAGGGTTATTGATTTTGATCAGGATGGAAGTATGGAACAGAAAAAGATTGATGGGTATTTTTAGGAGCTGCGCTCGTTGGGGCTGCGCCTTGTTGGACGGCAAGCCGTCGTTAAAAATGTTGGGCATTTTTGTTGGGATAGTTGGAGGGGAGTGTTATTTTTCATATTTTGGATTTTATTTTTAAAATGTTCCCCAAATGAAAAGTTTGAAAGATTTGGAGATATATCATATATCTTTCCAATTGTCTGTCGATATTTATTTTCTTAGTTTAAAATTACCAAATAGTGAAAAATATTAAACCGGAAGTCAGATTCGTCGCTCCAGTCAATCAATTAAGGATAATATTGCAGAAGGTTATGGCAGAAGAAAATACAAAAATGACTTTATCAAATTTCTCATATATTCTTATGCCTCATTACTTGAATCTAATTCTCAATCCGGATTCCTTTACACCATACATCCTAATACCGGCTGGAATGAAATTAGCATTAGATTAAAAGATCTCGAATTAAGATTAAATCACTTCATCAACTATGTCGAAAAAAAATGGAATTCAACATAACAACTCCGAATCCGCCCAAGCCTGCTCAACCCCAACGAGCGCAGCTCTAACTGGCGCAGCCTTAACGGGCGAAGCCCTAACAAGCGCAGCTCCAACGGACGCAGCCCTAACCGAGCGCAGCTCTATCCTCCGCATCATCACTGCAGGATCGGTCGACGATGGCAAATCAACGCTCATCGGCCGTCTCATTTTCGATAGCAAATCTGTTTACGAAGATCAGATCTCTGCTCTCATTATCGACAGTAAACACACCGGCCACGCCGGCAACAATATTGATTATGCCCTCCTGCTCGACGGTTTAAGGGCTGAACGCGAACAAGGTATCACGATTGACGTTGCTTACAGATACTTCTCGACTGAAAAAAGAAAATTCATCATTGCCGATTGCCCTGGTCACGAACAGTACACCCGAAATATGGCTACCGGAGCCTCAACTGCCAACCTGGCTATCATCCTCGTCGATGCGTCAAAGGGGGTCATGACTCAAACCCGCAGACATACTTTTATTGTCTCACTGCTTGGCATAAAACACGTCCTGCTGGCTGTCAATAAAATGGATCTTGTGAATTACGAAAAAAGAGTTTTTGATGATATATGTTCTGAATATAAATCAATGATCTCCCGCATCAATATTACTGATGTTGAATGTATCCCGGTTAGCGCGCTCAATGGCGACAACATTATTGATGTTTCTGAAAACATGAAGTGGTATCACGGCAAAAGCATTCTCGAGTTTCTTGAAAGTGTGCATGTTTCAAGCGACCGTAATTATGATGATTTTCGTTTTCCTGTTCAGTATGTCACCCGCCCCAACAACAATTTCAGAGGTTTTTCCGGAAAGATTGCTTCAGGCATAATTTCTAAAGGCGACCCCGTTACTGTCATCCCCTCAATGAAAACTTCGTTTGTAAAATCTATTATAACTTATGATGGCGAACCTGAAAGTGCCGGTCCTGCTGAATCAATAACTATTACCCTCGACGATGAAACAGATATCTCCCGCGGTGAAATGATTGTCCATCCCGATAACCTTCCCCACATTGAAAGACATTTCGAAGCTAATATTGTTTGGATGGATGAAAAACCAATGGAAAAGGGTATCAGTTATTTTATAAAAAACACAAGCAACTTAACACGCGCACGAATTGAAAGCGTAATCTTTAAAACAGATGTAAATACCCTCCAAAAATCGTATGAGGAGAGCTTAAATTTAAACGATACCGGAAGAGTTGCTTTCACAAGTGTCAAGCCGCTTATTTTTGATCTATATTCCAAAAACAGGGTTACAGGCTCTTTTATTCTTATCGACCCTATCACTCACAACACCTGTGCTGCAGGTATGATTGCCGAAAAATCGGGAAGCAGATTATCAACAGCCATTTCTGATTCTGAAATTCAGAATAAGGTGAAAAACGGACAATGCCTGATCAGCAATCATGAACGTAAGGATAGGTTTAACCAGAAAGGCGAGACTGTCTGGATCACCGGCCTTCATGGTTCAGGAAAGAATGTCCTTGCTTATCTACTTGAAAAGAAGCTTTTCGACCTTGGTGCCAACATTGTACTCTTAGATGGAAGCACAGTCAGGTCGGGACTTTCCCGCGAACTTGACCACTCCCCTGCCGACCGGACTGAACACCTCCGACGGGTTGCCCATATTTGTAAGATTCTTAACGACCAGGGCATTATAACTATCTGCTCGTTTATTTCTCCAGACGAAAATATCAGAAATCAAATTGCTGATTTAATCGGCAAAGAGAGGTTTCATCTTGTCTATATGTATGCCGACCCCGATTCCTGCATGAAAAACAGTCCTGAGCTTTACGATATGTATGACAAAGGCTTGATTGACAACCTCCCGGGAAAGGATGCTTTATATGAAACGCCTGTAAACCCGGCACTTATTTGCTCTTCGGTAAATGAGGAAAATCTAGAAAAGATTATTGAATATCTGAGGGTGAAAGGGGTGTTTCCGCTTCGCGG
>CAYMTR010000031.1:0-3068 GCA_964393405.1 uncultured Prolixibacteraceae bacterium
ACCCAATTGACATTGGAAGTTATTTCTACGCCTGCCCCAGTTCCATTGGAAGATAATAAAACGTTATTTGATGATACAGAAATTGAAGCTTCGCCTGTATACTGAGTAACAGTGATTACCTGTTTAGTATTATCATTAGTAGTGATTGTTACAATTGCTGTTCTTGTATTAGAAGTTTTATTTTCTGTTGCAGAAAGAATAATATCCCCTTTCCCTGTACCATTATTCTTGTTGCTTGTCAGCCAGGATTGATCAGAGCTTAATGTCCAAACTGTACTTGAGTTTGCGTTTACGGTAATAGTATCAGAACTTGCTTTAGCAGGAAATGCGAGTTGAGTTTTATCAGCCCACATTTTCAAAAGACTTCCTCCGGAAATATTCATTAAAACTTCAATGTCGCTACCATCATAGTTTTTTATTACAAAATAGTAGTGTTTATCTTGTGTCAAATAGTAGGAAAATTCAAGATCGTCAAATACGAAATTATCTCTGTTGTTCAGTAATTTATAAGAATTGTCGTAAAGAATTCCGTAAGTATCGGTTCCAGAAATGGTAGAAAATGTATAAAGTCCGCTTTGAGCAGGTTTAATCATAAAATATCCCCATTTGTCGCCAGTCATAATATTTGTAAGATTATCACTAATTACAGGTTCTGATCCGTCCTTTTTTGCACCTAAAACCATTGCTGGTAGTCCGGAATTCTGAACAACATCTATTATCTGATTGCTTTGGCCTGATGAAGAGACAATTACCCTTGCAATTCTGGAATATCCTGGATTTGCACTTGCCTTGATTTTAAAGGAACCATTTCCTGAACCGGAGGCAGAGCTAAACGTGAGCCAATCTTTTTCTGAAGTAGCTGTCCATTGAGCATTTGCTTTTACATTGACAGTAATTTCACCTCCTGAAGCAGTCATTGACAAAGAGCGGGCATCAATACTAAATCCTGAAGCTGCTTCAACAATATTTTGGAAATCTTTCCATTGATCAGCATTTCGATATGCTGCTGCAGTGCCATAAGGAACATTTAATGCGCAGGTTTGAGTGTTGACACTTCCAAAAACATCATAAGATTGCGTTAAATCAACAGGTATTGAGCCTTTAACATTCAGTGAAGTAATATTATTAGAACCTTGCAGGATATAATGACCAATAAACTTAACTGCTGAAGGAATTTCAAGGGAAGTCAAACCATTACAATCAGATAATGGGCTCATTGCAAGCGTCTCTAAATTTTCTGGAAGTGACAGTGAAGTTATTAAACTACAATAAGAAAAAGCAAAGTCCCCAATTAAAGTTACAGTTGGAGGAACAATATAATTACCGGTTAAGGAAGTTGGAGCATGGAGAAGTCTGGTTTTATCCTTGTTGAATAAAACCCCCTCAGCACTGCAATAATTCATATTTTCCGTCTCAACAGTAATAAAACATGGGCTATTGGCGAAAACTTTTTCCCCAATAGAAATTACTGAAGCAGGAATGGTTGCAGAGCTCATAGAGTTGCAATTCATAAATGCCTCGTTACCAATAGTCCTTACTAATGGTGGAATTATAATCGATTTTAGTTTTTCGCAGTTAAAAAAAACTTCTGATGATATACTTGTAATTGAAACAGGAAAAATCACCGATTCAAGTATTGATTCCCTGCCGTCGGTGTATATATAGCTGAAAGCGCAGGAAGGAATTGAATTAGCAGAGTATGAAGTTGTTGAACTGCTATATGGACTTGGTCCTCCTTCCCCTTTATAACTAAGTATTGTTACCTCGCTTAAATCTATTTCAGTAAGTAAAGGCATTTCATCACGCATTGTTTTAAAATCTCTTGCGTCAATAGTGCCAATAAGCTTTAGAGATGTCATATTTCCAATTTGGCTTCCAAGGATATTCTTAAGTTCTCCGGCCACTACATTAACAGCATTAAACTGAGTTATCTCAACAATTTTGTCATCAAAGCCATTAGCCTTAAAAGTGGCATTTGCCTTACGTGATCCGTCATTAGGATTTTTTGAAACGATCAATGAAACCTGAGTAACCCCTGCCCCTCCACTGGAAGGATTAATTGTCAGCCAGCTATTGTCTGACTGGGAAGTCCAGGCAACAGAAGAAGCGACAGAAATCACTTTTGTTTCAGCTGAGCCACCGAATATTAAAGATGTTTCGGAAGGATTCATCCCCGGCATTTCAACAATGTTTGTAAAACCATTCCAATGTTCAGTTGCTTGATACAAAGTTTTAGAACCATAGGGAACATACAAAGTGCATTTCGTTTGATCAAAAAAGTCAAATGCTCCTGAAAAAACTTCTAATCCAATTGGTTTAAAAGAGTTGACGGTTAAGGAAACCAAGTTTTCGCAATTATAAAATACATAATCGCTAATAAAAGTAACCAAAGGAGGTATGGATAATGAAGTCAATCCTCCGCAATTATAAAAACTTGAATGATCAATTGAAGTAATTGATAAAGGAAGGATTATTGAAGTAAATTGATTTTTTGAAGGGTGGGAATAATCGATAAATGCATTATATGGTATCTGATTGGCAGAATAATCGTAATGTTCATTCCCGAATCCAGTACCTTCAGTACCAGAATATGCAAGCACTATCACATTGCTTAAATCCACTTCTGACAAAAAGGGCATATCTTCTCTTATTGTCTTGAAATCCCTTGCATCAATAGTACCTGATAGCTTAAGTTTTGAAATTTCAGATAAGCGGCTTCCAATAATATTTTTAAGTTCCCCGGCAGTAACAGAATATTCGGCATAACCATACTGAACAACCTCAACAATTTTAGATGTTTGACCTGATGAGCTGAAGGTGACCTTTGCCGATCTCATTGCCCCCGGGTTTTCATCAACCGTAAAACTGACTGAATCGCTGGTGTTTTTTGATAGTGGGTTTACTTTCAGCCATGATTTATCTGAAACAGCTGTCCAAGCAGCACTTGAAGCGACATAAATCTTCTTTTGCCCACCTGCATTATTAAACATTACTTTTAAAGAAGAAGGGAATATCCCCGGCATTTCAGTAATACTTGTAAAATCTTTCCATTGAAATGCTTTGGAATA
>CAYMTR010000031.1:3168-38133 GCA_964393405.1 uncultured Prolixibacteraceae bacterium
ATATACCTGTTAGGTTTTCACAAGAATAAAATGCTTCATTGTCAATTACAGTTACAGTATTGGGGATAACAAAGCTTCCATTCTTGTCGAGAGGATAATGAATTAAAACAGTTTTATTTTTGTCATACAATATCCCGTCGGCACTAGAATAAAATTGATTACCAGGATCAACAATTACATTACCCGGACATAAAGTAAACGCACTTTTACCAATTGTTTTTACTGATGCAGGAATTGAAATTGATGTCAAATTTTTGCAGAAATAAATCCCATTAGCCTCTATAGTTTCTAATTTTGAAGGCAGGTTTATTGAAGTTAAACCATTGCAGCCATCAAAAGCATAATCTTCAATTGTAATAAGGGCGTTATTAAAAGCAACAGATGTTATTTTATCACATCTTGAAAAGGCCGACTCTCCTATTGTTAAAACAGTTGATGGAATACTATAACTTCCTGTTTTTGACGTTGGCACTTGAATAAGCAATGTTTTGTCCTTATTGAACAATACGCCATCCAGACTGGTATAATATTGATTTCCTTGGTCAACGACAATAATAGCGGGGTTTTCAAGGAAAGCAAATTTTCCGATTGATGTAACTGATGAGGGTATGGTAATATTAACCAAACCTTTTGTACCACGAAATGCAAATTTGCCAATTGAAGTTATAGATGAAGGCAAGGTTACAGCAGTAATCGTTGTTTTACCGTATCCTGTCTCATAACAAAATGATCTTTCAGGAATCTGGTTATCAGCAAAATCGGTATTATATTTATATGTTCCGGCTGTTCCTGAATAAGCTTTGATTGTAACCCCGCTTAAATCCACGACTGAAAGCACAGGCATATCATCCCTCATAGTCTTAAAATCACGGGCATCAATATTTCCGGTAATTTTTAAATTAGTTACTGTGCTTTTTTGGTTGGCAGTAAGCAGCGAAGACAACTGTCCTGCATTATTGACATTAATCGTAAGATTCACCTGAGAGTATGCTGCTGATAGCATAATATTGATGAATATCAGAAGGATAAATATTTTTTTCATATCTAAGAATTATAAGTAATGAAATTTGTTTTGAGTATTAATCTGGTAATTAGAAACAATTTAGAACAATTTTCAGAAATATCTAACGCATCATATTACTTTTTTTTGATAGAAATTGAAACACATAAAAGGGAAGTATAAACTATGTAAAAAGATAAAACCAGTGAAATATGAAATTTCACTGGTTTTTTTAACTAATGATAAATAAAATCTCTAAACAAAAAGGGGTTTCGTAACCAACGATAGAAGGGATTTTGAGCCATTTAACAAATAGAGACGCATTTCCTGATCATATTAAAAAAAATTGGCTTCAAAAAAGTGGATATTTGTAAGAAGTTGTTACGATTTAAAAAAATAAATTATATCTGTTTAAAGATTTTATATTTTTATGGTCAAACCAAATTTGCCGCCAACGAAAGCATTGCCACCACCAAATTCAAGATTCAACCCTATTTTGTTTGTCAAGAAATATCTTGCTCCTACTTGTCCGCCTAAGCCTAATCGCGAACGGTTACCGCCATCGTAGGTATTTGGAGAACTCCAGAAAAAGAAACCGACATTTGCACCTCCATAAAAATCCCAGGTGGAAGGGATACTCAATAATGTGTTAAGGTGATAATTGATATTTCCTGAGATACCTCCAATATTGTGATCGTAGTTATAGTCATTCCATTTTTCTCTGTAATAGCGATATGAAAGTTCAGCACCTAAGGTAATATCACGATGGATGTAATGATCGATACCTATATAAACAGGTATACCCCACCCTGAAAAACCAACACCCAAGTTCAGCTGATTTCTTCTATATTCATAATTAGTTTGACTGAATGAAAATAAGGATATTAGTACAAATGATATTATTAAAATTATACTTTTCATAGTGTATCAGATTTAAAGGTTAAAATTCAACTAATTAGTAAACAATCAGGCTTTTAGCCTAATTGTTAAGTTGTATAAAGTCTGTCGTCAAAACAACTTCAGAGTATGGATATTGAGCTTCTGCTTCATTTTCAGCAGTAATGAATATTTTTGTTGGTTTAAAAGAGCTCACTGTTTCAAATGAAGCTTTCAAATAATTTGAAAATGTATTTGACGAGCTAACTATCTGACCAATATTTTTGGTAACATTGTTTTCAGTTATCATCCAAACCACATAAACGTTTTTAGGTGGCTGAAGCATTTGTGACTCGGCCAGATTGGTAATTTTAACCTTAATAACATAGTTCTTATTTCCATCCTCTTTTACAGTAGTAGTTCCTTGAGCTGCCGGAACTATTGCCGAGGATAAAAAGACTGCTTTCGTAGCACAAGAACTAAATCCAAACATTACAATTACCGATGCGATAATTAGAATGACATTTCTTGCTTTATTAAATTTTGTTTTCATCTTCTCAATTATAAAAAGGTTAATCATTAATTTCTTTACTAGTAAAAAACCTCATATTCATTCCGGCAAAAAGAGCAGCAATATTCCTGCTGATTATTGGAGTTGATGCTAACTCAAGCATCGTAGAAATTAAAAAGTCCCTGAATTTTCTTCTCCGGCCAAATGTTTGTTCAATACTAAAATCTGTAACTCTATTAAGCACAATTTTAGTGAGATCAATAAATTCTCTCTTCTTATCATTTTTTTCGTAAAGGGAATCCTTTTCCGGGATTGCAGGATTAAATAAAAATTGCTTCAAATCGTTGATTGACTGATTGAATTCAGCTTCCTGAGCAGATTTTTCGGTTTTTAATTTCAAAATCTGTATTGCCAATGAATCGCTACCTGTTATATACATTGTTTCCATCTTGTACTTAGTTTCCTGATTTTAATTTTTTGATTGAAACATCACTTGTATCAACTTCTCTCTTATAGGACCGTTCAATATTTTTTTGCGGCCGATGGCAAGAATAGCTCCCAGTAAAAGATACACTCCAGAAATAATAATAAATCCTAAATAGCTGTTACCAGTAAGTTCAGAAAGATAAAAGCAGATTCCGAGGCTTAAAAAGAAAACAAACAGAATTACTACCAGTCCAACCACCAGTCCGCTAATCAAATTAGCCATAATAAGAGAAGCATGTTCGGCGGCTTCAAGCTTAATCAAACTAACATTTGTATTAGCGTAACTTTTCAGACTCTCGATGAGTTCTTCAATTTTTTCCAATTTAAGTTTCATTTTTATAGTATTGAATGTCAGTTATCCGGGTTATAAAAAGACGATCAACCGTTTAGCCTAAACTTCCCGATTGGTCGCGTTATTTTTAAAGGATATTAAATAGTATCAGCTTTAATATTTGAACTATCTTTCATCTCTTCGAATTTTTCTTTTGTAGCATTTTCGAGATCTTTAGCTTTACGGCGAATAGCTTTCACCTCTTTCTTCATTTTTCTTTTGAGGCTATCAGCTATATCCTTTGTTCCTTCTACAATATTGCTTCTTGTTCTGCTGCCTTTGTGGGGGGCAAATAAAACACCAAGTGCTGCTCCTGCAAGTGCTCCGAGAAGCAATCCACTAATTAAGCTGGGTGTGTGATTTGATGATTCCATTTGATTTATTTTTAATTGTTTATGATTAAATATTACTAAGTCAATTACTATTGCTAATTCTCTTTAATCAAAGAATTGTTCTACCTCTGATCAAGCGAAATAAAATTGCGATGACTGCCAGAACAAGAAGGATGTGAACAACATTGCCCAAATTAAGGGCGAAGAATCCTAAAGCCCAGACAATAATTAGAATTACTGCGATGATATATAGAAGATTACTCATAGTGAATATATTTTAGAAGGTTAATTATTAATTATATCAAAGGTGGAATACTTTGCACTTAGAAGTGTTACACAACAATGAGTGATTGTTGCATATTTTACACTTTTTAATTTTTACCCTTCTTATTACCTTTCTTTTTTGAAGATTTTTTATTTCCCTGATTATATCCTTCACGGTGTTCATTTTCTTGGTTTTTCACCCCTGCATTATTATGCGAATTATGAGGGTGATCTTTTCTTCCAGTATATTTCACATCTCGACTATCACGAATAATACCTTGACTGTAATGGTCATGTTTAAACTTCTTATAGTAATTTGAATAATGAATATTCTTCAAATAAGGTTTTGGTTCGTTAATAACAACCTTATATGTTGAATATAAATCAGCATTGCGACATCGATAAGGTAAGGTATTGGAATATAACCATTTATTTCCTTTCAAGTAAACAAACTTTGCTTTTGGGGCATGGTAATATAAATCATATTCAGGCATGTAGTAGTATTCCACATAATCATAAGATACCGGTCCCCAAAGTGGTTGGGAATTTATATTAAAGGATACACTAACCTGTGCTGAAGTGAATGATGTTTTAATAAAAAACAGACTCACAAAAATCAAAATAATGCGAAGCTTTTTCATCTCTTAATTTATAAATTGATTGAGGTAAAGTTGAATCCTTTTTATAAAAGGCTTGTTACATTTAAGACGATTTAAGTTGTAAGCTTTACATATTTTAATCTGGATTTCAATCAATTAAAGGACATAATCCTTTCTTTTGAATTTTATTCTATTACCTTTAGAAAATGATAAAAATAATTACATTCATAATATTGTTTTTTACGCTTGGAATAGACAACAATCAGATTGATGAAAATCGGTCTGAAAGCACCTATCATGAAGATTTTTACAGTGAAGTTAACCTGGCAGACATAGGACTAACAAGAGATGTCTTCGATCTTGCAATAAAAGGATTAAAGAAGTTGGAAAACAATGGACTTCTGCATAAAACAGACATCATAACTATCGCCGACTACTCACAGTCGAGTAACAACAAACGATTGTATGTTATCGACCTTAAAAATAAAAAGTTACTTTTTAACACATATGTCGCTCATGGTAGAAATACCGGTGAAGAGTATGCCGTGTCATTTTCAAACGAAGAAGGTTCATATAAGAGCAGTCTGGGTTTTTACATTACAGAGAAGCCGATTACGGGCTCACATACAGGCTATTCTCTGATGCTCCTTGGTGTTGAGAAGGGAATAAATGACAATGCCATAAAGCGTGAAATTATAATACACGCAGCAGATTATGCAACAGAAGGTTTTATAAAGAAATATGGAAGATTAGGCCGCAGTTATGGTTGTCCTTCCCTACCACCAGAATTGAATAAGGCAATTATTGAAACGATAAAAGAAGGAAGTTGTTTGTTTATTTTTAATCCCAACGAAAATTATCTATGCAGTTCAGCATTACTTAATTAAACCGTATACATCATCAAAGAAGGTAACCCGGTTATCAATAACAACTGCCGGAGAGTAAATAATGAAAACCTGAACTTTTTGGGGTAAATCTAATTCAGCTGATTCAGTATCTTTCTTTCCTTTGATTAACTCTTCCACATCGAGTTTACCTCTTAACAATCTTTCAGCAAGAATTATGGGATTTTCTAAACGGATACATCCATGACTTAAATACCTATACTCTTTATTGAATGCGCTTTGATTACTGGTTGAATGTAAAAAAATACTGTAAGGGTTATTCAAATTAAACTTAAGAACACCCAAAGAATTTTTTGCACCTGTAGCCTGACGGAAAAAGAAGGGAAAGTTTCGTTCGGTATAATCTTCCCAGTTCAAATCCGAATCATCAATTGTAGCACCTTTCGCATCGACAACAAAGAGGTTGCTTTGTTCAAGATAAATCTCATTTTTCTTCACTTTTGGTAATATCTCTTTTACGGCAATTGAGTGAGGAACATTCCAAAAAGGGAAAGTAACAATAGTAGTAATATGAGAAGCAATGGTTGGAGTTGGTGATTTTTTTCTTCCAACAACAGTCTTCATTTTAAGGGCAAGCAATCCGTCAGAGAAATATTTAGCCTCTGTCTCCGGAATATTCACAAAAACGTATTCTTTTTGATTATTTATTGAAAGAAATCGCTGATAGTTAATTGCATGCAAAACGGCTTTATATTTCAGGGTATCGTTAACCGATAAAGAATCATTCAGATATTTCTTTAAGGTCAGATAATCAGGATTTTTACATTCAATACGTGAAATAAAAACAGAAGCACTTTTAGTTTTTTTAGAATTCAGCAATTGATTTATATATAACGAATCATGGGGGATACTAACTTCATCGAAGTCAAACTTGACACTCCCCTGCTGCAGATTTTTAATAAAGTTTAATACTAAACCTGTTAACAGTTGATCGGTGTTATTTCTTAATCTATTGTCATTAATGTTTTTATTCGACAGATCAACGCGAATCTTTTCAATTTGGTTTTTATCCGAACTCAAACCGAACCTTTCTGCCGATTCAATTATGGTAAGCCATTCATTTGCTTTTTTCAGACTTTTTTTAGATGAATACCAAAATTCATATCCATGGTTTAGGGCGTAGAATTTCTGGACTATTGTATCTGGGGATGTTATAAGCATAGGCAAGGTTTTCTTTTCGCAACTGCCTATAGTAAATAAAATAATCGGAATAAGAGCCAAGCAAATAATGACTGATAATATCACTGATGAAAATAAACGCTTACGCATAATAGTCTTAATATTAATTGCTTATTGTTTTTATTGTTTTGCATCTTCTAATGCTTTTGCCTTTTTTGCAGCAGCCTTTTTTGCTTTTCTGGTAAAATACCCCTTCAGAAGAAAATTATCCTTTGCTGCATCCATACTTTCATCCAGACTCTTGCTACTACTTCTCAGGTTAATAATAGTCTTATCTATGTTTCTGGCAATGGTTGTATCCTGAATCAATTTTCCAAGCGTACCCTTCCCTGAATTTATATTAATCATTATTTCGGCCAGTTGATCAGTAATAATCTCTGCATTTTCAGCTGTAATAAGCAAACTAGCCATAATTGCATCAGTTTCTATAGGCTCTATGGCCTCAATTTTTTGTCCATCCTTTACTAACGGAGAGTCATAACTACCCTGAGTAATAACCACAATACGGTCTCCAATAATGCCTTCTGTACCAATTGTTGCCTGGCAATCATCTCTAATAAATTGCTGAACGCTTTTATTGACAAGAAGATCAACAGTCACCATAGTATCGTTAATAATATTAATGTTGTCGACAGTTCCAACAGTAATTCCGGCGAAACGAATATTACTGCCAACTTCTAGTCCGCTTACATTATTAAAATCGGAAGAAAGTTTAAATACCGGATTAAATAAGTTTTTTTGTTTTCCAAGTATAAACAAGGCTATCAAAAATATTCCCACTCCTACGGCAATAAACAATCCTAACCGAGCTTTGAATTTGGGTGTATGTGCTTCCATTATTTTAAGTTTTTAATTTTTATTATTTTTTAAAATCACTCTTAAAGAATGACTTAATCAACTTATCATCTGACTTTTCAAACTCATCAATTGTTCCTTCTTTATAAACTTCTCCATCTTGTAGCATAACAAGACGATCAGCTGTAGCGCGAGCACATTCAATATCGTGAGTTATAATAATCGAAGAGGTTTTATATTTCTTCTGGACTTCGTTAATGAGCAAGCTTATTTCATCAGAAGTAACAGGATCGAGACCTGTGGTAGGTTCGTCGTACAACATGATCATTGGATCAACAATGATAGTACGTGCCAGACTAATCCTTTTCCTCATTCCTCCGGATAATTGCGATGGCATTTTATATAAGGCATCAGAAAGACCAACTTGCTCAAGTACCTCAGCAATTTTTTCGTCAATCACTTTTTGCGTAATCTGTTTTTTTATTCGGCGCATCGGAAATTCAAGATTTTGCTTTACGTTCATTGAATCATAAAGAGCTCCGCTCTGAAAAAGGAAACCAATTTTCTGTCTTATTATAGCCAAGTCCTTCCTGTTTAAAGTACTTACATCTTCACCCAGCACTTTGATTGATCCTTCATCGAGCTTTAGCAAGCGAACGATGCATTTTATCAGAACTGATTTACCTGAGCCTGATTTTCCAAGTACCACAAGATTTTCACCCTTTAAAAGCTTTAGTGACACATCTTTTAATACTTCTTGTTTACCAAAGCCCTTTCTAAGGTTACTAATATTTATAACCTCTTCCACAGTACTTTTTTCAGCAATTGATATATCTTTTACTTGTTCCATTTTCTTCGTTTATACCAGCATATCAGTTATTTGAACGGCTATCATATCAACAATGATAACTAATAATGAAGCTAAAACTACAGCTGAGTTAGCAGCAACACCTACACTCTCAGTTCCTCTGCCGGCAGTATAACCTTTGTAACAACCTACAATGCCAATTACGGCACCAAAGAAGAATGTTTTTATAAAAGCAGGCAGAAAATCAATTATTGAGAAAAACTTAAATGCCTGAGATGTGAATAGAATAAAAGTTACATCACCTTTAATGTTTGCACCGGCCCAACTTCCCAGAATACCAAACGCATCGGCATATAACACCAATAATGGCAACATAAGAATTGCAGCCCAAACCCTTGTTACAACCAAAAACCTCATTGGATTTGTAGATGAAACTTCCATGGCATCAATCTGCTCACTTACTTTCATAGAGCCTAATTCTGCACCCATACCTGAGCCAATCTTTCCGGCACAAATAAGAGCTGTTATAACCGGTCCTATCTCACGTATCAGCGAAATAGCTACCATTCCCGGGAGCAAGGAAACTGCACCAAATTCATCAAGAACGGGGCGCGATTGAATGGTAAGCACCAGACCCATAATAGCTCCGGTGATTGCGATAAGCGGTAATGATTTATACCCTATTTGAAAACACTGCCTTAAAAATTCTTTGAATTCAAAATCACGAGAGAATGTTTCTTTAAGTGTGCGGGATATAAATAAAAAGAAATTGGCTAATTCAACTAAAAAAACATTTGCTTTTTCAGTTCTGTCAAAAGTCTTTTCACCGAGTTTTTCAGTTATACTCTTCAAATTCGGTATTACTTTAGCAATTGGATTTGTTATTCTCATAGTGAAAAAAATCTTTTAAATATTTACAATTTTTGAAATATTTCCACTATATAAAGATGGGAGAATCAGAGCATGAAAGCGTTACAAAATTTTAGAAAAGTATTGTATTATTCACAGATATCGTTTAGAATGGATACCCAATTGCCACGTTCAGGATTAAATTTTCTTTATTCCATGAAGAATTTCCGAAGTCTATTTGATCAATAACCCAATGATTGTTCTCTTCAATCCATGGTTTTCTCATAGGAATTGCCAGATCAAAGCGAAGTATAAAAAACGAGACATCAATCCTCAGTCCTAGGCCTGCTCCAACAGCTATCTGATCGGCAAACCCTGAAAACGTGAATGGTGTACCGGCATCAGCAGGATTTGACATTAGCAGCCACACATTTCCTGCGTCAACAAAGACAGCCCCTTTAAAAAAATTATAGATAGTGAAACGATATTCAGCATTCATTTCTAATTTCAGGTCACCGCCCATTTGCAAGAAGCCCTTATTACCTGTATCCTGAAAGAAGTTTCCCGGGCCAACAGAATTAATTTGAAAGGCACGGATACTATTTGGTCCCCCACTGAAGAATTGTTTTGTGTAAGGTAAGATTGAGGAATTCCCATACGGTTTGGCTACACCAGCAAAAACACGCATTGCCAGTTTATTCTTGCTTTTAAGATTGTAAAACATCCTGCCTTCGACACTTAGTTTTGCAAATTGGGAATAGACAGAACCAGCTACTTTTGCTGGGTTTACGCTTGAAATCGGATGCCCACCAATCAAGGTAGCCAAAGAAAGAGCATTCCCTGCCACCTCAGATTTCAGTTGAATAAAAGATTGTATCTTTTTGCCCTGGATCATCTGTTCGTTATAAGTATATGAATAGCTTGCTCCTGCGATAAACTGCTCTTCGTAACTTTTTTTCAGGAACGGGTTCGACTCCAGTAATTCAGTGAATTTTGTTGATTTATTTTTTATCGATGAATAGCTGATATCGATAGGGTTAAGCTCATGTTCATTTCTGATATCATCTTTCCACTTATAACCATAGGCAAACTTTAAAGTGCTCATATCAAAATAACTAACCTTCTTTAAATAATTAAAAGAAAGTAAAAAGCTTGTCTTGGGAATATAGATACTGTTTATTTTCTTGAGTTTGAAAGGCACAATGAAACGTGGGAATGTAAGTTCAAGTTGTGGATTATAAGAATAAGAATACAAGTTTTTATCATTTCCACTAAACTGAGCTTCATAAGTTCCCGCTAAATTAAGGTTAAGCAATTCACCGCCCTTAAAGGAATTTCTGTTAAGTAAACTTAAATTCATGCGGGGACCCGTATAATTGTTGGATTTAGAAACCACATCCATCTCAGCCCTAAAAGAATATTTCGACATAGGAGTCATTAATATCTCAACATCAATTAATCCTGAACGGGAGCCTCCGCTTTCAGTAAAATTCACTTGAACCAATTTGAAGTAACCCATTGACATTAAGCAGTTCAGTGTAGTAGAATAATTCAACCATGAGAAGACATCCCCCTTCCTTAAGAAAACCAATTGAGAAATCACTTTTGGTTTTACCTTCATCCGTTCTTTATTTCCAAGAAAAACAATGTTTTCATAAACTACAGAGTCTCTGGAAGCGCGTGAGCCCCTCTCTTTCAATGAATAGTTCTGATTGACAAAAACATTATTGATACGATATACGCTTAGTGCCTTTTTTTCAATGCTATCTTTTAATGTAAGTACAAATGATACAGTTTGATTCACGTTTGAAGTGTCGGCTTTAAACAGCAAATAATTGGGGTCAAAATAGTAGTAACCTTTATTTTTTAGTATTGCGTCAATTCTCATCCGCTCATTTTTCAGTAGGTTAAGATTATAATCCTGTCCGGGTTTTATAAGAGACTTATCTTTTTCTGCAATTATCAGGCTACTTAAACTATCGTCTGAAATATCATAGATTAATTCTTTAATGGTATAAGGTTTATGTACTTGTATTGAGTAAACAATCTTGCCTGTATATTTCTTTTCTACGATTTCCGATTGAGTATAACTTTTAAATATACCCATATTAAAAAGCCTTGCATCAATGATATCTGAAACAACACCAGGTTTAACATTGCTCAAAAGAACGGGTGCTTCGCCTTTCTTCTTTAGCCACTTTTGGAATTTTGTTTTAGGATTTTCTCCTGAGGCATTATACATTATCAACTTAGGACGCATACCAAAGAACGATTTATTTGGTTGGGGACGAATGGCATCTTCAACCTCGTTTTTAATCACTTGCTTATTAATTTTTTCGGAAGATTCTAATTTAATATCAGCACCAACATAAAGCTTTTCGCCATAAGGCAAATGCCTTGTGCCGCTGCATGCTGCTAAAAACAAGCACTCTATAATCAATATGAAATATTTAACGCCTTTCATAAAAAGATGTATTAATTATCCTTCTCCGTGGGCTTTGGAGCTCTAACCCTTTTCCTATTTGATTTGAAAAACCTTTTCCAGTTATTAAAATCGCGTACATATGCAATGCCAACACCAGTTTCCACCAGCTGACCTTCTATTGCCCCTTCGTATTGATTATGCCGGAATCCTTTAAGGCGCAAACTGCCATCTTTGTTAAGCTTGTATTCCAGAGTAATATCGCTGGTAATGTCGCTTGCAGAATTTTTCTTAGCCATATCGCCCTCAACATCAACAGTGCCACCAAGCTGAACTGATAAGCGTTCATTAAACAGTTGTTTTTTCATGCCAATTTCAACCTGTGTCCGACCTTTGGCTTGTCCAGATTGATAGTCATCATACGATTGAATATCGAAATTCATTTCAATACCGGGGATCATTTTTGAGCTCAACTGGTTTAATTGAGTTGATAAAAATTTACCTACGGTGGAACGGATCAACGTTGAAGCACCGCCCATTTCAGCCTGGAATGGATTTTTCTGAACAAACCTACCCAGAACCAATAAGGCAAATACCTGCTTGTTAAGAGAAGAAGGATCTTCATTCAGAAGAGTTAATTTTTGGTTTACAGATCCACCCAGAATTCCTTTTTCATCAGGAGGCAATTGAATTTCGAAGCTTATTTCGGGTTGCAATATCTTCCCCCTGAGTTTTAATAGAACTATAAACTGATATCGCTGCATATATTGACCTTCATCCTCATCGCTCAATCCCGATATTTGATCAGCAACAAGATCGAATGGAGAAGCCCAAACCAAGTATTTTGCGTTGATAGATATTTCAGCATCCAGGGGATCACCGTTCCAGATAATTGAACTTCCTGCATCAATATCAAATCTCTTTTTAATAATCGATTCTAATGAGACCAGGTAACTGCCTTCGCTAAGATTATATGCACCTGACAAGCTCATTCTGCCACTTTGATTCATTGTAAAACTTAAAGCTGCCTCACCTTTTACTACCAATGAGTCGGTGGAGGCAGGATCCATCAATAAACGGAGTGTTGCCTCTTTATCAATTTCAATTATAGCCCCGATATCAAATTTCGTTATACCTGATTTTTGAGTTTCAGTTTTAACGTTTCGAGATAAAATTGGGTTGAGCTTAGTTGCTGATTCAAATTCAACTACATCTTCTCCTTTGTCAGTTGTTAATCTGTCTTCAGGAACAACAAAAGTAAAGTTTGAACCTTCCTTTAATTTCAAGCGTGCTTTTACAACAGGCAATGATATTGGGCCAGTTACATCTATTTTACTATCGATAATCATTTTTCCGAAAAAATCCTTACTATCATCACTTGAAGTATTGAAAAGCAAAAAATCTTTTGTAGTAATGTTAAATGCAAATTTGAAGTCACTAAACTGATTCATCTTAACTGCTCCGTTAAGTATAGCCAAGTTTTGAGCCGGATCAGAAACAGTAAAGTTATTGAAGTAAATCCCGTCGTTTTTCAGTTCAATTGTCTCGTTTTTCAGTTCAATTAGGTTATTAATAAAAGCAGGTTTTATAATCGCATTATTGAAAATTAATTGTCCGGTAATTCCTGGCTTATCAGTATTCCCAATTACCATGAAATCACCGTTTAGCATTCCTGACGCTTCTGTTATTTGTCCCATTGAAAAAGCTTCAAGCGTTTTCATTGAAAGTTTTTGAATTTCAGTTTTAATGTTTACAGAGTTGTCGCCTCCTTTAGGGGCGAAATAGCCCTTAGAAGTAAGATTGTTATCTACACCAGAAAGAATTATATCAAAATTAAATCGTTCTCCGGAAGCATTTTCTGCTTTTAACGATAAATTACCGATAGGAATATTCCGCACAAATAAGTCCTTAATAGTAGCATCTGCAATTATTCCCTTCGAATTGTCGACTTGCTTAAGTAATATTTCTCCATCGACAATCCCCTGTACCAAAGCAGAATCTTTCGTAAAAATTCCTGAAATATCAAAGAGATTAAAATCTTTAATGTTTATTTTCAGATCTTCGTTGAAATGATCGTTTACCGATTCAATACTTAACTGGCTTTTGGTATTGTTCAGAAACAGATGATGAACCAAAAATCCCTGTTTACTGAATTCGATATAATTATCAGCAGCAATATCCCATTTCTTGTTCATTAGATAGAATTCAGCAGGGTCTAATGTAAGTTTGTAATTTGAAGATTCCTTTATCAGGTGTGATCGGAGTAAAAGCTTCTTGTATTTTTTCCCGTCAATAGAGGAGATTGAAGTAGATATTTTATTGTTGGCAATATTTCCATCTATTAAAAGATTATCAAGACTAACTTGGGAGTTCGAAATATTACGAGTAGAAATTTTAAAATTCAAAGCTGAATTATCAGAAGAAGCAAGAATGTCAAAATCCTTTATCTCCGTTGTTCCGTAAACAATTTTCTCAATTGATGCATTCAATTTCAGATCATTCTTTTCGCTATCGAAACTTCCTGTAATAATTCCGGGAATAAACTCATTCAAATCAGGAAATAAAAATTCACTAAAAATTGGATGATTGTGAAGTTTTATTTCGAAGTTAAATTTTGAATGTTCACTTTTTGCTAATTGTGTAATAGAATCGGAAATTGGAAAATAGTTATTAATGAACTGTTTAAGCACTAATGGAAGAGCTTCAGGAGAAATTGTCCCTGAGTATTTAATTCCAATTAGCGGGCTGTTGATGGTGAATTCACTTCTTTCTGGCTCATTTACCGATGCTGAAAGAAGGGATTCAAGCCTATATGTTTTGTTATTGTGGACAATAATAATGTCGCTGACACCTGCTGTACCGTTAATTTTATTCACAACACCCTTTAAATTGGCTTCAGCAATAAAACTAACGCCAACATTATCATCTACAATATGAAGTTTCTGAAGATCAGCTCCATTCACATTGAGGCGAAATTTATACTCTTCCTGCCCCTTGTTAAGGTTAACTAGTCCTGCGAAGTCAAATACTGCATTTTCATCATTCAGATTTATATTCCCCTCGAACTGTTTACCTGTAATTGTGCCGTTCAGAGACAGGTTTTGATAATTATATTGATTAAGGAAAAGTAGTGTCGCATCAGCCTTAATTTTTGCTTTAAGCGTTTTAATGTCTAGCCCACTTCCAATAGCTTCGGCAGACAACGATACCGGACCAAATAAGAGGGTGTCTTTTAGAAATTGGCCTAAATCAAGTTTATCCATACTAACAGAGACGCTAAAATTTTCTTTTGCATCAATAGCAGCTATGAAGCTTACGTCACCAAAACTGCTGTTTATGATTAGCTCAGACTTAAATGATTTTATTTTCCCATTAAATGAGCCCTGAAGGTTAATATCTGCAGGAAGCTCAATATTCTGAGGCAATGAAGACCCTGCTATCATAACAATATCTTTTTTGCCGGTATGTATTTTAAGATTTTGAAAATCGAATGTAGCAGTTTTAAAATCGGGCAAGCCTGAAATAAATAAATCAGTTTCAAGAGAAGTATTTTCTCCAATTTTGACAACCAAATTATTTCCTGTAAGGTGATCCATTGATCCCAACAATTTCCCTGAAATTTTGGTAGTGTTTTCAGTGTTTTGAAAAAAAGCTTGTTCATTAAGAGCATTACTAAAATAAAGTACATCTTGATTTTTAAAAGATAAATTTCGCATATCAAGATCCAGGATGCTGAATTGGGGAGACTCTGCAAAAGTTTCCATTGACACAAATTGAATGCTTAAATCGGCGTCAATAAAGGAATTAGGGGTTTTTAATTTTAACTTTTTAGTTATTATGGAGTGATCATCCATACTAAAATCGCATGCTAAACTATTGATTACAAAGTAATGGTGATTTATTGCGCTGAATTTACCAACTGAGACTTTAGTGAGATTTTCAGAAAAATAGAAATCAGTTGCTGAAAGATCCATTATATCGAAGTTAAGGTTATTGGGATCAAACTCTTTTTGGGAGGAAGTCTTATCACCCACTTTATAAATAAAATCAACATTGTTGAAGAAAATGTTGTTAACGGCAACAATCCAATTGCTTTTTGATATTGAATCAACAATTATCTCAGTTTTAAAATCATGATAACTAATTTCACTATTTGCTAAATTGATATTTTCTGACTTTAAAAGCTCCTTTTGCAGGTCAAGAGAAACATTCTTCAACTCACAACTGTCAAGAGATGTTAAAATTGTCATGAAACCAACTGAATCAATATAATTTACAATTGAGTTTCTGATTTGTAGTTTCTTTGCAGAAAATCGGGGCATTACAATTTCCGAATCTACTTCTTTAATATTATTAGACGTTTTTTGTTGAACAATGGTATTCAAGCCCTTTATAACCATTTTATCGAAATCATAAATAGACTTTTCAAAATCAATCACATCAACATTCAATTCTGAATTATCTATAGCAACATTAACTTTCATCCCGGAATAGTTATCGTTGAAAGTGAGATTGAAGTTTTTCAGGTACAAGCTATTGATATTGAAAACCCATTTTTTTGCAGAGAGAGTATCTGCCTCAATTTGACTTGTGGTATCAGTAAAAGCAGTTGCAAGAAAATCGAAGTTGAATAAGGGATCAATTTTAGAATTGTACAACTTCACTGTTGCATCGTTAAGCTTAAAAGAATTAATGTTAATTTTATTAGAGAACAGGTCTAAAAGGGCTATATCAACCTTTGCCTTTCCGGCAAATATCAGAGTATCCTTTTGTTTATCTTCAAGATATAGACCTTCAACAACGATAGATTTTGGGAACGAAATACTGACCTTTTCAATTTCAACCCTTGTATTTGTTTTGTCGCCGACTAATGAGACAGTGTAGTGAACTATCTTAGTTTGAATGAACGGAATTTGGATCAATGCAGAAACAGTCAGAACAAATAATAAAAAGCCTAAAGCAACGAAAATAATTACCTTAATGACTTTCCCTATCACTGACTTCACCTTAACCATAAACTCATCTTATTCATATAACTGAAGACTATTATTTCTAATTTTATCAAATATGTTTTTTAGTTGGAATAATGAATAGCGGAACAGTGGTAAGACGTAACACCTTTTCTGTTACACTTCCTAAAAGAATATTTTCCAGCCATTTTCTGCTATGTGATCCTAAAACAATCATATTTACTTTTAACTTCTTAGATGTCTCCAATATCGTTTCAGCTAAATCACCTTCCTTTACAATTGTATGTATATTATCATCTCCAAGATGGCGTTTTGACATATCCAGAAAAAATTGTGATGCATTTTTAATCCCTTCAATAGATTCTAATTGATACAATCCTTTATCAAGGTATCCGGAAAATCCCATAATTGGAGAAAATTCTTTTGAATAGTAAAACACAGGATTGTTAATTACATGCAGGAGGGTAACTTCTGCTTTCATCAATTTAGCAATTAAATAACCTTCTTCAGCAACTTTCTGCGCAGTAGGGTCATAATCGAGAGCAATCAAAATTTTTGTCATAGTATATGATTTAGATAACCCTAAATTAATCATCATTACAGCAAGGAGTATTACACTACTTTTTAAAAGAATTACAGAATTCACACATCAATACTAATCTGATGTTAAAATTTGAACACCTTTACCTTAACTTTAATAATCTAATTAAACACGATCCATATACCACGTCAGGGTTTTTTCCAACTTTTTATATTCAATTATAGTTGAAATAATCTTTTTTAACTTTAGGAAAGCCGTTTCGCTTTTAACCACATAATCGATAGCTTTGTGGTGCATACAGTTAACAGCAATATCAATTTTATCCTGACAAGAGAGCATTATAACAGGAATTTCAGGATTATTTTCAAGAATTTTGTCCAGTATTTCAATTCCGTTTTTGGCGTTTTCATTAATCCCATTGAGTAAATAATCTAAGATAATTATATCGGGGTTATGTGAAAGACTGGCTAAACAAAGTTCGCCAGTTTCAAAACACTCAACATCGAAATTGGCTTGTTGAAGAAATTCAATTTCAAGTAATTTCAGGAACAAGACATCGTCGTCGACCAAAAAGAGTTTAATTTTAGAATCTTTATCCATTAAATGAGTTTTTTAATAACATTTAGTTCCACCTCTAATTCATTACACGCTTGATTACAAACTGTTTCCAGTTTATACACTAATCCGGGGATTTCTTCTGACTCTAACTGTGTGCTCGCAAAGTCCTGAACCTGTTTTGCCATATTTTCAAAATCACTATTTATACCCATTATTGAAAAAGAGGGTATTATTTTATGCACTGAAGAATATAATAAATTCCAGTTTTTATCTTGTAAGCCCTGCTTCATTGCAATGACAAGGGGCGGCGTTTGTTCCAAATAAAGAGAAATCATGTGAATCATCAATTCGGGATTTGATTTTGTTCGGTGTATTAAATAATCAAGGTCAATACATTTTGACATAGTGTTTTCGTCTTTAATATTGTAATTAGGATCTTTGTTAAGCTTTGATTTTTTCATCAAGCTAACAATTTTACCATACAACATTCTTTCGTCGACAGGTTTTGCAATATAATCGTTCATGCCGGCTTCTTTACATTTTGCCAAATCAACTGTAGTTACATCGGCAGTTAAAGCAATAATTGGAATATCAGAATTCAAGATTGTACGAATGTATTCAGTAGCTTTGAATCCGTTCATTTCTGGCATTTGCAAGTCCATCAAGATTAAGTCGTACTTTTTGGTTTTTAGTATATTAACAGCAATTTTTCCGTTGTCGGCAACGTCGCAATAAAATCCAAAATCCTCCAAAATAGTTTTCATTAATAATTGATTTAGAACAATATCTTCTACAACTAATATTTTCAGACCTCGTATTTCCAAATTCAATTTTTCAATCTCTTCTTCGTAATCAGCTTTGGAGTCAGTTTTTTTGAAGTTCAAACAAAAACTAAATGTTGAACCTTCGTTTATTTTACTTTTAACAGAAATGCTTCCTCCCTGAGATTCAACAAGATGTTTTACAATGGCAAGTCCCAGACCGGTTCCGCCATATAACCTTGAAGTTCCACTATAAGCTTGCTGGAAATTTTCAAAAATCTTTTCTAGCTTTTCTCCGGCAATACCAATTCCTGTATCTGATACTGCAAATTCGATTGTTACTTTTTCATCTTCTTCTTCAATCAAATGAACACTAAAAGTAATTTCACCATAGTTAGTAAACTTCACAGCATTGCTTAAAAGGTTTAAAACAATCTGATGTAATCGGACCGGATCACCAACAAGGACTTCAGGGATTCTTTCGTCGTAATCCTGAATCAGTGTCAAATTTTTTTCCTGGATTTTTAGTTCAAACATATGAAGCATAGCCGAAATTGACAAAGCCATTTTGAATGGAGTTTGCTCAAATGTCATTCTCCCGGCGTCTACTTTTGCCAAATCAAGAATATCGTTAATAAGAACAATTAATGAATCTCCACTTAGCTTTATTGCAGCAAGGTATTCCTTTTGCTTAGGCGACATATCTGTTTTCAGAAGCACCTTAGTGAACCCAATAATTGCGTTCATCGGAGTCCTGATTTCGTGGCTCATATTTGATAAAAATTGTTGTTTAGATTTCACAGCATCTTCAGCAATATGCATTGCACTTTCGGCTTTTATTTTTGCATTTTCAGCATGCTCAGTAGCATGTTCTGCAGTTACTTTAGCCAAAGTTAACTCCGCTTCAATTCGTTTTTGATCAGTTACATCGTGAGCGACAACAACTGCTCCGAGCACATTTCCTTTTATATCTTTAAATGTTGATCCGTTAAATAATACATCAGTCAGTTTCCCATCTTTACTGTGAAGGGATAGAGGATAATTAGTAATTGACCCATTTGAAAACACCTCCTGATAAACTTTACGAGCTTTTTTAGGTTCTGTAAAGTATTCAAAGAAATCTGTCCCGGTAAGATCTGCGCGGGTAATTCCTGTTATTTTTACCAAGGCTTCGTTCATGTCGGTAATTTTCCCTTTGGTATTGATAGTAATCAAAGGGTCAAGACTAGCTTCTATCAAACTCCTTGCATTCACTGTGTTTTTTTCCATAAATTTAATTTCCAATTTCCTCAATTGGACATCTCCTTTTATCTTTCAACTGTTTAAAATGCGATGGCGGGAATCCTGTAATTTTTTTAAACTGATTGGATAAATGTGCCACACTGCTATAATGTAATTGATAAGCTATCTCTGTAAGGTTTAATTCGTCGTACATTAAAAGCTCTTTAACTTTCTCAATTTTATGAATGATAATGTATTGTTGTATTGTAATACCTTTCACCTCAGAAAAAATGTTTGAGAGGTAGGTGTAATCCATGTTAAGTTTTTCACTAATATAATCGGAGTGATTTATTTTTATCAGATCGTTGGAATCGTGAACCAATTCAATAATCACATTTTTAATCTTTTCAATTAGTATAGACCTCTTATCATCCATCAACTCCAGACCCGAAGAGAGCAATGCTATTTTAAGTTTATTCAACTCCTCCCCCGTCAGGTTTTCCATTATCTCAATTTCACCCAAATCAACAAATATGAAGTGAAACCCAAGTTTTTTCAATTCTTCTTTCACAACCATTTTGCAACGATTGCTCACCATATATTTTATGTATAATTTCAAGTTTAATAGTATCTTATTATGTAACCTGCTAAATAGAGAATTGTTTATATAATCATTTTTTAAAATTTATATTCTACAGAAATGCCATAACCTAAATTCTTGAAAAAGGTATCAGATGAGAGCAGCTTGTTTTCAGCATTTATTTTTGCCAAGCCAATTTGCGAGTTTAGTTGAAAAGAAAAACCGTTTTTAAATTCATACCCAAGTAAGAGATTTCCTCCATAGTCTAAAGGTACAATATTATTCATAACAAATGGATTAAGGCTTTCATATTCGTTGGTGAAGTTGATTTTCTCTTTTACCGTAGTGTTTAAGATGGTGTATTCTTCATTTCCAATAATACCATAAGACATATAAGGTCCAAGGCCCATGATAATGTGGCCGCTCCCTAATGGTAATTTATAGAGAAAATTCAATGGTAGTTCAAAGTATGCTATGTTATATTCAACGGACATGTCCATTCCCAGAAATTGATTTTTAGATTTTGCGCCTTTAGTGGTGAAAAGAAGTCCCGATTTGATATATAATCCGGATGTTATTGGAAAATCAATCATCACTCCCACATTTAAACGAGGCACAAAGCTCAGGTTGAGTTTATTTCCCTCCATATCCTGACCGTAAAATGTCTGAGCGTTTAGTCCACTATGGATTCTGAAAGAGACTCTTTCCGACTGAGACTTTGCGTAATATCCGGAAAACATTAAAACTAATAAGAGGACAATAATTTTGGGTTTCATAAATATACTTTTTTAAGTCTTATCGACCTGTGTATAGAAAATACACTTAAAATTTGATTAAAGATAATTTGATTATTATCGTGATTTATTACACAACGATTACATTAATTTACATAAATCACACATTCAGCAAATTCAATTTGACAATTATTTTACTTCAGCATCATCTGGTTTAAGAGTAGCTGGATCGTTATTACGTATTTCATCAAAAAAAGGAGTTACATTATCTTCAACACATTTAGCAGCATATAGATAAAGTGCAGCACTCCAAGTCTGCCAATCCTGTCCCATAGGTTTTCCATCTTGTGCTTTTATCCATTCATTAAAGCCGAAACTATTACTTTGTTTGTTGCTAATTTTTATTATTCTGGTAAGCTCTACAAGCTTTTCTTTTGCAAGCGCATATCTATTGGCAACAACGAGTGATGCCACATAAAAACCACATATAAAAGGCCATATTCCACCATTATGATATTCACCCGGTTTATTGAAAGTTTCATATCGGGGGAGCCAATCAGGATCTACCGGCATAATATATGGAAAAAAATTAGGGGGCAAATCAATTGCTAACTCACCACGTTCCTTCATACCAACACACTCTTCTTCTATCCACGAGATTATTTCATTAGCCCTCGTAGGGGATGCCATTCCCGAAAGAATCGCAAGGCTATTGCCTAGCAGGTCAAATCGTTCACTACTATGAATTTTGTATGACCAGAAAGCATAGTATGGTTTATATTTAACTACAAGACCTTCATGAACATGTTGGTGAATAATACCCTCTGTAATCGTGAACCTACTCATCTCATGTAGTAATTTTTCAGCCTTATCGTTATGCCTAAGGAGTCGGAGATAACTATATACCAATGTATTAACAAACAAACCATAACCCGTAACCCATTGTTCGTCGCGCCAGTCACTTGTAGGTTGCTGGGCAACAAGACAACGATCTGACGGACTTTGGTATTCCATCCACGTCAAAGCTTTTTCAACTGCTTCATGAAGAAATTCCGTTTCATTTGTCAATTTTCTAAATATTCCCACACCCAATAAAAATAATGGAGTTGTATCACTTGCCCCACGATCTTCTTTATCGTGTACAAGAGATGGAATATGACCATGTTCTGTTTGATTACATGCAAGAGTTTCCAATACCTTTCGGATACTCTGAACAAGTATCTGATTATCTGATACAGCAATTCCTAAAATAGAAAGCATCAAATCTCTTGTATATGGTTCAGGATATCCCCACGCTGCTGTCCTTGGAAGACCATGAAATGGACCGTGGGCATTGTTAAGTAATACTTCAAGAGCAGCTTTTTTAGCCTCTTCAATTTCCTTCCAATTATCGGCATTAATAATCATCTTATTCCCAATTTATCTCCAATTATCTGAACAAAACGTTTTGCCACCAAGCGATAGTCAAAATTCTCAACTACCCTTTCACGACCGGCTTTGCCCATTTTATCGCGAAGTTCAGCATCTCTCATTAATACCAATAAGAACCTGGAAATTTCATAAATGCTTGCGCGGTAATCTACTATTCGAGGGGTGTTAAAAACAACCTTGAGTTCATTTTCATAACCTGACTCTTTGCCAAGTATTACATCATTCACAACATTCATTTTAGCAATATTTGCCAGAAATGCTGTTTCGCCATGAATTAAAGTATCTAACATCCCCATGGCTTTTATACTTATTACAGGTTTTCCACATGCTCCTGCTTCCACTTGTGGCATTCCAAAACCTTCAAGCCTCGAAGGTGCTGCATAAATATCGCATGCACCCATCAAATAAGGCATAAAATTACGAGATATAGTATTAGTTTCGTACGTAACATTTTTATCAATTCCAAGGTTAACGGCCATTTCCAAATCAATAAGGTTTTGAACTTTAGTACGGGGTTGTGGCCAAACTTTGCAAACATATTTCCAATCAGGTGCTTTAGAATCGATTATAGAAAGTGCCTGCATTACCTCTTGGGCTCCTTTTGAAGCAGCATCTCCTCCAACGGTAAGTATCATTAACTGATCGGGCGAAATCCCCAAGGCTTCGCGAACGGCAAGAATTTTAGGATCACTCTTGCTGAAAGGTATAAACGAATCGGTATTACAGCCTACAGGTAACACTTCAATATTATCAGCTTTTATTCCATCACGTACATACATCTCCTTAACCCAGTTTGAAGTTACTAGAATCAGGGGGAGCTCATTTAATATTTCTTGATAATTAGCAATATAACCATCCGCCACCAACCATGGAACCGGTTGTATTCCGTAACGTTGAGGATGCAGTATCAATTGAGGCGAATGACCCCAGTAACCAACACCAACTACAACATCAGGCTTAAACCAGCGATAATACCATTCTTTCTCCTGAGCAGATTCGAAATGAACAGCATGGGCTTCAACTCCCATTTCCAGAAGTCCCTTGTATAAAAGATCACCTTGGGTTGCAAGCCCTCCAGGTGAAGGAGGGTAATCATATAATACTAATACTTTCATTGTTATAATTTATTAGAAATTTATTTGCCAGAAGGTTTCTTCTTTTGGAGTAGTTTTTGCTTCCCAGCTATTTTTCTTAAAACCATATAATTTTGTAATAATGCGATATTTTTTAAGCCATATATGCCAGGTCAGCTTCATGAAAATATGAGCATTCTTGATATTTCGGGGATAATAATGTCTATTACCATCCTCATAAGCAAATGTCCATAGTTCTTTGGCAGATATCTTCGCATTTTTCCAAAGCTCTATTACAGAAATGCTAATCTCTTCATGCCTAAGATGTTTCGTATATTCTCCAGTTGTATTATGAGTAATTATTAAGTCATAAGGTATTGAAGGCAATAATTCAAGTATCGCATGTTCAACTTTATTTTTTTTCAAAGGCACCTGATCCGGTCCATCGTCAAGGTCTCCCATTATGCCAACAGACTTAAGAGCTATATTTGCGTTGTAAAATTTCTTTGCCCGTTCAGCATCGCTTCCCCTGCAAAGACAAACAACAATACACTTCCAATTTGAATGGCTTAACATTGTACCTCCTGCCCACAAAGTTTCATCATCGGGATGCGCAACAATCAGGGCAACTAACTTTAACTTTTCATCTTTCACTGATCAGTATTTATTAACTAATCTTTTTAAAATACATTTTGTATTTATTGAATATCTGACATTTAATTAGTCTTCATTATTTCTGTTTTTCCCAATTACTAGATTGGTCATGAACTTAAAACACTAATTCAAAACCTGAAAAAAAATACTTTTTGATTTACTTAAGTTTTAATGAAATCTTTTTTAATAATGGTTTTATTGTTATCATAGGAGGCATAGTATCGCCTAACAAGAGTCCCCAAGGCTTTAATGGTTCAACATTATCGAAGATTAACTTTACAATTGCCAGAAGTGGTATTGAAAGGAACATACCTGTTATCCCCCAAAGTGCATTTCCTGCAATTACAGCAATAATTGAAGCAAGTGCGTTGATTTTGACTTTTGAAGATACTATTTTTGGTACTACATAGTAATTGTCGATGAGCTGGATAATATTGTAGATTATAAAGACATAAACTACATACCAACTATTATCTTTAGTTACAAGCGTAACAATCATGGGCATTGCAACTGCAACGATACCTCCAAGATAAGGTATCAGATTGAGTAAAGCACCAAGAATACCTAAGAGGATAGCGTAATCGACACCAAGAATTAAAAGAGCTAAAATTTCAAGTACAGCTATTATAATTACTTCGATCAATAGACCTGATAGATATTTCTGAACTACATTTTTAGTTTGCGTAATTATTGAATTTACTTTCGTTAAGTTATCTGAGCCAAACAATTTTCGAATAAAATCGATTAATAAAGGTTGGTAAAACAGCATCAGAAAAATATAAACAGGTATTAAGAAAATAATTATCAAACTATTGCCAACTATAACCAATGACTTGCCAATAGCAGCTTTACTGGAATTAAGAATATCAACTTGGGTTTTGGAAATCCAGTCATAAATTCGTTGTGGCTTGATATCTAAATACTCAGAAGCTGCTGAAATAGTATTATTTAGAATTGCAGTAAATTTTTCAACAAGTTCCGGCCATGATTCACTAAAATGAGTTACTTGCGAAACAATTAAAATTCCAAACGCTGCCATAACAATGATTGTGAGCAATAGCGTAAAGAAAATAGCAATAACCCTATTGATCTTGAACTTCACGAAAAAGTTTACAACAGGATGAAGAAGAATGGCAATAATCATTGCAAAAACAATAGGAACAATAATGCTTTTTGCAATATATAAAATTGCAAAAAGGGCCAAAATACCTAAGAGGTAAAGTGAGGCCTTCATGAAAAATGGAATTTTCTTTATCTGTTCCATGAATTTTTAGGAATACGAATTATTTATACTTTACTTTTTTTAGTAGCCTGCCATAATACAACTCCACCTATTACTAAAACGGCAATACCAATAACGGGTGACCAATTTAATTCGTGAGGTTTTTCTGTAGTTATTTCGACCACACCTAAATCAACAACTTTCTCTTTACTGAAATACTTGAAAGAAGTGAAGATTGTCAATACTAAACCAATAATAATAAGAATGATACCTGTTGCCTTCATAATATATAATTTAAATTAGACATTAAATAATGAATAACATTCAAAGGTGACAACATCCATTTTATTGAGTGTTACACAACTTTATAATTTATTTTCATTTTTCACACTTTGTCAATTAAAAAAGAGCCTTGTTATTAACAAAGCTCTTTTATTCTATTACATTAATGCTGATGTATTATTGATTTATAAAATGCAACTCTAGGGTTTCATCAGAATTTTCAAGCCACATTTCATCTTCTGTCAATCGCAATATTTTAAACACTCCATCTGCATTATCGTTGTCGAAGTTGAAAGTTATTTTCTCTTCTTTGCTAACGAATGCCCAGGTACCATCAGTAACAAATTCAAAAACCACACCAAATACTTTATAATTTGCGGTAAGGTTTGCATCACCTTCTTTGGTGAGTGAGAGCTCGTACTTAGAATAATCGGAGGTGACATCTTTGTCATTTTCAAGAGCTTCTCCTATTTTCCAATTATTTGATACACGTTCTGTTGTTGAACGAAAGTCCAATAGCGGACCATCAGGATATTTCATACATGAAGTAAATGTCAGTATTGTAAAAAACCCAACGAATATTAATGTCTTGATTTTACCTTTTTGCTTGTTCCTGTTCCCCGAAACAAGAAAGCTTTTAGTTGTAGAATTAATCATTTTATTTGTTTTAAACTGTAACAGTATTATTACACATCAAAGGTGGATATCTTTTTTATCATAAGCATTATATAACTTTATATAATATTTACATGATTCACGCTATTTACATATGAAAAGACCGTCTTAAAATTTTACTCTCAAAACGATCTTCACATATCAGGACTTAAAAAAATCAGCAGTTTTGAATCTCCAAATTTTATTTTGGAATAACATCAATGATCACAGTTCTGTTGTAAAACCGCTCTTCAGGAAGATTATTCTCAAAAGGAGCCAGCTTCTCGTCTTCCCCGAATCCATAAACATTAAACTTTACATCATTCCGACCAGCATTGGCAAGTGCACCTTGAATGATACTCTTTACCTCATTGGCACGGGCTAATGATAGATCCATGTTTATTTCTTCAGTCCCGATTATATCTGTATGGCCATGTATAATAACTGTTCCATTTTTTGGAATTTTGGGAGTAACAAATTCCTTAAGGTACTTATCGTAAACTCTGATTGCATCAGATTCACCAAATTCAAATACCAGACTGAATCTCATTCCTTCCTCACTTTCCGATGGTTTCCAAAGGACCATAAGTACATTAGCTTCTTTAATTACTTTTTTACCGTTTATTGTTTGACCGATCATTTTCACTTTGTAATCGCCCTTAGGATTTGATCCCATAATAGATTTTCCGGGTATATTGACAGTCTCCCGAAAATACGGACCAAAATTTTGTATATTTCCTTTATCATCTTTTATTTCAAGCGACCATGAAGTGAAAGCTTCCTTTGCTCCATCAACATTAAATGAAACATAACTATCGATAGGCGCTGTCTGTAAGTCAACAATTTCAACAGTTCTAAGAGGAGCATTTTTACCACTCTGGAACTCCATCATTAAAGCCGGGGTATCGCTCCAGATTGAAACTCGGTTATCCTCTTCACGAAGAAGATCCAACTCTTTTGTTCCACCTGGCTGTTCTGAAGGAACCCTTGGATTGATAAGGCCTTCGGTTGTAATTCTTGAAGCTCCAATACCAAATACATCGACAAGATATTTTTTTACTGATTCAGCCATAGCCAAACCAACGGGAATACCTTCTGACGTAGATCCGGATAACCTGACATTTGCAGATGGGTTTTTCGCCATGCGGTCGCCAAGTATATTCAGAACATTATAGTATACGATCATTTGCCTGTCAGAACGACCAGACAATTTCTTAGGTTTAAAAACCTCAAGCTGGTCTTCTTTAAAATCAGCTACTTGATTTTTCCTAAGCAAGACATAACGGTCAGAAATCTCTGTTGATCCCATATCGAAAAACACAAAATTTGTTACAGGGAATGACTCCCTGACTCTACGAACATCTGTTATATTTCCTGGAGAAACAACAGTAAATTTAACTTTAGTCTCTACTGCTTCTACTTTAACAGGATTTGAAGAAATTTTCTTTTCACTTAAAATTTCTTCTCCTCTTCCGAATTTTATAATAGCCCCTGCCCTTACAGTTGAAACACTCCAGGTTTCAATTGAACGTGGGTGCTGACCTAAATAAGGATGATAAGATACAAATGGGGACAAAAATGTCTGTACTTTATTTCGGGATGTAGAAAGAGGAATATCAAAACCAGCTCCTATTTGCATAGAGAAAATCATGTTGTTCATATTGCTCATATAGCCTTCAACATCAGGAGTTGGCAACTGATTCGGAAAATCAGGATTGAGACCTAACTTGTAAGTAAATGTTTCCTCGAAATTAAAAGCCAACCTTGGACCTGCAAATAGATAAAAAGCTGATTTGAAAGGAGCAAAACGCAAACTAGGTTCAATAGTAATATAACTTAAATCGGATGTAAGGTCGGCAGGGCAATTACAAGGAGAAGCTATCTGATTGAAAGCACCCTGGCGATTGTCATAACCTGCCTGTAGCATTATACCCAACATTGAAGAAGCGGGGTGAAACTCCCAATGAGGAGCTATAAACAAACCTAAGCCACTACCTTTGTGAAAGACCACAGGTGGAGTGAACGATGTACTTAATTCGTGAGTTGAGCCGGTATACATATTGTAATTAACTCCGGCAGCAAGTCCAAATTTCCATGAAGCCTTAGTAAAAAGCTCATCTTGTGAAAATGTTGTTACGGAAAACCCAAACAAAAGCAATGCAAACAATGTCAGACTTTTTATTGGTAACCGGTAAGGGGACCACGCTATGCGCGATCCCTTTTTATTGTTTATAATATCATTCATTTTCATATTTTTTTATGGTTTATTAATGATGACAGTATTTACATAGACAGAATTATGTCTGACTAATAACCTGCCGTTTATTGTAGCACTTATATTCGCTGAAATTGTATTTAAAGACAAAATGGTTCCATTAAAAGTAGTACCCTCACCTATTACAGCCGAGTTTCCTACCTGCCAGAATACATTTTTGGCTTGAGCTCCGTTTGATAATATTACATTACCACCATTACCACCAATAGTGTTCAATCCTGATGCTATCTGGAATATCCATACTGCATTTACATCACCCTTAGCGTCAAGAATTACATTACCCATTTGGATTAACATTGTAGATTCTGATTTATATAATCCTGGTTCAAGTATCATTCCTCCAATATCGAATTCCAATATTTCAGGAGCCGGGAATGTTATTGCCTCACAATACTGATAAGCATCGGTCATATCTAATTTAGCCTGAATTAACATGGCATCAATTGAAGCACCATCATCAGAAGCGTAAATTCCACCGTTAATAACTGCTCCGGGAGGAAATCCGGTAATATCTGTACGTAAACCGGGAGATAATCCAACATCCATATTACGAACTTCGGTAGCACCTGTGTTATTAACTATCTGGACACCGGCAAAAATACCAAAGCGGCCAACTGTTTTAAGGTTTGCAGCTGTTGGACCTAACGGGTCAACAGAGTTGAAACTCCATGTGTAATTGTTTGCTAGGTTTGCTCCAAAAGCATTTTTTACACCTGTAGTTAAAGTTGCAGTATAAGTAACTCCCGATAAAAGATTACTTGATGGAGTAAATGTTGCAACAAAACCAGAACAATTAACAGTTCCACTTACAAAGTCTGAACCTTGTTTTAAAATAAATGTAGAATTATTAAGTGTATACTGATCCATTGGTTCACTAAATGTTGCAGTAATTACTTTGTCTAGTACTACCCCACTTTCATTATTTGCAGGATCTGTAAGAATTACTGTTGGTGCCGGAGCATCCAATGTGATGAATGTCCATATATAATTGCTAGCTATTGGAGTACCTTCAGTATTCTTTACTCCGTTAGTAATAGTCACAATATAAGTTGTACCGAATGAGAGATTGTTTTCCGGATTAAATAAAACAGTTGTTCCGTTATAAGTAATTTCTCCCTCAATTATATTAACACCCTGTCTCACTTTAAATGTTGAAGAGTTAAAGGTACTTTGATCCATTGGTACGCTAAAAGTTGCTGAAATGTTTTTATCCAGTTCAACACCGGTATCATCATCTGCCGGATTAGTTGAAGTTATTGTTGGAACAATAGCTGCCTTTGTATCAAAAGCCCACGCATAGTTTCCAACCATTTCAACACCTTGTTGGTTTTTTACACCTGCAAGAATTGTTGCAGTATAATTTGCATAGTATGTCAGATCATTATCAGGGTTAAATACTACTGTTGAACCAGCAGATATAATTGTTCCGGGAATTTGTGTTGAACCTTGATATAACGTAAACGTTGAAGTATTAAGGGTTGACAAATCCATTGGATCGCTGAATGTTACTGAAATATTTGTATTCAATGGAACATCACCTTCATTGTTTGTTGGTTCAGTATAAATTACCGTTGGCGGTGCCAGGTTATTTGTTGTGAATATCCAAACGTAGTCAGCTTCCATAGATTTACCTTTGGCATTTTTTGCTCCCTTTGAAATAATTGCAGTATAAGTTGTTCCATACTTAAGGTCATTTTCAGGGTTAAACGATACTGTTGTACCATCTGTTGTTATAACACCTGTAACCTTAACAGCACCTTGTTTTATAGTAAATGTTGTAGCATTAAGTGTTGTTGGATCCATTGGTTCACTGAATGTTGCAGTAACTGTTTTATTTATTACGACTTCTTCTTCTAAGTTTGCCGGATCTGTAAAAGTGATAGCAGGAATACCCCCTGTGTTGAATGTCCACACGTAGTTACTTTCCATTGGTGAACCTGATATACTTTTTACACCAGTTGTTATGGTTGCAGTATAGATAGTTCCAGGGGAAAGATTTCTTGTTGGGGTGAAAGAAGCGCTTGCATCAATGTATGAAATTGTTCCCGCAATTGGTATTTCTCCATTTTTAAGGGAAAATGTCGTCATATTAAGTGATGACGGATCCATTGGCACACTAAATGTTGCAGATATCACTTGATCCAAATCAACATCTGTTGCATCACTTAATGGGATTGTAGATAATACCATTGGCGATAAGTTGGTCGTAAATGTCCAAACATAATCCGTTTGCAGGGAATTACCCATAGCATCCTTGATCAACAACTCCTTAAAGGTTCCCGTGTAAACAGTGTTAGGTAATAGAGCGGTAGATGGTTTAAAACTTGCAGTAGAATCAATACATGAAACTGTGCCTGAAACAAGATTTGAACCATTCTTAATGACAAAAGATTCCTTAGTAAAAGTAGCAGGATTCATCTTTTCATTAAATTTTGCAGTAATTATTTGGCTGAAAGATACACCGGTAGCTCCATTTGTTGGATCAGTCGAAGTCACGACCGGGCATTTACCAGGGATCTCCTCGAAATCATCTTTTTCGCATTGCCACATAAAAACGGTCATTAATAACAACAAAAGCCATGTTGAATTAAATAACCATGAACTTCTCTTGTGCTTAGGCTTAAGAGAACTCATTTCATTTGTTAGCTTAAATTTTTTTCTCATTGTAAATATTTTAAGGGTAAAAAAATGAATAGTAAATATTCATTGATGTAATGAGCAAAGTTGGATAGATTAAAGCTTTAAGCCGTTATATATTTACATATATGATTTACATATATCACGCTTCATATAATGAAAAAGATCGCCTCAAGATTTTACTCTCAAAACGATCTTCACAAGTATAGAATAATAAAATTCGATATTTACAATCTCATTTTTTTACTTTGGGATAATATCAATAATTACTGTTCTATTGTAAAATCGCTCTTCAGGAAGTTTGTTATCAAAAGGAGATACCCTTTCGTCTTCACCAAAACCTAAAGTTTCAAATTTTACATCATTTCTTCCTCTACGGGATAATTCAGTTTCAATAATACCTTTAACATCAGTAGCCCTAGCCAGCGATAAGCGTTGGTTGTTAACGGGATCACCAATGATATCGGTATATCCGTGAATAATTACGGTTGCGTTTTCAGGAATTTTAGGAGTTACAACTTCAGAAAGATACTTTTCGTAAATTTTAATAGATTTAGAATCATTGAATTCATAAATCACGCTGAACCTCATACCTTGCTCTTCTGTAGGTGGCACCCACAGAACTAAGTGTTTCTGTGTTTCCTTTTTAACTGTTTTACCGCTTTTAGTAGTTCCGATCATGGTAAGTTTATAATTACCTTCTGACCTTTGGCCTAATATGGATTTTCCAGGGATAGTAACAAGCTCTTGATCATAGGGCCCGAAATTTTGAATAACACCGTCGTTATCTTTAACCTCAAGCGACCAAGAAGAAAACGCTTCATTAGAGCCATCTGCTTTTACAGATACATAGCTATCGATTGGAGCTTCTTGAATTGCATTAATTTCGACTGGCTTAAGCGGAGCTTCTTCTCCACTTTGAAACTCCATTAACAACTCCGGAGAGTTGCTTTCGATAGAAACCCTGCGGTCACCTTCACGAAGCAGTTTTAGTTCAAGAGTTCCACCCGGTTGTTCTGATGGAATTTTTGGTTTGTCCCTTCCTTCAACATTTATTCTTAAAGGAGAAACGCCGAAAACATCGACCAAATATTCTTTCACAGATTCTGCCATTAGCCTGCCATCTTGAGGTCCCTTTTCAGATGATCCAACTAACTTAATGCTAGTGTTTGGATTTTTATTCATCCTATCGCCTAATATGTTCATTATATTATAATAAGCAACCATCTCACGGTCTGAACGTCCTGAAAGATTTTTTGGTTTAAATACTTCCAACTGTGTTTCTTTGAAGTCTTTTACTTCACTTTTTTTGAGCAAAACATAACGATCGGGTATTTCTGTTGACCCTAAGTCGAAGAAGATATAGTTACGAAGGGGGAAGGTTTCCCTAACCCTACGTTCAACCGGAATGTTTTCAGGAGAAGTTACACTAAACTCAACTTCAGGTACAACAATCGGTACAATCACTGCAACCGGTGCAACTGGTGCAACAGCTTCTTCAATAATAGGTTTTGTCTTTCCAAATTTTATAGCAACACCTGCTCTGGCAGTCGATAAAGACCAGCTTTCAACAGAACGCGGGTGTTGAAAGAAATAAGGATGAAAGGATACAAATGGCGATAAACTTACCTGATTAGGACTACTTTTTGATGACAATGGAATGTCGTAACCTAAACCAACTTGTGTTGAAAACACATGCATGTTTATGTCGCTGAATGATCCCTGAACACTATTAAATTTATCATCCGGATCAACATCAAAAGTGTATGTGAATGATCTATTAATGTTATAACTATACGCTCCTCCAACAAAAAGGTAAAAACCTGATCTAAATGGAGTAATACGTATACTTGGCTCAATAGTGACGTAACTAAGCGGAGTTGTTAAATCTTCAGGACAATTACAGGGTGATACCATTTCAGTAAAAGATCCACCTCTGTTATCGTAACCAAGGTTTAACATAAAACCTAAAACCGGTATTGGTCTGTATTCTATCAAGAAAGAGGCGTAGGGAGTTAATCCAAATCCTTCATGAAAAGCAGCTGGTGCTTTAACTGAAGAGTTTAACACTTGAGTTGTTCCGGTATAAATATTATAATTTACAGCCCCGGAAACACCTAACCAAAGCTTTGGTTGAGGTCTTTCAATCTCTTCTGCTTTTGTTGATACGGAAAAAACAATAAGCATTAAGATCAAAGAATATTTAAATAAATTTCGTATCATCTTTTTGTTTTTTTAATTTTTGTATTTAATACTTTTTAAAAATTTAAACATTACATGTTTGGTAATTGTCTTTTGGTTGAAATTAGCCAACCATGTAATGTTTCATTTCATATCTTTTTACTTTTCAACACTTATGGTTTTGTAACCGTGTTCGTATCTAAAGTAACCGCAGCAATTCTTGTCAATGCTCTACCATATAATGTTGCTCCGGTTGTTAAAGTGATAGATTGATCAGCCAAAATGTTCCCATAGAATACTGAGTTTGTACCAAGTGTAGCTGAAGTTCCAACTGACCAATAAATATTTTCAGCCTTTGCTCCACCTGCTAAAACGATCGAGGTACCTTCTGTTGTAATGAGAGTTGATCCCATCTTGAAAATCCACACAGCATTAGAGTTACCTCCAGCATCAAGGGTTAGAATTCCATTAGCACCTGTGCCTGATATTCCACTAGTTGATGAGTTCACATAGAGACCTGGTGCAAATGTAAGTCCACCGAGTTGTCCCGGCAAGGAAATAGCATCCAATGATCTCGATTGAGCATCGTTATAAGCAGTAGTCAAGTCTTCTTTTGCTGTTCCTACTATAGGGTCAGCAACTGTGTAAAGAATACCGTTCACATTACCTGGGAGTAAACCTGCTATTGTAGCTGTCGGGAACGAACCCACATCACCAGTAATAATAGTAGATACCCCTGTATTTGTAATTCCAGCACCCGCCAGTATTGCAAAATCTGCAGCTGAGCCTAGATCAACACCCTGAGGTCCTGTTGGTGCTGAGATTGTATAGTTTGCCGTGATTGTTTTGTTATCATCCATAAGTACAGTGATTGGATTTGTTGATCCTATTGCATCACCACTCCATGAATCAAAAACGTATCCTGAATTTGCGGTAGCAGTAAGCTCAACATTTTCTCCAAAATTGTAATTAATCTGAGAAGGATTCTTTACAACATCTCCGTTAACCGAAATTACTGTTAAAGTGAATGTTATAATTGAAAAGTTAGCAGTAATGTTTTTGTTTGAGTTCATTGTTACTGTTAATGGATTTACTGAACCTGTAGCATCTCCACCCCATCCGGTAAAAGTATATCCTGAATTTGGAGTTGCTGTAAGTTGTACAGTCGCTCCCGAAGTGTATGTAGGATTATTTGGATTTTTATCTACACTGCCATTAATAGCGGTCACATCCAAGGTGAAAGTATTCACGGGTATCAATGTAAAATTAGCAGTAATGTTTTTGTTTGAATTCATTGTTACTGTTAATGGATTTGCCGAACCTGTAGCATCTTCACCCCATCCGGTAAAAGTATATCCTGAAATAGGAGTTGCTGTAAGTTGTACATTAGCTCCAGAAGAATATGAAAGACTATTTGGATTTTTAATAACACTTCCATTTATTGCTGTCACATTTAAGGTGTAAGTATTCACAGGTATCAATGTGAAATTAGCAGTAATATTCTTGTTAGAGTTCATTGTAACTGATAAAGGATTTGTTGTACCTGTAGCATCTCCTGTCCAACCTGTAAAAGTATATCCTGAAGTTGGTGTCGCAGTAACTTGAACTGCAGCTCCACTCGAATAGCTTGTTAGATTAGGATTTTTTACTGCTGTTCCTCCTAATGTTGATGAAACATTTAAAGTGTATGTGTTAACAGGTATCAATGTGAAATTCGCAACAATGTTCTTATTAGAATTCATTGTAACTGATAAAGGATTTGTTGTACCTGTAGCATCTCCTGTCCAACCGGTAAAAGTATATCCTGAAGTTGGTGTTGCAGTAACTTGAACTG